>JBBIPA010000009.1:0-53950 GCA_037443085.1 Chloroflexota bacterium | reverse complement strand
TAGCAAAAGGTCACCCGCCTGAAGTATATTCCTGTACGCCCTGCACTTTGTAGCGGGAAGAGACTGCCGAAAAAGTCTTCATTTGTCCGTTGAAAAATGAAAAATAGGGGCTTTTATACGTAATTCATAGCTATAAAGATGGTACAATATAGATAACTAATCGATGGGAGGTACTCATGCTCAAGCCAAAATCACTTCAAGAGTCTTTCTACGGTAGTTATCTGTACGACCGTATCGTCCCTATCGACCACCTGCTCCGCAAGATCAACCAGGTGGTCGATTTTTCTTTTGCACGGCGACTATTTGAGGTGTATGAAGCTTTTATTCCTCCCTATGAGCCCATAGTGCCCCGCTATCTACGGTTTGTCATTGATGAGGTTACCAGGACTACGGGTGAAATACTGAGACCTGTTCAGGAAGAGGAAGTGAAGGCTGTTATCCAGAAGATACAGAAGGAAGGTGTGGAAGCAATAGCCATTTGCTTAATAAATTCGTATGTAAACCCAGCTAATGAAAAAAAGGTGGAAGAAATTTGCAAAAGAGAGATTGATGGGGTATTTATTACCTGCTCCAGCGATATTTTACCTACTATGGGTGAATATGCTCGAGAAAGCACCTGCATCATAAGTGCTTGTGTGGGACCAATTGTATCAAGGTATATGACCAATCTTGAGAACAAGCTCAAGGCTGCTGGATTTAAAGGTCAGCTTCTCATCATGCAAACAAACCAGTTGGCGCAATCTGTGCCGTCACTTATTAAAAAGCCGGTATATCTGGTAGGTTTCGGCCCTGCGGCAGCACCGGCTGGTGCAGCTTATCTGGGCAAAATCATCGGCGAGCCGGACCTCATCACTGCTGACATGGGAGGCACCACCTTAGATGTTGCTCTTACTGCAAATGGTGAAGTGGCGCTGGCGATAGGTCGCTGGTATGGAGATGAGAGAATTGGCATTAAAGTGGCTGATGTGAGCAGTATTGGAGCTGGAGGAGGTAGTATTGCCTGGTTCAAAGATAATTAACAAGTGTAAATTTGACTATGAAAAAGTAGTTTTAGAAGGCTTGTTCAGAGTTTTCTAAGTAGTTACTCCTGGTGAGAGAGTCTGCTGTCAGAGGGCATTGGAGGACAGGCTCTATTTTTGTATATATACCTGGTTGAATGCTGGCATACCCATAGGATTGACCCTGTAATTCTTGACATAAGGTTTGATGAGAAGATAGGTAGTGTTATACCACAAGGGAATGCATGCCGCTTCATTCAAAACTATTTGCTCTGCCTGGTGGTATAAATTGATCCTGGTATTGTAATCGGGTTCTATAGCTGCCTGGTCCAGAAGTTTATCCAAAGTAGCGTTGGAATAATTACCCGCATTGTAGGAAGCACCGGTACGAAACAGGTTATCCAAAAAATTTTGAGGGTCCGGGTAATCAGCAACCCAACCTAACATGAACATTTCATCAACCTCCTCATTTAGATGATAGAGGAATATCTGCGGTTCGATTTGCCTGACTGTAACATCAACCCCCAGATTCTCTCTCCAATCCTGGATGATTGCGCCGAGATCCGTTCCGATGTTCCCTCCCCAGCCTGAGATAGTAATGGCAATGGGTGGAAGCTTGTCAACGCTACCATACTTCGAATTGGCAATGAGGCTTTTAGCCTTGGCGATATCGTAGTTAAATCCAGCTAGTTTTTCATTATGACCGGGCATACCTGGCGGTACGATGCCCCTGGCCTTAGCTACAGTCCCTTTCATGGTTATTTTGATAACCCGTTCCTTATTGACCGCATAGCAGAAGGCACTTCGAATATTAACGTCATCAAAGGGCGGTTTTCGAACATTAAATCCAATGTAATAGAGGCTCAATTCAGGGAATGTAGTCAATTCCTTGTAAAAAGGTCCTTTCTTATCGCTGGCTCGCTCGATATATTCTGGATATATCTGTGCCACGTCTATTTTACCTGTCTCATACAATTCCATGGGCGTACCTGCCAAAAGATGAAAATCTACCCGGCTGAGTTTAGTCATTTGCTGATAGTAAAGCTCATTGGGCTGTAATGACAGGATTTTGCCCTCCTGCCATTCCTTGAGCTTGAATGGTCCTGTTCCATTTGGCTTGCGCCACCATTGTTCTCTTTGTGCCACATTATCTTTATCAACGATAAAAGCAGTGGGATACGATAGTTTGGCTAAGAAGTAAGCTTTGGGAGCGTCAATAGTTACCTTGAGTGCGTAATCATCAATTATCTCTATGCCCTTTATTTCCGTGGTTTTGCCTGAAATTACATCATTGGCACCAACAATATCATTGAGATACATTGACGCCGTCTGTGACCTCGTTTTAGGATTGCAGGCTCTTTCCCAGGAAAATTTGATATCATGTGCAGTAACTTCTTTGCCGTCGTGGAATTTAACGCCTTTCCTGAGATAGAAAAGATATGTTTTACCGTCTGAGCTCTTCTGCCAGCGTTCAGCAATATCCGGTGCCGGCTTTAGTTCATCATCAAGGCTCACCAAGCCACTAAATATCTGCATAATGTATGTATGAGAGGACAATTCACCGGAAACCGCCGGATCCAGAGTTATAGGCCCGGCATCTGATAAGTTCAGTACTCCTTGAGCTGACTGGAGTACGCAGCCGGTCACAAGAGGCAGTAATGCTATGACACAGAGCAGGACTGCTAAAATTGCTGGTCTTTGAATTAATCGCATCTTAATTCCTTATTAGAACTTTGCCTATGCTGAAGGTGACTTATCGGCTAATTTCTGCCTATATAGTGTGACAGTATAATACGGCTTTGAATTTTGAGCAAATATGAGTTGAAATTACAGAAGATAACAATACCATTGCCTTAATGTGTTACAATGGTGGTATTATAAAACGAGAGGCTGTATATGTCCAGGAAGATTATCGAAAAAGTTCCAGAAGACCTGCTAAAAAGCGATTTGGAAAAGTATCGGGCGAAGGCTGTAGAGTTAGGTGCAACGGATGCCAAAACCATCACTACTGACATGATTGTTGTGGATGAACGTGTCCGCGCCAAATGCAGGTATCCAAAGTGTGAATGGTATGGAACTAATGCGCATTGCCCACCAAACAGCATGGATGTAAAAGATGTCAGGGAGCTGGTGAATAAGTTCAAATATGGCATCTTCTGTGACATTCGAGTGCCTTCTGAGCTTCTGACCGGACAGCATGTGCTTAAAGTTGGCTCCCATGTTCCAACTGCATTGAAGATGTATGAGATTGTGTCCAAGATTGAAGCTGATGCTTTTTATGACGGGTATCATCTGGCTCTGGGCTTTGCCCTGGGGCCTTGCAAGCTATTTTTCTGTCCCAAGCAAGAGTGCAGCGCTTTAGTTACCGGTCAAGGTTGCCGGTATCCACTGAAAGCCAGGTCTTCAATGGAGGGGATGGGAATGGATGTGTATACCATGGCCACAAAGGTAGGTTGGGACATTTACCCAATAGGTGCAAGAGTACAAGCTGGTGATATACCACACGGACATCGTTTAGGGCTGGTTCTTGTATATTAGTTTATGAAGATTAAATTAACATTTCTCGGCGGTGCCCAAAGTGTCACCGGCTCACGATACCTTGTTGAAGCCAACCGGGCGAAGTTTTTGGTTGATTGCGGGCTTTACCAGGAAAGACAGCATTTAGACCGCAATTGGGCGCCACTTACTTTTTCGCCTAAAAACCTGGATGCAATCCTTTTGACTCATGCTCATCTGGATCATTGTGGTTTGGTACCCAAATTGGTGCGGGAGGGTTTCGATAATCCCATTTATTGCACGCCTGCTACCGCTGAAATCGCTGAAATTACCCTTATGGATGCGGCAAGGCTGCAGGTGGAAGATGTGGAGTTCAAAAAGAAAAGGCATGACAGGGAGGGCAGAAGAGGACCTTATCCGGAAACACCACTATATACGCCGGATGATGCTAAATCTTCCGTTCCCCTGTTCTCACCGAGGGCGTATAATAAGACCTTCGCTATTAGCGAAGGCATTGAAGCGACCTTTCATGATGCGGGGCATATTCTTGGCTCGGCTATGATCCAGGTGAGGATAGGGGAGGGACAGGAAGGGAGAACAATTATATTTCCGGGTGACATCGGGCGGTGGGAGAAACCCATACTAAATGACCCCACTCTGTTTGAAGAGGCTGATTATGTTCTTGTGGAGTCCACTTATGGAGATCGAGTGCTACCCAGTCCGGAAGAATCAGCTAATGAGTTTGCTGATGTCATCAATGCAACTGTTGAATCGAAGGGCAATGTAGTCATTCCCAGCTTTGCTCTGGAGAGAACACAGGAAGTCCTCTATTACTTGAATAAGCTATTGATAGAGAATCGCATACCTCACATAATGGTTTTTGTTGATAGCCCGATGGCAGTTAGCGTTACCGATGTTTTTGAAAAGCATCCTGAATCATTCGACAAGGATATGCTGCGCCTTGTTGACCATGGAAAATCCCCCTTTCATTTTCAGGGATTACATCTGGTGAGGACGATAGATGAATCAAAGGCAATAAACCATATAGCCGGGACTATTATTATTATCGCAGGTTCGGGAATGTGCACCGGCGGCAGGATAAAGCATCATCTAGTGGCAAACATCTCCAGACAGGAGAGCACGATACTCTTTGTTGGATATCAAGCAGATGGCACCCTGGGTAGGAGAATTGTTGATGGCGCCGACGAGGTAAGGATATTGGGTCAATATTATCCAGTAAAAGCGAAGGTGGCACAGATAAATGGGTTTTCAGCGCATGCTGACCAGAATCAGCTATTGCGATGGCTCTATGGTTTCAAAAAGCCGCCGCGACGGCTATTCATCACTCATGGCGAGGCAAATGCCGCAGAGCGTTTTGCCAGCCTGGTAGGAGATAAAAACGGCTGGAACATAGCAATACCCAGCTATCGGGAAGAGATTTCATTAGACTGGGCATTTTGCTGAGATGCCTGGAGATGCCCGTTGCATTTTCTAGTGTGTTCTGGCTACAGCCTTCTTCCCCACAATTTCCTGCTTGATATACCATTCCTGAACGACATCGACAACGGCATTTGTTTCGTCACAGATTCTCAATAAGTCGAAATCCTCTTCAGAAACCAGGTCTTCTGCCAGAACTGTGCCGCGGAGCCAGTCGAGAAATCCTTTCCAGTAACTGCTATCAAACATAATTACCGGAAAAGGCTTGATCTTGCGTGTTTGCATTAATGTGAGCACTTCAGCTAATTCATCAAGAGTCCCCAAGCCACCTGGCATTATGATAAACGCGGTAGCATATTTCACCAGCATCAATTTGCGGACATAAAAATGCCGAAAGGTAATTGATTTTGTAGTATAATCATTGCAGGCCTGCTCTTCAGGCAGTTCAATGTTAAGCCCGATTGACCTGGTTCCTGCCCTGAGCGCTCCTTTGTTTGCCGCCTCCATAACACCTGGCCCGCCGCCAGTAATGATGGCAAAGCCGAGCGTGCCAAGGCGATAGGCTATTTCTTCGGTTTGAACGTAAAGCTTATCATCAGGTTTGATCCGGGCCGACCCGTAGAAGCTGACTGCCGGGCCCAAGCCTGAAAGCTTGTCAAATCCTTCTACCAGCTCTCCCATTATCCGAAACATGCGCCATGATTCTTCTTTAGCGTATTCGTTAATTTCGTATTCGTACGCCATGGCTACCTCCAAATCAGAATGTGCTCTGACATTAAAGCAAGTTCTTCGCCTTCATGCTTAAATAATGGCTATCACAGACGATGACATGATCCAGAACGTCAATTCCCATAATTTCACCAACTTCGACAAGGCGTTTGGTTAACTTAATGTCTTCTTCTGATGGCTCAGGGTCCCCGGAAGGATGATTGTGCACAAAAACTACTGAGGCGGCGCAGGACGAGATGGCTTCTTTGAATACCTCGCGGGGATGCACAATGCTGGAATCGAGACTGCCAATAGAAATGGTTTGAATGTCTACAGGGTGATTTCTAGTATCCAGAGAAAGCACCAGGAAATGCTCTTTTTTCTTGCCCTTTAGCTTATTCTTCACTACTCTGATAACATCTTCAGGGGATTTGACCTTTATTCCGGATATTTGGTCTGAAGAATGGTCGAGTCGTTTGGCAAGTTCGAATGCCGCTTTAATTTGCGTTGCTTTGGCCAATCCAATACCTTTTACCTGACGCAACTCAGTGATTGAGGCATTAGCAATGCTTTTGAGGCTGCCGAACGTGGTAAGCAGATTTTGTGCTGTGACCCAAACAGATTCACCTTTTATACCTCTACCCAGTATCAGCGCCAGTACTTCTTGAGTGGATAGCGCCTCCGTGCCAAGTTTTAACAGTCGCTCTCTGGGGCGTTCGGCTGCAGGAAGGTCGTGAATAGTGAACGAGTTTTTCATGTTTACTTTACCAGCTTATTTAAAAATTGTTTTCAGCGAAAAGCAGAAGTTACCGGATTATTAATCTGGAATATGGCATGAATTGAATAGGGAATAATGGGTTCATGCTTAAAGAAGGCACGAGTGGTCCTCCCGACAATTTCAGCGATTTGCCCCACAGCGAATCAAGTCCATCCTGATCGAAGCCGTAGGTTTTGGTCAATGCCTCATCAATACTATAACCTTCTTTCAAAAGCCTTAGCAGGTTGGATATGCTGTCTTTGCCATAATTGCGTAGCAGGAATTCGATTATGCTCTGGCTCTGAGCGTAGGAAAGATAGGCTTCTTCTGATTTCGCGGAAAAAGGGCTGGACAGGCTGCGAACTGAAATGAGTTTCTGCTTATCAACAGCCTTTTTGAGGTATGACCGCATGCTGGAGTCCAGTTCACCTTCCACATGCATGGCAAGGCCCTCATCAAGCCATGTCGGCAGATTGGCGCCATAAGGACTGAAAGTCAACTGGTGTGTCACCATATGTGCCAGCTCATGCGCCAGGGCTTTTTTCCCCCAATCCAGATTTTGTGATGAAATGCCAATGGCAATAATGCCATGTTGCGTGAAAGCAGTGCCGCCTGTCCATTCCCTGGGGAAAACCATCGAGCCCTGTAAGTCTTTTGAACTGGCATAAATATACAGCTCAACCGGTTTTTCAAGACGAACGCCAGTAGCTTCTGCCAATTTTTCTACCGCTTGTTGAGAAGCTATCATCAACTCGTTTGCTGTTGATTGGTTGAGCTCATAATAGTGCATAGTCAATTTTCCCGAAGAAACACTTTTCCAATTATAACGATTATCGTTAAATCGAATTGTCTTTGAGGTGGTTACCAATTTGCTGCCGGATTTATTTTCTATTATCCACCAGTAGTGAATTGTTGCTGATGGCGGCAGGCTTGCCTTCCGCATATCCCAAATCCATCTGGCTTCAACCCGGGGCGACGGCACAAACTCCGGCCAGGCTTCGCTAACAACTCTGGCAAAATTCATCTTTTCGACCTGGTAATTGAGTCTGATCCGAATGATATCGCTGGAACTTTCCGCTTTCATTTTAAAAACCAGAGCAGAAGGAAAATGATTCTCGGTGGCGCTGTCGATTAAAGAGATATCTTCACCGGCATGCACTATCGATGGAATAGCCAGCAAAATAATGATTAAGAAAACCAATAGAAAACGTTTTATCATTTTTCCTCTCCCACTTTCGATCTAAGATAACTCACAATAAATTCGTCCAGCTCTCCATCTAGCACAGCGGTAGTAATGCTGGTTTCATAACCAGTCCGGTGGTCCTTTACCATTTTATAAGGATGGAGAACGTAGCTTCTTATTTGATTACCCCAACCTGCCTCAATGCGTTTACCTTTAAGTTTTGCCTTCTCCGCCTCCCTCTTCTTTAATTCTACTTCAAGTAGGCGGGCATGTAGTACTCTGAGAGCGCTTTCTTTATTCTGATATTGGGACCTCTGACTTTCGCAGGTAACAATCAAGCCGGTAGGAATATGGGTAATTCTCACAGCACTGCTCGTTTTCTGCATGTGCTGTCCCCCGGGGCCGCTTGATCGATAGGTATCAATTTTTAAGTCCTCAGGATTAATCTGGATTTCAGTCTGTTCTTTTACCTCAGGCAATACTTCAACCAGAACAAACGAAGTATGTCGAGCATGGTCAGCATCGAACGGTGATAGTCGGACTAACCGGTGAACCCCGTGTTCCGATTTTAAATACCCATAGGCATGTTCGCCTCTAACCTCAATAGTAGCACTTTTAATGCCGGCCTCTTCGCCTGGAGAAGTATCCAGAATCTCAGCCTGATAGTGTTGCCTTTCTGCCCAGCGAAGATACATCCTTAATAGCATCTCTGCCCAGTCCTGAGACTCGGTGCCACCGGCACCTGCATGAATGGCTACTATAGCATCTCTGGCATCGTACTCGCTATTCAGCATCAGTTGAATTTCCAAACTGTCAAGATGAGCTTCTAGGTTTTCAACTTCATGCTGAATTTCTTCTCGAAGCGATAGGTCCTGTTCTTCGATAACCAGTGCTGTTATTTCATCAAGGTCAGTAATTTTCCTTTCCAATCCGCGCCAGGTGGCTACAACAGCCTTGGCCGCATCCAATCGGCGCATAGTAAGTTGCGCCTTAGCTTGATCAAGCCAAAAATCAGGTTGCGATGCCTGAGCTTCAAGTTGAGCTATCTCCTTCTCTCTGTTGGCTATATCAAAGACGCACCATTGTGTCATAGATCCGGCGGCGCATGGTTTCTAACTTCTCTTTTTCCTCTTGCATATTCTCTTCTCCCTTCAGTCTAGGCAGATCAAATTTTACTTGGTGCGAGTGATTTCGAGGTCTGATATTTACCGCCAGCAGCGAGGTGAGCTAAACGACAAGGCTCTGGCAAGCGATAGCCGTGGCAACATTCCATCACCCAGAATAAAGCAGCAGGCAAATTAACCTTGTGGCCTATAGAAACATAAATTGGAGTCGCACTATTTTTAGTTACCAGCGCAGCGCCAATGACCTCATTATTGTCGATTAATTCGGCGTATGAACCAGCTTTCCTGTTAACTAATGGTTCATGCTGACCACAGAGTCTGGATTTGGCACAGCCAATAGTGGGTATATCGAGAATCAATCCCAAGTGGGAGGCGAGCCCAAAACGCCTGGGGTGAGCAGCACCTTGTCCATCTACCAGAAGAAGGTCAGGCTCGTTTGATAAATTTTTGAAGGCGCTCAAGAGAAAAGGTATTTCCCGAAAAGACAATAGACCCGGAACATAAGGGAAACCGGGTTTGCCATCGACTACTTGTACCTCTACCAGTTCGAGGCCGGGATATCGTAAAATAACCACGGCAGCATGTGCGATGCCATGGGAATCAGGTGCCGAAATATCAGAGCCGGCAATAAGGCGAGGTTCGGTCACCTCATTTTTCCGGCACACCTGATTTGCCAGGTCTCTTTGCACTTGTTTAGCCTGGTTAATACTCAGTTGCCAGTCATGTAATTGGCTTATTTTCACGCTTTGATTATAATAGCTCTGTTTGTTAGTGGCAACATTAATCGTGGTACCGTGTTCTGTGACAGTGCGCCAGACGAGTGGTGCTATTGACAGGCGAAACGGCTTGGGGCATAATAGCCAGTAAAAATTTCACAGATTCAATTTAAGAAAGGGACTATGGTAAAAATAAGATTACGAAGAGTGGGTGCTAAAAATAAGCCGATGTATCGGATAGTGGTTGCTGACTCGAGGGCACCACGTGATGGTGCGTTTATCGAGGTCATCGGCCATTATAATCCGTTAACTGACCCGGAGAGCCTTACTGTTGATAAAGATAAGGCCAGCAAGTGGCTTGGTTGTGGTGCCAGACCAACGGAGACCGTGGCTCGATTACTTTCAAAGTCAGAAGTTGAGATTCCAGCAAAATTGAAACTGAAGCTATCAGGTAAGCCGAAGACAGCAAAATCGAAATCCAAGAAGTCTGCAACCGAACCCAAAACAACCACCAAGGAGACATAGTAAATGAAGGAATTAGTTGAATACATCGCCAAATCCATTGTAAGTGCACCCAACGATGTAAAGGTCACTGAAGAAACAACTGAAGATAATAGGTTGGTAATTAAGCTAGAAGTGGCTGTGGATGATAAAGGGAGAGTAATCGGTAAGCAAGGACGAGTTGCTGAAGCAATGCGGACTTTGCTAAGAGTAGCAGCTACCAAAGCAGGAGTACGGGTCAGGCTGGAAATAGTGTAACTGCCATAGCCAGTGTAAAAAGTCTACGTCTTATTTAATAATTGGGATAGAACGGCTACTTTTTGAAGTAGCCGTTTTTTTCTTCATTAAACACCCGGCCGGAATTTTCGGCGCATCTTCTCGGCAACCTTAAGGCGAACCAGAGCACGCCGAAGTGCCACTTCAGCATGGGCATGGTCTATTCCTGGGGATTGTGACTTGAGACGTTCTTCAGCCCGTTTCTTGGCAGCTTCGGCACGTGCAGTATCTATTTCCTCGCAATGTTCACAGGCATCTGCCAGAATAATGACTTTATCCGGTCGCACCTCAAGGAATCCCCCGGTAATAGCCAGATAGAGCTCTTCGCCATCTTTCTTAACTATGAGTTCACCAGGCTGGAGCATAGTCATCAACGGCGCATGATGGGGCAGGATGCCTAGCTGCCCTTCGGTACCCGGTGCAATCACGGCGTTTACCTCACCAGCGAAAGTCTGGCGCTCGGCAGTAACAATCTCCAGCTTCAGTTTAGACACTATGCCTCTCCGATTTTCTTGGCTTGTTCTACTGCCTCGTCAATCGTACCCACCATATAGAAGGCTGCTTCAGGGAGCTGGTCGTGTTTTCCCTGAAGTATCTCTTTAAAACCTCGAATGGTCTCTTTTACTGGAACGTATCTGCCTTCTCTGCCGGTATAAGCTTCAGCTACAAACATGGGTTGCGACAGGAATCTTTGAATGCGTCGCGCCCTGCCTACAGTTAGTTTATCTTCCTCGCTAAGTTCCTCCATGCCTAGGATGGCAATTACGTCTTGTAGGTCCTTATACCTTTGTAGTACTTTTTGTACTCCTCTGGCAGTCTGGTAATGTTCTTCACCGACAACCTGTGGATCGAGTATTCGTGAAGTAGACGTTAGTGGGTCAACGGCCGGGTAAATGCCCAGTTCGGCAATGGAACGCTCCAGGGAAATAACCCCATCGAGATGGCCAAATGTGGTCACGATTCCGGGGTCAGTGTAATCATCAGCGGGTACGTAAATAGCCTGGAAGGATGTGATAGAACCTCTTTTGGTGGAGGTAATTCTCTCTTCCAGCTCTCCAACATCAGTGGCAAGGGTCGGCTGGTATCCTACTGCCGATGGCATGCGTCCAAGTAAAGCTGACACCTCCATGTTAGCTAGAATATGACGATAGATGTTATCAATAAAAAGAAGTACGTCCTGCCCTTCCGTTTCACGGAAGTATTCAGCCATAGTCACGCCGGTTAAGCCGATTCGAGCACGGACTCCGGGAGGCTCGTTCATCTGTCCAAAAACAAGCATTGTTTTTGCCAGCACTCCGGATTCTTTCATTTCTATCCAGAGGTCATTGCCTTCTCTGGACCGTTCGCCAACGCCGGCAAAGACGGAAAACCCCCCGTGTTCAGTGGCAATATTGTGGATTAACTCCATAATAATTACTGTCTTGCCAACTCCAGCACCACCGTAAGCTCCGATTTTACCTCCCTTGGTAAAAGGAGTGATCAGGTCAATTACTTTAAGGCCCGTTTCCAGCATCTGAGTAGTTGTTTCCTGCTCCTCGAGTAGCGGCGGTTCACGGTGTATTGGAAGGAGTTTCTCAGCTTTTACCGGGCCGAGATTGTCTAAAGGCTCACCAAACACATTAAACAAACGACCCAGAGTGGCCCTGCCTACAGGAACCGATACTGGGGCACCTGTATCTATTGCCTCGGCACCTCTCTGTAAGCCGTCGGTAGGACATAACGCGAGACAGCGAACATAATTATTGCCAATATGATGCTGAGCCTCAAGAACTATTTTAGTATCGTTCTGGTTGATTTCTATGGCGTTGTAGATTGCAGGCAGTTCCTCTTGAGGAAATTCGACATCGACTACTGTTCCGATTATTTGAGCTACTTTACCCTTGTCCAAAACGGACCTCCTCTAATGCAAGACTTCAACACCACCAGTGATATCAAGCAGTTCCGTGGTGATCATTTCTTGACGAGCTTTATTTAAAGTCAAAGTCAAATGTTCAATAACTTCATGGGCATTATCCGTTGCATTGCGCATGGCAATCATCCGTGCTGAATGCTCGCTGGCAATAGCCTCAAGTATGGCATGATAAACCCTCATTTCTATAAACCTGGGTAAAAGGCCTTCCAGCACTAATTTAGGGTCAGGTTCATAAATGTATTCTGTGGTTTCTGTCTTCGCCAGTGTTGCTGGCTTTACTGGAAGCAATAATTCCATCGTTGGTTTTTGCACCATAGTGCTCACAAATCGTGTATAAGCTAAATATACCAGGTCAATTTGTCGATTCACGTAGTCATCGATAATAATCTGAGAAATCGGGGTAGTCTCAAACATAGTAGGTCGGTCACTGACATTGAACTCAGCCCGGATATCCCGTCTGTGGCGATGCATAAAGTCGCTTCCTTTGCGACCGATAGTAACGAGAGTTACCGGTACACTTTGCTCCAGAATGAAACTAGCCGTTTGACGATTCACATTAGCATTGATCCCGCCACACAAGCCTCTGTCTGAGGTGATGTGTACTACTGCCATCTTATTTACTGTCTCTCTTCTTTCCAGTAGAGGATGAAGAGTGCCTTCTACGCCAGATTCAACAGCAAGGTCAGAGATGAGCTGAGTTATCTTATTGTTATAAGGTCTGCCAGCCATAGCTTGTTCTTGAGCACGCTTCATCTTGGCTGTGGCAATCATTTCCATAGCCTTGGTAATTTTTGCTGTGCTCTGTATACTGCGTATCCGCCTGCGAAGAAGTCGTGGGCTAATCATTTGTTTCCTTTCACTAAGCTGTGCTTGTTGTTACCACAACCGTATTATCCATCTGTTTAAATTCTAAAATTGCTGCCTTTAATGCTTGCTCTGTTTCCGGTCTGATCTCTTTATCTGTCTCAATACGTTTGAGGATGTCAGGCTTATTGCTTTCCATGAAACGGTGAAAGCCCTGCTCGAATGAGGCAATCTTCTCAACCGGCACGTCATCTAAAAATCCATTAGTAACTGTATAGAGAATAGTTACCTCTTTCCCCAGCGACATGGGGACATACTGAGGTTGTTTTAATACCTCGGTAATTCTTTGGCCACGCTCGAGTTGAGAGCGGGTAGCTTTATCCAGGTCTGAAGTGCCAAACTGAGCAAAGGTGGCCAGTTCGCGATATTGTGCCATCTCCAGTCTTAACTTGCCCGCCACCTGCCTCATGGCCCTGGTTTGAGCCTTGCCGCCGACACGAGATACTGATAGTCCGGCGTTCAGCGCCGGGCGGATACCGCTGTTAAACAGGTCTGTTTCCAGGATTATTTGTCCATCGGTGATGGAAATAACATTGGTTGGGATATAAGCCGAAAGGTCTCCAGCCTGTATCTCGATGATGGGAAGAGCGGTGAGGGAACCGCCCCCCCGTTCATCAGATAACCTCGCTGCCCTTTCGAGAAGCCTGCTGTGAAGATAAAAGACATCTCCTGGATAGGCCTCACGTCCCGGCGGTCGGCGTAGTATCAGGGATATTTGACGATAAGACCAGGCGTGTTTCGTCAAATCATCATAGACAATCAGTGCATCTGTTCCTTGTTCCATGAACTCCTCGCCAATGGCACAACCAGCATAAGGAGCAAGGTATTGGAGTGGGGCTGGGTCTGATGCATTTGCCACAACTACAATTGTGTGCTCCATAGCGCCATGTTTCTTAAATGTCTCAATTACTTGCGCTACCTTGGACGTTTTTTGTCCGATGGCTACATAGATACAAATAAGCCCGGTGCCCTTCTGGCTGATGATAGTGTCGATAGCTATTGCTGATTTGCCTATTGAGCGGTCGCCGATGATAAGTTCGCGCTGACCTCTCCCGATTGGGATGATGCTATCGACTATTTTAATGCCGGTATGAACAGGGACATTTACCGATTGACGGGCGACCACATTAGGAGCGACTCTCTCCACAGGCCTTGTCTTTTGGGTATTTAACGGACCCATTCCATCTAATGGCTCACCCACAGGATTGACTACTCGCCCTATCAGGGCACTGCCAACGGGTACTTCTACAACACTGCCGGTACAGCGTACCTCGTCTCCCTCTTTGATTTTGCTGTAGTCACCCAGGATAACAGCGGCTACATTATCCTCTTCCAGGTTGAGGGCTAATCCTGCAATACCGTTAGGAAACTCAAGCAATTCATTATAGCGAGCGCCACGCAAGCCATGAATTCTGGCAACACCGTCACCCACTTCAACCACAGTGCCAACTTCTACCATAGTGACCGTGGCCCCGAAGTGCTCTATCTGTTCCTTCAAAACCGAAACTATGTCGCGCTTTTCCGTTGTCACTTTAACTTACCCCCTTATGGGAATTTACTTACTTCCTCCTGTCATACTCGTCCTTAACATCGCTAACTTGTTACGGATACTGCCATCGATGAGACTACCATTAACCCTTGCTATGAAACCGCCTAAAATAGCGCGGTCAACTCTAAATTCGGCCTCAATCTTGCTCCCTATGATATGGGCAAGGCGTTGGGAAAGCTCTGCCTTGTCCCTGGTACCCATTGGGATGGCAGTGACCACCTCGGCATGTTTCACTCCATGATATTCGTTCAGCAGAGAGTCAAATTCCTGTGCAATTTGGCCGGCATCCTTGAATTTGTTTTTTGTTATCAGGAGATAAGCGAAGTTTAATGCCAATGGGCTTATTTTACCCAGTATCTCTTTAGTAAGCTTTGCTTTCAGGTCAAACGACAGTCTGGGATTTTCAATAACAGAAGCAAATCCAGCGTTCTGTACTAAATCCGCTATTTTCCGCAAGTCAGCCTTCCATTCGTCCAGAGAGTTTCTTTCCCGGGCTATTTGAAAGACGGCCTGAGCATATCGCTTACTCGAAGTTGTTATTGACACAGAGCATCATCCACATTTCATTTTAATTTTGCTTCTTCAAGTATGTCATCAATGAGTTTGCGATGCTTTTCTTTATCCAATGTCTCATTAATTACCTTTTCCGCTGCCGAGATAGCTATGTCAGCAAACTGCTTGCGCAAGTCTTCAACATCTTTGTCACGCTGTCGCTGTATTTCAGCGCGGGCTTTGTTGACGAGAGCTTCAGCTTCATGGCGAGCCTCTTCCTTTGCCTCGGTCTTTAGCCTTTCTCCTATTTGTTCAGCTTGTGCTACTATTTTTTGCCCTTCTTTGCGAGCCGAGTCCAGATGCGCCTTGATGTTCTCTTCGCTTTGGGCTACCTGTTGCTTGATTTTCTCAGCCTGTTCCATACTGTCCTTTATCTTTGCCTGTCGTTCGTCAAGCATTTTAAGAACAGGCTTGTAGAGAACCACGCTCAACAGTATCAGCAGAATGATAAAGTTTACAACAAAAGCCAACATCAACGGCAGTTTGATACCTATACCTTCCATGGCACTCCATCACTTTATAAGATTTTCACTTTTACAATAGGCCAGTTATGAATGCAGAGACAATGAGACCGGCGAATATGAAAAGTCCCAGTATCACTCCAAAAATTATGAGGCTTATTGAAACCGGTAAACCGCTATTGTCCATCGTTTACTATCTCCTCTCTTATTAACCTGCTACCAGAGCCAGAATAATGGCTACAATCAGGGCATAGATGCCGATAGCTTCAGCCAAAGCACCGATCAGGATCATGTTGGTCAGAATCGGCCCTCGGGCCTCGGGATTGCGTCCCAGGGCCTGCATGGCACTGAAGCCGATAAGCCCCAACGCCAGACCCGGCCCTAAGAAACCCAGCCCCGCCACTAAGCCCACTGCTAACATTTTCATTGTTTCTGCGTCCATTTGCTACTTCTCCTTTCGATTATGTTATTCCTCAGTATGAGGTGTCAAGGCAATAGCGCCAAAAACCAGAGTTAAGCCGGCAAATATCAATGCCTGGATAAAGCCGATGAGGAGCTCCAGTCCATAAAAGGGGATAGTTGCTATGAAGGGAACCAAGAAACAGACAACTAGCAGCAAAATTTTACCAGCGGTCATATTGCCAAAAAGACGGAAGGTAAAGCTGACAATGCGGATGAAGTGACTGAAGATCTCGAGCACGCCAACAAACAGGTTGATAAATCCCAGCATGATACCTGAAATGGCCGGGCGGATTTTGCCTTTGAATAAACTGGAAAAGCCATCTCGTAATTGCCCAAAATTGAAAAAACCACCCAGGTAATGAGCAAAACCCAGGGCACGCAGCCCCCAATATTCAATAAATACAAAGGCAACTACTGCAATGGAGAGCGGCAAGTTGACATCGGTATTTGCCCCACGGAGTAGTGGCACGAAGGTGTGTTCATCTCCGTGAACCTCGGAAAAGCCTATAGTGCCGAAGAGTGGCAGCAGGGCCAGATAGGCATTGGTTAATACGTAGAGAAAGATAGTAGCAACCACCGGGAAGAGCATGCGAGCATTTTTCTCTCCAGCAGCACCTTTCATGAAGTTTAGCAATAACTCCACAATTACTTCGGCGAAGCTTTGCAATCTGCCGGGGATGGGCTTCATTCTGCGAGTGCAGAAATAAAACAAGAGGATAAGCAGAATAATGGATAACCATGACGCAACGAGTGTGTTGGTGATAATGAAGAAGTCAGAAACCTTGAAAACAGGCTCAGATGGAAGCACCACATGTGGTTTGGAAACACTTAAAAAACTGGGTGGTTCAATACCGAAGAGACGTGAGCCGATTGGCCCAGCGATAAAACCAATAACAAAAAGAGCTAATACAATAATGAACACTGGTATCAGGATCTTGATTGAGCATCCAGTCTTCATGGTTTAATTTGTGTTCAGCTCCTTGTTCTTCTTTCGCTCTTTCTGTTCGGTATAGAATTGCCGAAGCATCCGATATAGACCATAAAAAGCTATGGCCGTTCCGATGCCAAATCCAATTAATGTATATAGAGGGCGGCTGTTAAACTGCTCCGGTTGGTCAAGCCAGAACCCGATGCCTGTTGGTATGAGAACACTTAAAGCTACATACCAGCCAACGGTAAAGAGAAACCACAGTGGTTTGACCCATTCTCTTGTTTTTGGTGGCTCAGGTTGATTCTGCCGCACTATATCATGTATCCCCCTGCTGAAGAACTAGGTTAAATGCTATTTGACACACATCTATTAAGGGGCATTATAACTTGGATTAGCACCGCCGACTTAGCCGACTGCATATTATACAGGTATTCTGCTTTACTGTCATCCCTGATTGAAAAGCTTGAGGAAGTCACCGTTAAAATCCTTGAGGAAATCGTGTAACTCCATTACGTCATCAGAATTGATTGTACTATCAGACGCCGGGGCAATTCTTTCCCTGGTAGCAAGGTCGCTCACAATATCTTGAGCTTTGATTGTAGCGGTAATAAAAGATTCCTTGTCACAAGTGGGATAGAAGATGTTCAGGAACCATGTCTCATCATGATGGCCCAGTACCTCTATGTTGTCTATTTTGTAGCTTTTTCCACAAATGCTACATTTGACGGTAGCGATAAACCTTTTTATAAGTCGCTCATTCATAAAGCAAGTTCAGGATTTGTGCTTGCCAAGGTCGTCCAGATCGAGGGTATTAATGAAATCATAGAAGGCTGAAAGCTTCTTTAATTCCTGTTCATCTACCTTGCCGTGTTCTCCGGACTCACCAGCTTTCTGGATAGGTATCGGTTTGCCGGTTTCTTTATCAAGGGTAATGCCTGCCTTATCGAGTACAGAGTCCTCAACAAAGATAGGTGCCATTGCTCGTACAGCCAGGGCAATAGCGTCACTGGGACGAGAGTCAAGCTTTATCTTGGTGAGTAACCACCTGTCGTTGGTCTTGTCCAGGCAAAGCTCAAAGATTAAGCCGTTAGAATTTTCCGCCTCAATGAAGGTTCTTTTTGCCTCTTGCCATTTACTGATGACCTTAGCCTTATGCTCTCGCCCCTGACATATAAGAGATATTGGGGAGTTCCTATCATAATCGTGGAGAGCACTCTTTGACTGAGTGCGGAGAGTAGCTGGCACAGGACCATCGTTGAACTCGAAAACTATCTGGGCATAGAAAGTATCAGCTTTGAGGTCGTTTACTATCACTCTATTGATTGATGCACCAGAAAGCGATTCTAAAGCAACGATGGTATTCTTAAGCAGGTCATGGGTCAGCGGACGGGCAATATCCAGATTCTGCAGTTTAATAGAAATGGCCTCTGCCTCAGCAGGTCCAATCCAGATAGGCAGATAGCGGTCTGATTGCTTGTCTTTCAGGATGACCACATGCTGATAATTCATCATGCTCACCCTAATGCTATCTATCGTCATCTCTAGCATAGGCATTCCTCCGTACGAATCACGCAAAGTTATTGTACTCTACCATAATTTGGAGTGTCAATTTGCAGGATTGTCCTTAGTCTGGAGGAAATTGTTGACTTTTATTATACTATTATTTATACTAGCAGCCCGTAGTGAATCTGACTTAAAAATCATTGTCTTGCCCGAGTAGCGCAATGGCAGCGCAACCGACTTGTAATCGGTAGGTTAGCGGGTTCGACTCCCCTCTCGGGCTTTGACCTGTGATTCTTGGTTGGAGGGGTGCCGGAGTGGACAATCGGAGCAGACTGTAAATCTGCCGCCTTAAGGCTGCGTAGGTTCAAATCCTACCCCCTCCACCACCTCTGGCTTTGAAATAAGCCGTTAAAATGGTGTATAATCTACACCCACTATAATAAAAGAATAGGAAATTTGCCCACATAGCTCAGCAGGTAGAGCACGTTCTTGGTAAGAACGGGGTCACCAGTTCGAATCTGGTTGTGGGCTGGGTAAAGAAGGAGGTTTTTATAAAATGGCAAAAAAGGTTTTCGAAAGAACTAAGCCTCATGTAAACGTGGGCACAATAGGACACGTTGACCACGGCAAGACCAGTTTGACTTCAGCGATTACGCTGACTTTGGCAAAACAGGGTTTTGCCAATTTCCGAGCCTACGACTCTATCGATAATGCTCCTGAGGAGAAAGCTCGTGGCTTAACTATTGCCATCGCCCATATCGAGTACGAAACTAAGAAACGGCATTATGCCCATGTCGACTGTCCGGGGCATGCTGATTATATTAAGAATATGATCACTGGTGCTGCTCAGATGGATGGTGCCATTCTGGTAGTTAGTGCTCCCGACGGCCCGATGCCTCAGACCCGAGAGCATCTTTTGCTGGCTCGTCAGGTGGAAGTGCCCAGCGTATTGGTAGCATTGAATAAAATTGATATGATGGAAGACGAGGAGCTATTGCAACTTGTCGAGCTCGAGGTCAGGGAATTGCTTACCAAATATGGTTTTCCTGGGGACAAGACTCCGATTGTCCGTGTCAGCGCTGTCAAGGCTCTGGAATGTGGCTGTGGCAAACCGGAGTGCCAGTGGTGCGGTAGAATTCTCAAGTTGATGGATGCTGTTGATGACTTTATACCTCTACCAGTGAGGCCTAAAGACAAACCTTTCAAAATGCCGGTGGAAGATGTTTTCAGTATTAAAGGCCGAGGTACTGTAGTAACAGGCAGAGTAGAGCGTGGCATAGTCAAGGTAGGTGATGAGATCGAAATCGTAGGTATAAAAGAGACTAGGAAGACCGTGATAACCGGTGTGGAGATGTTTCACAAGCTCCTGGAATCGGGCGAGCCAGGAGATGCTATTGGTTGTTTGATAAGGGGTATTGAAAGAGATGATGTAGAAAGAGGACAGGTTTTAGCAGCACCGGGTTCAATTAAGCCACACACCCACTTTGAGGCTGAGGTTTATGTGTTAACCAAGGAGGAGGGCGGCAGGCATACGCCTTTCTTCAATGGCTATAAGCCGCAGTTCTACATTGGAACAATGGATATTACCGGCGTTGCCGAATTGCCCAAGGGTGTGGAGATGGTTATGCCCGGCGATAATATTAAGATGAGCATAAAACTGATTTATCCGGTAGCTTTGGAAAAGGGACAGAGGTTTGCCATTCGAGAGGGTGGCAGGACTGTAGGTTCTGGAGTAATCAGCAATATCCTGGAATAAACATGGCGAAAAAAAGTGATGTGCGCGGTATCATAACCTTGGCATGTACGGAATGCCAGGAGAGAACGTATACCAGCACTAAAAACAGGAAAAACGATAGCCAGCGATTAGAGCTGAAGAAATACTGCCCTCGCTGCCGCCATCACACGCTCCATCGGGAGACCAAATAACCTTTGGGCAAGAAGAATCCGCCTCAAACTCAGATTATTAAGCCGAAAAGGTCGCGGTTCGCCTTTATTCGTGATATTTTCGATGAATTAAAGAAGGTGACCTGGCCCACGAGGCGGGAGACCATCCGGCTTACAGTAATGGTTATTGTGGTATGTGCGATTGCGGCGATATTCCTTGGGGCTATCGACCTTGGGTTCACCGAGTTTGCCAAGGTTATGTTAGGTGGGGAATAGACCAGTGAGCAATAACGGCAACAATAAACGCTGGTATATTGTGCATACCTATTCAGGGTATGAGGAGAAAGTGAAAAGGAGCCTGGAACAGCGCATCAAAACCATGGATGCCGAGGATAAGATTTTCCAGGTAGTGATACCGACTGAAGATGAAATTGAAATCAGAGGTGGCCAGCGCCGAACTGTGACCAAAAAGATATTTCCGGGCTATGTGCTCGTCGAAATGAAAATGGATGACGAAAGCTGGCAGGTGGTGCGCAGTACTCCTGGAATAACGGGGTTTGTTGGCGGTGGCAATAAGCCTACCCCACTGGCTGAAGATGAAGTGAAGTCTATCCTGAAGCAAATGCAGGATGGCTCGCCTCAGGTGAAGGTGGGTTTTAGAAAAGGTGAGAGCGTGAGAGTAATCGATGGGCCGTTCACAGATTTTATAGGAACAGTCGATGAGATTAATATGGGCAAAGGCAAGGTGAAAGTTCTCCTCAGTCTCTTTGGACGAGAGACCTCTGTAGAACTTGACTTCCTGCAAGTGGAGAGATTATAAATGGCTAAGAAAGTTAGGGCAATTATCAAATTGCAGATACAGGCAGGCAAGGCTACACCGGCTCCCCCTGTAGGACCGGCACTAGGGCAGCACGGCGTTAACATTATGGCTTTCTGTAAGGAATACAATGACCAGACCAAGAACCAGACGGGGTCGATCATACCAGTGGAGATAACTGTGTATGAAGATAGGTCATTTGTCTTTATTACTAAAACACCACCAGCTTCTGACCTGCTTAAGAAAGCGTTGAACATCGAGAAGGGAAGTGGGGCTACAGGTCAGCAGTCTGTGGGTACTTTAACTCACGATAAAATATATGAAATCGCCAAAATCAAAGCAAAAGACTTAAATGCCGCAGATGTGGAAGCGGCAGCCCGCATTATAGAGGGTACCGCTCGTAGTATGGGAATTAAGGTAGAGTGAACATGGTAGTAAAAGGAAAAAAGTATCGAGAATCAACCAAACTTATAGAGAAAAATAAGCTTTATCTGCCTAATGAAGCTGTGGCGCTGGTCAAAAAGGCCGCCTTTGCCGGTTTTGACGAGACTGTAGAGCTTCATCTGAGAATGGGGGTGGACTCCCGGAGCGCTGACCAGCAAGTGCGAGGCATTGCTCTTCTACCTAATGGATTGGGCAAACAGGTAAAGGTACTTGTCTTTGCTCAAGGTGAGGGGGCAAGGTTGGCAAATGAGGCAAAGGCTGATTATGTGGGCAGCGATGATATTATCAAGCAAATAGAAGACGGCTGGCTTGATTTTGATGTCACTATTGCCACTCCAGACATGATGGGAAAAGTAGGTAAACTGGGCAAGATTCTGGGACGGAAAGGGCTCATGCCAAATCCTAAATCGGGCACTGTGGTTGCTGCCGATGACTTGCCCAGAGCCATTTCAGATTCCCGCAAGGGCAGGGTTGAATTTCGCCTGGATAGAACCTCTATTATCCATGTTCCCATTGGCAAGAAAAGCTTTGAAGAGCCTAAATTACTGGAGAATCTGATTGCCCTGGTGGAAGCAGTGCTCAGGGCCAAGCCGAGTGGTGCCAAGGGGCAATATATTAAGACTGCTTCGCTATCCACTACGATGAGCCCGGGTATCAAGCTGGATCTGAGGTCTATTGCCGCAGCTACCGGAGTTACTTTATAATTTAAGCTAATTGAATAGCGTGCCCATGACAGCAGGTGCCATTTCAGGCTTAATAAGGCCTGCCGAGGTTTTGGTAAGACTTAGAGATAAGCCCTTGTGTCATGGCACAAGGGCTTTTTAGTTAATACTAAAAAAAGGAAAGATGCTATGTTAAAGAAAAAAGAAAAAGAGAAAGTAATTGATAAGCTGGCTGATAGCCTGGCTAAATGTACCATCGCCATTGCTACTGACTATCGTGGGCTCGCCGCCAAGGAGATGGTCAAGCTACGGAAGCAGCTAAGGGCCAGTGGCATAGAGTATCGTGTTGCTAAAAACACGTTGACCAAGTTTGCCGCCGAGAAATCAGGCAAGAAACAACTGGAGCCACTATTGTCCGGGCCTCTGGCGGTGGCTTTTGGTTTCGACGATGTGGTCACGCCGGCCAAAATTATCAATGATTTCATTCGCTCTTCGGGAGCAGCACTACAAATCAAAGGGGGTTTACTGGGTGAGCGTTTTCTTACTGCCAGAGAAGTTACTGACCTGGCCAACGTTCCGCCCAAAGAGGTACTGGCATCACAACTCGTAGGGCAGCTGGTGGCCCCCCTGTATTCTCTGCATAGTGTTCTCAGCGCGCCTTTACGTGGTCTTGCTTATGTGCTGCAAGCTAAGGTCAGGCAAATGGAAGGAGGATAAGGTATACAGGAACAAGTTGACTATTTGAAGCAGACCAACGAAGCTGGAAATAATACCATAACAATATATATCAGGAGGGAACATTCATGGCAACCAAAGAAGAAATCTTAGCCGCAATTAAGAATATGACAGTGCTGGAACTGTCTGAGCTGGTGAAGGAACTGGAGAAAGAGTTTGGCGTCAGCGCAGCACCGGTAGCAGTGGCGGCACCGGTAGCAGGCGCAGCTTCAGCAGGTGGCCCGGCCGCGGCAGCAGAAGAGAAGTCTGAATTTACTGTTACACTGAAGGCCATCGGCGAGAATAAAATCAATGTCATTAAAGCGGTGCGTGAGGTCACTACTCTGGGACTCAAGGAAGCTAAAGACCTTGTAGAGAGTGCTCCCAAGCCAATCAAAGAGGGCGTCAACAAGGAAGAAGCAGCTAATATTCAGAAAAAGCTTCAAGAAGCTGGTGCTACTGTCGAAATCAAATAATAGAATCACGTGCTAAAAGGCGAGTTGTTTCCCTGGTTGTCGAAATAGGGAGACCGAACAGGTCTCCCTATTATCTCCTGGAATAGAATGCCACAGGGTTAAGTGCTGATATTAGAGGGAAGGAGAGAAGCTATGGCTGAAACATACGATGTGATTGCCAGAGTCATCTCTCAAAAGGGGAGTTGTGTTGCGGGACACAAAGTCGGCGATGAATTCCTTATAGGCGATATTACCCCACAGGGCATGTGTTCCTGGGCTTTTTATAGTGTTTTCCCTTTCATCTCCACCCTGCAATATAATGGCTCTTTCCCCTGGGAAACAGATTCGCAGAAAGCTATCGTTGCCTGCCCTGACCCGGGAAATCCGGTGGTATTCGAGTTAAGGCGGGTGAAGAAGTAGCCTAAGCTTACCCGGCGCTACTTTTTAGTTTCATACTCGTAGAAGCCTCGTCCTGTCTTCCTGCCATAGTCGCCAGCGCGTACTTTCATTATCTGGCAGCGCGCCGGCCTGAAGATATCTCTACCTATTTCGCGATACATTGTTTCGCCGCCGACATTAGCATTATCTAATCCAACAAGGTCACCAAGTTCAAAAGGACCCATCTTGAAGTCATAGGCTGTTTTTAAGGCGGTATCGATATCACGAAAAGATGCTATCCCTTCGTCATAAATAATGAACCCTTGATTGCGCCAGGCCTGTACCAACCTGTTGGCAATGAAGCCCGGTGAATCGACACATACGGCAGACTCCTTGCCCAGCTTCCGGCAAAGACCAACGACAGTGTTCACCGTTTCCTGAGACGTCTTCTCAGTTCTGATTACCTCTATGCCGCGCATAATCTGTGGGGGATTGAACCAGTGCATGCCCACAAATTTGTCCATTCGCTTAGTTACTGCTGCCATTTCGGTAACGGACTGGTAAGAGGTATTGGTGGCGAAAATAGTCTGTGGCGGGCTGGCCTGGTCAAGCTCTTGGAAGGTCTCTCTTTTTATTTTCATGTCTTCGCTTATAGCTTCAATCACTATATCAGCATCCCTGGCTGCTTCTGACAGGCTTGTGGATGTGGTAATCCTGGCGAGTATGCTATCAGCATCTGCCCGGGTCATTTTATGGCGCTCAACGCTGCCTTTTAGAAAGGCTTTTATTCTGGCAAGTCCGGCCTGGCCAAACTCCTCCTTGATATCTGCCATAATAACCTGAAATCCGCCCTGGGCACATATCTGGGCTATGCCATGCCCCATTGCACCCGAGCCAAGGACACAAATCTTCTTTATCTCCATTTGTAACCTCCTGAATTACCTGCCTCTAAATTGAGGTTTTCTTTTCTCGATAAAAGCAGTCATGCCTTCCTTTTGGTCTTCAGTAGCAAAACACGAGGCAAAGGTGGCTTTTTCGAAACTCAGAGCGGTGGCAAGGTCAGTATACATACCCCTGTTGAATGTTTTCTTTGCCAGTTTGATAATTAACGGACTTTTACTCAGTATGGCATCGACTATCTGGTTTACCCTTTCCTCCAGCTTCTCCGGCGGAACAACATCATCTACCAGCCCGATGCGGAACGCTTCTGAGGCATCAATGATTCTCCCGGTGTAAACCAGCTCCTTAGCTCTGCCCCAGCCTACTAATCTGGGCAATCTTTGTGTGCCCCCTCCACCCGGGATAATGCCTACACTGGTTTCCGGCTGTCCCAGTTTGGCATTTTCTGAGGCAATTCGTATATCGCAGGCCATGGCTAGCTCGCAGCCGGCACCGAGACAGAAGCCATTGATCATGGCTATGACAGGGATTTCCAGACTCTCGACCTCAGCATATAACTGCTGCCCGATGGTGTTAGCAAATATCTCTATCTCTGCGGGCGTGGCATCTTTAAGCTTGGTGATATCAGCGCCGCTGATGAACGCCTTGTCGCCAGCACCTGTGATTACGAGAACCCTGATGCTACTATCTTTGCTTACTTCGGCTACAGCGCTTTTAAGCTCCTGCCTGGTAGCCTTATTTAGGGCGTTTCTTACCTCAGGCCGATTAACCGTGATTTTAGCCACTGGTTTCTCGTTATCCCTGGTGTATGTGATATATTTGAACTCCATAAATATCTCCTTACTGGTTATATGTGTAGAATCCTTTGCTGGTCTTCTTCCCCAGCTTCCCCATGGCAACCATTCCCTTCAGTAAACGGCATGGTATAATCTGGTAGCCGCTTTGTGACAGAACGTCAAGGGTCGCCACCACATTGTCAATGCCGATAGCGTCGGCAAATTCAAAAGGACCCATAGGCCAGTTCAAGCACAACCTGGTGATTCTATCGATATCTTCAATAGCAGCCAGCCCGGCGGCATGCATGGTGGCAGCTTCGTTTATTAGCAAAGCCATCACACGGTCAACTATGAGGCCAGGCGAATCTTGTACTAAGACAGCAGTGCCGCCTATTTTCTCAACGAATTGTTTACATACGTTGATGGTTTCGGCGGATGTTTCCACACAACTTACTATCTGTACCAGGAATTTGTCCTGGACGGGATTGAAAGTGAAGTATAGGCCGGCGAAGCGCCCGGGATTTTTCGTTTCAGCGGCGAGCTCGGTAATATGAACAGGGGATGTTGTGGCCAGGATTGACTTTTCGCTGGCTTGCTTGCCGGCGAGGGCAATAATTTGCTTCCTGTCTGCGGTACTGGCAGTGAGAGCCTCGATTATGATATCGGCACCAGCAAAGTTTGAATTAGAGACGGTGACAGCCAGGCCGGATTTTGCCACAAGTCCCTGAATCTTAGTAGCTAATATGCCCTCACCTGCTATGACCGCATTGTTAATATCCATAGTATCCCCCTTTGTGCGATGCTCGAGGCATTAAGATTGATTGGAAAAACGAAATATAACAATTGGCTTTCTAAAATACTAAATACTCCCGTTGCGTGCCGAATACATTCCGCAGCACATCACATATTTCACCTAAAGTGGCATAAGCTTCTACGCACTCTATGATAGATGTGATAGTATTGTCACTGCCTTTGGCCACCTCACCAAGCCTCTGGAGGGCTTTGCTGACTTGAGCCTGGTCACGTGCTTCTTTGATCTTTGCCAGGCTTGCCTGTTGTTTCTTTTCCTGTTCCAGATTGGCACGGACCAGCAGTGGTATCCGAGTATGGGCTGAGGCGAATTTATTCACGCCGACCACTACCCGCTTGCCGCTGTCAACTTCTCTCTGGTAACGATAAGAGCTTTCTTGAATTTCCCTCTGCGGGAAGCCCTGCTCGATAGCTGTCACGGCACCGCCGATATCGTCTATTTTGGCAATATATTTACTTACCTCTTTCTCCAGGCTGTCCGTCAGGGATTCTATAAATGAGGAGTTACCCAGAGGGTCAACAATGTCAGCCACGCCACTCTCATAGGCTAAAATCTGTTGAATCCGCAGGGATACCTGCTGCGCCTCTTCGGTAGGAATACAATGCCCCTCGTCGTAACAGGAGACAGCAATAGATTGCACGCCACCCAGGACGGCAGCCAGCGTCTGCAGTGTGGCACGGGCAATATTATTGAGAGGCTGCTGTGCGGTTAGCGTAGACCCTCCGGTCTGAATATGGGTACGCAGCATCATGCTGCGGGTATCTTTGGCGACGAAACGCTCTTTCATTATCTTTGCCCATAATCTCCGTGCTACTCTCATCTTGGCGACTTCCTCAAAGAAGTTATTGTGTATGGAGAACATGAAGGAAAGCCTGCCGGCAAAATTATCCACGTCCAGTCCAGCATCGATAGCTGCTTGCACATAGGCAATTCCATCAGCCAGCGTGAAGGCACATTCCTGAGCCGCAGTAGCGCCGGCTTCCCGGAAATGATAGCCGCAAATGCTGATGGTATTCCACCGTGGCAGATTTTTACTGCAATAGGCGAAGATATCAGAGGTGAGTCGTATCGAAGGACGGGGTGGGAAAATATACGTTCCCCTGGCGACATATTCCTTCAGGACATCATTCTGTGTGGTGCCATCGAGCTTTGCCAGGTCAACACCTTGCTTCTTGGCTATGGCGACATACATCGCCAGCAAGACAGGCGCAGTAGCATTGATGGTCATGGAGGTGCTTACTTTATCCAGGGGTATGCCTTTGAAGAGCCGTTCCATATCGTCCAGGGTATCGATGGCCACCCCTAATCTGCCGACCTCACTTTTGGCTATGGGGTTATCTGAATCATAGCCTACCTGAGTAGGCAAGTCGAAGGCAACGCTCAAGCCGGTTTGCCCCTGTTCCAATAGATAACGAAATCGTTGATTGGATTCTTCGGCAGTACCAAAGCCGGCATACTGGCGCATTGTCCAGAATCTGCCCCGGTACATCGTGGGCTGGACCCCGCGGGTGAAGGGATACTCGCCGGGATAGCCTAATGAGTCATGGTAATTAAAATGGGGGATATCGTCAGCAGTATAGACGGTATCAATGGGAATCCCGGAGCTGGTTTCGAATTTCTCCTGCCGCTCAGGAGAACGCTGTAACGTTGGGGTCAATGTAGTCTCACGCCATTGCCTTTTGCTTTTGCTTAACATAAATACCTCTTTCACAGGACGTGCTGAATTCAGGCATTATTCGCAGGAAAAACGCTGCATTAGTTTATCATATCCCAATTGCTTATTAAAAAGCGTCTCTCAATTAGCATATCATTAGGAAAAATCGTAATCCTTTCCAAGAGTCTTTTGGGGCTATGGGTATGTGATAAGAATTCATTTATTAGAGAGACTGCCGAACAAAGCCCTTGACTGCCATTGACTTTCCTGGAATAGTAATGTATACTTTGTTGACGGTATTTGTAAACATATAGGAGGTTAAATGAGAATCTCAACGAGAGGCAGATACGGCATCAGGGCTCTGTTAGACCTGGCAATGCGCTGGGGGCAGGGGCCAGTGCAATTAAAAGACATCGCCCGGAACCAGGAGGTTTCCCTGCAATACCTGGAGCATTTGATGAGGCCGCCTATCTCTGCTGGGTTGGTGCGGAGTATGCGGGGAGCCCATGGCGGTGTCTGGCTGGCCAGGCCGCCTGAGGAAATAAAGCTGAGCGAAGTATTAGAAGCTTTTATTGGCTCAATATCCCCGGTGGAATGCGTGGATGACCCCAAAGTATGTAACCGCTCTGACCGTTGTGCTACACGCGATGTCTGGTGCGAGTTGAAAAAAGTGATGGGTGAAGTGCTGGAATCAATGACATTGCAAGACCTGGTTACGCGTCAGAAGGCCAGGGATCAACAGGTCGAAGCGATGTACTATATCTAAATCTTTAAATTAAATTGAGCAAAAGGAGGATATCATGTCGGAACTAGTAACCAGGGTGGACAAAATTCGATATAAAACAATTGAGATACCAAAGCTGGTCAGGGGAATTGCCAGGGATTCCACCGAGCTAATCGGGAATACGCCTCTGGTAAGGCTAAACCGGATTACCGAGGGTGCAAAGGGAGAGCTGGTGGCGAAACTGGAGTCATTTAATCCTCTGGGAAGCGTCAAGGACAGGATTGGCGTTTCCATGATTGTCGATGCCGAAGAAAAAGGGCTGATAAAGAAAGATACAGTAATTATCGAACCGACCAGCGGCAATACCGGTATTTCCCTGGCTTTCGTCTGTGCTGCCCGGGGCTACAAACTGACACTGACCATGCCCGATACTATGTCCATGGAACGGCGGCAGCTACTATCGGTTCTCGGCGCACAGTTAGTGTTAACTCCCGGCGCAGAAGGCATGACCGGTGCTGTGAAGAGGGCTGAGCAGTTGGCCGCAGAAAATCCTAACTCCTTTGTGCCGCAGCAATTTAAAAATGCCTCGAACCCTGAAGTTCATCGCTTAACCACGGCAGAGGAGATATGGAGAGATACTGACGGTAAAGTAGATATTCTGGTGTCTGGCGTAGGCACTGGCGGCACCATCACTGGAGTTGCCGAAGTACTGAAGAAACGGAAACCTGAATTCAAGGCTATTGCTGTGGAGCCAGCGGCGTCTCCAGTGCTTTCCGGAGGTAAGCCTGGGTCTCATAAGATTCAGGGTATAGGAGCTGGCTTTAAACCGGACGTGCTGAGACTGGAACTCGTAGACGAGATTATCAAGGTCACCAATGAGGATGCCGGGATAACTGCACGGAGATTAGCCAGAGAGGAAGGAATACTTGGCGGCATATCTTCAGGAGCGGCAACCTGGGCGGCATTAGAAGTGGCTAAACGAAAGGAGAGCGAGGGCAAGCTCATAGTGGTGGTGTTGCCGGATACTGGTGAGCGATATCTCTCGACATGGCTGTTCCAGGAGCAAAATTCCATTACACCGATGGTTTAAAATACCAAAACTGTCGTGCTGCGGAGAATTATGAGGCATGAGGGATTGCTGTGATAGCAACAGTTAAATCACATGAAATCACCATTTATTCTTCATAATTCCTCCACAGTACTCTTATAAAATTTGGGCTATAAAGTTTACCAAAAGGCTCATATTAGTCTGAATATAGCCCGAAAATACTATTTCAGATTAAGGATGCTGAGATGAAATTCGAAACGATAGCGATTCATGCCGGCGAGAGGCCGGATACCAGATATGGCGCCATCTCGGTGCCGATATATCAAACATCGACCTTTGTATTCGAGGATATTGGTAAAACCAGGGGTTATGACTATTCGCGCACGGCAAACCCAACGCGCAAAGTCCTAGAGGATACCATTGCCCGGCTTGAGGGCGGGAAAGCCGGTTTTGCTTTTGCTACAGGCATGGCTGCTGAGACGACAGTCATTCATTTGCTGAAATCTGGAGACCATGTTATTTCCTCGGATGATGTTTATGGCGGCACTCACCGGCTATTCGAGAAGGTGATGAGCGACCTGGGGCTGGAGTTTACCTTTGTCAGAATGAATAGACGGGAAGCAATTGAGAATGCCATCAAGCCCAATACCAGGATGCTGTGGCTGGAGACCCCATCCAATCCTTTGCTCAATATTATTGATCTGGAGATGGTTACTGCCATCGCCAGGAAACACAAGCTGCTCACGGCAATTGATAATACCTTTGCCACTCCCTATTTCTTGCGACCGATTGAATATGGTATCGACATTATTGTCCATTCCACTACGAAATATCTCAACGGGCATTGCGATGTCGTCGGTGGCGCTGTGGTAACAGCCACTGATGATTTGGCCGAGAGAGTTCAATTCTTGCTCAATGCCATGGGAACCTGCGCGGCGCCTTTCGATTGCTGGCTGGTACTTAGAGGTATCGAGACGCTGGCAGTGAGAATGAAACAACACCAGGAGAATGCCACGGCAATAGCAGATTATCTTGCCAAACACAGCCGGGTACAAAAAGTGTTTTACCCCGGTTTGAAAACGCATCCGGGTCATGCAATCGCCAGGCGGCAGATGATGGGATTCGGAGGAATGGTGTCTTTTGAGGTGAACGGGGGCATCAGAAGCGCCAATGCCTTCCTGAAAAAAATGAAGGTTTTTGCTCTGGCAGAATCGCTGGGGGGTGTGGCATCTTTAGCCGAGCATCCCGCCACGATGAGCCATGCTTCCATGCCTGAAGATTACAGAAAAGAAGTGGGGATTACCGGTGGGCTGATCCGGCTATCGGTGGGATTGGAAAACATTGACGATTTGATTGAGGACCTGGATCAGGCACTCATGTCTTCATAAAAGGAGGTATAAAGACGTTATTATGAAGCTGTATAAGTTGGTTGCCAAAGATGTTGTGCGCAGGAAAAAGCGCGTGCTTTATGCCGCTCTGGGCGTGGTCATCGGCACCATGACGGTTGTGGGCATATTGACCATTGCCCTGGCCGGCCAGGAAAGAATTACCGTCCAGTTGGAGAAGTACGGCCCCAATCTTTCGGTAGTACCTGCCATAAGCAATCTGGATATGAAACTGGGGAATTTGAGCTTGGGGACTTTGACGGTGGGCGAGAATTACATATCTGCGGATAAGATACCCCAGATGCAGCAAATAGCCGATGAGGAGATAAGAATGGGTTTTGCCAGTCAAGGAATAAGGTTTCAGGACGATGGTGGAAATATTGCCACCCTTGCTCCCAAACTGTTTGTGAATACTAAAGTGGAAGGAATATCGACGATGGTGGTGGGGATACAGCCGGAAGCAGAGATTAAGATTAAAACCTGGTGGAAAATAAAAGAGGGAGAATATATTCAGAAGCAGGACCAGGCTATTGTGGGAACGGTGGCCGCTTCCCTTTTGCAGCTAAAAGTGGGCAGCCCGATATCAATCAATGGTGATAAATTAACCATTGCTGGCATCCTTCATGAGACCGGGGCAAATGATGACTATCAGCTATTCATTCCCATAGATACATTGCAGAAAGCTTTTAACAAAGAAGGTTTGGTTTCCTCTATAGACATCCGTGCGCTGTGCAATGCCTGTCCGGCAGAAACTATCGCTGATGCTCTTAATAAGGAAATTGCCGGCATCCGGGCAGTTGCGGTAAAGCAGATTGCCGAAACTGAAATGGGCATGCTGGAAAAGATTAACCGATTCATGATAGCTATGGCTATAATCACCTTGGCGGTAGGTCTGTTCGGGGTGATCAATACCATGATGACCTCGGTGCATGAGCGAATTAAGGATATCGGCATCATGAGAGCTGTAGGCGCATCACGCAATCAGATAATCAAAATCTTCATCTATGAAGCTCTGATTATCGGCATAATCGGAGGTATACTGGGATATATCGTCGGTTCGGTGCTGGCGTATATCATTGGGCCATTGCTCCTGGAAGGGACGACTGTTCATTATGTGCCAATATACTTTCCGGTAGCATTGGGTCTAGCCATTTTGGTGGCTATCCTGGCAACTACATATCCATCATTCCTGGCAACCAGGATCAGGGTGGCTGATTCATTCAGGTCTCTGTAAAGGAAAGGATAACATGTTAGAAGTGAAGAATGCGTCGAAGATTTACGGTGGTGACACCAACAAGGTTGTAGCATTAGATAACGTTTCCATCACGGTCAATAAAGGTGACTTCATCGCTGTGATGGGGCCGTCAGGGAGCGGCAAATCTACCTTGCTCAACATTATAGGAGGACTTGACCAGCTTTCCAGCGGCGAGGTGATTCTGGATGGAAAACGTATCGACAACCTGAGTGAGAATGACCTCGTCGATATCAGAAGAGGCAAGCTCGCCTATGTTTTCCAGCAATATCATCTACTGGCATCACTGAGTGCGCTGGAGAACGTGCTGCTGCCCCTGACGTTTGGCGGTTTAAATGGCGGCAACGAGAGGGCTCTGGAAATGCTGGTAAAGGTGGGACTGGGAAAGAGAGCCGACCACAAGCCCTCCCAGTTAAGCGGTGGTGAACAGCAAAGAGTGGCTATTGCCCGGGCACTGGTAAACACCCCGCAGCTTATCCTGGCAGATGAGCCAACAGGTAATATGGACCAGAAAACAGGAAATGAGATACTGAGCCTGTTTGATGGCTTAAACCGGGAGGGGCATACCATTATCATGGTCACGCATGATCCCGACGTTGCAAGGCACGCCAAGGAAATCGTTTTCCTTCGTGATGGTCAGGTTGTAGATAGGGTCACGCAATAATCTATTCAACGTAAAGGAGGTAATATGTTGCAGAGGCCAGAGTCCGGATTCGCAGCGAATCGAACAGTGAAGTTGCTGGCAGGCACATTGCTGGTGTTGCTACTTGCTTTGGTAGCAGTGCTGGTGGCATGCAGTGCTCCGCAAACAGTGACACCTATTCCTAATCAGCAACAAACTTCAGTGCAGCAATCTGCGTCACCCTTCAAGGTGCTAAGTTTGGCAATCAGCCCGCCCAATGCTAGCCAGGGGCAGTCAGTTACTATATCCGCTGATATAGGGAACTACAGCAGTGATAGTGGGAGCTATCAAGCGGAATTAAGAATAAATGACGTAGTAGAAGCAACCAGGGTTTTAACCATTCCAGTTGGTACCATCCAGAGAATTAATTTTATAGTGTCCAAAGATCAACCGGGAAACTATAATGTTTTGTTCGGTGACCTGAATGGGAAGTTTGCTGTCGCCGAGCGAGCCAGCGCTGTGCCGATAAGTAGTCCCAGTGCTAATGGTCAAATAAACCCAGCGATTGTCAGTTGTTGTGACCCTAACCAGGCAAAGTCCAGCACCGGAAGCGGTGGTTGTTGCGGTACCCCGAGTCAATCTCCCCGCAGTACAAGTCAACCCACCAGTCCCGGCATAAACCAATGGGGCCGAAGCTCTGGCGGAGGTTGCTGCGGCAGATAAGACACTGAGGAAATTAGGGTATTAAGAAAGTTCGTGTTTTTAGTCGAAAATTAACATCGAATCCAAAGGGGGTTATAAAGTAGTGTCCAGAAAATTAGTATTCTCAGCAATACTGCTTTCGCTGGTTCTTGTCTTTGTTGCCTGTTCCGGGTCAACTACAAAACCAGCGACTCCAGCACAAACGCCAGCGCCACAAACGCCGCAGCTAGTAACGCCGAGCACAACGGTGGTGGTTCCCCCACCACCAACTGCAACAGCACCATCCAGTCCAAAGCCATCTGGTCCAATAAAGGCAAAATGGATTGAACCGAAGGTAAATGGCAGCACTATAGCTATTCCAGCCAGTGAGATAAAAAGTAACTGGAATAATGTGTTCAAGATAACCAAGCAGGGTGGTAATCTGACTTTTATGGCGTATGTGCTGGATAACGAAATTCAAGTTCGGGCAACTGCTTGTCCGCCATGCCGGGGAATCACTTACTCTCTTGATAACGACATCCTGGTTTGCGATACCTGCGCTACAACTTTCAAGGCTAAAACTGGGGCCGGCATCAAGGGTCCTTGTGTCAATTATCCTAAAGCCGCAGTCCAGTACAAAATCGTGGACGGCAATATCGTTATGAATGAGGCCGATCTGGTCAATGCGTATCAAGAAACACTAAAGGCTGGGTGATAACATAGAATAATAGGGCAATAAAACTATAGTTAGCGGTTAAATATTACAATTAAGATTGTTTGCCAGCTGGTTTTGAGGGCAAAGTCCTTCTAACATAGTATTCCTCTCCCTCTGACAATGTGGAGAGGAATGCACGTTGAAAGTTGGCGAACGCTCTTTTCATTTTTGATGGTGACATGTTTTGTGAGTTCGCAGGTGTGTATTAATCTGGCAAATTAAAATTTAAAGCTGGTGTGAAGATGCCAGGAGGAAGGTGGCAATTTGTCATACGCTAAAGTTTTGCGCTGCAGGAAGTGTGGACAAGAATACTCCCTGCAGCCTGTTAACGTCTGTGAGTTTTGCTTTAGCCCGCTGGAAGTGAACTACGACTATAAGGCTCTTTCCGGTGTGATAAGCAGGGATAAGATAATGAGTGGGCCGCGTAGCATGTGGCGTTATTGTGACCTGTTGCCTGTTGATGAAAAGGCAGTAGATATCGGCACCGGTTTTACCCCTCTGGTCAAAGCGGATAATTTAGGGCGCAAACTCGGCCTTGAGCAGCTATATATTAAAAATGACTGTTTGAATCCTACCTACTCATTCAAGGACAGGGCAGTTTCAGTTGCCGTGACCAAGGCTATAGAGTGTGGATTTGACACTGTAGCGTGCGCCTCTACCGGTAATTTGGCTGCCAGCGTGGCCGCTCATGCTGCCAAGGCTAACCTCAAAGCTTATGTTTTTGTCCCTTCTAACCTGGAATCAGGCAAGCTGATAGGAGCAGCGATTTATAATCCTGTCCTGGTTGAAGTTGAAGGAAGCTATGACGATGTCAATCGTCTTTGCAGCAGGATAACCAAAAGATATAACTGGGGTTTCATTAACATTAACCTGCGCCCCTATTATGCTGAAGGGAGCAAAACCATAGGCTATGAGATTGCAGAGCAATTGGGGTGGCGGGCGCCAAGCTATGTGGTAGCCCCGGCAGCCTCCGGGCTGTTGTTTACCAGAATATGGAAAGGACTGGATGAACTGGCGATGTTAAGGTTAATCGAGCCAGTTAATACCCATATGTATGTAGCCCAGGCCGCAGGCTCGTCACCGATAGTCAACTCTTTTAATGCAGGGACTCTGCATATTCATCCTGTTAAACCTGATACTATTGCCAAGTCAATAGCTATAGGGAATCCTGCAGATGGGTATTATGCATTGATGGTAGCCAGACAGTCAGGCGGAGGTGCCTGTGCTGTTTCTGATGAAGAAGCAATCGAAGGTATGGGACTGCTGGCTCAGACCGAGGGCATTTTCGCTGAAGCAACTGGTGGTGTGGTGATAGCATCTTTAAAGAAACTGGCCAGTTCAGGTGCCATCAATAAACAGGAAATCACGGTTGTTGTTATAACAGGAGCCGGGCCACGAACACAGGAGGTATTAAGTGACATTGTAAAACCTGTTACTGTACAGCCTACACTGGAATCTTTTGAAGAGAAATTCAACCAGAAGGCTTAAATGTGCTATATTGTAGTGCTGTCGATAATTCAAGGAGAGGAGTGCAGCAGATGGCTAAACGAGAGGTAATGTTTACCTTCCCCAGGCAACTCATCAAGGAACCTGTAATATACAAACTCGGCAAGGAGTTCGATGTTATCACCAATATTCGCCGTGCTGACGTTTCGGAAAATAAAGGGTGGGTGGTACTGGAGCTCGAGGGAGAAGAAAAAGCTATTGAGCGAGGCATTGCCTGGGTAAGGTCTCAAGGTGTCAGGGTTGATCCTGTTCCTGGAGACGTCGTCGAGGGGTAGGTGTGAAAAGAATATACCTTGACTATGCCGCGACTACCCCAGTGCATCCAGGAGTAGCGCAGGCGATGTCGCCATATTTTACCGATGATTTTGGCAATCCTTCAAGCATTTACTCATATGGGCAAGATGCCAAAAGTGCTCTGGATGAGGCAAGGACTAAGCTTGCCAACTTCATTGGTGCCCGGGAAGAGGAGATCATTTTCACCAGTGGCGGCACGGAGGCTAATAACTTCGCTTTGAAGGGTGTGGCCTGGGCGAATCAAAATAAAGGCGACCATATCATCGTCAGTTCTATAGAGCATCACTCAGTCCTGGAGGCCTGTAAATTTTTGGAGAAAAACGGATGCAAGGTAACCTACTTGCCGGTTGATGGTGATGCTTTAGTTAATCCTGCTGATGTGAAAAAGGCAATTACCAGGAAAACCATCATGGTATCGCTAATGCATGCTAATAACGAGGTGGGCACTATCGAGCCGATTGCCGAAATCAGTAAAATTACTAGAGAAGCTGAGGTGTATTTTCATACTGATGCTGTGCAGACACTGGGGCATATCCCGGTGAATGTGAATAATCTTGATGTTGATCTGCTGACAATGTCTGCTCATAAATTATATGGACCTAAGGGGGTAGGCGCTTTATACATACGCAAGGGAACCAGATTGGCTACTATCATACATGGGGGTGCTCAGGAAAGTGGACAACGCGCTGGTACTGAAAATGTTCCTGGTATTGTTGGTTTTGGCAAAGCTGTGGAACTGGCTCAGCGAGAAATGAACCGAGAGGCAGAGCGGCTTACTTATTTGCGTGACTGGCTTATCAGGGATATACTGAATCGGATTGAGAACATACGGTTAAATGGTCATCCCAGGAAGAGATTGCCCAATAACGTCAACGTGTCCATTAATTTTATTGAAGGCGAATCTATCTGCTTGAATCTTGATCTGGAAGGCATCTGCGCTTCAACCGGTTCCGCCTGCAGCTCATCAAGCCTCGAGCCCTCTCATGTTCTTGTGGCGATGGGAATCCCTAATGAACAAGCCCATAGTTCTCTCAGGCTTACGTTGGGTAAGTGGACTACCGAAGAGGACGTTCTCCGTGTATTAGAAATCCTGCCAAAGGTTACAGCAAAGCTCAGGTCTATATCACCACTGTTTAGAGCCAGGGTCTCGTAGAGGGGAATAGAGTAATCTTAGGAGGAATATTACCAATATGAACGAGCTTCCGGAAATAGGCAAAATTTCACCCGAGATTTTCAATGAGCTGATATTCCCACGCTTGGGAGCTAAGGATTCAAAGATTCTGGTAGGACCCCAGCATGGGGTTGACGTGGGAATAATCGAAATAGGCAATCAAGCTGCTTCATTTACCTGTGACCCTGTATTTATTGTGCCTGAGTATGGCTGGGAGAAATCAGCCTGGTTTGCTCTGCATATTATCGCCTCGGATTCGGTGACCTCTGGCCTCAAACCAAGGTACCTGTCAATAGATTTGAATCTACCTATTGAAATGACAAAGGAACAGCTCACCATAGTATGGGATGTGATACATCGTGAATGTGAGAAGCTTGGCATTGCTGTTATCTGTGGTCATACAGCAAGATATGAAAACTGCCATTATCCTATGGTGGGTGGAGCCACTATGGTGGGCATTGGTGGCAAAAGCGAATACGTTACGCCGGCTCTGGCGAAACCCGGAGACAAAATTATCATCACTAAGGGGCCAGCTATCGAAGCCAGTGGCATTTTTGCCAGCATGTTTCCCCGTCTCATTGAGAGGGAGTTTGGAACTGAGTTCAATCAAAAGGCACAGCAAATTTTCTATAAGATGTCAGTGGTCGAAGATGCCCTGACGGCAGTAAGTATTGGTGTCAGAGATAATGGTGTTTCTGCTATGCATGATGCTACTGAATGCGGAATTTGGGGGGGGCTCTATGAACTGGCACAGGCTGCTAATTTGGGGGTAATGGTAGAGAAAGAAAAGATTTTGGTTGAAGACTGCATAACAGAGATATGTCGCTATTTTAATATCGACCCTTATGCTTCGATCAGTGAAGGAACTCTTATTATAAGCTGCAGGGCGCACAAAGCCGAGCAGGTCGTAAGTGCTTTAGCCAGGAAAGGGATCAAATCCTCTATTGTAGGAGAAATGACTAAGCCAGATAAGGGGATGATGCTGGTAAACAAAGGGAAGGAAGAGAAATTGGAGCATCCCATAGTTGATCCTTTCTGGAAAGCTTTCTATGAGGCTCTGGAAAGATATAAAATATAACTGTAGTGGAAAACGAATTATCAAGAATCTCTGTATCTCAGCTTACTGATACCGAGAGGATCGACACTGATGGTGCAGTAGCCAGGGAACAACCCCTCACCATAATCTTGAACAATCAGGAGTTGGTAACCTTGCTTTGCACTCCTGTGGATATCAACTATCTGGCTATAGGTTTCCTTTATTCGGAGGGACTGGTTGAAGATAAAACCAGCATACTGAAGGTAACTGTCGATAGTAAGCGGGGTATCGCACGGGTAGAAACACAAAATAATGCAGGACCTGTCACTGACATTCTGTTTAAACGCATTATTACCTCTGGTTGCGGTCGAGGTGCCTCTTTTTACAATGTCGCCGATATGCAAAAACAGACCAAAGTTGAGTCTCGCCTAACGGTACCCGCTTATGCCATATTAGCCCTAACGCAGGAATTTCAAAACCGTTCTAAAGTCTACAAGGCAACACATGGCGTTCATAGTGCTGCTCTCTGTGACTCGAAAAGCATTCTGGTTTTTAATGAAGATGTGGGAAGGCACAATGCCGTCGACAAAATCTTTGGCGAATGTTTTCTAAAAGATATTTCTACAGACGAGCGTATTGTGATTACCAGTGGCAGAATTTCATCGGAGATACTCCTTAAGGTGGCACATAGAAATATTCCTATCCTTATTTCGGTATCTGCGCCCACAGATTTAGGAGTCAAACTGGCTAACGACTTGGGCATAACCATTGTCGGATTGGTGCGTGGCAAGAAGATGACTGTGTATGCCAATGATTGGAGGATAGCAAGTGGCGGAGAATAGTGATACTAAGCTCATAGAAAAGATACTTGCTCTGAGAAAGAAACGGAAAGCCATTATCCTAGCTCACAATTACCAAATTGGCGACGTTCAAGACATCGCTGATTTTACTGGAGATTCCCTTGAATTAAGCCAGCGTGCCGCTAAAACAGATGCTGAGGTAATAGTTTTTTGCGGGGTTCACTTTATGGCGGAGACTGCTTCGATTTTATGCCCTGACAGGACGGTGTTACTGCCGGACATTGATGCTGGATGTCCAATGGCGAACATGATTACCGCAGGGCGTCTTCTGGAGAAAAAGAAGGAATATCCAAATGCTGTTGTCGTATGTTATGTGAACTCTTCGGCAGATGTTAAAGCAGAATCTGATGTGTGCTGCACTTCGGCTAATGCAGTTAAGGTTGTAGAGAAATGCGCCGATAATAGAGAGGTCATTTTCATCCCTGACCAGTACCTGGGACATTTCGTTTCTTCTAAAACAAACAAGAAGATGATTCTGTGGCCTGGTTTTTGTCCCACTCATATGAAAATACAACCAGAGGAAATTGCCAGGTTAAGACTGGCGTATCCAAATGCCAAGGTGGTGGTACATCCCGAATGTAAACCCGAGGTGATTGCAGTAGCTGACGAGGCGCTGAGTACCAGCGGCATAATCAGGTTTGCCCGGAATACAGGGGCAAGAGATATTATTGTGGGGACAGAGATAGGAATAATTCATCGTCTTAAGAAAGAGAATCCGGGCAAGAGGTTTATTCCTGCCTCCGAGCAAGCAATTTGCCCCAATATGAAAAAAATCACGCTGGAAAAGGTGCTCTGGGCACTTGAAGAACTGGCTCCGGAAGTGAAGGTTCCTGCAGCAATCCGTTTGAGGGCGAAAGCGGCGGTGGACAGGATGCTGGAAATTGGAAGGACCGATTAGAGTAAATACCCTGGCAGAATTCCAGGAAGAACAATGAAATAATGCCTCTAGAAAGCATCATCATAAAAGGCGCTCGTGAGCACAATCTGAAAAACATTGACGTCACGATTCCCAGGAACAAGCTGGTGGCCATCACCGGTGTTTCCGGTTCAGGGAAAAGCTCATTGGCATTCGATACTATATACGCTGAAGGGCAACGGCGATATGTAGAATCGCTTTCTGCCTATGCCCGCCAGTTTTTGGGGCGGATGGAGAAGCCTGATGTCGATTACATCGAGGGATTAAGCCCGGCTATCTCCATAGACCAAAAAGGACCATCACATAATCCGCGGTCCACCGTGGGTACAGTGACAGAAATTTATGACTACCTGCGTCTTCTCTTTGCCCGCATTGGACATCCCCACTGCCCGCGTTGTGGCAGATTGATTTCAAGACAAAGCGTGCAGCAGATCGTTGATGCTGTTAAGTCGATATCTGCTGGCAGCAGAATCATGATTCTGGCACCCTTGATCAAGGATCGAAAAGGAGAACATAAGACAGTATTTGACGATTTGCGTAAAGCCGGTTTTGTGCGAGCCAGAATAGATAGAACCATCCGTGACCTGTCCGATGACTTTGCGCTGGACAAAAATAAAAAGCACACCATAGAAGTCGTAGTAGATCGATTGCATATAGGAGATGCGGAAAGCTCGAACCGCATTGCTGACTCTATAGAAACGGCACTAAAGTTAGGTGGCGGTGTCGTCTTGATATCAATAGTCGGTGGCGACGAACTTCTGTTCTCCGAGCATTTTGCCTGTGTTCATTGCGGCATCAGCCTTGGCGAGATAGAGCCTCGTACTTTTAGCTTTAATAGTCCTCATGGTGCCTGTACTGCTTGTGGCGGGCTGGGTATAAAACTGGAGGTCGACCCTGACTTACTATTGCCCAATAAGGAACTCAGCATTGCTGAGGGTGCGATTGTGGTCTGGGGGTGGGGTACATGGCGTGCCAGCGAACTGGAAGATGTGGCACGACGCTATGGTTTCTCAACAAAGACACAACTGAATAAACTCAGCCAGGAGCATCTCAATTTAGTTCTCCATGGTGAAAACGGTGAGATTATTAAACATCGCAATCGTTTTGGTCGAGTCAGGCAGTATTGTACCGGCTACGAGGGCATAATACCGTATCTGGAACGTTTGTATCGAGACACTGAGTCCAGTAACACGCGTGCTTACATTGAGCGGTTTATGTCTTCGCAGCCATGCCCTGCCTGCCAAGGTAGACGACTGAAACCAGAGTCTCTAGCCGTCACTGTAGATAATAAAAACATATCGGAAGCTGCTGAACTATCCGCACATGAAGCATTGCGCTGGATACAATACCTGGCGAATAGACAGGAATCGAAATCACCACTTACTCCAAACGAGTTGACTATTGCCTCCCAGATACTTAAGGAAATAAGTACGCGCCTGAGCTTCCTTACAGATATTGGTCTGGGCTATCTCACGTTAGCCCGTCCATCGGCGACATTGAGTGGAGGAGAAGCCCAGAGGATTCGTCTCGCCACGCAAATCGGCAGCGGACTTATGGGGGTGCTCTATATCTGTGATGAACCCACTATTGGACTGCATCCTGCTGATGTGTTCCGCCTTGTTGAAACAATGAAGAGACTGCGTAACCTCGGTAATACCATAATAATCGTCGAACATGACGAAGCCATGATGCGGGCTGCTGACCATATCGTGGACATGGGGCCGGGTGCTGGCGAGAATGGTGGTATGGTTGTGGCAAGGGGTTCGCTGCAAGACATCATGAACCATTCAACCTCTATCACTGGCCAGTATTTAAGCAAAAAGAGAATAATCCCCAAGCCTGAAAACCGTCGTCCAAGTTCAGGGAAAGAACTGGTCATCAAAGGTGCGGAGGAAAACAACCTTAAGAATATAGACGTGACTATTCCTTTAGGCAAGTTTATCTGTGTAAGCGGTGTTTCCGGAAGTGGTAAAAGCACACTTATTAATGAGATTTTCTATAAGAATCTGGCTCAACTGTTGTACAAAACAAAAGATAAACCCGGGAAATGCGATAAGATATTGGGAATCGAACACATTGACAAAGTAGTGAACATCGACCAGTCGCCTATTGGGCGTACTCCACGAAGCAACCCGGCCACCTATACCGGCACCTTCACTCCTATTCGGGAACTGTTTGCATCTGTTCCTGAAGCACGCATGCGTGGCTATTCACCTGGTCGTTTTTCTTTTAATTTGAAGGGTGGACGATGTGAGGCCTGTCAAGGGGATGGTTATATCCAGATAGAAATGCAATTCTTACCCAATGTTACAGTGCCTTGTGAGCTTTGCAAAGGCAAACGCTACAATCGGGAAGCACTGGAAATCTACCTTAAGGGTAAGAATATCGCCGAAGTTTTAGATATGACAGTGGATGAGGCTTTAGCTTTCTTCGAGCATTTCCCTAAAGCACGAAACAAGCTGGAGACCTTGCAAGATGTTGGCCTGGGATATATCCGCCTGGGTCAACCAGCTCCTACATTATCAGGTGGTGAAGCCCAGCGTGTGAAGCTTGCCACCGAGCTATCGCGGCGCTCGACCGGGCAAACTATCTACATACTGGATGAGCCAACAACCGGTCTTTCCTTCGCCGATATCGATTGTCTGCTGCGGGTATTGCAACGTCTGGTTGATAGCGGTAATACTGTGGTTATCATAGAGCATCATCTCGATGTGATTAAGAATGCTGACTACATTATCGATCTTGGCCCAGGTGCTGGTGATGAAGGCGGCTACGTCATAGCCACGGGCACGCCGGAGGAGGTGGCGTGTATCGAGACATCATTCACAGGGCAATACCTGCGGAATGTGCTCCGGGAAGAACAAAAGGAATATCTACTTGCGAGCTGAGCAATGCGGATTCTTCCTCTGTGGCTATTGGCGATAAAATTGCCCGTTTTAAAATACGACAGATTAGAGAAACATGTTTGAAGTTTTAACTGAAAAGATTGGCAAAGTACTGCGCGGCCTTGGTAATAAAGGTAGATTAAGTGAGAAGGACATCGATGAGGCGCTGCGGGAGATACGGATAGCCTTACTGGAGGCCGACGTTAATTTCAAGGTGGTGAAGCATTTTCTGACTGTGGTGAAAGAGAAAGCTTTATCTGCCAGGGTATTGGAAAGTCTCACCCCTGCCCAGCAGATTGTCAAGATTGTTAATGAAGAGCTTACTTCGCTTCTGGGCAAAGAATCCAGCCGTCTCGAATTAGCCAGTAAACCCCCAACAATTTTTATGCTTGTCGGGCTTCAGGGCTCTGGCAAAACGACTACTGCAGCCAAATTAGCGCTTCACTTTAAACGTTCCGGGCAGCGCCCGTTGCTTGTAGCTGCTGATACCCGGCGCCCCGCTGCAATTGACCAACTTAACACATTGGGCAGCCAGCTTGATATAGCTGTCTACAACGAGGGTGCCAAGTCTTCACCATTGACTATTTGCCGCAATGCTTTGAAGACCGCACGGGAAATGGCTTATACCTGTATGGTTATAGATACACAGGGGCGACTGCATGTCGATGAGGAACTGATGAAAGAGCTGACTGAATTAAAAACAGAGTTAAGTCCCTCGGAGACGTTGCTGGTGGTTGATGCTATGACCGGGCAAGATGCCGTGACAGTAGCCGAGGAATTCAATAAAAGCGTGGGCTTGACCGGCCTTATTCTCACTAAGATGGATGGTGATGCCAGAGGTGGGGCAGCCCTGTCCATTCGATTTGTCACTGGTGTGCCGATAAAGTTTGTCGGAACTGGTGAAAAGACAACTGCCTTAGAGACATTTCATCCTGACCGTATGGCCTCTCGTATTTTGGGGATGGGAGACATGCTCACACTCATCGAGAAAGCTGAAAGAACATTTGACCAGAAACGTGTCCAGCAGATGGAGAAAAAATTTAAGAAAGCTGAATTTGACCTTGATGACTTTCTCTGGCAATTAGGTCAGATTAAGAAAATGGGGTCTTTGGGGCAGTTATTGGAGATGATGCCGGGTTTCTCCAAATTGCCAGCAGGTATGCTCGATGGTACCGAGGAAAAACAACTTAAAAGAATTGAGGCTATTATTCAATCGATGACACCAGAGGAAAGACATAGCCCGAATATTATCAATGGAAGCAGAAGACGCCGTATTGCCCACGGCAGCGGTACTACGCCTAGGGATATTAATCAATTGTTAAATCAGTTCTACCAATTACAGAAGTTAACTAAAACGATGTCAAAGGGGAAGATGCCTGGCAATTTGATGAGTATGTTCAGATAACCTTGAACTACTTTTACTTAATCTGTCTCGTCATTCCCCTTATGGTCAAGCGCTCATTAGCTACAGTGACTCCGGTGATATCTAACGGTAAATCCGCTGTGATGCCTTCCATCCTGAACATGACGTCTAATATATTGCCGACACTTTTGACCATAGATTTCGGCAATGGCAATCTTCCCAATTGAAAGTCCACCACTACTATCCTAAGATTACTTTTGCTGGCCACCAGTTGCGCTGCTATTCCTGTCTTGGCATTTATTCCCGGGTTATTGAAAACAGCGTAAACTTTACATAAGCCATCATCGAAATTTATTTTCGCTTCTTTCAAAGGAAGCTCACCATGAGCCAGCAGTTCAACTACCTTTGAATTGAGCTCTTCAGAAGTCACTGTGAGACTTACTTCTCTTCTTTCCTTAGCTGCCACTGCCGCATCTATCTTTTGCTTGAAAGCTGTAATCTTCTGGTCAAAGCTTTTTACGGCATCAGCGCTTACTGGTGTCACAGCTAGTTGGCTTTTAATAGGTGGGTCCATGGAAAAAAGGATAAAACCCATGAAAACGGCAGCAATGATGATAATGCCGATCACTCCAATAACCATGAGTAAGGTACTGATTGCCTTCATTTATCTAACTCCTAAGCATATCTTTCAGTTACTCGAGATAGTCTTTTAGCTTCCTGCTGCGACTGGGATGGCGTAATTTGCGCAATGCCTTCGCTTCAATCTGGCGGATTCTCTCTCGAGTTACATTAAACTCTTTTCCTACCTCTTCCAATGTGCGTGCCCTGCCGTCTTCCAACCCAAACCTGAGTAGCAACACCCTTCGCTCGCGGTCGCTAAGCTCCTTGAGTACTGCATTCAGTTGTGCTTTTAGCAGTTCCCTCGACGCAGCATCAGCCGGAGGCATAGTAGCGCGGTCCTCAATAAAGTCACCAAGATGGCTATCCTCTTCTTCTCCGATAGGCATTTCCAGAGATATGGGCATTTGGGACAGTTTCATAATTTCCCTTACTTTCTCTGAAGGAATGTCCATGCCTTTGCCGATCTCTTCGTAACTTGGTTCGCGGCCAAATTCCTGAGCAAGACGACGATTTGTTCGCAACAATCTGTTAATAGTTTCGACCATGTGTACTGGAATACGGATTGTTCTAGCCTGATCAGCGATCGCTCTGGTTATCGCCTGCCTGATCCACCACGTAGCATAGGTACTAAATTTATAGCCCTTTCTATATTCAAATTTCTCCACAGCACGCACCAAGCCGATATTGCCTTCCTGGATAAGATCAAGTAACGGCATGCCATGTCCGACATATTTTTTAGCTACGCTGACCACGAGCCGCAGATTTGCTTCGGTCAAGTGTTTTTCAGCCTTCTCTGCTGTTTTCTTAATTTTGTCAAAGAAAGTCTTAAACTGCTGGCTTCTAGAGCGGAGTGTCACCAGAAATTCCGGACCTACAGGTTCTTTTACTAGTTCCTCCACTTTCTCCCAGGAAGCTTCACCACCTATGAGAGCCAAAACTTCTGGTGGCAGAAGGCGGATGTCCAAAGAAATATCTATCAACCGTTGTTCGATTTCTAAGATATCTCTGCCGCTAGACTCGGCAAGATTCGCAATTAGTTGCGGATCGATAACACTGTTAATAGATGCCGATATTTTCTCGTCAAGAATGATATCTGCAAAACCGATGTCATCAGCGAGGCCAAGCTTTTCAGCGAGAACATCCAGTAGATTACTCGAGGCAAGGAAGTGGCGAAGCAAATAAACGACTATCTCCTCCGGGGAAGGGTAGACATTATATTGCTGGAAGTAAAGCTCCTCAATTTTCCTGAGATACTTGGCTTCCTCTAACTTGCTCGCCAACACCTTCTCATCTCTTGCGGTGAGAAGTGGGACTTTACCAATCTCGCGCAGATATACATGAACAGGGTCATCTATTGACTCATGCTCCCCAGCCTCGACTTCTCTCAGGTCGATGACTGGCTTGGATTCTGAATCTAGCTGTTCGATTAGTTCTTCCTCGACGCCAACAGGTTCCTCCCCATCCCACAGGGGAATAACTTCGTCATCCTCATTTGGCCCGTAGTCCTCAAGGAGGTACGCTGAATCAGAATCCTGGTCGATGTCAGCAACATCATCAGTGGCTAACTTGTCTGTCTTTTTTTTACCAGGGAAGAATGATACCAGCTCATCATCTTCTGGCATATTCATCTTCTTGGGCTTTTCTTTTCTCATAGCAATGCCTCTATTATACTATTGGAATTATACTATGGAATGCCGACGATGGCTTTTCTCCGCAAAAATATGCTTCAATTGCCTGCTCTCTTCGATGCCTTGCTCTATAAGTTTGGCTAATTCTGCTCCTTCTCCTCCGGCTTCGGATTCCATCGCTAAAAGCTCTGCCTTTTTCAACTCCAGACTTTTAAGTAATTTTTCACGAAGCCGAACTACACAATCACTTAAGGCTTTTCGCTGTTTATCGTCATTGCCTTTAATACTTGGTGGATATATCTTGGTCAATAAGCTGGCAAGGTGAGGATGCAAAGCAGAGTCCAGATTGTCTCTAATGGCAGTAATATCAGCACTCCGTTGCCATTTTAAAAAGATCTCTTTGCTCTCATTGAATTCAAAATAGGCTTCACTCAGTTTCATGCCATCTGCACGGAGTCCGGTGAATTGAAGAAGTAACCCCAAACAGTACTCCTCGATAGGGCTAGAGAATAATGATACACTTTTTGTCACCACAGGACTAGTGGTTGCTTTGTTGCTTCGTTTTCGGTTAGTAATTCTGAGTTGTGCCAGGCGATCCCTCAGATCGGTTTCTTTTACCCTTAACATCTGAGCTGTTTTCTGGATATAGTGTCCCCGCCGTATCGGGTCATCTATTTTTGAGATCACCGGCAACAGCTTTTCCACAGCGGATACTTTGTCTTGAGCGTTCCCCAAATCAACTTTCTCTTTCACTGTTTCCAAAATGAAATCCATCATAGGTATTGCTCTCTCAAGGGATTGTGACCATAAGGCTGGGTCATTCCTGATTTCCTCGTCAGGGTCCTTGCCTTGAGAGGGAACAACGACCTTAACCTCGGTGTGAAGATAATTTTCAATATCGATAGTCTCGGCCATCCTTAATGTGGCTTCCTCGCCGGCAATATCGGCATCGAGAGCTAGTACTAAATTCTTGGTTAACTTTCTCAACAAAACCAATTGTTTTTCAGTTAAGGCTGTTCCCATGGAGGCAACTGCATTATCCCAACCATGCTGATGAGCTGTGAGTACATCCATATAGCCTTCCATGATTAGAGCTTCACTCTTCTTGCGAATGGACTCTTTGGCACGGTCGATGGCGTAAAGGGTGCTGCTTTTGTCAAAAAGCATCGTCTGAGGAGAATTTAAATACTTAGGCAACGATTCATCGAGCGCCCTGGCACCAAAACCAATGACGTGACTCTTGATATCCCGGATAGGAAACATTAACCGGTTGCGGAATCGGTCATAATAACCGCCACCGTCACGCTCAAGCACTAACCCAGAAGCGAGCAGGTCAGCTTCCTCGTAGCCCTCATCCAGCAAATGCTTTTGCAGATCTTCGTAGCTATCCCGGCTAAAACCGAGCTGAAAGTTCTCTGTTGTCTGCGATGATATGCCACGCCGAGCTAAATAACTTTTTGCTTTTCCGCCTGCTGCCGTGTTCAGAAGCAGATGATGGTAGTAGGCAGCGGCAGACTCATTAATTCGAATTAGCCTTTCCCCTCGTTGTTCCTCCTCTTTCGTTTGGATTTCAGGACTGACTAAGGTGACACCAGCTCTTTCAGCCAGGAGACGGAGGGCCTGGCTGAAATCTGCTCCTTCTTTCTTCATTACGAAAGAATAAATATCACCACCGGTACCACAGGCGCCAAAACAATGCCAGCCTTGCTGCTCAGGAAATACAAAGAAAGAAGGTGTCTTTTCAGAATGGAAAGGACATAAAGCTCTAAAGTTCCGCCCCGACTTTTGCAGTCTCACGTATTCCCCGATGAACTCCACTATGTCCAGTCTCTGTTTTATCTCTTCGATAATGCTCATCTTATTTTTTAGCAACCCTAAAGTAGTTTTGAGAAGGTATATTTTTTCTTGGAGATAGCGCTAGCCGTTCTCACTGCGTACTGGTCAGTCATCCCAGCAATATAATCAGTTATCTTGCGCTCTGCATTATCATCACGGAAATTATATTCTTCGGGCAACTTTTCAGGATGATGAGAGAAATAGGAGAAGAGAGTGTGGACAACCTCATTAGCCTTATCTTTATCTCTGATGGCTAAGTTAGAATTATACACCTTGTCAAAAAGAAACTCACGCAAACTGTTAGAGACCTCCAGGATGGCTGGGCTTATGCTCACTACAGCATGCGGAGGATTGCTATGAGAAATGGTTTCAAGAGTATAAGTAACTATATCAAGCACCAGAGTATTTATCCTCCGTGAGGCAGAATTACCGAGAGCTTTGATTACCGGTTTTGGCAGGTCTTGCTCGGTGATAATGCCTGCTCTGATGGCATCATCGACATCATGATTAATGTAAGCTACAATATCCGCTATCTTAACTACCTGACCTTCCACAGTGCCCACCTCAGACCAGCCCTCGCCAAGAATGTCGATACAGCCCTTGGAGTGATGCAGGATACCATCACGCACTTCCCACGTCAGGTTTAGTCCCTGCCCATATTTTTCCAGCATATCGACTACTCTCAGACTTTGTTCGTTGTGTCGGAATCCTCCTGGGCAGAGCTCGTTTAGGATTTCTTCTCCCAGATGTCCGAAAGGGGTATGTCCCAAGTCATGCCCCAGTGCAATTGCCTCGGTTAAATCCTCGTTGAGGCGAAGTGCCCGGGAGATAGTGCGAGCCACCTGGGAAACTTCCAGGGTGTGTGTAAGCCGGGTAACATAGTGGTCCCCCAGCGGTGCAATAAAGACCTGGGTCTTATGTTTCAAACGACGGAAGGCGTTGGAATGTATGATACGGTCGCGGTCACGCTGAAAGGCTGTGCGCAGGGGACAGGGATCCTCTACTCTGACCCTGCCTCTGCTAAACCTGTTTTTCGTGGCATAGGGAGAGAGGTTATCTTCGGCATTTTCTATCCGCTGTCTTACATGTAGGTCAGTCATAGAAAAGCTAAGCTCTTTTATTTATTCTACTATAATCTTATGACTTGCCAAGTTCTTCTTCAGCAGAAGCAATGATGTGCCTGGTCTCGTTGATCATATCTGGACTGACCGATACCGAGGTAACTCCAAACTCAACTAACTTTCGAGTGAGCTCTGGATATACTGAAGGTGCCTGTCCACAAATGGAGCAGGAGACTCCCCTTTTAGTAGCTGCTTTAATGGCAATCTCCAGAGCCTTGAGAACAGCTTCATTCTTTTCATCGAATTGTGGTGCCAGCTTGGCATTATCTCTGTCTATGCCTAAGATAAGCTGCGTCAAATCGTTAGAACCAATGGAAATACCGTCAATGCCGACGTCTATAAACTTATCAATAAGGAATATATTCGAGGGCACCTCAACCATCATCCATAATTTAAAATGGGGGAATTGATACAATCCCTCTGCCGCAAAGAAATTCTTTATATGTACCATCTCATCTACAAAACGGACAAACGGAATCATAACCCAGAGGTTATCGTAGTTCTCGCATACTTTTTCGATGGCCTTTGTTTCTAACCGTAAGACTTCAATTTCCTGAGTATATCGTGAGCAGCCGCGATAGCCTAACATGGGATTCTCCTCGATATCTTCATATTTATCACCACCGCGTAAGTTCCTATACTCATTGGTTTTGAAGTCCGTAGTCCGGTAGATGACAGGGCGAGGGTGGAAGGCTTTGGTAAAAGTGCTAATGCCTTTTGATAGGGAATCAATAAATTGAGAACCTTTTCCCTCATGTAGCATAACCCGAGGGTGAACACCGATTTGAGCAACCATAAACTCAGCCCTCAATAAACCAACACCATCCACGTTTTTGGCTGCAACTACCTCAGCTAAGTCTGGTTCCGCTAAATTGACAAAAACTTTGGTACGGGTTTTGATGTGCTCGCGGTTTCCTGCAGACGGTGTAACCTTGATCTTATCTATCACTTTGCCAGAATAAACTCTACCTCGATATCCGTCAACCGTTATCTCCTGCCCATCTCGTAATATCTTGGTCGCCTCATCTGTTCCTACCACACAGGGAATACCGAGCTCACGGCTTACAATTGCTGCGTGGGCAGTTCTTCCACCACGTTCGGTTACTATAGCTATAGCACGCTTCATTGCAGGTACAAAATCGGGAGTAGTGATTTTGGCTACCAGTACATCACCATCCCGAACCGCACCTATTTGTGATGCATCAGTAATAATCCTTACAGGGCCGGATGTGATGCCGGGACTGGCCGCTATGCCAGTTAGAATAGCCCTGGTATTACTTAAAGGGAGTGTATTCAAGTTTACTTTATTTGCCAGAGCAGTTACAGGACGAGCCTGAACAACGTAAAGTTCCTTGCCTTGTTTTGCCCACTCAATATCTTGTGGTGATTTGTGCAGGTTTTCGATCAATTTACCTAGTTGAGCTAGAGCAATTATGTCCTTGTCCGCTAGTTTCTGAGCATTTTGTTGAGATACCGGAACTTCGACTCGAATATTTGACTCCAGCTCGCCAACAGAAACACTTGGATTTCTGGCTAATTGCCATTCCTGTTTTTTTATCTTCTTGTCAATAATCTGCAACTTGTCCTTATCTAATAGATAGAGGTCGGGATTCACCTCGCCGGAAACTATATATTCGCCAAGACCATAGATTGCCTCAATGAGGATCTTAGTTTCATCGTTACTTAGTGGTTCAACGGTAAACAGGACCCCCGATATTTCGGATTGCACCATTTTTTGAACGACCACGGCAATGCCGACATTCAAATGAGCAAACCCATGTTGATGTCGGTAGAATATAGCTCTCGGTTCAAACAATGACGCCCAGCAACCTTGAACTGCCTTCACCACCGTCTCATCGCCTTGAATATTAAGAAAGGTGCGTTGTTGCCCGGCAAAAGAGGCTTGTGGCAAATCCTCGGCTGTTGCTGAAGAGCGTACTGCCACAAGCCCATCACCGAGTTTGTGATAGGCATTCTTGATCTCATCGGCCATGTAGGAAGGCATGTGTGTACTCGAAATCTTGTCTTTAATTATATTTGCTATTTCCTGAAGTTTTTTACTGTCGTTAACGTCCAAAGACTGGAGATACTGGCTAATTTCATGAGTAAGTCGTCCTTTCAGGAACTCAAAATAGGCTTCTGAAGTCACCACAAAGCCTGGTGGTACCGGGATCCTCGCATTAGCCATTTCGCCCAGATTGGCACCTTTACCGCCTACCAGTGAGATGTCATCCTTCCCTATTTCCCCAAACCTGACGATCACTTTTACTTTTTGTTTCATAATGCTCCTTTTCTTGACTACGCAAGCTGTAGCAATGTCTGCTATTTTTTGGAGTACTTTGAGTATAGCACTTACTAACTTAGTATGGAAAACGTCTGACGAGTCGGACGGCTTATAAGCGCTAGTGATGATGCTGCTAAACATTGAACAGGAAGGTTATGATATCCCCATCCTGAACAAGGTAGTTCTTGCCTTCAAGTCTGAGTAAGCCAAGTCTCTTCGCTTCGGCCAGTCCCCCGCATTTCTTCAAGTCATCAAAGCTTACAACTTCAGCCCGGATGAATCCCTTTTCCATGTCAGAATGAATTTTACCTGCAGCTTTTATCACTGTAGTTCCTCGAGGTATGGTCCATGCTCTCAATTCAGCGGAAACAGTGGTAAAGAAAGAAATAAGCCCCAGTAGATGATATGAAGCCCTGACCATGCGATCTAGCGCCGATTCGGTTAATCCCAGTGCTTTACGGAATTCTCCAGCCTCAGTCTCATTAAGCTGTGCCAGCTCCATCTCCAGTTTGCCGCATAAAGCTACCACCTCAAACTGGGTGTGAGAATACTTTGAACGCAGATTAGCTTCCAGAGCCGCTGTTTCTCCTATCTGATTCTCGCCGATATTCATGATGACAAGCATAGGTTTTGCAGTAAGAAACTGGTAGTTCGATAGGCTTTTTAATTCTTCATTGTTCAAGCCCTGTTGCCATACTGGCGTATCCTTTTCTAACTTAACTTTTATCTGCTTAAGTAATGCTTGCTCTTTCATTAGCAGGTCACGCTCTGCTGTTTTTGCCCCTTTCAAACCGGTATCGATTCGCTCCATCCTTCTCTCGATTATAGTTAAGTCGGAAAAGATAAGTTCCAGGTCCATAATTGAAATATCACGTACCGGGTCGATATTTCCCTCTATATGGGGCACATTCTCATTACCGAAGCTACGTACTACTTGAAGCAGAGCATCAGTATCGCTGAGATAGTTAAGGTATTGACCTCCTATCCCATCACCTTTCCCGAATCCCTTACTGCTACCCGCTATGTCAACATACTTTATCTCAGCCGGCGTAATCTTCTTAGGCTGGAAGATGTTTTCCAGAGCCTTCAGCCTCGGTTCTGGCACCTTAGCTACCCCCATATTAGGAGTCAAAGCTGTATGTGCATAGGCGGCCACCTCGGCTTTGCCTTTGGTCAAAGCGTTGAAGATGGTGGTTTTGCCACTTTTGGGCAGCCCGATAATTGTAGTTTGCATAAGCACACCACTTTTCTGATTTACTATAAAACAGAGGTGAGCATAAATGCAAGAAGAACAGTTTCTACGAGGCAAATGAGCCCAGCTACGGTTGACAATGATGCTATAATGTACTATTCTGAAATGGCATTTTGAGTGCGTACCTTCAAGTACTTATGTTACATAACGCAAACCATTAAGGAGGTGGTGTTTATGTGAACAAGCTCACTGAATGCAAGAGGCTACAATAAAGTAGAGTGGATGTGAAAGGGGGTTTAACAAGCATGAAAAAGCTCATTTTCGTTTTGTTAGCCATCATCTTAATTAGCGCGGTCGTTTTGGCTGGTTGTGCTCCGGCTCCGGCACCAAAGCCGGCTCCAGCACCAGCCCCGGCTCCCGCTCCGGCACCGGTAAAACCTATTGAGTTGAAGCTGGCTCACCATGACTCACTGGTAGGCCCCGGTACTGCCGCCAACAAAGCTTGGGCTGAAGAGGTAGAAAAAGCTACCAATGGCAAGGTGAAACTAACCATTTATCCTACAGAGCAATTGTTCAAAGGTCCCGCGGCTTATGATAGCGTACTCAACAAGGTTACTGATATTGCCTGGGGCTTCATTGGATTTTATCCTGGACGATTCCCGCTGAGCGATATACTTTCCCAACCCTGTCTTGGTGTTCCTAATGCTCTGGGCGGCAGCCTGGCCATGTGGAATAACTACAAGAAGTTCCCTGAGATGCAGGCTGAGTACAAGGATGTGAAGTTGCTGCTGGTGCATACTCACTAGGGCGCACCCATCGACACCAAGAAGGCGGTAAAGGTGGTTGATGATTTGAAAGGCATGAAAATAAGAACACAAGCCGGTG
>JBBIPA010000008.1:0-54566 GCA_037443085.1 Chloroflexota bacterium | reverse complement strand
CCGTGTTGTAGTTTCTAACGTAACGCCGGTCATATCGGCAATCTCCTGGTGGGTAAAGTGCAGGGTATTCCCATACCTGGAACACAAAGCGATAAGTACCTGGGAAACACGCTGAGAGGCACTTTCTGAGATGATATTGACAAACCTGTTATATATGTCGTTCAGTCTTTTTACTTCCATCTCAAGCATTTTAAACCAGATAGAGGGATTCCTTGCTCCGAAATCCAAGAAATCCTTCCGTCGTATAGCTAACACGTCAGTATCACCAATAGCAATCGTGGTAGCAAAATGGGGTATCCCTTTGATAGCAGGCATCAGTCCAAAAAATTCACCTCCATAACGCATGGCAATAGTGACCTGCTTGCCACCTGGAGTAATTTTGGCTACCCTTATCATGCCTTTCCCAATTAGATAAAACGAGGTTGCTTTATCTCCCTCTCGTGCCAGAACCTGACCTTTATGAAAATGATGCACCACCACTTTGTCCGCTAATGGGGCCAGTTCGGCTTCACTAACCTCGTCGAATATCCGAAACTGCCGGAGCAGTTTCATGGCGTATGATGGGTAATCGTGCTCTTGATTTTTCGCTTTTTTCTTTAAAGTACCAATCTCTGCTACTGCGGTAACAGTACTGGAGGGATTAGCCTGGCTGAATTGTGGTCTGAACGTGTGTTTTGGTTTTCGTCTCCTTGTGTAATCCAGGTCTAAAATTACCCAGTCATGGCCTAAACGTCTGGCTTTTATCTTGCCTTTTCGAGCTAATAACCTGATATGGTCCTGGGATAACCCGAGTTTCTCAGCTGCCTCTTTGGTTGAATACATATATTAGAAACACAGTATAACTTATATCAGTTATAATTTTCCATCTTCCGAATTAGCTCATTGGTATGCAGCCCACCAACACTGTTTCAAAAATATCACCGATAAGAAATGCCATCCAAGCCTTGTTATTGACATCTCGTCAGGAATAATTTATCGTACATAGCACATCATCACACGGCACAGCGTTTCTGATGAAGAAATAAGTAAGGAGAAACTAAAAATGGAGAGGAAATGGGCAGATTTGACCTCTGATGAAAGGCGGGATGAAAGGTTCAAACAGTGGCTTTCACCTGATGTCGAGTTCAACAGCCCGGAAGCTGAGAAAGCATACAAGGAAAAGGTAACCAGGCTAATCAACGCCATCAGGCTGAAACAGCCTGACCGGGTGCCGGTGATTCTGCCTGCTGGTTTTTTCCCGGCTCATTATGGCGGGAAGACTCTGCAGGATGTCATCTATAATTACGACGAACTCCGCCAAGCCTGGCTAAAGTTTTTGCGTGACTTCGATGCGGATACCTTCAGCGGGGCCGGTGGAGTGCTGCCCGGGAAGGTCTTTGAAAGCCTTGATTATAAGCTATACAAGTGGCCAGGCCATGGCCTTTCATCCACTGTTCCATCATATCAGTTTGTTGAAGGCGAGTACATGAAGGCAGATGAATACGATGCACTGATTAACGACCCTTCTGATTTCTGGATGAGAGTTCATGTACCCCGAATATTCGGAGCATTAGAGCCTTTTAAGAAGCTCTCGCCCTTCACTACTATAGTCGAATTACCATTTGCCTTTTTTATACCGCTCGCATCGCCCGATGTTCAAGCAGCTTTCCAAGCACTGGTTGAGGCTGGTAAAGAAACAGCAAAATGGTTGGTGGTGGTCAGAGATTGTTCAGGAGAGGCAGTAAAATCTGGTTTCCCGTCTCTCAGGGGTAGCATTGTTAAGGCGCCCTTTGATACTATCGGCGATACCCTGAGGGGGACGCAGGGGATAATCATGGATATGTATCGGCAACCGCAAAAACTTCTCGAAGCTCTGGAAAGAATAACAGCCCTAACTATCGAGTCAGCAGTGTCGGCGGTCAATGCCTTGGGAGGTTGTTCAGTATTTATACCACTGCATAAAGGTGATGATGTCTTTATGTCTGACAAGCAATTTGAGACCTTCTACTGGCCCAGTCTGAAAAAAGTAGTCCTGGGGCTGATAGAGGAGGGTATTGTCCCCCTATTATTTGCCGAGGGAAAATATAATAAACGCCTGGAAATTATTAAAGAACTACCCAGGGGCGCGGTAATCTGGCAATTTGACCAGACTGATATGGCCAGGGCCAAACAAGTCCTGGGCAACACCGCCTGCATCGCCGGTAATGTGCCCACGTCATTACTGGTTACCGGCACTCCCCAGGCTGTCAAAGAATATTGCCGTAAGCTTATCGAGGTTTGTGGTAAAGGCGGTGGTTTTATACTAACCGGCGGAGCTAATCTTGACAAGGGGAAGGCAGATAATCTGCATGCCATGACAGAGGCCGCCAGAGAATACGGCGTTTAGGCGGGTAGCAGAGTGATTAGTATCTAAGGAAACTGGGGAAGAAAGTGGCTTCCCCATCAGATGCCGCTATGTACGCTAAAATCATAACCTATATTTGATGACCGATACGCGCCCCCGCAGCTATGGCATCCACCATCAGGTCAGGCTCTGGTTTGACACAACTGCCAACTGTGTAAACTTCGGGGATCTTTCCTTTCAGGGCATCAGCCATTTCGAGGTTCTGCTTCAAGAATAAAGAGGGCATGATAGTATCAGACTCAAGGGTCATCTTCTTGCCTTCTTTGGTGGTAAACACCAGCCCTTTATCGGTAACCTCCTCGTATTTGACACCGGCATACCTGACCACGCCTTTGGCGTCAAACCACGGGAATAACCGCAGCTTATCATCAACCGTCATCCCTTCGGCAAACTCTTCACCGGTATGCAGGATAGTCACCTTCCTGCCTCGCTTGATCAGGAATTCGGCTATCTCGCAGCCATGATGCTCGCCGCCCATGACGATAACCCTCTTCCCGACCGGCATCCATATTTTGCTGCCCCAGCCAGAAAGTTTCGGACCAAGAACCATCAGCAGTTTGTCCAGGCGAGTGAGGATCATTACATTACGCCGGTCCATACCCGGTATCTCCGGGATTTGAACCGTTCCCCCCAGACCCAGAACAACGACATCCGGCTTAGCCTTATCCACCAGTGCCGGAGTTACCTCAGTCCTCATCTTGATGGTTACACCATGTTTATGCAACTGGCGTTTAAGATAGCGAATGAGGTCTAAAAGAACATCGGCCTCCAGGTCCTTCACCAGAGCAGCTATGGGTACCAACCCTCCTAGCTGGGAGCTTCTCTCATAAAGTGTCACCTCATGCCCTCTCTGGGCTGCCACCATCGCTGCCTGCATACCGGAAAGCCCTCCGCCGACTACCATTACCTTCTTCTTCTTTAATGCCGGCTTAATTATGTATTCCCGCTCTTTACCTAAATCAGGATTAACCCGGCACTCAATAGGCTTATTCCTGTTGCGCACATCCATACAGTGCAGACAGCCTGAGCATGGTATGATATCTTCCAGTTTGCCGGCGGCAACCTTGTTGGGCAACTCATGGTCTGCCAGGAGTCGCCTGACCATAGGCACAAAGTCTAATTTACCTTCTCTCAAAAATTTCTCTCCGAGCACAGGGTCAAGGCGACAGGAACACCAAACCGGTATGGTGACCTCCTTTTTGACAGCTACAGCCAGTGGCACTATGGCGCCGGCTCCTTTACGGCTCCAATCCAGGTCTTTGAGGTCGGTGTACAACCACTGCGGCTTCTCGGGATAAAGCAGTCTATCAGGTTGCAGCAGTCCCTCGCGATGACCATAAATATGAGCACGGCATTGAATAGCAGCAGCACCAGCCTCCTGCAGCATTTTAGCGAACTGGACACCTTCGGCAATAGTAGTACCCCTGGGGTGGTTATATTCCCTGATATTGATGAGGCAGGTAATAGTAAAGTCCGGCCCACAGCGCTTTTTAGCTTCGCGCACGACTTCACACATAAATCGAGCACGGTTTTCCAGAGTCTGAGGGCCGTATTCATCTTCGCGCTTATTCCAGATACGGGAGAGGAAGGTGTTAATCTGGTGACAGGTGCCACCGTTAATCTCACAACCATCAAAACCGGCTTTAGCAGCGCGTTCCGCTGCCTTTGCCCAGATATCTACATACTCTTTAATCTCGTCTTTGGTCATCGCTCGGGGCACAGCAAAATCTGGACCGGGCAATTCCTCCTGGGTCAATGCCGAGGCGGCTCTGGTATCACGTTTCGGTAGCAGCCCCGTTGGGTTCCAGGGACCGGCATGCTGGAACTGCACCATTATCGGGCAGCCATGCTTGTGAACAACCTTGGCTAATTCAGCATAGCTGGGAATATATTTGTCATCGCTAAGACGGAACTGAGCCTCCACATGCTGGCAACCCAGTGGAAATTCCACACCGCAGGACTCGACAATTACCAGACCAGCACCACCCTTGGCCAGTCCCTCATAGTAACCGAGTGCTCTATCACCAACGAAGCCGGAAGGCTCTATGAAAGATGACCCGTTGGCGGTCTTTATCAGGTGATTCCTGGTCTTTATCTTGCCAATCTGGCCTGGCTCGAGTAATTTAGCAAATCGTTTTTTGGGGTCCACTAAAATACCTCCTGCATTAAGATTAAAGCTGTTGACGGTTGCTTACGCCGCCGCCATTATAACATGAAAATAAATCATTAGAGGAAATACAACACCTCTCTTAAACGAAATCCCAGGGACTGACTGCCGCTGGTGGCTACTTTTTTATACCCAGCTTCTCTTCCACATACCGCATATGAGAACTCAGGAAGTTAACGGACTTTTTCAGCCCTTCTTTCTCTTCCTCTGTCAGCTCCAACACCTTAATCTGGTGAACACCGTCCTTGCCGATGACGGCAGGAACGGTGATGCTGGCATCACGGTAACCATATTCACCGTCCAGCACTGCCGAACAGGGTATTACTTCCCTGGTATCCTGCTTGATAGCGCGACAAATCATGGCCAAACCTACGGCGCATGTCCAGCCGGCGGTGCGCCCTGTTTTTGCCTTGAACGTCTCCAGGGTATGAAGAATGCCGGGCACCTGGCCTAACACATTCTGTTTCAATGCCTCGGTTACAGCCACCGGTGTTCCATCAAGCTTGAGAGAACTGAAGATCAAGACCTGGGTTTCGCCATGCTCACCGATGACGACACCATCCACCCGGTGTGGCCTCACTCCGAGAGCTTCAGCGGCCATCATCCGAAAGCGGAAGGTATCGTTGGCAGAATAACCTATGAATTTCCTGCGGTCTCGTTTGGAACTCATCAGGTACATAGCATAATTAAACGGGTCTGCGGGGTTGGTGGCGTTAATCACCACTGCATCAGGACAAAATTGCATTATCTTCTTGCCAATATCCTGAACCAGCGCCATATTGGCGGGCAGCCATTCCAGGCGAGACTTAACTATGCCCTGCGGCGCTCCCGCTGCCGAGATGACAATATCTGAGCCAGCCATGTCCTCATAGCTGCCAGCTCTAACAACTATATCCTGCGTTGACATCCCAGTAGCTATATCCAGAGCATGTTGTTTCAATGCATCCTGACGGCTGCCACCAATCATCACCAGTTCATCGGCCAATCCATGTGTAGCCAGGTTAAAGGCAGTACAGGAACCGATACATCCAGCAGCGCCAATGATAGAAATCTTCATTACTGAACCCCCTCTTTTTTTACCGGACTGACCTTTTTGCCTCTGTTTTTCCAGCAAAACTTTTGATAGCGATTGCGCTCGCTTTCGGCAAACTGTGGCAAACTAAGGGTTGAGATTAGAGCCTATAATTATAGAGCCTCGTCAACCAAACGCACTGCATTCTTTAGGACTGCGATGCAGCGTTCCAGTTCCAGTTTTTCATCAGGGGCCAGCTCCAAATTAAGAACTTCCCTGACGCCTCCTCTACCCAATACTGCAGGCACACCCATGCTTAACCCCCGACAGCCGTACTCCCCATCCAGCATCACGGAGCAGGGTATGACATGTCCAGCATCATTTGCCAGAGCAGCCACCATGGCTGCCAGCCCTATTGCCGACGTCCAGCCGGCGGTGCGAGTTACTTTCAAGGCAGACCACCACCTGAGAAAAGTGGGAATTTCTTTACGAATATCCTGCTTCATCTCCTCGCTCAACGCCACTGGCTTGCCATCTACTCGGACAGAACTGAAGAGCATGACCTGGCTATTACCGTGCTCCCCGATGACCATGCCGTCCACCTGAGTGGACTTTACGCCCAGAGCTTTTGCTATCAGCATGCGGAATCGTATGGAGTCATTGAGGGAGTAGCCCAGCAGCTTGCGGCGGTCAAGTCCCAAATACTTGTGCATTGCATAGTTCATGGGGTCGACAGGGTTAGTCGCCGTAATCGCCACGGCATCGGGGCAGAATCGTGCCAGTTTCCCGGCAAAATCTTTGATAAGCAGCAGATTTTCCCGCAGGTATATCATGCGGTCAGTGTTTGGCCTTATGGTGGCTCCTGCTGACATGATGACGATATCCGAGCCGGAAAGGTCGGCATCGCTGCCGACCCGGACTGTGATATCATAAAGGCCGCTCACAGCGGCGCCGATGTCATTAGCCTGCTGCTCCAGCAGGTTGTGATTGACATCGAGCATCACCAGCTCATCAGTCAGGCCCTGAGTGGCAATTTCAAAAGCAGCGCAGGAGCCTACTGTGCCGGCTGCGCCGATAATGCTTATCTTCATTGCATAGTTGCCCTTTAAAAACGCTAACAGTATAAATACTGGGGGAGGAAAATGTCCAGTGAGGGCAACGAACATTCGTCACCAAGGGCTGGTGGCACGAGCGACATGGTGCTTAAAGCAGCACGCGATGCATGATGGCAAACTTGCTGAAGTAATAAAGTATTAGTTTAGTGGTTCTGGTTTGTGGTTATTTTGCCTGGCTATGCTACCTTTTTCTGCTAAGCTTCCCAGAACTGGCATACCTCGCTTTCATGAGAGGCAACCGCTTCTACTCTGAATACGTTAATAAACCCGTGAACGTTGAACTCTCTTTGGTAGGAATCACTTTTCTGTAACCTATCGAGATATTTGGCAAATTCCAAGTTGGTACATTTAACCCCTTCATCGGAACCGGAGATGCCAGGTCCCCGGTCAAACCCTTCAGCGAATTTACAAGTTGCACATATATGTTTCATCATATTCCCTCCGTTTCGCCTCTCTCGGCACTGGCAGAATTAAATAAGATGCCTGTTCTCTCTATCATGGTAAGGCCCAGGCAAAGCATTTTCCGGTGTGTACCGCCCGGATACTGCCTACGAGGTCTGAGCTTGCTGCTCGCTTGGGGATAAAGCCATGCGCACCAGCCTGCTTGGCGACAAGCATATTCTCCTCCTCATCATACTGAGTCAAGATCAAAACCTTGGTGAAGGGGTATTCGCTGCTTATGCGCTTTGTTGCTTCCAGTCCGCTCATCACGGGCATGACTATATCCATCAAGGTAATATTTGGTGCCAGCCGCTGCACCTGCTCCAGCGCGTCCTGCCCATTAACCGCCTCGCCTATTACCTCCATGTCCCGCTGCACCGATAGAAGAGCTCGTATTCCCTGCCTAACCATAGTGTGATCGTCCACTATCAAGACTTTTATCCGCCGCGGCCCGGTTGCTTCCTCCAGCAACCTCTGGATTTGAGGCACTAACGCTGCTGGCTCAACTGGCTTGCTCACGTATCCCTCAGACTCAAGCTGTATGCCCTCAAATCTTCGCCAGCCCTTAACAGGCCGTTCCTCATATCGGGCATCTATCACCAATAGTGGTATGTCTTTATATTCGGGATGCTGTTTCAGCCACTTATGCATGGCAAATGCCTGTCCGGCCGGTGCCAGGGTACCCAGAACGATGATATTGGGTCCGGCTGCTATCACCTCCTGGGCTTCTGCCCTGCTGCAAGCTGTGACCACGCAATAAGACCTGGCTTCAAAAGTTTTGCGGAAAGCTTCCACAAATTCAGGTTCATCGTCTACTATCAGGATTTTTTCATTTTCTCCCATCTTGTTTACCTCCTTTGCTCAATCAGGCTAATCTGCTGAACCGGGAGGCATGCTCTTCAATGAGGCACAGCGACCAGGTCAGCAGCTTCAATAATCTCCGGCACGATTTTTTCATTGCCTACTGCCATAATATGAACTCCGTGGCATAGTTTCTCCTCCTTAATGGTCTTTATCAGCCGCACCGCAATCTCGATTCCTTTCTGCAGGCCTTTGCCCTTTTCCGCAGTGGCCAGCTCATCGATAACCGTCTTAGGAACGATGATGCCCGGAACGTTATCATTCATATACTTCGCCATCCGTGCTGAAGCCATGACGATGATGCCAGCCAGTATTTTGACATTAAACTGTGAAGCGTATTGCATAAACCGCCGGAAGCTTGCCAGCTCAAAGATGCCCTGGGTCTGGAAAAATTGCGCTCCGGCAGCCACCTTCTTATTAAGTTTCACCAGTTGCGCCACAACGAAATCCGCCTCAGGATGTACCGAGGAGCCGACGCAGAACTTGGGAACCCCTTTAAGCTCATTGCCTGCCATGTCTGTTCCCGATTCCAGAGTCCTGATCATCTCCAGCAACTGCACCGAATCCAGGTCGAAGACAGGCTTCGCCTCCTTATGGTCGCCGACGTCAACAGCATCCCCCGTGAGACAGAGGACATTGCATACGCCCCGGGAGTAGGCGAACAGCAGGTCCGCCTGCAGCGCCAGGCGGTTGCGGTCGCGGCAGGTCATCTGCAGTATCGGCTCGCCGCCGTGCTCCTTTACCAGGAGGCAGCCACCCAGAGAGGGATAGCGCATCACCGAGCTCTGATGGTCAGTGACATTGATGGCATCAACCTTATCCTTGAGCAGCTCGATATGATGAGTTACCTCCGAGACATCAGCCCCCTTGGGAGGTCCTATCTCTGTGGTCACCAGGAACTTACCAGAGTACAGCTTTTCCTCAAATAATGATTTAGCCATTAGTCTCGCCTCCAGCAATAGTCGCTTTAGCCATGATTCGCTTCGGACGGGGAATAGCCCGGAAGTTCCGCGGCGGATAGTAGCGGCGCATCTTTTCCAGTTGTTGCAGTTTTTCCAGTCGCTTATAGATAAGCACCCAGGCGCAATCCATGTCCTTATTCGCCTCGCATTTGCCGTTCTTGGTACCGGCGCAGGGGCCGTTGAGTATCCCCTTGGTACACCTGCTGATGGGGCAAATGCCGCCGGTCTCTTCCAATCGGCATTCACCACAGGCAGCGCACCGCTCATCCCAGACCCCCCACTCTTTGGCTACGCCCATAAAAGAGGTGTTGACGCCAGGCAGCACCGGTATGTCGGGGAAGCTTTCGGCTATGGTCTGCACCCCGATGCCACAACCCAGCGACAGCACCACATCCACCTCTTTGACTCTATCGGTGAGCAACTCCACAAACTCAGGGTCGCACTGCCGTTTTACGGTATATTCGGCAAAGGCATGAGTTCCATCAGCGGCTTTGGTCTGCGCCAGGCGCAGGGCGCTGTGGAGGAAAGCAACCTCCCGTTCGCCGCCGGCGTCACAGACCGTCATACAGGTGCCGCAGCCGAGAATCAGCACCCGCTGATAAGGACTTAGCATGCGCCTGATTTCTTCCAGAGATTTTTGAGTGGCAACTATCAACGTTTCACCTCCTGCACCAGTATTGAGGCTAAATAAAGATTGCCGATCCGCTCGGTGAATTTATCCAGCGCCCCGGCGGGGTTTTCGATGGCAGCATCCGAGACAAAGGCTTGCAGACGCTCGGGTTCCAGTCCCATCTGCTTCAGTGCCTGCCTCACCTTCTCCACGCGCTGCTGCACCCAGAAAGCGGTGTTTTCCCGGGCACACTGTTTCCCGCAACTGGCGATGAAAACACCTTCCGCCCCCATCTCATAAGCACGCAACATATGAGTCTCTTCCACTTTGGCCGCACAGGGCACAGGCACTATCCCGATGCCAGCTTTAGCCCCCCGCCACAGGCTGGCCAGTGTGCCCGTGCCGAACAGCCCGTACTGGCAGCAAAAGCCGATAATTAGTGACTTAGACTTTGATTGCGTTATAGACTCGAGCACATGCTCCAGTTCTTCTCCCACCTGCCTTCGATCGCATGGTTTACGCAGGACAATAGCCTTGGCTGGACATTCGGCAACACAGATGCCACAGGCCAGGCACTGGTCGGCCGGTATCTGAATCACGCCTTTGCCATCCAGATAAGGCACATGATAAGGGCAGACCCTCAAGCAGGTGAGGCAGGTAGCGCATTTATCCTGAAACAATATCTTGGCTCCCATGCCGCAACGGAGACATCGCCTGGCTTCATTGATGGCAGCTTCCCAGTCATAGACGTGCTCTATGGGCTGGAAGTCCTTCATTCTGGCTTCCGGAGCCAGCACTGGCGGGTCCAGCCTGCCGATTTTCCGAATCATCTCTATGGTATGAGGCGTGAGCTTGCCTTCCAGACTTGTTGCTGCTTCTCTGCCGGCTGCTGGATACTGGTGCTGAAGATATTCATCAATCCGGTAAGCCGCCATTCTGCCCGCCGCCAGCGCTTCGGTGACCGTCGAAGGCCCGGTGACCACGTCACCACCGGCAAAGACGCCGGTTCGGTTGGTAATCAGGGTTAGCGGGTCAACCTGGATAGTGCTGCCCCTGCCCACCTGCACATGAAAATCACCGGGCGTCTGGGGCACCTGGCCAATGGCGGAGATAAGGGTATCGTATTTTTCAGCAAACTCGCTGCCTGCTACCGGCACCGGGCGTCGCCTGCCACTGGCATCAGGCTCGCCCAGCTCCATGCGAATACAGGTTACGCTCAGTAGCCCGTTCTCCCGTTTAATTCGCGTCGGCGCTACCAGGAATGAAATCTCTATCCCTTCTTCCAGGGCCTGCTCTACTTCCACGGGGTCGGCGGGCATCTCCTCCCGGCTGCGCCGGTAGAGGATGGCAACCTTGGGAGCGCCCAGCCGCAGGGCGGTGCGGGCAGCATCAATGGCCACATTGCCGCCGCCAACCACCACCACCATCTCCCCCAGGGACGGCTTCAGCCCCAGGTTCACCTCACGGAGAAACGTCACCCCGTCTATTACGCCGGATAGCTCCTCTCCTTCCACCCCCATCTTGAGGCTCTTATGAGCGCCGATAGTAACGAAGATAGCCTTGTAGCCCATATCGAAGAGCAAATCCAGGGATACCACCTGCGTGTTCGTCCTGATTTCGGCTCCCATTTGAGTCAGCCGTTTCACCTCGACGTCAACCACCTCCCGGGGCAGGCGGTACTGGGGAATGCCGACGCGCAGCATACCGCCCAGTTCGGAGTGGGCCTCAAACACTGTCGCTGGATAGCCGAGCTTCCGCAGGTAATAGGCACAGGACAATCCCGCTGGACCGGAGCCTACTATGGCAACCTTCTCCTGATGTGCCGTCCTGGCTTCAGTCTGCACCATGCTGTCGCCGCCGAACTCCACGGCGAACCTCTTCAAAGAGCGGATGGCGATGGGATTATCCACCTGATTCCGCCGGCAGGATTCCTCACAGGGATGGGTGCACACATAGGCACAGATGGAGGGGAAAGGATTGCCATCCCTGATGACATGCAAAGCCTCCATTATTTTGCCCTGGGCAACTAAATCAACGTATTCCCTGATGTCCATATGTAACGGGCAGGCAGCCTGGCAGGGAGGCATAATGCTGTGGTCGACAGGTGTTTTCCTGTCCGGGTTAGCCGGGTAGCCGTGAGCCTTATCAACTACGGGTAAACTCATCTATTTCCTCTCCCCTCAACAATAGTTCAGCATCTACCCGTATCCTACCCAGTAGCTAAACAAGGGACAATAGGAAATACCCTGATGATAACAGCTTTGACTTTGGGATTTTTACCGGGGTAATTACTGGTTTTGGGATTAGGGGAAATACTAATTCATATTGTCATTTGCCTTATTACACTGCTAATCCTATAATGACATTCAGGAAGGATAACCTTGAAACTAAAAGTCATTTTAGAACCCTGCAAAGAAGGGGGATATACAGTTTATGTTCCTTCCCTCCCCGGATGTGTAAGCGAAGGAGAGACCGAGGAAGAAGCCTTAACCAATATCAAAGAGGCCATTGAGCTCTACCTTGAGCCAATTGACGACGAACTCTTTGTCACCGATACCCACCTGGTTAAGGAAATCGCTCTATGCGCAAAGTTCCCAGCCTCTCATGCTGAAAAGTAATCAAACTGGTAGTCCCCGCGCATTCTCCTATTAAACGGCCCACCCTGGCTAAAATCATCAAATCAGCACAGCTTACACTAGAAGAATTCTTAAAAATGGTTTGAATACCTCATCTAAAATGTCCATTGCGAGTGTAGCGAAGCAATCTCGAACCACCAGTCACGAGCTATGAACTGCCATCGCGAGGGCACGTGTAACGGGCTGATTATTACCAGCCAGCAGGTTTAAAGATTTGTGTGCCATCCGATAACACAACAGGTTTAGGGAATTGATGACGCTTGTAACTTTGCACATGCATATTAAACGAGTTCGACGCAATTTGAGCGAGTTCTTTATTTCTTCGTCCAAAGGGAAAAACAAATATAATGGTCTTGCCTGGATATCACTTTGCTCATGAGCTGTATGTGAAAAACCCTCTAGGTCGTAACCCAGAGGGGGCTAGTGGAGTTTGAACTCACTCAGCACAACTTTTTTCTTCCCCATGTTAGTCCACTGAGCAATTGCTGTAATTTTCTCAGAAGCTTCTTGTTCACTTGCAGAACGATCGAATCCATACTGTAACTCTTTAGTTCTCGCAATGAATCTTTTCTCTGTGATTAGCCTGTAGATAAAGTTTTCCTTGTCCATGACCTGAATGACTATTTCATCCCCGCTCTTAATTTCATTTGTTTCAAACCAATCAGCAACGCCTCCAATTCTACATTCTCGAGTACTGCTCTTATACGAAGAAAAAGTCTTGGGTTGTAAATTAAGCGAATCATCTAAGTAAACGTTAATAATACCATTATGCTTCGGAAACCACTCAGCTAAAGATACAGGGATAGCAATTAGCCCTTTATCGATACGGCTTGATGTCATATTAATTGTCATATAGCTATAATTAACTTGGCTCTCACTTCGGATCGTTTGCGGTAGCTCGTGTATCATTTCCAACCACTCCCATATGAAAGTACCAAAGAATTACATTGAGTACCTTAATTAAATCAATAGATAATTTTCCACTTAAATCCTCTCCCAAAGCCAAAGTCAATGCCTGTGCCAACCACATGTTCACAATTCGGACAGATAACGTTTTGGTCATAATCATTAACAAGACTATGTTTTGCAGTGCATTCGTTATAGCCATCACCATTCCAAGACCACTCCTCTGTCATTAATGCTGTAAACCAAATAGCATCTAGGATTTCCCCACAATTCTTACATCTTTTTCTCCCAATTTTCTTACCTGTCATGGTATCGTATCTCCCCTCTTCACAAGATTCTTTTGTTTTTTCATCGAGTCCAATCCGACCTTCCCGCGCTTCTTTTAGTATAATTCTATTAAAGCACTACCGCACCTACAGCGTAATAATCTGCTTGCGTATGGCGTATTTGATGAGGTCGGTTTTGTTGTGGACGTTCAGCTTGTCCATCAAGCTGGATTTGTACCATTCCACGGTCTTGGGGCTGACCATGAGCATATCGGCTATCTCCTTGGCAGTGTGCCCTTCCACCACCAGCTTGAGCACTTCACGCTCACGGTCGCTGAGCTGGTCGAAGGGGTCTTTCCCCCCTGCCCCGGGTTTTTGCTGGCACTCTTCCACCAGCGCTGCCGCTGCCGAGGGCGAGAGATAGGAAGCGCCTTTGTAGACTGCCTGGATAGCAGTAGCCAGCTCGGAAAACGCCGCCATTTTGGTGATGAAGCCGCGGGCACCTGCCTCGATAGCAGGAACAACAAATTCGCTGTCATCGTACTGTGTCAGCACCAGCACCTTCGTCCCTGGGAACTCCTTGCGGATTCGACGTGTGGCGTCCAATCCACCCAGGACAGGCATGGCCAGGTCCATGAGCACCACATCAGGAGAGAGCTCCTTTACCTTTTCCAGAGCTTCCCTGCCGTTAGCTGCCTCACCCACCACTTCGATATCCAAAGCCAGCATCAGCAGAGCTTTGATGCCATCACGCACCAGCGTGTGGTCATCAACTATGAGTACTTTTATCCGTCTCATCTACTTCATCCTTGGTCAGAGGAATTTTCACTATCACGCTGGTACCCTGACCGGGCTGGGACTCTATATGGCAAGCACCACCCGCCAGCTTCACCCTCTCTTTCATGGTGAATAAGCCAGCGCCGCGGCCGCTGGAGCTAACATGGGTGAGCTTGCTAACATCAAAACCTTTGCCATCATCGGCAATACGCAAATGGCACTCTGCCTCATCGCACTGAAGCTCAACAGAAACCTTCTTAGCCTCGGAATGCTCCAGGATATTGCCAATGGTACCCTGGGCAATGCGGAACAGCGTCACCTCGATTTCCGGCGGCAGACGCCTGTCCACGCCTTTGAAATCTGCTGCCAGCTCGATACCATTGGCCTCCAGGGTATCCTTGGCATATCTCTTTATGGCAACAGGCAGCCCCAATGCATCGAGTAAGGTGGGCCGCAGCTCTTTCATGAGCTTTACTATCTCGTTGCCAGCGTAAACTGCACTTGTATGAGCTGCCTTAAGATTCTCCACAAATTCGACATTGTTAATCCCCTGGATTTCAGCTATCTGTATGAGAGCCTGCAATCTCAAGGTAAGGCTGGTAATCGCCTGGCTGGTTTCATCATGCAATTCCCGGGCAACTCTCTTTCTCTCCTCTTCCTGGGCAGTGAGGGCATGGCGCAGCAGCGACTTATATCTCTCTCCAGCCCTTTTCAACCTATCGTATAGTCTGGCCTGCTCGATGGCAGTTCCCAGGTAATCGCCGATAGAACTCAGCAGGGACAGGTCATCAGCGCCAAAGCGCCCTTCCTCATGGCTGGCGATGTTCATCACGCCGATAACTTTGTCCCGTGATTTCAACGGTATGCTGACGAACCCTTTAAGTCCCTCGGCGCTGACCAGGTCGGGACGCGCCGTGCGGGGGTCCTGGGATATGTCCTCGACCGCTATGGGCTCGCCAGTTTGAGCCACCCTCCCCGCTATCCCCTCGCCCAGAGATATCCTCATCTCCTCGGTGTACCTGGCAGAGAGACCACGCTGCATGTGATAGCGCAACGTTCCCGACTGTTCATCGAGAAGCAAAATACCCCCGATAGCGCCATTAACCACCTCCAGCACGTTGTCCAGGGCATTTTTCAGAATGGCAGGCAGTTCTTGCAGACTGGTGACAGCGCTGGAGATGCGGCTCAACGCTCTAAGCTGGTGATGACGTCTCAGGATTTGCCGCTCCAGCTCTCTCTCGCTGGTGACCTCCCTCCTCAGTTCCACCATCGCCGAGGTGTTGCCCTCGATATCACGGATAGGGCAGGCAATGACCTTAATATATCTGGTGGTTTTGTTGATGTGGAGCGGGTGGATAACCGCCGTGGCTTTGCCACTGGCCAGGACCTGTCTCAAGGGGCAGTCCCAGAGAGAAGTGCTGCAGGGCTTGTCATTACCATAAAATACTTTGTAGCAATGCCTGCCCACCAGCGGAGCTTCTGCCTGAAGTTTGGCTCTGGCAGCGGAGTTAGCCAGCCTGACGCTGTACTCACTATCAACGACGATAAGCTCATCCTCCACCCCATTCACAATGTCCTGAAGCGATAGTCCTCGCTCTTCACCCTGAGTAGCTCGTCGCGGTGCCTTTTTCCCACGCATCTCTGCCACCTCCCTGTAAGCATAAGGTACAGCAACAAGAGTGAGGTGTCAAGAAGGTAATCCGATAATATCGGGGTCGAAGGGGCTAAAGCCCCATCAGAAAAACTTCGAGGTCTATCGAACCAGCGATAAAGCAAAATCCAGGTAAAGCTGTGCTGCCTGCACCACTTGAGGAAAGGGTACCGATTCCTCTGGATTATGCGCTTCTTCCAGCCGTCCCGGACCCAGGATGATGGGGTCAACTCCAGCAGCCCAGAGCACATTACCGTCGGAATGGCTGCGGAAATCCTGCGGCTCCCAGGGCAGAGACGCCCTCTCATATACCGCTTTTAGCTTTTTAACCAGCGGTCTATCCGCAGAAATGTGATAGCCGGCATAGGTATCAACAAACCTGAGATAGGCATCAAGCTCTGATATGGTTTTGCCCGCCGCCTCTACCAGTTGCTCCAGTTCTGTTTTGAGTACATCAATTCTGGAGTTAGGCGGCAGATGAATGTCGAGCCATGCCTCGCAGGTATCGGGCACCACGAAGCCGCCGGGGAAACCGGATAGCTCCCTGATATTGTACACCAGGCCGCTGGTAGTGGACTGGGTATATTCCGTGACCTTCAGCAGTAGTTTCAACATGCTTTCGATAGCATTCTGTCCCAGTTCCGGCATGGAAGAATGAGCTCTTTTGCCTCTGGTGCGCAGCAGCACCTCCAGGTAGGCATAATGCCCCAGGCAGGGCACCATGTTGGTAGGCTCACCGACTATAGCCCAGGGGAAGCGGTGCTCTCGCATCAACGTCTTGGCGCCGAAGCCATCTTCCTCTTCCCCCACCACCAGAGCCAGCCCCACCGGCGGAAATTTCCCTTTCTTCGCCGCCAGCGCTGTGAATGCTTCTATCATGGCAGCGCAGCCAGCTTTCATATCAGCAGTGCCCAATCCATAAACAAGGCCTTCTTCCTCATAAAAGCCGTAATCGTCAAGGTCGTGGGCAGTTACCGTATCCATATGCCCCACAAAGCAGAGGTCGATTTCGTCGGTGTCTTCGGGCAACACAATGAGGTTACACCGGCCATCATCAACCTCCTGCCTGGTCACGGAGAGACCCTGGTCCCTGAGATAGGTTTCAGCATAAGCCATGATCTCCTCTTCCTTGCCAGGAGGGCTGTAGATATCAACAAGTCCCTTGAATAGCTCTTTTAATCGTTCAGGTTTTATCTCCATTCATGCTCCCGAGGCTGATTCCGCATTTAGCTTAACATCCTTTACCTGTTATTGTGCGCATGGTTGTTTGGCTTATCTTTTTTGCCGCGCCGTCGCAGCGTCTTGGCTAACCACTGATGCTTGCTGGTAAGGGAAAATTTCATCGCCAGAAAAAAGGCGATTGCCGGCTCATTTTCAGCATCGGTATCAGCAATAATCATTCTGACGCCGTCTTTCTTCATCCTCTCCTCGAGCTTTCTGTAAAGACGCTGCCCCAGGCTGGTACGCTGGTAATCATCGTCAACCCCAATCCAGCTCAGATACCCGTACTTCTTCCAGGCAGTACCCTCTTTTTCAATAGTGGTGCCGATAATGAAGCCGACGATGACTCCATCAGCTTCAGCCACCAGGCAGTAGTTCGGGTCAGAGGTGAAATAGTCGGTCACTTCAAAAGGGTCCCAGGTCCGGTAGAGAATGGGAAACTCCTCGCTGGTAAACAGCCGCTCTCCAAGATGATAAACGGAGCTGATATCATCTATCTCCATCTGCCTGATTTCTGCTTCTGTTCTGGTTCTTTTCTCGTCATTATCTTCTAATGACATATACCTTTGTTCACTCCTTTCGCACTAAGCACATTGATTGGTTGTTTCTTTATTGGCTCTTCATTGTATCCAAGTCGTAGTAGCATTGACAACTAAGAGCGTCCGCAGCAAAAAATACCCCTGCTCTAGACTATAATGTAAACCATTCCTTGACCAGTCTATTACATATTATAGACAAGGACAGAGTAATTGGTTAGAATTATTTTGCAATCCCCCGCAAATAAATGGGTTGAGGAGGTGTGACTATGGCCGTGAGAACAAAACATGATGCCGAGAAAGTCCTCTCTGACATCGAAGGCGACCAGCGTTTCTTCTGCAATGATGGCTGCATTCTGGGCAACTTGCAGCAACTGGCAGAGTGCTTAGCCCATATAAATGATTATTCCTATGGTTACCACGTGAGTTCAGAAAAGAATGACTTCAGCAAGTGGATTCGTGACGTGCTCGGCGATGACAAGCTCGCCAGAGATATCAGCCGCGCTCAGAACCATATCGAAGCCGCCGAAATAGTGAAGGCAAGACTGGCCTGGATCCAAAACAAGGCGAAGAAATAAAACGCCTGCGGTTTATACCCAGTACTTTTTTAGAACTTTCTTCGCCTCGGTGACACCACACCACCCCTGCACCGAGCTCTCTTTTCCCTCCAGCATCTTGTAAGTAGCAAAGAAGTTTTCAATCTCCGCCAGCCAGTGACTCTGCAGGTCAGCGATATCCTTGATGCCATCGAACCTGGGGTCGGCAACAGGTACTCCCAGTATTTTTTCATCGGTACCTTTCTCATCCACCATGCGCAGAAACCCGATAGGTCTCACTCTAACCCTGCAGCCCGGGAAAGTTGGCTCCTCGACAATGATGAGTATGTCGAGCATATCCCCGTCAGCACCTTTTGTTCCTGGAATAAATCCGTAGTCGGTAGGATAGTGGACTGAAGAAAACAGCACGCGGTCGAGTCGAATTGAACCGGTGGCGACGTCGAACTCATACTTATTGCGGCTTCCCCTGGGAATTTCCACCACCACTTCAATGACATCAAAATTGTGTTCTCCAGTCTTTTTCTTTACCATCATGTCACCTCTTTCACTAATAATCTTATCCGATTTTTAAGGTATTTTTCAACTTGCCGCGCACGGTTGCTGATTTGCTAAAAATGAATTTTTTTCTTGAACGTAAAACAGCCTCACCATCAAGAAAATTTTTCATTTTATTAAAATTTTTCCTCAAAATACTTGACATATGCATTGGTACATGTTATAAGAAATATTAATGAGGACTCATGAAAAAATCGTGGGTCTTTTTTAGAAAAATATTTTGGACGAAAAGGAGTGAAACCGTAGTTGGCAAAAGCAACCACAGCACTGAAAAATCGACTTTCCGGTGAAGCCGAAGAGGAGCCCCCAGGCTTTGCCACCAACCTCACGGAGGTAGAAGAAGAACCTCCAAGTACCCGGTTTACCCATAGAGAAAGGGTCTTCGGCCAGATCCAGGATGAAGATTGGAACGACTGGAAATGGCATTTCCGAAACCGTATTACCTCTATTGAAGAACTGCTAAAATATCTCCCGCTTTCAGCAAACGAGCAAACACAAATTAAGCTGGTAGCCACCAAGTATCCGCTTTCCGTCACGCCGTACTATTTATCCCTTATCAACCCACTAGACGCTGATGACCCGGTAAGAAAACAGGCGATTCCTTCTTTCCAGGAAGCAGCCCAGGGCAGCATGGGATTTGAAGACCCGCTTGAAGAGAAGAGAGACTCTGTTGTCCCGGGATTAGTGCATCGCTATCCTGACAGGGTATTGATGGTGCTCACTGATTTGTGTCCCATGCTCTGCCGCCATTGTACCCGGAAACGGGAATGGCAGCATGGCACCTGGGTGCGGACGCCGGCTGAGATAGGGGCAATGCTCGATTATATCCGCAATAACAAGACCGTCAGGGATGTCATTATCTCCGGTGGCGACCCGCTGACACTGTCAACGCAGCGCCTGGCAGCGGTTTTATCAGGCTTGAGAAAAATCGACCATGTAGAAATTATCCGCATCGGCACCAGATGTCCAGTGGTGCTGCCACAGCGCATAGATGCAGAGCTGTGCGACATGCTGTCACAGTACGGGCCGATATGGCTGAATACCCATTTCAATCACCCCAACGAGATAACACCTGAGGCAGCAGCAGCCTGTGACCGCTTGCTGAGAAGCGGAGTGCCGGTGAATAACCAATCGGTGTTGCTGCGGGGCATTAATGATTCCGTGGAAACACAGATGATATTAAATCACAGCCTCCTTAAGATAAAGGTGCGTCCTTACTATTTGTTCCAGTGCGATGAGGTGCAGGGTACCGAGCATCTGCGCACTCCGGTGGAAACAGGCATTAACATCGTCGAAGGCATGCGAGGACATACCTCGGGGCTGGCAATACCGAACTTTGTCATCGACCTGCCACAGGGTGGTGGCAAGATTCCGATTCAGCCGAACTATGTACTGATTCAAACAAAAGAGGAACTGATAGTAAGAAACTATAAAGACCGCATCTTCTGCTATCGCAATCCTCGCAGCACTGTCCCTGCAGGCAATGGCCATAAAAACGGCAACGGGAAACGAGCCAGTGAGCCCGCGCGTGTATCGGCAAGGCAGAATGGCAAACAGCCCTTAGCCGGTGGAGCCGTGGATGAAAATAGGGCTATCGTACGACCTTAAGGATTCAGTCTGTCTGTCTCAGGGGCATCCTGATGATGCCCTTGAGGAGTACGATTCTCCGGAAACGGTAAATGCGCTTGCCGTTGCCATTGAAGCCCAGGGGCATTCGGTGGTCAGGCTGGGCGGCGGCGAAGAATTTCTCACTAACATAGCCCGGCACAGTGTTGACCTGGTGTTCAATATTGCCGAAGGACGGGGCAATTACCGTAGCCGTGAGGCACAGGTACCTGCCGTGCTGGAAATGCGGGATATACCCTACTCTGGCTCAGACCCCCAGTGCCTGGCTATCTGCCTGGATAAACCGCTCACCAAGAAAATCCTGGCAGCATCAGGCGTTACCACGCCACCGTGGCATGTAATTAACCAGAGTGAGCAACTGGCAGAAACAGACTGGGATGCGTTTCCCCTGCCTGCTTTCATCAAGCCGGCTTACGAAGGCTCCAGCAAAGGCATCACCTTCGGCTCAATAGCCAGGAGCGTTGACCAGCTCGTGGCAGCAACCACTGAGCTGCTGGAGCATTACCATCAGCCGGTGCTGGTGGAGCAATTTATCGCTGGCGAGGAAATCACCGTAGGCATGGTGGGCAATACACCCCCCAGGATTCTGGGAATAATGCGCGTGCTGTCCCGGCAAAATGCGCCGGATTTCATCTATTGCCTGGAAGTGAAACGGGACTGGGAGCGCCTAGTCGACTATGAATGCCCGGCTCGGCTGGAACCGCACATTTTGCAGAAAATCGAGAATGCCAGCCTGAAGATATTTGAGGTGCTAGGTTGTCGGGACTTTGCCAGGATTGATTTCAAGATAAGCTCCAGAGGCGAGCCATATTTTCTGGAGATAAACCCGCTGCCCGGCCTTAATCCCCGGAGCGGTGACCTCCCTATTATGGCCAGCAAAATGGGCTGGGCCTATCAGGAGCTTATTGCCACGATAGTAAATAGTGCGCTGGAAAGATACCCGCAATGCGTCAGAAGATAGCCATCATCTACAACCAACCGAACTACGGCTATAGCGTGGCCGCAGGAGAGGAATCGGCTGAGCTGAGCATCATTGGCGTGGTGAAAGCAGTGCATCGTGCCCTCCACAATGTGGGATACGCAGTGGCGCGAGTCCCGTTGACCCCTCCGGTGGAGCAAGCCAGAGAAAAATTGAGCAAAATAAAAACAGGTCTTGTGTTCAACCTTTTCGAAGGCTTTGACGAGCAGCCGGAGAGTGAAGCTACCATAGCCTCCTACTTGGCTGAACTGGGAATCACCCATACCGGCTGCCCCTCCAGCGTTCTGGCTGTTGCCCTGGACAAAGCCAGAACCAAGGCAATGCTGGAGGCAGCAGGTATTACTACCCCCAGATACCAAGTGTTACAGCCAGAGACAGTATCACCTTTTCATCTGACTTTTCCCTGCATTGTAAAGCCCTGCGGACAGGATGCCAGCCACGGCATGAACTCAGAAAACGTGGTGCGAGACATAGCTCAACTGGAGAAGCAGGTTTCCAGGATAAGCCAGCAGTTTGGAGGCAAAGCGCTGGTAGAGGAATATGTCGACGGGCGCGAGTTCAACATTACGGTATGGGGCAATGGCGAGCCATCGGTGCTGCCCATTACTGAAATTGTTTATTCCCTGCCACCCGGTCTGCCCAATATCCTGACTTTTGCCGCCAAGTGGGAGAGGGGAAGCATCTATTTCAAAAGCACCAAACCGGTTTGTCCTGCAAAAATCAGCCCCGAGCTTCGTAGTAGCATTGAGCATGTTGCCATGTCAGTGTTCAGGTTGCTCCACTGCTCAGGGTATCTCAGGCTCGATATGCGGGTGGACAGCAGGGGGCAGCCTAACGTTTTCGATGTCAATCCCAATCCAGATATAGACCGGGGTACCGGTGCAGCGCGGCAGGCGAGAGCTGCGGGAATGACCTATACCCAATTCATTGGCAACATTGTGCAGCTTGCATTAGGAGTAAGAGGTGTTCAAGCCGACCATACGAGCGATGACCGGCACCGACAAGCCAGACATCATGCGTATGTTGCAGAATACGCCTGAATTTGAGCCGGAGGAGTTGGTGGTCGCTGAAGAGGTCATCGATGACTACCTCAACGACCCGGTCAATTCAGGCTATTATATTCTGGTAGCAGAAAATGATGCTTCAGTGGTAGGATACGTCTGCTATGGTACCATCCCCATGACCAGGGGAAGCTGGGACATGTACTGGTTAGCCGTAGACCCCGCCCAGCAGACCCGGGGCATAGGCAAGGCTCTGGTCTCAGCCGCTGAGGAGGATATCACCACCAGAAAAGGAAGGCTCATCCTTATCGAAACTTCTTCGCAACCCGGTTACGAAAAAACGCGGCGGTTTCATAAAGCACGGGGTTACGAGATTATCTGCCGCATTGCTGACTTCTACGCCCCCAATGACGATAAAATCATCTTCCAGAAACGACTAAGCTAGCTCAGAAAAATCCATATCCTGGCACGGGAAGTTTAGAGGGGCAGGCCCCTCTGGATAATATTCCTCCCTCTCTCCTTGAGAAGGGGAGAGGGATTAAGGGTGAGAGGTTGATTTGTTGACATGAAAAATCCCGTGATGTATTATCTTAATAATTTATACCAATGAGTAATACTCCGATTTGGGCAGGGCTGGAGTCATTGGCTCTAGCTCTTATTTTTGCACCTGAGCCGGTGACCACGTTTATAGGCGTGGGCTTGCTGGCCTATGCCCGCAAAAAACGCGTGGAACAGCAGCAGGCTCTGAGGAACCGGGCACGCCCACGCACTACATTCAGCGATTTCTATCATTACCGGGTGGGAATAATACAGGGCGCATCAATTGCCTATCACGTATCCCCTGCCCACCAGGGGCAGTTACCCTTAGCACGTTCTACCATTTCCAGGCTCTATGAAACCCGCAAAGAGTGGGAAAAGTACCGAACCACCTTACCAGTGAGAAACGGTGTAAACCCGACCCGTCATCATGCCACACAACCTGCCGGGCTGTTAAAGACTCCCTTCTTACGATACCAGACCATGCTGCCCGCCCGCAGACAGACACCTTAAAACGTCAGGCCGGCTTCTTTCAACGTTCTCAGAACCACGCAGTAATATACTTACAGCTTATTGAGACCTGTACTGCTTCATAGTGAACGTTGAGTCGAGAAAATGGAGGACTTCGTTGCGGATGCGGGGGTAGAGCAGCCACACCGAGGAATGAGTGCCAGGCAGCCACTTGATGGCAGGTTTTCCTGACGCTTCCCACAAGTCAATTGTTGACTTCCTGGGGATTCTCTCATCCAGCGAGGCATTTATCATCAGCACCGGGCGATTGCGGAGAGCGCCGGCAAAAGTCATCGGGTCGGTTAAGTAGCTTCTCTTGGGCGGTTCAACCTTTTCAAAGCCTTTTTCAGCAACTTCGGCAAGGTACTGCTGATACATCCGCTGACCCTCAGCATACTCTGCCTCCGTCTTCTTATTCCCCGTTTTCTTAAGCCACTCAGGATTTTCATAGTTGCCACCGGCTATCATAATAACTCCGGCTCGTATCCGTCTATCCACCGCCATGGAGATTGCCGAGATAATACCGCCAAGGCTAACGCCGATAACGGCTATCTTATCTTGATGAATTGCCCTGTTGCTCTGCGCCCAGTCAATGGTCTGGCGAACGTCAATAACCGACGTCTGGTACCCCTTGAACCATTCGTCAGCGGTGAGGTTGGGCGACCGGCGCTTAATCTCTGGCGGCATACGGGTGGAATGAAATACAGTGTGCAATACAAAGCTGGCCATCCCCCTCTTGGCCAGGTCTTTAGCCAGCAAACGGCAGGGCGTGAGACTACGGTCGCCCCAGCCATGAATTAAAATCGCCAGTGGCCATTGATTACCTTCGGCCGGCTGGAAATAGTCGCCCAGAGCGGTATTATGCTCCTTGTGGCTGGTGGGGCTGGCGATAGGAAAGTTGACCCTGTAATGCAGCCAACTGCCATTCTTTTCCTTCAATTGCAAATTAAAGCGGGGGCTCACCGGCGGATACTTGTACGGATTCATAGCACTGAATGATTATTCTATAGTGCCCGCCAATTTTTTTCAATCCAACTCTTCTTTTTAAGTGCCCACTGGCAAAATCTCTATGGGGAAAATAAGAAAACGTGCTTATTTTGGGTGGAGGCAGTTACCTGGTCGCTAAGAAGCTCCATACCTGGCTCCAGTCGCTGCCTGTCAGCGATACTGCTCTCACCCGCCAGAAATAGCGGGTATCGCACTTTAGAGCGCTCTGATAGCTATAGGAAGTGCTCTCCACCGTCGTCGCCACCAGAGGTGCACTCAGGTCAGGATTCTCAGAAAGCTCGAAGCGATACACAGTAGCCCCATTGTAGGAAAGCCATTGGAATTGCCAGTTCCGGGTAATGCAGGCGGCGGTGCAATTATTGCAGGGCGATAGCAGTTGAGGACCAGCAGACCCAGCCGGTGGCTTTGGGGCTGGAGCTGGAGTCGGAACCGGCGGCGATGGCAGCGCAGTTACCTGAGGAAGGCTGGGGGAAGGCGTAGCGGCTGCCCTCTCCTCAAAAACACCGGCTAACCGTAACGTCAGGATTACTGCCAGGATAGACACTATCGTTACCAGTCCATATGCCCACTTCATCAGTAACGCTCGCTGCTGCTATGCTGCCTTATAAACTTCGGTAAAAAGAATGACCCTATAAGGTGCCAGCAGCAGGTTCAGTATAACCTGTCGGTGATGCGCGGACAAGTAACGTATGAACGAATAAACAAAGATTGCCACCAGGCTATCTAAAAATAGAAATTGTCATCGTGAGCGCGAAGCGCGTGACGATCCCGCGGGCTCAATGGGAACCCGCGAGTACCTTACGATTGTGATTTTCAGACAGCCTGTTGCCCAAATATCGCTTCTCCGTTTTACAAAGCCGATGTTTCCGACTAAAATAGATATGCTTTGGGGCGGTTAGCTCAGCGGTTAGAGCGCTTGCTTCACACGCAAGAGGCCACTGGTTCAAATCCAGTACTGCCCACGCCGAAGTGGCGGAATGGCAGACGCGCTACGTTCAGGGCGTAGTATCCGTACAGGATGTGTGAGTTCAAATCTCACCTTCGGCACCAATGCGCCTGTAGCTCAGGGGATTAGAGCGCAGCCCTGCGGAGGCTGAGGCCGTGGGTTCAAATCCCACCAGGCGTGCCATTTAGGGGCGATTAGCTCAGCGGTTAGAGCGCCTGTCTTACACACAGGAGGTCACTGGTTCAAATCCAGTATTGCCCACCATTTCAGGCTCGATATAACAGTACTGTACAATAGACAAAACCTCTTCGAGATTATCATCTGAATCATTTATTGAATAACTATTTCTTTCTCTGTCATTCCACGTGATATAATTTCAAGCTTAGGAGTGTTTCCCCCAGCGTGTCTTGGTGAAAAAAATGAATTTGATAATTCGAAATGAACAAACAAATGAATACAGAGCGGTTGAAGAATTGACTCGCGAAGCATTTTGGAATCTATATGTTCCTGGGTGCAGTGAACATTATTGTTTGCATAATATGCGTAGCAGTAGTGATTTTATTTCCGAGTTGGATTTTGTTGCTGAACTTAATGGGAAACTGGTGGGAAATATTGTGTACACTCACGGTAAACTAATCAATGCCACAGGGGAAACATACAAGGTCATCAGCTTCGGACCAGTAAGCGTATTGCCCACTTATCAAAGACAGGGCATCGGCAGCGCTCTAATCAAATACTCGTTGGATAAAGCAAAGTACCTCGGCTTTACAGCCGTCCTTATTTATGGGAACCCAAGATATTATAACAGATTCGGATTCAGATGTGCCGAAAGATATGATATAACCAATTCCGAAGGTAAATTCGCTGTGGCACTTATGGCCATTGAACTAGCACCGGGAACTCTCCGTAAAATATCTGGCAGGTTTATTGAAAGCGAAGTTTTTAAAGTGGATGAGGATGGTTTTCAAAAATATGAAAATACCTTTCCACCTAAATATAAAGCTGTAACCGAATCACAGACGGAATTCAAAATACTAGCCAGTCTGGTCTATTAGTATTTGCTAACTTTATTTCGCTAATTCGAAGCTAGATTCGAATGTTTTGGTTCTGCGTATTGTACAGCGCCGCTCACCATTCGACTCATCGCCCTTGCTAACAAACTGCTAATATATAGAGTAGGAGGAAAGAGATGCCAGAATTCGACGCCAAGAAAATGGATGATGCCGCTAATGAGGCATCACTTGAAATTGAAAAAATAAGAGAGCAGTATCCCGATGGTGTTCAGGCCATTGAAGAGTGGGCCAAAAAGTGGGTGTCCTCCGCTGGCTATAAGCGCCTGGCGAAGATACTCGCCGGCAGATGGGGATAGAGTGCCTAATACCCCCATAGAAATCAACGAGCAGTTCCATCAGGCGCTGGAGATGATGGAGCATACCGTCAAGCACGTCTTTGTCACCGGTAGGGCAGGGACGGGCAAGTCAACGCTGCTCGATTACTTCCGCAACAACACCAATAAGAAGGTGGTGGTGCTGGCTCCCACCGGCGTGGCAGCGCTGAACGTGAAAGGACAGACCATCCACTCCTTCTTCAAATTTAAGCCCGATGTGACCGTGGAGAAGGTGAGGAAGCTGCGGCGGAGTGATAGCGAGCGCTCCATCTACAAGCAACTGGACGCCATTCTCATTGACGAAATCTCCATGGTGCGGGCTGATTTGCTCGACTGCGTGGATACCTTCTTGCGGCTGCACGGTCCCGATAAGAGAAAACCTTTCGGCGGCATTCAGATGTTGTTCGTCGGCGATCTTTACCAGTTGCCGCCGGTGCTGAGCGGCGAAGAGCGGCAGGCATTTTCTGCTATTTATGAAACGCCTTACTTTTTCAGCTCCAGTGCCTTCGACCGCCTGGACATGGAATTTATCGAGCTGGAGAAGATTTACCGGCAGCATGACGACCAGTTCATCAGCCTGCTCAATGCCATCCGCAATAATACCATCACCGAAGAAGGGCTGGCGCTGCTTAACCAGCGATACCTGCATGACTATGAGCCGCCCCTGGATGATTTTTACGTGTATTTGACCACCACCAATGAGATGGCGGAACGCATTAACAACCAGCAACTGGATAAGCTCGACGGCACGCTGTATACCTTCAACGGCAGAATCGACGGGGAGTTCGGCAAGGAGTATCTGCCCACGGCAGTAGAGCTGAAGGTAAAGGCTGGAGCGCAGATTATGATGCTCACCAACGACGGCAGCCGGCGCTGGGTAAACGGCACCATAGGCAAAATCGCCGCCGTAGCCATCGAGCGGGACAGCACGCCGGTGCTATTCGTGGAGCTGGCCAACGGTGAAGCGGTGGAGGTCACTCCCTGGGTATGGGAAATTTTCAAGTTTTTCATCGAGGACGGGCAGCTACAGTCAGAGGTGGTGGGCACCTTCACCCAGTATCCGCTGATGCTCGCCTGGGCGGTGACCATTCACAAGAGCCAGGGGAAAACCTTCGATAAAGTGATAATTGATATCGGCCGGGGTACCTTCGCCCACGGTCAGATGTATGTAGCCCTGAGCCGATGCACCAGGCTGGACGGCATTGTGCTGAAGAAACCACTGGCCAAGAAGCATATCTGGACAGATTACAAGATAATGAAGTTTTTGACGAAGTACCAGTATGACAAAGCTGAAGAGTCCTGCCCGGTTGATGATAAGGTCGCCATAATTGAAAGGGCAATAGCACATGGCACCGCCCTGCGCATTGTCTACCTCAAACCCAGCGATGAGAAGTCGAAACGGGTGATCGAGCCGCGCTATGTCGGCGAGATGGAGTTTAATGGGGTCATTTATCTCGGCCTGCAAGCCTTTTGCCGGGAACGGAAGGCAGAAAGGGTATTTCGGGTAGACCGGATACTGGAGATAGAGGAGCTATAGCTCGCTCTTCAAAATTGCCCAAAGCTTGCCTGCTCAGGATGTCAGGGTTGACGGTTGACCGATAAGACGATTATTTCTGTAACAAGCTCCTTATGTAATCAGGATCATCATATCTGGCATTTATTTTATCGTAGACCGTCTTGCCATCGATATCAGTTTTTTGCTTCAGGGAGTTGAGAGCGTTTTGCCACGCTGCCACGGTGCTGCCAGAAACATCTTTGCTAAAAGCTACGTAGAGGCCTGCCCGTATGGCTACCACAGGCAGAGCCATGATGTCCTCAGCATTTACCCCCGCCTCTCGGGCGGTAATCTCCAATCCCTCTGTGTTACCCAGCCAGAGCTGCACCTTGTTATCAATAAGTTTTCTCAGCGCTTCAACATCGTTCAAGCTCTCGTCAAGATTAGTAAACCCCTGTGCAGTAAGAAACTGATTCCCAGCGTCGCCCTTATAGACACCGATCTTACCCACAATTTTAGCGTCCTCGAGCCTGCTCAATGTTATGCTGGAGCCTTTCCTGGCATAAAATGCCTGTTCGTAATTCCCAATGGGGCCTACCCATTTATACAATGTTTCGCGTTGAGGAGTCCTGTTGATCGAGAATATCGCTACATTAGGACCTTTCTGCGCCAGACTCAAGCCGTCTGCCAACGGCATTACTTCGATAGGAATGCCGGGAGCGCCTAGCTCTTGCAAAATCGCTTCGACAATTTCGGTACTTTTGCCAACGACATTTTTGTTACTATCAACAAAGTTGAATGGTGGATATGTCTCAGTAATGATTCGGAGTTTGGTTGGCGCTACCGGCGGTGTGATTGAAGGCATACATGCCGTCAGTGTAGTTGCTACCACAAGTATTATAACTAACAATATTTTCATTGAATTTTGTCTCCTTTATATCCGGCTATTTTACCAGCGGTCCCGGTAGCGGACCCGGAGCAGGAGGTTGTGGAGGCAGCCCCTGGAATTTGAACATTATGGTAAATGTTATCGTTCCTCCTGCAGGCAATATCTGGGTGGATGGGGTTACCCCTTCAAAAATGGACTGGGGAGGGCCACCGCTTCTATATTGCACGCTATAGCTCCCTGCAGGCGCGCCAGTGAAGTTTCGCGGCGTGGAGCTCCCCGATTCGACATAAGGGCCCTGTACTATATAGCCGACCTGGCCTGACCATGGCTGACCATTGAGTGTGGCATTGACGATTACTGTGCCCTTGGGTTGCCCAGTGAAATTTAAGGTGAATGTAATAGCGCCGCCCGATGACAGGTTCTGTGATGGTGACGGCGTAATACTGGTGAGCGTGGCACCAATCGGCCCGCCGCCATTGTAATTTAACGTGTATGGTCCAGCAGGCATGTTGCTAAAGGTCTGAGGGACTGTGGTGCTGGAATCGTGTTTAGGCCCTATCAGGGTATAGTTGATAGACCCTGAGCCTATAGCCACTCTCCACGGTTGCCCGTCAAGCAAAGCATTTACATTGATAGTACCGCTACCTGGCTGTGTTATAAAGTTCATGGTAAACGCTATAGTACGACCTCCATCGAGCCTTTGTGACGGCGATGGCGTAATGCTGGCGAGCATAGCGCCAGCAGGACCTCCGCCTGAATAGGTGAGTGTATAGGTCCCAGCAGGTATACTCGTATATGTACGTGGCACAGTGTTATCAGAGTTCTGTAATGGACCACTGATAAAATAATTGACGCCGCCGGACCATGGCGACCCGTTCAACGTGGCACTAACCACTATGTTGCCAGAAACAGGCTGTGTGTAGAAATTGAGGACAAATCCTCCTGATATCCCGCTGGTCAGGGTAATTGTTTGTGCTGGAGTAATACCTCCCAGAGTAGCCCCCTGTGGGCCACCTCCTTCATAAACAATTTGGTAGGTACCGGCAGGAGCATTATTGAGCTGGAAGGGGACGTCAGTTCGGGAAATGCTTACCCGCCCGGACAAAGAATAACGTATTGGCCCAGACCATGGGGCACCATTCAACGAAGCAGTTACTGAGAGGTTCGACACCGGGCTGGTGGAAAAATTCAAGGTATATACAAGGCTACCACCGGAGGTCAATGTTTGAACAGTAGCAGGTGTAATGTTGCTCAAAGCGGCCCCAGCAGGACCACCATAATTATATACTAGTGTGTAATTACCTGTAGGCAGACTATTGAGCGTTTGGGGCACTAGAGTCTCGGTATCATTGAATGGTCCAGAAATGGAATAATTAATCGGTCCAGACCAGGGAGTACCATTGAGAGTTGCATTAATGGCAATTTGTGAAGTGGACTGCGTGTAAAAGTTCAGTACAAAACTGATAACTCCGCCATCTGGCAAATTCTGAGTCGGTGACGGGCTAACATTTGCTAATGCTTTTCCCGCTGGAGCACCGTAATTGTAGGTGATTGTGTATGTCCCTGCAGGGACACCATCAAAATTCCATGGTAATGAGTTATCAGTGTCCGAAAACGGACCGGTAATAGAATAGTTTACTGCTCCAGACCAAGGCACACCATCAACTGTAGCACTAACTCGGATTTTACCTCCATGAGACGGAGTCGGTGCAGCGGGGGTCTTGAAAGACCATGATGACGACCAATCCGAGGTTACATTACCCTTGCTGGCGATAACCTTCCAGTAATAAGTCTTATCACTGAGCAGTTTCCTTGAGGGAATAGTATAGCGTGGTTCACCCAGATTGCTGGCATCAATAACCAGGTTCTGAAAATTACTGTCTGCTGCTACCAGCAACCTGTACGTCGCAGTAGTGTCACCACCTCCCCAAATCAGCATGGGGGCCAGGGAAGTTACTTCGCTACCATGTGCTGGTGATGCCAGCTTCACAGTTAATTGTGTTTGAGGCGCACATCCCATAAGGATAAGTAACGTAATCAATAAAGGTACTACCAAAAAGCGCATCTTCATAACTCCATACGTTGTAAGATTTGTTCACTCTAAAAGAAAACAGATAGATTGTCAACTGACCCAGAAGGGTGTAAGGGGATGCAATGTTGGCAAGCCGTTCCGATTGGCTTATTGTTCTCTGGCCACAATGTATCTGGGTGTTCAAGCCTTTTGCCGGGAACGGAAGGCGGAAAGGGTATTTCGGGTAGACCGGATACTGGAGATAGAGGAGCTATAGCCATACTGCCGGGGCTAGGACTCGTGCTCCAGCGCCAGCCCGCTGATGTAGATGCCATCATTCAACTCAGGAGTCAGCCGGGAATACAGCGCCTCCACCGTCTCGCCAAGCCGCCGCGTTACCTCAGCGCGCTTCAGTTTCAGGCTGGCGGTCAACTCGCCGCGCTCGATGGATAGCTCGTTCTTCAAAATTGCCCAGCGCTTCACCTGCTCGGGATGCGAGAGCTGACGGTTGACCTCGATGATAGCCTGCTCAACCCGGCTCACCCAGCTCAGGTCATGACCATCGCGACTTACCCAGAGGATAGCGGTGCAGAAGGGGCGGGCATCGCCGAGTACCATAGCCTCGGTGACATCAGGGATGCTCTTCAGCATCGCCTCAATCTTGATGGGGTGTATGTTCTTGCCGTAAGAAGTAACGATAACTTCTTTTTTACGCCCGTGGAGTACCAGGCTGTTCTGTTCGCTGATATAGCCCAGGTCACCGGTGCGGAGCCAGCCTTCGTCGAATGGCACGCAGTTATCGCCGACCAGATAACCTTTGGCCACCTGCGGCCCCTTCACCAGCACCTCACCGTCTGCGGCGATGGTAATGGTGGTGGCAGGCAGTAACTCACCCACGGTATCAATCCGGTTTGCCCCCAGCTTATTCATGGTCACCAGCGGCGCCTCGGTAAGACCATAGGCATTGTAAATCTCGATGCCCAGCTCCTGGAAATTGCGCAGCAGGCTCTGGCTCATCGGTGCTGAACCGACGATAAGCTGAGCGCAGCGGTTCAGTCCTGCCTTTCTCAAGACGCCCCGGCGCAGGATAGTGCGCAGCAGTCGCCGCCGTAGCCCTTCGTTCAGGCTCTGGTAACGCCGGGCCAGGCTGGTCTTCTGGAGCGATTCCCAGATTTTTTCATATAACCGCGGCACCGAGAAGAATATATTGGGTCGAACCCGCCGCAGTGCATAGGGCAGGTCAGCAATATCCTCAACAAAGTAGATATGCACCGGTGCTGGCGTATAGTACGCTGAATAGTTTGCCAGTATGCCTTCAACTACGTGGTTCATGGGCAGGTAGGAAAGGTGTATAATCTCGGAGTTGAGCGCCCGCCACGAGTTCATCACCGAGCAGGTGGTCTCCGCCATCCAGCGCAGCCCCTCATGGTCGAAACAGACGCCCTTGACCTGTCCGGTAGTTCCTGAAGTATAGCGTACCGTGGCCAGGTCACCGAAAGTTACCGGGGCAGCGACGGCCACTTTGATACCTTTGCCCCTGGCCAAAAACTCTTCCCAGGAAATAACTTTCCGGGCTGGCATAGCTTCAAGATTCTGGCGGCAGAAAGATACCACGGGTGTATCGGCTGCCAGCTCATCCAGCCGCCCCAGGATATCAGGGGCGCTCACAAACAGCAGTTTCGCCTGACTTGCCTGGAGTATCTGGGCGATTTCAGCGGGCGGGCTGGTGTTGTATAAGGGCACGCTGACAGCGCCGAGCAAGCCAATGGCAACATCGATGACCAGCCAGCGGCTGCTGTTATGCCCCAGCAGGGCAACGCGGTCGCCCTTGCTGATGCCGGCGCCCTGCATTGCCGCGGCTACGGCAAATATTTCTTCCCTCACCTGTACTGTGTCCCGCTTGATGATTTGTCTATCAACTATATCGTAGTAGGTCACTGGCAGACTGCGGCTCCTCAGTCGAAACAGGATTTGCTCATGGACGGTGCGCTCAGAGCGGTGCATGAAGCTTTTGGAAACAGCAAAGTCCATCATGGCAGTGAAAACCGTTTGCCACTGAAAATGGTATGCGCCCATAAGGCGGTCGATATTCTCCCGGGAAAAGCGGCGGCGTTCTTTGAAATAAGGCACTATAGCAAGAAAACCCTTGTCGCCACCTCTCACCACTCCCTGCACCCGGTAGCGGGCACGGGTGGCTGGCACGGGCAACGGCAGAAATACCGGGCGTGGCAGCTTCAAATCCAGATGCTGTTTCGCCCAGACGCGCAGGAAGTCGATAATCTCGCCGACGGTGGGCAGCTTTTCCCAGGGCACTACCAGGTGAAAGTTCTGCCCTGCTGCCTCGGGAATAAAAGTGAGGCGGGTGATGGCATCGGCTACATAGTCCACCGGTACCATGTTGACCATCATCGAGGGGGTGACGGGGATAATGGTGGGACGTTTGGTCAAATACAACCGCAGCGGAAAATAAAGCGTGTTGAAAGTCTTGATGGCGCCGTTTTTAGAATCTCCCACCACCTGTCCGGGGCGGAAGACCGAGATAGGCAGTTGCTGTTTGGCTTGCTGGACAAGCAACTCGCCTTCGTATTTGGATAGCTCGTATTTACTGTAAAAGCCGCAGGCATCGTTGAGGGAATCTTCGGAAATTGCGCCCGTCCTGCCGCCAGCCACATAAGCAGTGGAGACATGGGAAAGACGGCTGAGGCCATGGTCCCGGTGCACATCATGGGCTAACTGCAGCACATTAGCAGTGCCGGTAACGTTGGCCCGGCGCAGCTCCTCGATGGGCACTTCCAGGCGCAGGTCGGCGGCGGTGTGGATGATATGGGTGGTGGTGCCTACCAGGTGATTATATTCGGCGTCACTCATGCCGAGGCATGGTTCAGATACATTCCCAATAATGACCCTGACCCTGCCACCGATAGACTGAGCCAGCTCCGGCCAGTCCCACCAGGCACGGCTGAGGCGGCGTACCGCCGTTTCCTTATTCGCGGCTCGCACCAGAGCGATAACGTCGTGGTCAGTTTCCGTTATCAGGCGGAAAGCGATATGCGCCCCCAGAAAGCCGGTGGCACCGGTCAGTAATACTGTCCCCATTGGTTTCTACCATTGCCTCCAGACAAAAAATCTCCTTATTATACTCTTAATGGTGCTTCTTGCTCAAAACAGTCACCAGACCTGGGAGGAAAAAGCGCAGGGGCGATTCATGAATCGCCCCTGCAGATGGTTCGCAACAGAATGAGCTTGGCCTCAGGCTACGACGTATTTGGCGTAAAGTTCTTTAGCCAGCGATTCGTCGGTGGTGTTCTTGATGATGGCACGGCCGTCGGGGAAGATGATCATCTCGTGGCGATTGATTGTGAAACGGAGCATGAACTCGTTGTAATCGACGTCGCCCAGTTTCCTCAGCCGCGCCGCCAGCTTACTCAGGGCAATTTTCTTAACCCTGGTATCTAACACCTGCACTGCCCGGCTTTGCCCGCAAAGTGAGGTGGTTTTTATGTCGAATTTCTTTTCCAGGAACTCATAGTGGCCGTGGCAGGCGGGACAATCCTCACGGGGCTTTATTTCCAACTGGTGAAAGGTTCTCTCCCAGAAATCTACCACAAGCAGTCCCTTTTTCATTTCCTTAACGCCAACCAGTATCTTTATTGCCTCGGTGGCCTGGAGAGAACCAACGACAGCAGGAACTGTGCCCAGTACTCCGGCAGTTTCGCAGGTGAGCACCACCCCGGAGTCAGGTGGGGCAAAGTGCATACACCGCAAACAGGGGGTCTTGCCCGGGATTATGGTCATAGTCATGCCGTAGGTGGCGATAGCACCACCATAAACCCAGGGAATTCCCTGCTTGAGAGCAGCGTCGTTTATCAGATAGCGGGTTTCAATATTATCCAGTCCATCGAGAATCACATCGGCGTCAGCGCAGAATTTCTCGATATTGGTATAGTTCACATCGCCGACAATCCCTTCAACTTCCACCAGCGAATTTACCTTCCGGAGATGGCGCTCGGCGGCGATGGCTTTGGGCAACTGGGCTTTGATATCATCCTCATTAAACAGAACCTGCCGCTGCAAGTTGTGGTACTCGATGAAGTCCCTGTCGACGATTCTGACTTTGCCCACGCCGGCGCGCACCAGCAAGGTGGCGATGTTACCCCCCAATGCCCCGCAGCCAATGATTACTGCCCTGCTGTTAACCAGCTTCGCCTGCCCCTCCTCCCCAATGGCAGGAAGCACTGTCTGTCGGGAATATCTGTCTCTCAATTGTCTGTCCAGCATGGCCTTGTCTACCTGCGAAAAGCTTTTTCCCAAGTTGCGTATCTTCAGGCTGTGTGCACTTACCCTCCGGTGGCAAGGGGCATGAGCACCACCACATCGCCATCCTGCAACTGGGTATTGATATCCTCCAGGATATTATGAAATTGGCCGTTTACCAGGATATGCACCTGCTCCTTATTATTTACCTCGTTACGGAACTCATCGCCATACTCCTGGTTAAGTTGCTCGAGCAAGTCGGCTAACCGAGCTCCTTCCTTTAGAGGAACTAACCGGTCACGAACGGCCAGCTCGCGGAATCTGCCGAAAAACAGTACGTTAACGTTCATGCCACTATTTCAGCGTAAACTCCAGACCCAGCTCCTTGAGCTTGGCTTTAGTGGGGATGCCAGTCTCCATGTCCCAACCCCGCGCCTTATAGTAGTCGGGCAGGAGAAGGTGGGCTTCGAATACCTGACCTTTCGACGGACCAGATGGCATGGGTTCATCGGTGATGCGCTTGGGAAAAACATCATCCTTGCGCCCCAGCCCCTCACGAATATTGAACATACGCTCCAAGTTAACAATCCTTTCCCCTATCTTCCACTGATAGGCGGGGTCAGCGAAGTCAGCAACCCCGGTAGCCGCCGATAACAGCTTGGCATACAGCTCCGGCGTTACGCCCTGCATAACCACGATGAAGTTGCACAGAATGCCGGTGTTCATCATGGCGGTGATGTCCTGATTATATTTGGTCACCTGCCCCTTGCCCTCCACGGCAAAGCGGTCAACCGGTTTGGGGGCGGGAGCGTTAAAGATTTCCTGGTTGCCATAGCCAGCATTGTGGTCAGCACCCAGGCTGCTGGTGAGCAGGTTAAGCCCGTGAGCTTTAGCACCTCGCGGATGGTAAGCAGGGAGCTCCAGTCCTTTTACCTGAATGGCATATTGTTCAGCACCTTTGCCAATGCGGCGGGCGGCTTCACGGGTGCCTTCAGCCAGCAGGTCACCGAAGCCCTGCCGGTAAGCAATCTTTCTGACCAGCTCCAGAATCGGTTCCTTGTTACCAAAGTTCAGCTCAAAACCATCGGTATCCTCTTTAGAAATAATTCCCCGTTCATAAAGCTCATAGGCAAAGCCGATAGTATTACCTGTGGAAATGGTATCCAGTCCCAGGTCATCACATAGCTTGTCAGCAGCAATGGTCATGCCGATATCGGAGATTACTGCTGGTCCGGTGAAAGCCCAGGCAGTCTCATATTCCGGTCCCTCAGACCAGGCTCCCTGGTAATCGCCATGGTACATCCGGCTAATGCTGCCGCAATGAACCATGCAGCGATAGCAGGCGGTCTTCCGCACCCGCAGCTTGTCATACTCAGTAGATTCTATCCTTTCCCAATGAGGCAAGACGCCTTCCTGGAAATTCCGGGTGGGAAACATGCCCAGAACAAGAGTGAACTCGGGCTCCTGAGTGCCAACAACGGAATGCCTCTGTATCGGTTTGTTAGTTTTGAAAGTCTGGATTTGCTCTTTCACTGCTGCCTGAAAGGCATCAGGGTCAGCCAGAGCTGGCTCGCCACTGCCCCTGACTGCTATGGCTTTTAAATTCTTGGCGCCCATGACAGCACCACCACCACCACGACCGGCAGCACGACGGTCGGTTATTACAGCGGCATACTTTACCAGGCGCTCGCCGGCAGGACCGATACAGGCAATCCTGATTCGAGGGTCATTGAGCTCATCACGAATAAGGGCTTGCGTGTCATCGGTATCGAGTCCCCAGAGATAACCAGCATCCCGCAATTCATACTTTCCATCGTGAACCCAGAGATAGACCGGTTTATCAGCCACCCCGTCAACGATGATAACGTCAAAACCGGCTGCCTTCTGCTCCGGGGCAAAATGCCCACCAGCGGAAGAGGTAAAATATGCCCCGGTCAGGGGAGACTTAAAGGTGACCTTCCAGCGAGAGAATGCCTGGGCGGTAGTCCCGGTTATCGGACCGGTCAGGGAAATGATCTCATTTTTTTCACCGAGGGGGTCGATACCTGGTTTCAAATCATCATAGAGAAATTTAGCGCCGAAGCCACGTCCTCCAGCGTAATCGTGTATCAATTCTTCACTCAGCGTCTCTTCTCTAAAGGTGCGGTTGGTCAAGTTAACCCGCAGAATGCGGTTGTTATAGCCACCAAATTTGCTCCCGGTCTTCATAGTCAACACCGCCTTTCTAAATTCAAATTTAAGCCTTATTTTACTTCTGTATAGATTAAAAAACAATATGTTGTGCTGGCACAAACAGTTTTTCTGTAGTAATATGAGCAATTTAATAGACAACAACAAAATCACTTCAGGAGGCTATAGCTGTGGCAGAAGCTACTAAGTCCCCGTTAGCATTGCCCATGAACCAGAGGCAAAGAATCAGAAGGGCTATTATCCTGGTCTCCTTCCTGCTCTTTCCAGTGACCCTGAACTATTTCTCTCCCTATATCATCATTAACGGAGCAGCGCAGGGAATCATTGCTGGCAGCTTCATCACGTTCGCGTTGCTCTTTATATTCTCGTTGGGCTTCGGCAGAGCCTGGTGTGGCTGGGCCTGCCCCGTCGCCGGCATACAGGAGTGGTGCTTTTCCATTAACAATAAGGCGGCGCCAGGAGGCAAGTTAAACTGGATCAAGTATTTCATCTGGGTTCCCTGGCTGAGCGCTATTATTGCTATGGCAGTGCTGGTGGGCGGGTTGAGCCGTGTGAATCCATTACATATGACGGATACCAGGCATCTCGGTATCTGAAGCGCATAACCTGATTGACTATTTCACGGTCGTGTTTCTCTTCGTGATTTTATCACTCGCTGTGGGCAGAAGAGCATTCTGTCACTATAGCTGCTGGATGGCACCCTTCATGATTATCGGCACCAAGGTAAAGAGCTGGCTGAGATTACCGTCCCTGCGACTGGGAGTCACCGGCAAAGAATGCCAGCAGTGCGCCACCTGTGACAAGAACTGCCCCATGAGCTTACCGGTGCATACCATGGTGCAGCGCGGCTCGATGGAGAACACCGAATGCATTCTTTGCGGCACCTGCGTTGACAATTGCCCCAACAAAGTAATCAGGTTTTCCTGGGGCTATAGCAACAAGGCTCGCACCGCGTAGTCTGCCTCTCCCTCATGAACTGGCATCCGGGCAACAGAGGATAGTTTCGAATAACCTCAGATTAAACACACAGAAATCAATTCGCGACATTGATATTGTGTAGTAATATGTGTATAATACTACACAATTTAATTGTGGAGGATATGCCATGGCGAAGAAGGTGATTCAGGTGCCCATTGATGAAAGTCTCCTCAAAGAGCTGAACTATACTTCCAAAAAGCTGCACAAGGCCAGAGCTGAATTTATTCGTGAAGCCTGCCAGCTTTACTTACGGCAAATCAAAGAGGAAGAGCTGAATGACCTCTACAAGAAGGGCTACCAGAGAATCCCGGAGAAAGCAGCAGTGGGGCAAGTTCAAATAGCTATGGCCAGCGAGATAATGCGCCAGGAGTCATGGTAATGCTGCGGGGAGAAGTATGGTGGGCAGAACTACCGCCGCCAATCGGCAGACATCCCGTTCTGTTACTATCGCGGAATGCTGCTTATAGCGTGAGAACGTCCGTGACTGTCTCTGTTATTACCAGCACTATTCGTGATATCCCGGTAGAAGTACCTCTAGGCCAACAAGACGGCATGCCTTGCAAATGCGTGGTAAACCTCGACGATATCCTTACTATCCCCAAGGCAAGGCTCGCCGCCCGAATTACTACGCTCTCATCTGAGAAGATGGCAGCCGTAGCTAATGCAATTGCCTTCGCACTCAACTTATACGTGTAATAGAAAAGGCGAAAGTCTCCGGATAGACACAAAATCAGGCGATAAGCGGCTAATGCACGGTGACACTTTTTGCCAGGTTGACGGGGCGGTCGATGGAGCAGCCGCGCTCTTTGGCAGCGTAGTATGCCAGCAGTTGCAGAACGGTGGTATTGGTTATCGGTGATAGCAGGGGTTCCACTCTGGGAACATAAATAACCTCGTTAGCCACCTGCTCTATGTTTTTATCTCCCTCTTCAGCAATGGCAATCACCGGCGAGCTTCGTGCCCTTACCTCCTTAATGGACGTCAGCAATGACTGATAGGTTTCGTCGGGAGTAGCCAGAGCAATTACCGGTGTGTTGTCGCGGAGCAAAGCAAAGGGACCGTGCTTCAGCTCGCCAGCGGGGAAGGCTTCAGCATGGATGTAGGCTATTTCCTTGAGCTTCAGCGCCCCTTCCAGCGCCGCTGGATAATTGACCCCACGGGCAATTATGAACACGTCTTCACATTTGGCCAGGAAACTGGTTGCCAGTTGGGCCACTGCTTCTTCATTATCGATAATTTGTTTCACCTTATTGGAGACAAGCTGCAATTCTTTAACCAGTTTCTCTTTGACATACCGGTTGACATAGCTGTCAACCGGAGCCACGATGAGAGCCAGCAGGTAGCCCATCACCACCTGAGCTATGAAGCTCTTGGTGGCAGCCACGCTGATCTCCGGGCCTGCCCGCATATACAGCGTATGGTCGGCAACTCGAGTAATAGTGCTGCCGACGACATTGGTTATGGCGATGGTCTTGGCTCCCTGACTCCTGGCCTTTTTCACTGCTTCCAGAGTATCGGCGGTCTCGCCGGACTGACTGATGCCAATCACCCAGGTGCCTTCTTTCACCCTGGAGGAATGGCTGAACTCGGAGGCGATCTGGCATTTTACATCACGGTGTCCCAGCCTGTCGAGAATGTGTTCATGAACCAGTGCTGAGTAGAAGGAACTGCCGCATGCCAGGTAGAGCATGGTGGGCTCTTCATCCTCGGGAATTTCCAGTTCAGCCATAATGCCGGTATCAGAGACATAGGTAGCCAGAGTCTGACGAATCACCTGTGGCTGTTCATGGATTTCCTTAATCATAAAGTGGTCATAGCCGCCTTTCTCCGCCTCCTCCAGTTTCCAGGGGATTACCTGCCACTTCCGGCCAATTGCCTCATTCTCATGTGTTATTTTCACATCGTCGGCTGTGACCACCACCAGGTCATCGTCCTCCACATAGATTACCCGGTCGGTAAAATCAAGAAGTACCGGAATATCAGAGCCGATAAAGTTCTCCTTTTCACCCAATCCTACTACCACCGGGCTTTCTTTGCGGGCAACAACCAGCTCGCTGGCAGTACTATCGAGAACGACGACAGCATAAGTACCTTCGATATCACCAATCGCTCTGGCTACCGCCTCATGGAGGCTGCCGTTATAGTATTTCTCCACGAGGTGAGCTACTACTTCAGTATCGGTTTCGGAGAGAAAAGCATGTCCTTCTCCGATGAGCCGCTGCTTCAGAGGAGCATAGTTGTCAATTATGCCGTTATGAACCACGGCAATCCGCTGGCGGCAATCGAGATGGGGATGCGCATTTATGGTAGAGGGCCCGCCGTGAGTAGCCCACCGGGTATGGCCAATACCAACCCTGCCATTAATCTGCGGTAGCTTCTCCTCAAGCTCCACAATCCTGCCCACATCCTTAAAAAGCTGCAGGCGTCCTTCATTGGCGATAGCTATGCCGCAAGAATCATAGCCTCGATATTCCAGCCTTTTCAGTGACTTTAGCAGGATAGGTTGAGCTTGCTTGTACCCGATATAACCTACAATACCGCACATACTATTTTCACAATCAGGTCCCGGATAAAACTAAAATACCAGGCTCCCTTCGGGGACATCCTCATCAATGACCTTCATCGACCTTACCCGAGCCCTGACCCCGAGAGAGATGCCTGCATGAATAACGATATTGTCGTCAAGCTCGCAGAAATCTCCCAGCAAAGCTCCCAGTTTAGCGATCTGGCCTTGCTTTTCTTTCTCCAGCATAATCTCTCTAGTCCTGACAGTAAGTCCATTGCCTATGACGCATCCTGGAGCGATAATCGAATCCTGGATACTGCAGTTGCTGCCAATAACCACATCATTGCCGATAACACTGTTTTTAATCTGGCAGAAAGGTGAGATAGTGACGTTGCTGCCGATACTGGTGGCGGGGAAAACACAGACGGTTGGCCCGATCTCGCAGTTATCACCGATAACCACCGGTCCAGCCAGATAGCTATTTGCCCTCACTTTAGTCCCGCTGCCGATAGCCACTTTGCCCTTTACAGTAACGCCAGCGTCCATGATGCCTCCAGTGCTGGCGGGGAGCCTGGTTACCATTGCCTCATTGAGACGGAGGATATCAATGGGATACACTGCATCGAGCCAGGTGGCTTTTGTCTCCACAGCATCGAAACTATAGCCATGCTCCACCATCGCCAGCAGCGCCTGGGGAAGGTCATTTTCCTGCTCGATAAAGGGAAAGATATCCTGGTCGAGCGCATAAATACCGGTATTCACCAGGTAGCTTACCGCCACCTCCGGCTTTTCGATAATATGGGAGACTTTCCCCTTCTTCACTATAACCGCACCGTACTGGGAAACGTTTTCCCGATATTTCACGGCGATAGCATTGCCTGAGGCGCTGACCAGAGGAAGAATGGTATCCGCCTCAATGATGTTGTCGCCGGGGAGAACCAAAAATTGAGAGGCAGCCACATCCTTGGCTTGCTTCAATGCATCAGCCGTCCCCACCTGCGTCTTCTGGACAATATACCTAATGTCTACGTCAAATTTTTTCCCCGAGCCGAAATAGTCCTGTATTTCTTCACGTCGATAGCCCACTACCAGCACGATACGGCGCAGTCCCGACTGAGCCAAAGCCTCGATGACATAGCGCAGGATAGGCTTATTGGCAATGGGAAGCATCACCTTGGGCCTCAAACTGGTAAATGGCCTTAATCGCTGCCCTTCACCGCCGGCTAACACAATAGCTTGTTCTATTCTTGACACTTCAATACCTCACAACTGTATAGAATTAGGCAATATCACGCCACCAACTAAGGCAGCAGGGCCAATGATACAATTATTGCCAATGAGTGTACCTGAGTCAATGGATGTGTTGACTCCAGTATTCACCTTATCACCGATGATAGCCCCGAGCTCCCGCCTCCCGGTATCTATGCCCGCTGCTTTGATGTTCCTGCCATCAAGACGGATATTGCCAATCTTGGTACCAGCACCGATGAAGCAGTCTTCCCCAATCACGCTATCAGCAATAAAGGCCTGGCTAGAAATCCGAGCATTGCTCATTATTATAGAGTTTTTAATTTCCACCATGCCGCCGACGTGGCAATTATTTCCAACAGTTGTGCCCGCACTTAGGTGGCAGAGAGGCCCGATAGTGCATCCTTCTCCAATCACCACCGGCCCTTCAATATAGGAACCGGCTTTTATATGGCTGCCTCTTCCCAGAGACACCTTGCCTTTGATGGCGACATTTTTGTCTATTTCCGCTGCGTTCCCAGCTTCAAGGTCAGCAAGAAAACGCTCGTTAGCTTCCAGAAGCTCCCAGGGATAATCTACGTTAAGCCAGTAGTCAGTCGTATGATACCCTACACGACGTCCACCATCTATCACACATTGAATAGCATCGGTGAGGTCATATTCACCTCGTGGCGACGAAGGGCAAGCTACGATAGCAGGGAAAATCTCAGTGGTCAGCAGGTAGACGCCGGCATTGGCCAGGCGTGATGACGGCTTCAGCGACTTTTCTTGAATCTTCTTGATTCTGGCGCCTTTCACCTCCACCACGCCTACATTAGCCGGGTCAGTCACCTCTGCCAGCACCAGGCTCACATCCTCGGCTTTTACCAACTTCCGAATATCCTTTGCCCGGGCGATAATATCCCCATTCACCACAAGAAACCTGTCACCTACTCTCCCCTCGGCTCTCTTGACAGCAGAGGCAGTGCCCTTTTGCTGCATCTGCGCTATATACTCAATATTTACCCCCCACCTGTCACCGTTGCCAAAATAGCTGCGGACGACTTCGGCATGGTAACCCACCACAAACAGAAATTGAGTTATGCCCGCCTCTTTTATCTCCAGCAGCAAATGTTCCAGGATAGGCTTATTGGCAATAGGCAGCATCACCTTGGGGCGGGTATAAGTGAGAGGGTGCATCCGTATGCCTTCACCGGCAGCCAGCAAAACCGCTTCCATAATCGCCTGGTTAAACCTTTCGTTTCGTTCATTATATACAAACTACGAGGCAAAATATAGAGGTAAGAAACAGCAAACGATGTAAAGGAATAAGTTGAGCAGGGTTCGGTTAATAGGGTATAGTACGGGAGAGGCAAAACTATGGTGCAGAAAAAGGTAAAACTAACCAACAAGCATGCTGACGGCTACGTGATTCCGCTGGGTAAAACAAACCTGGTGTTTGTGGCTACCGATAAGGGCATGGTGGGGTGCGGTGCTTTTGACGTGGCAGCATTGAATAATTTCAATTACCCTGCGGCAAAGGTAAAATCGCAGAGCGGCAAGCCCATCGCCACCATTGAAGACCTCCTGGAGGGCATTGTCAAGGAGGCCAATGCCGAGGCAGCCAGGCTGGGGATAACCATCGGCATGTCCGGCAGAGAAGCGCTGGAGCTATTGTAATTTTTCATCCTCTTATCCCCTGCCCCTTCTCTCCTTGGCAAGGAGAGAAGGGGTGCTTACCCCCACATCCCCCGGCAACATCGGGAAGTACAAAACACCGTTATCATCGAGGTCAACGCTGAACCGACACCCCCCACCACTGAAGGCATTTCCGACTACTTCATTCAAGGTAGAACTGCGGAGATTCTGCCACGAACAGTGGCAGAGGTACAGGAACTGTTAAAATAGCCGAGAAAAACGCAGGGGCGATTCATAAATCGCCCCTGCGTTACAGTTTCGAAAGACTAGGCTTTATACACTTTGCACAGCATGCCCGATATGGGGCCACCGCCGAAGCCAGAGGCATCGTTGTAACCCATAGGTATGAGCTGGTTACAGTTCAGGTCCCAGATACCATAGTTATATGGAGACTTGCCCTCGGTCTCCGGTAACCACCAGGCATGGGGTACCATAATCGTCCTGGGATGGATAATGGGGGTAACCTTCGCCTTTCGCTTAAACTTACCCATAGTACCTTCAATCCAGACCCAGTCGCCATTCTCTATACCCTGTTCCTCAGCTGTCTCAGGATTAATCTCTACTATGGGGTGAGGGTCGAGCGACCTGAGCCACGGTATCTGGCGATGCTCGCTGTGGAACAACACCGGTGAGCGCCGACCAGTCATCATGATAAGTGGATACTTCTGATATATCTCCGGCGTCTTCACCGGGCTTTCCGGCTCTATCTCTCTATAGTAGGGCAACGGGTCATAGCCCCATTTCTCATAGCTGGTGCAATACAGTTCCACTTTAGTAGTGGGGGTGCGGAAGCCGGGCTTTTTATCAGGGCGCAGTAATCCTGATTCATAGCGTCGGTAAGGGGTGCTGCCGCAGGGATGCCCCTTGGGCGCCAGGTCCCAGACCTTATCGCAAAGCTGCTCAAAGGTATAGCCTGATGGCGTCATCCTCTCGGTGAGCATCTCCCGGACATCTTTCCAGGGCACCGCCGTGGGATTAAGGCGCTTCGCCAGGGTGAAGTTTATCTCCCAGTCTGACTTACACTCCGGAACATCGATAACCTTGCGAATAACGTTGAGCGGGCCACCGATGCAGTATAAGGAGTCTTTCTCAGGGAATGAGCCGGCAGGCAACACGATATCAGCCAGGAGCTGGGCAGTAGGCGTCATAAAGATTTCAACAACCACATTGAAATCAAGCTTCTTGCAGGCTTCGTAATGCCGTTTGGTATCCTGCGCCTGGTTCGCCAGGAAATTATTTGCCTGTATCCACAGTCCATGAATGGAATAGGGTTTCCCCGTCTCCATCTGCTCAATGATGGCGTCCTCCTGAGCCCAGGCTCTGAAGTTCTTCACCAGAGGATATTTATCGGCACCAATCCTTTTCTGACTCAGCTTCCAGTGAAGGTCAGCACCATAGAGCTGAATGACCTCCTCCGTAGAATAAGGATACGTGGTTACCGCATAGGCAGAGCGGCAAATGGTATTGCCGCCGGGCACATCCAGGTTTCCGGTAATGGCGATGAGGCGGTGTATGTTCATGATAACCTGGTTGCCTTCGGGATTGCCTTCCACAGGGCGGCCGATTTCGATGCTGGACGGCCTGTTCTCAGCGAACATGCGGGCAGCCTGGATTATCTTCTCTTCGGGAACCCAGGAGATTTCAGACGCCCACTTCGGGGTAAACTTCTCGACTCTTTCCGCCATCTTATCGAAGCCGTGGCACCACTTCTCCACGAATTTTTTATCGTACAGGTTTTCCTTCACCACGACGTTGAGAAAAGCCAGAGCCAGGGCGCCATCGGTTCCCGGCCTCGGTTGCAGCCACAGTGCGGCACGGGTTGCCTCCCAGGTGCATCGCGGGTCGATGACAATGAGCTTGGCACCCCGTTTCATCAGGTCGATAAACCAGTGCCCCGACCAGTAATGGTCAACGCAGGCTCGATTAAGCGTCGAGCCCCAGCTAATGGTCACCTTGGGAACCACAAACTCGGGGTCATCATATCTCTTCTTCAAAAATTGCGCAGCATCAGGGAAGGTGAAATCACCCTGCATCACATAGCCGGCGGCAAGCTGCGGAGTGAAGCAGGAATGCCCCGATAGCCCCAGCATAGTCCAGTTAGGGCTGCCGTAAGCATAGGCGAGGAGGGTCATCATACCACCGACATCGCGCCCCGTCCCCTGGGTGAAAACCACCGACTCGGGACCCCATTTCCCAGCGATTTCCCTCAACCTCTTTTCACAGATATCATAGGCTTCATCCCAGGAAATACGTTCCCACTTCCCCTCTCCCCTCTCGCCAGCACGCTTCAACGGATATTTCAGCCGGTTCGGGTGATAAATATATTGAGTCATCGCCAGAACACGAGGGCAAGCCCTCCCCTGATACCAGGGATGATCATCCATGCCCTCAACCTTGACCACCTTGCCATCCTGCACATGCACCTCGACACCACAGCCACCATGGCATCCCGGTCCCGGCGACCAGGCGCCCATTTTATAAACCTTTACATCTTGAGATGTCTCTGCCATTTCCTTACTCCTTTCAACTAAATAAGATTGTCATGCCCTGATACTAACGGGAATAAAGCACCGACCTGGGCATCTTTTCCATGAGCTTCACCATCTCTGTCAGAGAACCGGAGTACATGCACCAGGCCTGGCAGTGCTTCACGCAAGCCGGTCGCTCCTTCCTCTTCCGCCGAGCAGCACAGAGGTCGCAAAACTCCGTAGGGAAGGGCACATAGTCGATGCGGATGCTGTCCGGCTTCGCCGGGTCCATGAACACCTTCTCATCAACCTTTATCCCCCATTTCCCATCAGGATAGCTGTGCTCCTGCTGGCAGGCTACCACACAACTCTGGCAGCCCGTGCAATACTGATAATCGATGAGCAATCCATTCCGAGCCATCTATTCTCCTTTCACTGCGTTTTTATTTTCAGGGAGTTTCCACCCTTTGCCCACATATAATTCACGCGCTGGCATAGCATTTTTCATGACAAGGAGTTTCTAAGATGAAGACACAAGCCGAACTTCGATCACTGCCCGCCATTATACCACCTTTGAGAACTGGACTGCCCAATATCCTCAACCCGCAGTTCCGGGAAGGCAGCACTAAAATACCGCAACATACATTCACCATTTTTCGTAATTCTGCTATAATCATAGCCCATAGTCTCAGCAAAAAGGGGCAGCGATGAAACTCAAGATATTCTTCCTGGAAACGAGGCCGCAGTTCTTACTGCTCTCCGTGGTGCTGGCATTCCTGGGCACCTGCATCGCCTGGTATGACGGCTCTTTTCACCTGGGACACGCCATCCTGGCAGCCATCGGTCTGGTTTTAGCGCATATAAGCTGCAATACGCTTAACGACTATTTCGACTATAAAAGCGGCATTGACCTGGTCACCAACAGGACGCCGTTCAGCGGTGGCAGCGGCATTCTCAGGGAAGGCTTGCTCACCCCCGGACAGGTGTTCTGGCTGGGCATGACCTGCTTTATTATCGCTATCCCCATAGGCATTTACTTTGTGATTGTCAAAGGCTGGCTGTTGCTGCCTTTGCTGATAGTGGCCGCTCTGTGCATCCTGCTCTACAGTCCTTTCATACTCAAGACAAACTGGCCGGAATGGGCTGCCTGGCTGGGACTGGGTTTTTTACCCGTCATGGGCATCTATTTTGCTCAGACGGGAACCTACACCTGGCATGCCGTGGTCGCCTCGGTGCCCACAGGATTCCTGGTGCACAACCTGCTCCTGCTCAACGAATTCCCCGATGCCGACGCTGACGTGACCGGCAACAGGAAAACCCTGCCTATCACCATGGGCAAGAGAAACGCCGGCATCGTTTACTCCGCAGCGAACATTATAGTCTACCTGTGGATTATCGGCTGGGTTATCGCCGGCATCATGCCGCTGTTCTCGCTCATTGCCCTGCTCAGCCTGCCGCTGGCGATAAAAGCCATCCAGGGAGCATTGAAGCCAAACGATATGTCTAAGTTGATGCCCGCTATGGCTAATAACGTCCTGACCGTACTGGGAGTCCCTCTGTTAATGGGAATCGGGTACATCCTGGCCAAGGTTATAGGATAAAACTCAAGATGACCCCTGACCAGGCCGGCTCTCCGAGCAAGCCCCTCCACAGCATGTTCACCGCAGTGCCACGTCACTATGACCTGGTCAACACCATCATCACCTGGGGACTGGATAAAAGGTGGCGTGCCCGGGCAGCCCGGGAATGCCTCAAATCACAGCCTGTGAAATTGCTTGACCTTTGCTGCGGCACCGGCGATCTGATGATTACCATAGCCCGGCTGGCCGAGTATGATATGGAATTGACCGGCGTTGACTATAGCCAGCCCATGCTCGATATCGCCAACCAGAAAGCGGAGCTACTCGCCAGAGGCAAAAAGATTTCCTTCATCACTGGCGATGCTGCCGCGCTTCCCTTCCCCGAGGGATACTTCGACTGCGCCGGCATCTCCTTTGCCTTCCGCAACCTGACCTATAAGAATCCGATGATGCAGCGACATCTGAGCGAGGTGTTCCGGGTGCTTAAAGCCGGCGGCAGATTCGTCATCGTGGAATCCAGCCAGCCAGAGTCCAGGCTGATCCGAGCGTTATTCCACCTTTACCTGAGATGGTTCGCCTTCAGAATCGGATACCTGATTTCGGGCAACAGGCAGGCGTATCACTATCTGGCAGAATCAGCGGCACGGTTCTTCACCCCCGAGGAAGTAAAAGACATGCTGCTGAAAACGGGCTTTCGCCAGATTTCCTACCAGCCTCTTTTCCTGGGGGCGGCGGGGATTCATGTAGCAGTAAAGTAAATCAACCAGTGCCATTGATTAAATGACAACAAACGGAAGTCACGCTATTAAATCTGGTTCTCGATGCAATATTCCCTGAGGGTATTCAGGGCAGCAAAGAATTCCCGCATCATGGCGCTCACGGTATACATGCCACGCCTGGTTACCTTTATCTTGCCCCCCGCCTCAATTACCACACCACCCAGTTTCAGTGCCACCAGCTCGCGGCATAGCTTCTTGTGAATATCGGCGTTGAAATCCCGCCGGAAGGTGACGGGGTCCACTGTCATACCAAAGAGCTTGGTGAGTAAATAATAGCGCAGGTATTCACCTTCTGACAGCTTCCGCCAGCGGACAATGGGGAAGCGGTTGTTTGTCACCATGTCACCGTATCTATCCAGCGAAAAGGCGTTCACGTAGAAACTGCCTTTGACCAGGCTCACCGAGCCGGAGCCGATGCCGATATAGTCAGCATAGTCGACGATATACTCGTCAATCATCCTGTTCCCCCGGGAAAAGCACCACACCGTGGAGGCTTTGTAGCCCTGGTCATAGACTTCCCTGAGGATAACGTCATAGTATTTCTTTTCCTGAGAGTTATCCACGCGGCTGAACCTTCGCTCCATGGCGCTCTTTTTATGCGGTGACGGCATCAAGGGGTAGAAGGTCACCTGGTCAATGCCCAGCCTCTTGAACGTCTCCACATCAGCCTCGAACTTCTCCAGGGACTGGAAAGGGAAATTGAAGATTAAGTCCACATTGAGGGTATCGAACTGCCCCTGAGCCAGCAGCAGCTTTTCCTTCGCCTCCTCGCCAGTGCAGAGCATCCTGCCCATTGCTTTCAAGCTGGCATCCTCGAAGCTCTGCACCCCTATGGACAGCCGCTTAATGCCCGCAGACTTCAGCGCCGCTATGGTTTCATTAGTAATCTCGTTAGGCGTGGTTTCCAGGGATATTTCCCTGACCGCACAGCTCTTTTTGAGATAATCGATAAAACCAACCAGCTCATCCATCAGCAGGGTAGGCGTGCCGCCGCCGAAGTAGAAATCAGAGAAACTGAAGCCCCGCTGGATATAGAGCTCCAGCTCTCTCCTCAGATACTTAAAATACTCCCGCGCCCTGTCTTCTTTATACAAATACCGGTTGAAACAGCAGAAAGGACAGAGGGTTTTACAAAAGGGAATGTGTATATAGAGAGAGATTTCCCCACCCCTCACCAGGTTCTGCTCGGTGATAATCGACTCATCGATTTCTTCGCTGAGCTTGAGAAACTTCTTTCCTTCGGCCCGGGTAATAAAGCCAGCTACATTCGCAATCATAGTAAATTACCTGGTTTCAGCTTAGATGCAGAGACATGCCTGACTTCTGCGCCCTATTGCCAAATTCACTTCGGAGACCATGGGCAGCAATTCCACCTCAGCAGGGGTTATCTGGAGTTAAAACCCCGGCACACAGCCCGTAGCCCTGATCATGAGGATGGGTACGCAAGTGCGGCGGAAGACTTTCTCAGCAACGCTGCCGAAGGCCCATTTGCTCACTCCGGAACGGCCATGGCTGGCCATGACGATAAGGTCAACCTGGTTCTTCTCAGCGCATTTAACGATCTCGTCAGCGGCAGTGCCCAAACACGACTCTACCTTTATCTTCACGCCCAGACTTTTCAGCTTTTTCTCCACATCACCCAGATAGAGGCTACACTGCTGCTGGCTGCTATCCATGATATCCTTCACATGCTTTTCCCAGCTTGACGGCATGCTGGCAGGATAGTCGGCAGTAATCTCCGGCGGCTCACAAACCCGAAACAGGATAACTTCCTTCACCTTCTGTCCTTTCATCAGCTCCTCCACATAGGGAAGAATGCACTCTGCCAATTTGGAACCATCCAGCGGAACCAGGATTTTATCGAACATCGTCTGTTACCTCCAAAATCTAGCTGCTAAAGTATAATACGACTTGGCATCTGGGGCAAGAGAATGTTCAGTGTGAATCATCTCCCCGGCGCCTGTCTCATTAAGTCCGGCAAGATGACATCGGTCAATCTGGCACACAACATCAAAAAACTATGGCAAAATCATGGCAAAAGAACCTGTTGAATTGACAGGGTAATTACCAACCGATTATAATTCCGCACAAAGAAGCTCGGTATTCTTCCGATCCGAGGCAAGATACGGAACGAGAAAAACTGAGACTGCCAAGTGACTTAGTAGTAGCTAAAGTTAGAAAAGGTTGAGTTTTTAGACAGTTTCTTATAGTTTATTGCCTTAGATTATAGCGATATTTCTATAACCGAAGTGTCCAGTTTCAGGAGTTCACTCCAATTCCTGGTGATAAAACCAAAGTAGCTAGAAAGAAAACTGCTCATCAATGGGCGAAATGCTACGGGTAACCAACTGGCGTCTTATCACCATCTTCTCCTATCTGGGGCTGATTCAGGACACTGCCCGGTGAAAGAAAGGAGCAAATCGAATGGGAACAATTGATTGGGATATCGTCAAGACTATTGCTGGCATGGGTTATCTGCTGACTTTCATCGTTGTCGGTATCGTGTCGCTGGCGGTGTGGCTAACTGGGTTGATAATTATGAAGAGCGCACGTGCCATAACAGAAGAAAAACCAGAGGAAAACGGGCACGGAGAATAAATACAGACTACAACTTAAGAGGATGTAACTGCGATGTTCGGTCTATATGAAAGTGCTTACGGATTGATCTCTTGGCAAAACATGGTTATGCTCCTCATCGGTGGTGCATTAATTTATCTCGGTATTGCCAAGAAGGTCGAGCCCATCCTTCTAGTCCCAATCGGCTTTGGTATCTTTGTGGTTAACCTTCCCCTAGCCCATCTCATGGTTTTCACACCAGATGGCTTGCCCGCTGAAGGGGGCATTGCCGAAATCGCGGAGGGTAAGATTGGCGTTCTGAACCTCGTTTACAATTATGGCTTTCGCACCGAGCTTATTCCACTGTTTATATTTCTGGGGCTCGGTACCATGATAGATTTTGGCCCTACCATAGCCAGACCTATATCCCTTATTTACGGTGCCGCAGCACAGCTCGGTGTTTTTGTGGTCTTTCTTATCGCCTACCTTACCGGCATTTTCACTCCAAACGAAGCGGCATGCGTCGGTATCATCGGCGGTTCTGATGGGCCACCAACCGTTATTGTTACCCTTGCGCTGGCTCCGCATTTGCTAGGACCAATTACTATGGTGGCATATTCCTATATGGCTCTGGTGCCCATCATCCAACCACCTATCATCCGTTTGTTATGCACTAAGAAAGAGCGCAGCATCTATATGAAACCTATGATTCGAGAGGTATCCAAACTTGAATGCATACTCTTCCCCATCATAGTTTTCATTATAGCCACATTACTGGTTCCTGGATGCGCGCCGCTCATCGGCATGATGATGTTCGGTAATCTTCTCAAAGTCTGCGGAGTTACCGACCGGCTGGCTCAGGCTGGAGGCATATTGAATGATATACTCCTCATCCTTCTGGGAATCACCGTGGGCTCCATGATGCCAGCCCAGGTTTTCTTCCAGCCCAAGACATTATTAATCTTTATCTTTGCCGTCCTCGCCTTCGTTTTCTCCACCATTGGCGGAATTATGGCAGCTAAAATAACAAACCTGTTTGTAAAAACAAAAATTAATCCTATCATCGGGGCTGCCGGTGTCTCGGCAATACCGATGGCAGCCAGGGTAGCCCAAAGAGAGGGACAACGAGCCAATCCTAAAAACTTCCTGCTGATGCATGCATTGGGACCCAATATGTCAGGAGCCATTGGAACAGCAGTGGTCGCCGGCATTCTCCTCGGCATGTTGAAATAACTATTACTGAAATTGGCTAAACTCAACGCGCGGCTGTTTTTCTCCAGGGCAGGCGCAATGCCATTCTGACTCTAGCGTAACTCACCTCCCCGAGGTGAGCCATCTGTGATAATATAAGGCTCGGGAGTTAACTGACTATGGAATACACTGAAATCGAGCTTCCTTATGGGAACTCTGTTCTCAAGGCAACTGTACCAACAAGGAATATCACCTGTATCCTGACCACCCATGATGCCAGAGGCATCGAGAACGAAGCTGCTGCCATAACCCGGAGCCTGCAAGCGCCGACAGGATGCCCCCCACTACTCGATTGCGTTGATAAAAACGACCGTGTGGTGGTCATAGTGACCGACAATACCAGGCCCTGCCCCGAGGACAGGCTGCTGCCGCCGCTACTGGCTGAGCTGGAGCAAAAAGTACCCCGCCAGAATATCACCATCATCATAGCCCTGGGAACGCATCCGCCTCTGGATAAACCGATGCTTATCGCCAAGCTGGGCAAGAGCATCGTGGACGACTACCAGGTAATCAATCATGATATTAACCAGGTAGTCAACCTCGGCACCACCTCCCGGGGCACGCCCGTTGATATCAATCGCAACGTTGTTGAAGCAGATTTCCGTATCAGCACCGGCTTCATCGAGCCCCATTCCTTCGCCGGCTTCTCCGGCGGCAGGAAACATATTGCGCCCGGCGTCTACGGTACCAGGTCAGTGCACAAAAACCACAGCTACAAGATGATCGAGCATCCCTGCACCAGGACGGGAGTACTAAAGGGTAATCCGGTACACGAGGACATGGTGGAAATAGCCAGAATGGCCAAGCTCAACTTCATCGTCAACGTGCTGCTCAACCAGAAAAGGGAAATTACTCATGTTGTAGCCGGTGACCCGTATCAGGCTCATGAGCAAGGCTGTGCCATAGCCAGAGACATCTACGGGGTAAAGGTGGGGCACAGGGTGGATATCACCATCACCTCCAATAGCGGAGCACCGCTCGACCTGAACCTGTATCAGGCTTGTAAAGGAATTGACACTGCCTCACTGATAACCCGCGAAGGTGGAATTGTGGTCAGCGCCGCTTCCTGCAGCGTCGGCGTAGGACCTGAATCATTCCAGAAACTGCATGCCTCGGTCGGTTCCCCCAAAGAAGTATTGCAGAAGATTATGCGCGAAGAGCCGCTCGACGCCCAGTGGATGAACCACACTCTCGCCCGCACCCAGCTTAAGAACGACGTTTACCTGGTGTCCGAACTGGAAGACCGTGTGGTCAGGAGGATGATGATAGCACCCATACGCAGCATTGAAGACGGACTGGAGAAAGCCTTCCAGATACTGGGCAACAACGCCGAAATCGCCGTCATCCCCGAGGGACCACTGGTGATTCCGCTACTGGAAGGGTAAAGGGAAATTATGGCTTTCTCGGACGGTTGTGATTACAGGGAGGAAGCTCCAAATGCTTTCCTTCATAGTCTTCAAGAAGTTTACCTTCTTCTGCTTCTGGACTTGGTTCAACCTTAACACGGAACTCAAGTTCTTTGCCCAATACAGCTATTATCCTCTGTACACGTTTTTTTGCTACGTGTTTGCCTTTAGCTTTAACAAGACCACCAGTACGCTTCCTTAGTCCGAGCCCGACAGTACTACCTATATATATGGAGAATGCTGAAAAGGTCTCCTTAAGGCATTTATGAAAAGTATAGTATAAGGTATTATACACTCAACAAGTTTATGATGGAGTGTACAGAATGCTAAAGCCGAGATCGAGCCAACTATCCTTTTACGGCGACCACATATATGACCAGGTAATTCCTGACGATTTGCAAGCATTCAGAATCTTATGGCAGCAATCACCTGTAATTTAAAGAGAATGGTGAAGCTCATATTTCAACAAAATGGTAAGCCCTTCGTTCCTATCGAAGCCCTTGAAGGGATACCTGTGCCCATTTGAGGTAGATAAAGGGAAGATGAGAGAGAAAAGGGGGCAGAGCAAAGTAGAACAGGGGTGAATATCACAGAAATCATGTGATTTTTAACTCGGCGATAAGAAAAC
>JBBIPA010000007.1:23711-63129 GCA_037443085.1 Chloroflexota bacterium | reverse complement strand
CTAGAGATGCCAGGGCTCTTATTTCTTCAGGCTCATTTTTCGATTAGAAAAGACTCATTTTACAAACGTCCACAACAATTTGGACCTTAGTTATTGCCGGATCATACAACACGCCCTAATGTGACGCCGCTAAGATATTATTATCGCCTATAGCTTGCCTTCGTGTCTCGTTCCAATTTCTAACGTACTGTACGAAGCTACCTGCTCACATCAGCCAATAGCTGTTTCAGTTCATCGATGCCGACTTTGTAGTTTATCGCACTCATCGGAATGCGATTCAGCTGCCTATTGATTTCGGACAGATCGGCATTAGCCAGTCCGCCGGTCGCGTATATCATGGATTTGATTTGGAAGGCCAGGTCGTTCATAGACCCCAGAATGCTACGGCTGTTTGTCCTTGCAATCTCGATGTGCTGGTGTTCCCTCAACATATATTCGACCTGCGGCTCGGCGAATCCCTCAGTCATCAGACTCTTGAACAAACCCAACCTGAACACCTCTTCGAAGTTTTTTAATATTAGTTTCTTTATCGAGGGCAAGAAGAATGAATACAGGGTCTGATTGTTGGTGAACAGCACGCACTTTTTTCTATCTATCCACAAAAGGTTGGCATGCCAATCGCACCAAGCGGAAGACTGAAATAGTTCGTTCGTTGGTTTGGTTTTAAGCTCGGTCAATAGCTTGGTGGTACATCTTATTATTCCCATGACTCTTGTTATCCCGTTTGCGGATTGCCGTCAATTTGCCAGTCGTCCTAAGGTCCATTGTTCGTCTGTAATTATAAATCATTCTTAGGATATGCGACATGTGCCTTGGGAAATAATAGAACATAACTTTCCGCTATGTTGTGCAAGGGCATTATAGCAAGAGCTATTCAAACTGGAATTATTATAGCGGCTAATTTACTTGGTGCTCGTAGCGCTGACCAGTCTCTTCATTGTGGCTTTCGCACAGTCTTTGTGTATAATCCAGGTAATGATCCAATAGAGACATTTGCTCTTCTATTTCCGCTCCGTGAACAAGCAACTCTATATATGCCCAAGAACCTTAGAGGCGTCCATCATGACGCTTCTTACAACCGCCTTAAAATGCTTAAGCTCCTCCTCAGGGGGCAATTTTCTGGGCGAAGAGCCATCTGGTTTTTCCATAATACACTCCCTCCAATTAAACTTGCCTGGTTTAAGGCACTAAACCCAGCCGCGGAGCTTCAATGCTTCCACTACACGTTCAACGGCCCGCACATACGCTGCTTGTCGCATATTTATCTTATATTCCTGGCTAGTATTGAATACAGAATGATATGCTGCGGTCATTTTTTTATCTAGACGCTCACGGACTTCTGCCTCGTCCCATGCGTACATATAGAAATTCTGCACCATCTCAAAATACGAGACGGTCACGCCGCCGGCGTTACACAGGAAATCAGGTATCAAATGAACCCCGTTTTTATATAAAATATCATCAGCTTCTGGTGTGGTCGGCCCATTGGCTAACTCAGCAACAATCTTTGCTTTAATCTTACCTGCGTTTTTGTCGGTTATGATGTTTTCTATAGCAGCTGGAATTAGTATATCTACATCGAGTTCCAGAAGTTCCTCATTCGAGATAGGATCCATGCCCGGCAAGTTACAGACTGAGCCCGTCTTTGCCTTGAAGGCATAAGCTGCCGCAGTATCAACTCCGGTTGTACAGCAAACTCCGCCTTTGCTATCACAAACAGCTACTATTGAGGATCCGAAAAGTTCGCTGCACAGTCGAGCCGCATGGTAACCGGCATTTCCATAGCCCTGTACGGCCACTTTGGCTTTACTCAGGTCGATACCAAGCGTCTTAGCGGCTTCGCGGATAGTACACATGCCACCACGGGCTGTGGCGTCACCCCGCCCGGGAGACCCACCGATAGCTAATGGCTTACCCGTAATAACACCAAACTGTGACTTCCCTGAGATGACCGAATACTCATCCATCATCCATGCCATAATCTGGGGGGTAGTATACACGTCTGGTGCCGGAACGTCTCTTTCTGGTCCTACGAACTGGAATACCGCCCGCATGTAAGCCCTGCTTAAACGCTCGAGTTCACCAGTAGACATTTCCTTAGGATTGCAAATAACACCACCTTTCCCTCCTCCAAGTGGCAAATCAAGTAGGGCACATTTCCACGTCATCCATGAAGCCAGTGCGCGGACAGTATCAATGGTTTCATCAGGATGGAATCTAATGCCACCTTTTGCGGGGCCTCTGGCATCGTTGTACTGGACCCTGAATGCTTGGAACAACTTGATAGAACCATCATCCATTCGTACCGGCAATGATACATGCAACTCTCGCATCGGGGTTTTAAGCATCGCGGTCACATTGGGAGATAGTTTTAAAATATTTGCGCAAGTGTCTATCTGTTTTTTAGCGACTTCAAATGGATTGATACCTGTCATCTCTTTTTTACTCCTTCTAATCTATATCTCAAATTCTTTTATGGTTTGCCTCTTTTACTGACAGTAAGCTATCTTTGGTCATATTGAGGACCGTGTTAATGCCTCAGCTAATCTTTAGTATTTATTCCTTTACTCTTCAGGTACGCCTTTGTTTCCGCTATCCGTATTTCTCCAAAGTGAAATATCGAAGCAGCTAGTACCGCTGATGCCTTCCCAACGGCGACAGCTTCATAAAGGTGCTCCAGTGTACCTGCGCCTCCGGAAGCTATGACAGGTATTTTTACCGCTTCCGCTACCGCCCTGGTCATCTCGAGGTCGTAGCCAGCCTTAGTGCCATCGGCATCTTTGCTTGTTAAGAGAATCTCGCCGGCTCCCAGCTTCTCCACCCGTTTTGCCCACTCTACAGTATCCATACCAGTGGACTCTGAGCCGCTTTTAACAACCACTTCTAACCTGGGGAGCTTGCTCCCTTTAGGATTTTTCTTACCATCAATAGCAACAACGAGCCTTTCCTTACCGAATTTTCTTGAGGCTTCCTTTATCAGGTCCGAGGTTTTCACGGCAGCCGTGTTTATCGAGACCTTGTCTACACCCATGTCAATGAGTGCTTTCATGTCATCGATGCTACCTATACCGCCACCCACGGCAAAGGGGACGGTTACAACATCACACACTCTCTTGACCCATTCCAGTCTCGTCTTGCGGTTCTGCACGGTAGCAAAGATGTCAAGGAAAACGAGTTCATCGGCCCCCTCCTGGCAATAAGTTGCCGCTGCCTCTACCGGGTCGCGGGTATCACGTAAATTTACGAAATTTATACCCTTGACCACCCTCCCGTCCTTTATATCGAGGCATGGAATGATTCTTATTTCTTTCATAATTAAATCTCAGATACTTTCACAAGCGTTTGATAGTCAACGACGGTACTCATAGCATGGCTTTCACTGATTATGCCAGCCTCCGCAGCCGCAGCCACTGGATTTAAACCGCCAACTAGAACAACGCCAATCCGGTTAAGTTCTATAGGGATCTCGCAAACTGGCTCACTGACGTTTCCCATCAACAGGATACCTCCAAAGCCAGCATCCTTGAGCTTTGCTGCTACCTCTTCAGCCAGAAGTCGGCAGACGGCAGGGATTTCCCGGTAGTTAGCCAGTATCTCACCACTCCCATCTTCAGCTACCTTGGTAACAGAGGTCATATTAGCTCTGATGAATATCTCGGTAGGGTCAAGAGAACTGCCGGCGTAGTGAATGAGTTCGACAAAACGGAGGGGATTACGATTTCGTATCTGTAATATGCCACCGAATTTTGAGTCAATCGGTACACCGGCTTTTAGTAACGTGCCATTAACTATAATACTACAGACTGTAGCCAGGCCCATCTTCCCTTCGGGGACTACCAGGTCGCCGATGACTTCTCCTTCGCTGGCTACCGCTACCAGGGTACTGACGCAAAGCCCCGCCTGGAAAATGGGCTTCATCGTCTTCAACGCCTTATTGAAAACCTCCTTCGGGAAAAAGGAGACATTCACTGGTAAGAAACCGGTGCGTTTCTCCAAATCAATATTAGTTCGAAAGGCAAGTATCTCTATCCTTGATAAAGCAAATCCCACTTTGTGGGTAACCATGGCCCTTTTTAACTCAGCTTGCCCCAGTTCTGTTATTATTCTGCCGTCTCTTCTGCCAACAAGCCGGGTGAGGCCTCTTTCATCCGTCAGCTTGAGGTGATACCTTACTGCTCGTTCACCAAGGTCTACTCCACGATCCTTCAACCGCTTGGCAATAATTCTTGACCCTATCGCCTCACGCGAATCTCCTACTGTATTGAGGATCGCCAAGACCTTGCGCTCTACATCTTGAGTCTCAAATCCCATTGGAACCTCTGGCGAATGGCAACCATCTGCCGAAACCATTATAGGAAAAAACAGAACGCACTGTCAACCAGTCCCTCTATCTACAGGTTGACAGTGCGTGCGAAGCAAGACAATGAATCTTTGATGATTCGTCAGATCATTAGTTACTCATAAGTTGTTAAATACGGAAATTATTCGTATGTTCTAACCCTGCGAAAACTACCCGTATAGCTAACTAACGAACCTATAGCATCGCGGTCACTGTGCCCGTTATGACGGTCCTCGAGGATATCTATTGCCTCTTCTCGATAGGCGTTCATCAGGTAAGGAATGCCGGTGACCTTGTCACACTCTTCAGTTAGTGACATCAGGTCACTGCGGCTGATTACCGGCAAGCTGAAGCACCTGGCGCCAGCCATTAGCTGCTGTAGGCCTACCCTTAGCTTTTCACTGTAGCTAAATATTCCCAGAGCACCGAGTGGAATATTCTTCATTTCTTCAGGACCGACTAAGTCTTTAACCTCTTCATAACAAACAAATATTTCCTCCGGTGTTGACCCGAACTGACTGACAGTATTGGGCAACTTACCCTCCTTAAGCCATAGCGCGATGTTCTTACCTACCATGCCTGGGATCATTAGCGCCCGCCCCATGCATACCGCCTTGGTAAAGGGTGCACCCAGAGCCAACGCCTTGAAAACGCCATCCTCACTGCTGAAGCCGCCACCAAAAGCGATATCAGGCACTCGCTCGCCCCTGTTGGCCAGCCTGCTACAGAAATCATAAGCTGCAGAATGTAGATAAATACTCGGCATACCCCATTCTTCCATCATGCGCCAGGGGCTCATTCCAGTACCACCGCCGGCGCCATCTATGGTCAACAGGTCAACTTTAGCTCTCGAACTCCACCTGATGGCCATTGCCAGCTCGCGCAGACCGTAGGCACCCGTTTTCAAGGTGATGCGCTTGAAGCCCAAGTTCCGTAATCGTTCTATCTCATCATAGAACCCCTCTTCATCAATAAAGCCGAGGCGGCTGTGGCGCTCAAATTCTTTCAGCGAGCCGTCCTTGAAGCTTGCCTGGCTGAGGGGGTGCGATGGGTCAGGAGTGACGATATAGCCGCGCCTCTGAAGTTCCAGGGCGCGCTCGAGACTGCCAACCTTTATCTCCCCGCCAATACATTTGGCGCCTTGCCCCCATTTTAACTCGATGGTATCCAGTCCATGCTTCCGGCTTACGTACTCGGCAACGCCCAGCCTGGTATCTTCAACATTCATCTGCACTAGGATTTCGCCATATCCCTTGTAGTAGCGGCGGTAGATTTCGATGCGACGGTCCATATCCGGCGAAGAAATAATCTTACCGTGTCTATCGAGTTCAAGCTGGGGGTCAATGCCGCAGACATTTTCGCCACAGACAAGAGTTATGCCGCTGAGTGCGGCACCAACAGCAAAGTGCTCCCAGTTCTTGCGGGCAATCTCAGTCGAACCCAGTGCCCCGGTGAATATAGGTATTTGCATCCGAACTTTTTTATCCCAGCCATATTCAGTCTCAGTGTTTACAGAGGGGAATATAGCGGAATCCGAGTCACCGGCTACGCCATCGGGTAGCCCCTTGGCTCCTAGGGCGTACCCCTGGATATTGATGTGTGAGTAATCAACAGGATATTCCTTGTCTCCACCTGCAGTAATATCCCCAAAGGGACCCGGATAAAGCAGCTCCCGGCTGCGAAATGTCGCCTTGAACACTTCACAGTTACCAGTACAACCATCAAGGCAGCGTGAGCAAATGCCGCTCGCAGGTGATACACTTCGGGACCGGTTGGCAGTCCTTGTAGCTTCGTCAGAGTTTGGTCTTTGCAGATTCATTTTCCTTTCCTCCCAATTCTTTATTAGTACTCGATACTCTACTATTATCTAAAAAGCAGACAGCAAGGCGAGTCTGCGGGTCAGCGACGACTTTCGCTGAAGCACCATCTGTTGCCAACGGTACGTCAATCACATGTACAATCTCCTGATAATCGCTCAGTTCTGGCAGCAAGGTTCGTAATACGTTAGGTGACTGGGAAAAGAATTCGGTGTTAAAATCGGAGGCGTCTTCATCGGGATAAACAGGGAGGTAGAGTATGTCAGACTCGACTAAATCCTGGAAAAAATGTGTTCCGTAGGAAACTTCCGGGGTATGCCCAGCCTGTTCACGTGCAACCTCTACCAGGACTGCCGTGCCGTCAATGTCAGCATAGCCTACATTCACACCAAGCTCGATATTATTACTACCCCAGCGGCCTGGCCCCATCATCATGACTTTGCGCCCTTCCTGACGCAAGTGATTGTTTAACTTGCCAATCACTCGCCCTAAAGTCTTCTTGACAACTATTGTTGCCACTTCGGCATATTTCTTCGGGTCAATGTAGATGATGTAGCTGATATCGCTGACCAATCCGGCATTTATCGCCCGACTCGATCGGAAAAGCACCTGTTTTTTAGGCAGTTTTTCGGGTATGCTGACTCTTGCGCCAGCCAGCGTGGGCACGCGTAATGAGCGGCATTGCAGCAAGTTTACCCTCACATTATTCTCACTATCGACATAGGCTGTAAATTCAATGTCTACCGGCTGGCCCCAGGCTTCCTCCAGCCTACCCAATATCTCCCCGATAATGTTGACCAACTGGGTCTGGTTTATCAGATTGTTGAAGGTTAAGGCCAGATTCTTGCCCGAACTGCCAGGTGAGGTCACAAACCAGTCACGCAGGTAACCATCGGCTATCTCAGATGTCAGCAAGTTTAGAACGGGGTAGTTGTTTCCCTTGATGACTTCGATGAAGGGTTTAGTCACAAAAATGTTTTCTTCAAGATTGAGAACGTCTACCATCCGCTGGGAATACTTGGCTACTTCCATACCGGTTTCTGGCCTGATTTTGGGATGGCTGACAGCGATCATTCGGGGATAATCACCACTTACGCGGTTAACAGCACGAGTTCCCAGGCCGAACACCAGCCTTATCATGCCCTTCTTGGGATCAATACGATTGGTCCAGGCATACAGATTGCGGGAAAAAGCCACCCCGGCTAGGCTTGGGAAGAAGTATTGCTTGTAAGGCATACCGGAGACCCGTTGTACGAGGACTGCCATCTGCTCGTCGCCTTCGCCGAGACCCCGCCTGTGACGATAGGCAAGGGCATCAGGGTTTAAGGCACTTGCATAGACCAGTTTGATTGCTTTTAAGAAGGCATCTAAACGTTTCTCAGGGCTTCCCTGATTAGCGCAGAACTCACTCCGATACTTCCCGGCAAAGGCATCTGTGAAGCCATCCTCAAGAAGACTCGATGAGCGAACTATTATGGGTGCCTGCCCGTAGTAATCAATCATACCACGGAACTGTTCCATTATCTCTTCCGGGAAATTGCCTTCAAGAAACCTTTGTTCCAATTTGGCGAACTCATCCCGTGAGAGCCTACCCGTTTTTGTTAGTTCTAGTCTAAGCTGGAAGAGATCATTGTTCACCAGGAAGGTGAAGAACACGTCCGAGCCTATATAGAAAGAGTCATGCTCTTCCAACACCTGTGAAAAGTCAGTCTGACCTTTGTCTGAAAGCAGAACACTCCTTGCCAGCAACATACCGGCTGCTTTACCTCCGATTCGTCCTGAACCAATGAGGCGGTCTCGGACTTTCAGCAGTTCACCTAGGGCTAGGTGACGTTCAGATAGTTGGATCAACTTCTTATGATTACCAATCATCATTTGCGATAGTGCTTCCTTCAGCATCAGAGTTTCATCAGTTATCTTCGGCAAATCATCGTATAATTCCCGGTTTTGTAGCAGCTTACGATAGACAGTATCCCAAGGGGCGATAGACTCAGAGCTAACATTAAGCGGTCTTTTGATGGCGGTTGTCAGTATCTTGGCAGCATCACCACTACGAGAAATAGGCTTCCAACCATCAGCAGTGATTAGATGAGGTAGAAACATTTGTTGGGAGTAACGATCCGATACTTTTAACGGTTGGACGTAAGTATTACCACCGACATGGTAAATATCTATTAGTACCTGAGTAGTATCACGTACGCGGGCTATGGCGCTGTGCCCATGCTGCCCACGCCTGAGAGCAAAGTATGCCACGGCATCAACTTGAAAAAGGTACGGACAGGTTACCTGAAAGAAGTTAGCCAGCAGTTCATCGGTAGCCCACTCATCCACTAAATCGGAAAGATTGTCAAAGATATAGCAGACCCTTCTTCCACGTTCCCCAACAATTCGATGCACCTCACCGGCGAAATAGTCGAACCCGGGACTAGGGTCAATTCTTATAATAGTTAACTCGGGTCGCGGCTTAAGGATCGCGGTGTGGGCAGCGAAGCTTAAGTAAACGCAATCAAAACCGTCACTAATCGCTTGTTCAGCAAAGGCTTGTGCTAGGTGTGGATAGTCCTCAAGACGGTCAACCTGCCAGACCACGTTGTCCCCCAGGCGTAGCCCTTGTAGAAGTTCATCAAGCGGGGCTATCCCACTATGTATTGTTTCGGCAATTACGCCTTGAGTGTCCATCTCTACGTCCCCCAACTATGTAACATATGGTACACGGTAGACGGCAACCATATACCGTATAATAACACAGCTTTTTCTATTTGTCAATACCATAGAGAAGATTTTATAACTTATCACAAAAGGACAATCAAGATGTCTACTCGTGTTTCTGTTTGCCGTCAACCAGCGCGGTCGGGCAACAGGCGCAACTGCCGTGCTCCACTCATCTCATTTCTTCAAGGTCAACAAGATGAGTACTTGTTTAATTAATTTCCTCATTCCTCGAAATTTCAATATAATATGAATACACACAGACTCCTTAGTTTACTTTCTAATGCTGTACTGGCACAGCGGGTAATATGAAGTAATATGTATTGATTTCAGAATTTTCCTGTGATTAAATAGGGTGAAAAGCAGGGGGTGAAACTATGACTAACGAGCGGCAAGTCTCAAAAGAAATTAAGAAATTTCAGGAAGAGGAAATAGAAGTACTTTTCCGTAAAGCTGCTCCAATCTCGGACCCCGAAGCTCGTTACCCCGGTTTTAAACAGGAACAAAGGTTGCTTTCAAAAGGCTCTATACATGACAAGGGAGCATTACCTCTTCCATGTGATATTATCTTTGAGCGCGATGTGGCTGTTAAAATGCGTGATGGCGTTACGTTATATTGCAATATCTTTCGACCTGCTGGAGATGAGAAAGTGCCAGCAGTTATCACGTGGGCTCCTTATGGTAAAGGATGTGGTTACTTGTCGTTAGACCGTTTCCCGGGACGTATGGGAATTCCCAAAAACATCCTCTCTAGCCTTGAGACATTTGAAGGTCCTGACCCTGCTTACTGGTGTAACCACGGATATGCCATTGTTAATGTAGATTCGAGAGGCGCTTTTAATTCAGAGGGCGATATCTATTTCTGGGGTAGTCAGGATGCCCAGGATGGCTATGATTTTATTGAGTGGCTGGCAACGCAGAGCTGGTGTACCGGGAAAATTGGCATGAGTGGAAACTCGTGGTTAGCCATTGCACAATGGTTCATCGCTTCGCTAAACCCGCCTCACCTTACAGCTATTGCTCCCTGGGAAGGTGTAACCGATCTTTATCGTCAGGATGTTTGTAGAGGTGGGATACCTGATCCTGGTTTTAATGAGACAATCCTGACGCATTTATATGGCAACAATCGGGTTGAGGATGTGCCAGCTATGCTTACCAAATATCCCCTCATGAATGCCTTCTGGGAAGACAAGATTGCCGGGCTTGAAAAGATTAATGTCCCTGCATATATAGTTGCCAGCTATACTAATCCACTGCATACTATCGGGACATTCGAAGGCTTTAGAAAGATATCGTCCAAAGATAAATGGCTGCGCGTCCATAATACGCATGAATGGTATGATTATTATACGCCGGAAAATACCGAGGACTTGAGGCATTTCTTTGACTATTATCTAAAGGGCATAGGTAACGGTTGGCCCAATACCCCAAAGGTACGCATGTCAATCCTTGACCCTGGCGGGACTGATGTCGTGGGACATATTGAGAACGAATTCCCTCTAAAGCGAACGGTTTATGAGAAGTTTCATCTTGATGCTTCTACGACTAAAATAGTGGAAAACCCTGTAGGCCATGAGTCAGAAATCAGTTACCAGGCTGATGATGGCAAGGGTCAGGTCACATTCACTTACAGGTTTAATGAGGCTACAGAGTTAAGTGGCTATATTAAACTCAAATTGTGGGTTGAAAGTAAAGACGCAAATGATATGGACATATATGTTTATATACAGAAACTAAATAAAAACGGTAAGCGAGTAGGTCATCAATGGGTTAAAATACTCAATCCAGTTATGAATATGATGGTCAAATTTATGTATGCCCTAAACAATAAGAAGTTCGACATATTCTTCTATTCAGGTCCAAACAGCAAACTGCGAGTATCGCGCAGACAACTTTATGCCGAAAAATCTACAGAAGCAGAACCCTATTATACATATAAGGCTGAGAAACCGCTAAGTCCGGGGCAAATAGTCCCGATTGAAATAGCATTCCCACCGACCAGCACACTTTATCATGCTGGTGAATATCTTCGTGTGATTATTACTGGTTACAATATGCTCAGCATGCGTACTATGATGCCAAGTATACCACCAGATAAGGTATATAACAGAGGAAAACATATCGTGCATACCGGTGGGAAATACGATTCGCATATTTTATTACCTAAAATTCCAAGTTAGGGAATCTCTGAACAAGTACCTTCTCATGAGATATAATTGAAACAAGAATCTAGAGAAGGGGTGTTTCAAGAATGATAACCGCAACATTTGCCATCTGGCTTATGAAAACAAGAAAAAGAAGACCCGACGCGAGAAATTTCTTGCAGAAATGGATAAGGTAATACCCTGGGAGGAATTAAATGCTTTGAAATGACTGAACAAGCCTTGTAAAATCACTTTTTCTTAGTCAAATTAACCCTTGGGTGATGCAGATGATGTAGAAAAAGGCTTGTTCATAGTTTTCCTAACAGTCAATAGCATGATTTGTATTGCGAGCTTGTGAAGCCAAAGGGCCATCATAAATCTTCATAGGCAAAAAACCCTTTAGGTTTACCTGTCTGCAGCGCCTCTCTCGGCTTGTGAAATCTCTTGCTATCGAATATGTATTTCAGCAATTCTTCCCTGTGCTCAGGAGCTGCCAGATGAGCGATACCGACGACGTGTTCCCCCAGGCTTAGTCCCCGGGGGTCAAAAACGCCGTTTTCAGTAACAATCACCACAGGGTCGGCAGCTATAGCACTGGCAGAAACACCACCGGGAGACCGTCGCAGTATTTTCGACTCGCCTTTTGACGTGGTTGCCTTAAGGCCGATTATGGGAACCCCATTCCGGGAGAGATGAGCGCCCCGCAGGAAATCAGACTGCCCTCCAATACCGCTGTATATCTCGGTGGCATTTAATGAATCTGCCCAGATATTCCCGTGGAGGTCTACGCCGATAGCGCTGTTGATAGCTATCATATTGGGCTCACGGGCGATGTTCAGAATGCCGTTAGTGATATCGCAGGGTCGGCTCTGCACTGAGCTATTGTAATGGTACCAGCGGTATTCTTCCTCGCTGCCCGCCAGGAAAAAGGTGGATATGGAAAATGCCCTGTTAGAATACCTGTTGGTCACCGCACCTGCGTCCACCAGTTTCCTCATGGCGGTAGCGAATAGCTCGGTACGGATACCCAGGTCTTTCACGCCTTTTTCCAGGGCGGCTTCAGTAACAGCTTCCGGTACTTCGCCAATGCCATATTGCAACGTACAGCCATCATTGATATAAAGATGGGCAATCAGCCGCCCGATTCTCCTGGCGCGTTCATCCGGCATATGAGAAGGATTCACTGGTAAGGGACAATCAGTATCTACCAGATAATCGATAACATCAGCAGTAATGGTGGTCCCCAGCACAAACGGCATCCGGTCATTTCTTTCAGCAATAACCACGCCGCCATGCGCTTTGACGAACTGTATGGCATCGAGTAAAGCATCGACAGTGGTGCCCATGCTGTAATTGCCGCCGTTATCGGGTCCGCTTACGGATAACAGTACCACGGTGGGCTTGATATACCGTTTCAACTGCCAGGGAATATCGGATAAATGCATTATCTGGTACATCGCCCGTTCGCTGTTTACCGCTGCCCTTGAGTGAGTACTGTTAAAAATGACCCGGTGAGTAATCCGTTCGCAGCACTCCGGCGTGAACAGCGAGGCAATATCGCCGAGGAGAAACACGCCGACCAGGTCCACATCCCTGATGTTCATGTCTGCAGCCATTTGTTTCAGCAATATCTGCGGGGTGGCGGCATTGCCGCCACAATAGATGATGCTTCCCGGGGGAATAATGGTACTATTTATCGCCTCTTCAGGCCTTGACACGATTTTCACAGCAAAGTCTTCCCATGAAAAACAGCAGCTATATAAGGCTATTATTTTATCATTTTCATGGGGGACGCCGCTTCAAGGGAAGCGGGATTGAGAGGTAATGGCGGGGCGACTCATGAATCGCCCCTACCTATGTGGTTCGCATTCCAGCGTTGGGGCGAGGAGCTGCACGGTGACCATCTCGCCGGCACTGAGAGAATCCCTGCCTTCAGGGATGCAGATGAGGCAGGTGGCTTTGGCAATGGACTGTAGGCGGCTGAGGTTGCGGTAAGGAGTTACCAGGTAGCTGCCGTCAGCGTTTTGAGAAAGATAGGCATCTTTGAACTCAGTCCAGTTGAGGTGACGCCCTTTGATATTATGGGTGAGCCTGGCGGTGAAGGTGGGGAGGGGATGCTTCATCTGCCCGCCCAGCCGCACCACACCAGCCAGGGCGAACTGGAGGAATGCCTTTTCATTACTGGCAGGACCACCGGGAAGACAGAACACCGGCTTGCCCTGCAACAAGCCGAAGGAGATACCTTTGCCCGGCCCCATGCGGACATGGTGGAAAAATTTGTTCCAGCCCAGCTCATCCAATACACCCACCACCAGGTCGCGCTCGCTGCCCCAGGCACCACCACTGGTGATGACAGCATCGGCGCTGGACACATGCTTGAGCAGCGCAGTCTGAATGGCAGCTTTATCATCGGGAATCACCGCAGTGTCATACGTAGTGCCGAAAGCAGCCAGCCAGGCGCAGGTAGTGACCAGGTTACTGGCATAGAGCTGGCCCGGGCGGAGCTTTTTGCCCGGAGCCACCACCTCATCGCCGATGGCGATGACTGCTATCCTCGGTTTGCGGTAAACCCTGGCCCGGCTCAGGCCCCCAGCCGCTGCCAACCCCAGATAACCCGGCAATAACGTTCTGCCCTGCTGGACAATTATCGAGCCTGCCGCCACATCCTCACCGGCACGGAGGATATTCCTGCCCGGCTCGGCATGGGCGTGCACCAGCACCTCAGATGCCGTTTCCTGGCAGAACTCATCGGAGACCACGGCATCGGCACCCGCCGGTATCGGTGAGCCAGAGCATATCTTGACTGCCGTGCGCGGAGTAACCTTGCCGCGAAATTTGCCCCCGGCAAACACAGAGCCGATTACGGGCAGGCGCGCTGGACGCTGCAGAGAAGCTGCGTCAACATCAGCAGAGCGAACGGCAAAACCGTCCTTGAGGGAGACGTCAGTGGAGGGATTGTCAATAATTGCTATCAGGTCTTCAGCCACGATACGGCCAGCGCAGGCATGGAGAGGCAATTCCTCGCTGGCTATGGGATGAACATTGGCATAAACCAAGTTGAGGGCATCCTGGTAGCCAGTGTAGCTGATGCCCTCGTCAATCTCAGGGGAATCATCTCGGTGGTGAGGCATTACTTAGGGGCAAAGAGCACCATCTTTGCCTTCTTCTCCACTTTCTTAGCCAGGTCGGCAATAGTGCCATACTCCATGCAAGCGGACTGGCAATGCTTGACACAGGCTGGCTTCTCGCCATCTTTCACCCTCTTGGCACAGAGGTCGCACAGGTCGGTGGGGAAGGGGATATAGTCGATGGCAACCTTATCGAAGGTCTCCAGAACATACTCGGTGACCTTGATGCCCCACTTGCCCACGGGATAGTTATGCTCTTGCTTGCAGGCTACCTCGCAGGTATGACAGCCGGTGCAATATTCGTAATCAATCAATAAACCATTTCGAGCCATGTTAGCATTCCTCCTTATTTAATCTTGGTCACCCGGCACAGCATGGTCTTGTAAGCACCACCACCGTACCCCGACTTGCTGTGATAGCCGGTGGGAATGAGCTGATTGCAGTTATACTCCCAGATGCCAAACAGGTACGGCTCCGTCCCCTGCGTCTCGGGCAGCCACCAGCCATGGGGCACCATGACCATCCAGGGGGGAACGACCGGGGTAACCCTGGCCTTGCGTTTAATGCGGCCGCGCTTGTTCTCCACATAGACCCACTCGCCGTCATCGATATCCAGCTTCCCGGCAACCTCAGGATGAATCTCCACAATAGGGTCAGGGTCAATCTCTCTGAGCCAGGGAATCATGCGATGCTCGGCGTGAAAGAACACCGAAGAGCGCCGACCGGTGCCCATGATGAGCGGATACTCTTTCCACAGCTCCGGCGTCCGCACCGGGCTTTCCGGCGGCTCTTCATAATAAGGCAGTGGTTCGAGTCCCCACCCTTCCAGTCGCTTTGACCATAGCTCGACTTTGCCCGTGGGCGTATTGAACCCAGGCTTCTTATCCGCCCTGAGCAAACCACGCTCGTAGCGGCGGTAGGGACGGGTCGGTCCTTCCGGCGGCATTAACCAGCTACCTCTGGCAGCCAACTCCTCGAAGGTAAAACCGGACGGCTTTAACCGCTCATTGAACATTTCCCTGACATCCTTCCAGGGCACCGCCTGGGGATTGAAACGCTTGGCCAGGTCAAAGTTAATCTCCCAGTCAGACTTGCACTCACCCACCTGCACCGCTTTAACGATAACGCTGAGCGGTGACCACCAGGTTCTGCCGCTATCTTTTTCAGCGAAGGTGGCAGCCGGCAAAAAGATATCCGCCACTGCCATGCTGGTGGGATTCTGGAAGGTGTCAACTACAACGACGAACTCGCACTGTTTCAGAGCGTCATAGTGTTTTTTCGTATCAGCACCCTGCCCTCCCAGTATATTGGTGGTCTGTATCCAGGCTGCCTTGATGGGATAGGGCTTGCCCGATATCATCTGGTCAACCGCCAGATCCGGCTGCACCCAGTGGCGGTAATCCCGCACCATGGGGTACTCGGCAGCACCGATTTTTTGCTTCAGGACATCCTTGATTTGCTCACCGTAGAGAGCTACCAGACCATCAGTGCTCATGGGATAAAAGGTAATGCCATGTGACGGCCTGGCGATAACATTGCCGCCGGGCACATCGAGATTGCCGGTGATGCACCAGAGATGAGAAATAGCCCCAGCCACCACGTCACCCTGAGGACACATGTCCACGGGCAAACCCCAGTGAAGGGATGCAGGCTTGCTGGTGGCATAGAGGCGAGCCGCAGCCATAATCTGCTCTTTAGGAATCCAGGTAATCCCCGCCACTTTCTCCGGCGGGTAATCGGCAACACGCTTCCTCAACTCGTCAAAGCCGTAGGTCCATTTCTCAACAAACTCCTTGTCGTATAACCCTTCATTAATGATGATATTGAGCATGCCCAGGGCTAAAGCGCCATCGGTGCCGGAGCGGACGCGCAAATGCAGGTCAGCCCGGCTGGCAATCCAGGAAACCCTGGGGTCAATGACAATGAATTTCGCCCCCCTTCTTTTCATCTCCAATACCCAGTGACTGAAGAAGGCATCGGGACATGACGCAGGCAAGTTCTGCCCCCAGATCATCACGCACTGGGGCGATTTCCACTCGGGGGCATTAAAACGCTTCTCGAAAAATTGGCCGGCATCCACCACGGCATAGTCGCCAAAACAGGCTAACATGGCTGCCAGCCTCGGCGTGTAGCAGGACTGACCAGAAAGACCTATTTGCCCCCAGTTGGGGCTGCCGTAGGAATAGGCCAGCAGTGACATGGGACCGCCAATGTCCCGTCCGGTGCCCTGGCAGAACAGGACTGTTTTCTTGCCGTATTTTTCGCCAAGCTCATTAAATTTCTTCTCGATGATGTCATAGGCTTCATTCCAGGAAATCTTTTCCCATTTCCCCTCACCCCTGGCGCCTACCCGCTTCAGCGGTGTGGTGACACGGTCGGGATGGTACATGTACTGGGTCAGCGCCAGCACGCGGGGGCAGCTTCTGCCCTGGTTCCAGGGGTGTTTCTCATCACCCTCCACCTTAACCACCTTGCCGTCTTTGATAAACAATTTTACCCCACAGCCACCATGACAGCCCGGCCCTGCTGACCAGACCGTGGTGTGATGGATAGAATCATACTCCTTTTTTGTTGCCATAAGGCTCCTCCTTTCGGGATAAGCAAGAATACAATCACAGGAACTCGCGGGGACCGTTGAGCCCGCTGGGCCGTCATGTCCCAATTTCATCGGGACTCACGACGACATATTTATGCTATTACTTCCCCTGCTGTATCTGTTCTACCAGAAAATCTACAATCTTGGCAAGGTCATCGCCTCTCTCGGCGCCAGCCACCTCAACCTTCACTTTGGAAGCCTGCTTGAATCCCTCCACCAGGATAATATCCACCCTGCTGCCGATTCGGGATATCACCCGGTCATAGTCCAGCTCATCGTCCACATGTTCCAGAAACGCCACTCTTCCCGGCGAGGAAACAGCCACAATATCGCTGCCGGCCTGGGCGAAGCGCCAGCTATCCTTGCCCGGGCGGTCCATCTCAAAGCCATGATGAGCATGTTTGACCACAGCTACCCGATACCCTTTCTTTTTCAACTCGCGAATCGCCCCTTCGATAAGGGTGGTTTTTCCCGAGCCGGATTTACCCACAAAAGACACGATTGCAGCCATTAACTATTTCTCCTGGAAGATATTTTATGATTAACACTTTGGGCAGGTCATCTCATCATGGTACTGGGCAAGAACAGGGCAATCTCGGGGAACGCAATCAGCAGTAACATCAGCGCCACATCAGCAGCCAGGAAGGGAATGATGCCACGGTAAATGGTGAACATGGGCACATCCTTAATCATTCCTGAGATGACAAACACGTTCATGCCCACTGGTGGGGCAATACCACCGGCAACACAGGCCATGACCACAATCACACCAAACCATATCGGGTCCCAGCCGATACCGATAATCAGGGGGGTAAATATGGGCACGGTAATGAAAATCATGGCCAGCTCGTCCATAAGGGCACCCAGCACCAGATAAACAATGATGATAAATACCGCAATAACATACTTGGATAGATTCAAGCTGATGACAAATTTAGCAAAGGCTTCCGAAACCCCGGTGACAGCGAGGAAATAGTTGAAGATGAGAGCACCGGTCATGATGAGAAAGACCATGGCGGTGGTCTTGGCAGTATCAAGCAGCGCTTCCTTGAAACTCTGCCAGGTAAGCCGCCTTAAGCCCAGGCCAATAAGCAAGCAGGCAAAAGCGCCAACGCCAGCAGCCTCATTAACACTGAACCAGCCGGCATAGATGCCACCGATAACCAGCAGGAATAGCACCACAGCACTCCAGCCCTTGGGAAGCGCTACCAGCTTCTGTCTGAAATTGGTTTTCGGCCCTGGCGGTCCCAGTTTGGGATTACGCCAGCAAAGCAGGCTGATGGTGATAATATAAAAGGTTACCAGGATAACGCCGGGGATAAAACCCGCCAGATATAGTCTGCCGATGGACTGCTCGGCAATAATACCATAAAGGATAAACATGATGCTGGGCGGTATCAAAATGCCGATAGTACCGCCGGCAGCTATGGAACCGGTAGCCAGTGCGCTATCATACCGATACCGCCTCATCTCAGGGTAAGCTACCTTACACATGGTAGCTGCGGTAGCAATCATGGAGCCGCTGATGGCGGCAAAGGCACCGCAGGCAGCCACCGTAGTTATCGCCAGTCCACCCCGCAAACCACCAAAAAAGCTGTGGGCGCTATCGTAGAGGTCCTCGCTCAGCCGGGCAGCGTAAGCTAATGAGCCCATCAGAATAAAAAGCGGTATAATACTTAAACCATAATCAGCAAAGGTGGAGAAGGGCACCGTCCTCAGCACCCCCAGGGCACCAAAGACATTAAAAGCCGCCGCATAACCAAAGAAGCCCACCAGTCCAAAGGCCAACCCCAGCGGCATACCCGAAAACAGCAGGATGAAAGCGATTATAGTGCCGATAACGCCCAGAATAAGTGGGCTCACTTACCTCTCACCTCCCGTATGAATTCCAGCAAGTGCACCAGGAGCACCAGGGTGTATAATGCAAGGCCGAAAGTAACCACGCCAACAAAGGGATACACCGGTACCAGTAATACCTGAGAGAGCACTTGCGATTCATACAGCTTCGTTATATGCACACTCGTCTGCCATGTAATCAGCATGGCAATAAGCAGACCCAGGAAACCGGTAACCAGGTTTAGCATGGCACGGTTTCGTTTCGACAGGCGGTTTTCAACCAGGTCCACGGTAACATGGCCTCTCTCAATACCACAGTAAGCCAGCCCAAAAGCAACAGTAATTGCCATCATGAACTGGATCAACTCATAGGAACCGACGATTGGCGCGTTTAGTGTCTTGCGCAAAGTCACGTCGACGGCAGTAAGAACCATCATCACCGCCAGGATAACCATGCCGATACTGTTAGACACTGTACTTACGGGCTTAATTACTTTGTAGCACTTATCGATTATGGCTTGAAGCACGGTCATATCATGCCTTCTCTGCAATAATAAACAGTCATTATGGTCGCCCCATTGCCGCTACGGCCATGGGGCGACCACCTGCACTAGACAGCTAGTTTCTATTCCACTTTTTGAAAGCGGACAGCCACTTCGTGTATTTAACGTCTGAATTATTTAAGCAACTGGACCGCAGTATTCAAAATGTCGCGGGCTTCTTTGAACCCCTTGCCCTCCTGAGCCTTGACCCAGGCCTCCCACAGTGGCTCGCCAGTCAGTTTTCGCGCTTTTTCTAACTCGGCAGCAGGCAGGGTATACTCAATCATCTCATATTTCTTGTCTTTGATTATATTTCGCACCTCTTTTGCTGCGGTATCGAACATATTTTTGCCCCAGAACTTGGAGCCAGTAACACCGCTGACGCTCATGATCTGGTCCTGGATAGTCTTGGGCAACTTATCCCAACTGGCACGGCTGAACGACTGGCTGAAATAGACAACATGGAAGGGGGCGTAGGTATAATATTTGCCTACTTCAAACAGTTTGAAGCTAAGAATAGCCTCCCAGGGCAACAGAGCACCATCAATAACACCCTTCTCCAGATTCATGTAAACATCGGGCATGCCCATGGGCGTCGGCACTGCGCCGAGCGCTTTGGTCATCTCAGTGGGAGGCCCACCGGTGGTTCTGATCTTCATCCCCTTTAAATCATCCAGCGTTTTGACCTGCTTCTTGGTGGTCACCAGGAAGTACGGGTTAGATGTCCACAGAAGTACTACTTTATTAGCCTCAAACTGCTTCTGCATCGATGGGTATTTTTCGTACAGTTTCCATAGCACTTCGCTCCCCTTTTCCGCCGACGGAACCGGCATGAACGGCAGCGCAATGACATCAGCCAGAGAGGTCATACCGGCCCAGTAGCCATGGAAGCACCAGGCAACGTCAGCCTGATTGGCTTTCAGGGCTTCCCAGGTATCAGCACCTTTGAATAGTGACTGTGAGAAATAGCCCTGCATCTTCACCGCGCCATTGGTAGCCTTTTCAATCTGCCGCAGCCAGGGCAGTGAAGCATTCTGGCCATCCCAACCCGCCTCAGGATTCTGGTTGGCATACTTCAGGGTGATTACCTGCGTTGGCGCCGCAGGAGCACAGCCGATGACTAGCAGGCTGGCCATAAGAACAAATACTAGAGACAAGAGCACTACTTTGTTTTTCACAGATTCACCTCCTTCAAAATTACGTTTGCTTAAGTGCCCATCACGACAAAGTCAGACTATTTATTATACGCCCTATGTCAACTCCCATCACCTCCTTATCTTGCGATTTTTTGGCCCTCACTCAACCTTAACTTTCAATATTCTGGCCAAGTTCAATCCCGCCCAGGCTTTTCTATCAGCATCAGCGAGCGGCGGACAGCCGTAACGTTCCTGTAGCTCTTTGGGTATCTGAAAGTTTTTCACCAGGTCAGCAGATTCCTGATGAGACACATATCGACCAGACCAGTCCGTTCCCCAGATAAGCTTATCGGCGCCAGCATATCTGATAGCTTCGGCAATTATCTCGGCAAAGGGGATGGGGGATAAGTCGATGCGGGCTAACTGTGGTACCAGGCTGGTGCTGAGATAGATATTGTCAAACATGCCAGCCAGGGTAATCAGCTCACGGTGATAGGGATAACCCATATGGTAAGCCACGATGGGAATATCGGGAAAATCAGCGCAGACATCCTCCAGCAGCATGGGATGGCAGTAGGCGCTGCGTCCCGGGCGAACATAGGCCATGCCGGTATGGACAAAAGCCACAATGCCCAGCTCCTGAATCGCCTCGTACAGCGGCCAGTTACGCTGGTCATTGATGGGGCAATCATCAGGAGAGTATATCTTGCAGGCTTTAAACCCCTTCTCATTCACCAGAAATTTCAGCTCCCAGACTGCATCCTTGCCTCTGGTGGAGACAGGACCCACATTGGCCACGCCGATAAGGCGGTCAGGATATTTCTCCACCTCTCTGGCGACATAGCCATTGGTGGAGCGGACGCGATGTCCGTGCGATAAGCCCAGCATAATCTCCGGCAATACACAGGCTTTGGCCACACCTCCCTCATCCATGGATTTAATCAATTCCTCAGCAGTCGCCAGGCGCTTCTGCGGCTGCTTGCCGAACATGCGCATTAAACAGCGGGCGCTATCCTGGTACTTCTTAAAATTGGGGTAATAGCTGATATCATCCATGGGGTCCCAGATATGGGTTTCACAGTCTATAAAATACATTGCTGCCTCCTCGAAGAAAAGGAGTGCTGGCTACACGATGCCAAAGGCTACAATGTGCTATTGTAAATAACCAGGGTGAGGATGTCAATCTACCATATCTTTCGTTACAAAGCCCAGACCCAGCTCATTCAGCTTCTGCGGTGAAGGTATGCCCTCGGCTGTCCAGCCCCGAATTTCATAGTACTTATCCAGAAATGCCTCCAGGTTTCTCACCATTTGTCCTTCTCCCGGCGCCCCATTGGTATGCAGAGGTTCGGTGAGCATCCGCTGCGGCAGGGTATCGTCTTTCCGGCGGAAACCTTCACGTACGATGAATGCCCGTTCCATGTTCAGGATTCTCTCCGCCACCTTCCAGACATAATTAGCATCAGCTAACTGCTCGATGCCGGTGGCAGCAAGCAGCATTTTGTGGTAGACCTGGGGCACCCAGCCAAACATGGCATTGAAAGAACAGCAAACACCAAGTTCCAGCATAGCCCTCTGGTGCTGGTTGAAAACAACAACATCGGCATTCTCCACTTCGGCAAAGCGGTCAACTGCCCGGGGAAAGGCCCTGCCAAAGACTTCCTGGGCAGCATATCCATAGCTATGACTGCCCCCGATATTGCTGGTAGCATAGTTGAAGCCCAGGCTTTTGGCTCCCCGCGGCTCGTAAGCCGGGAACTCCAACCCCTTGGCCTGCATGGCATAATCCTCAGCACCTTTACCAATTGTAGCTGCTGCTTTTTTGCTACCTTCAGCTAACAGGTTACCGATGCCCTCCCGCAGGGCTATCTTCTTAACCAGCGCTATCATGGCGGCATGATTGCCGTAGGTCAGCTCCAGCCCATCGGTATCCTGCTTGGTAAGGATGCCCTTTTCATAAAGCTCATAGGCAAAGCCGATGATGTTTCCCGTGCTGATGGTATCGAGTCCGAGGTCGTCACAGAGCTGGTCAGCGGCTATGGTAGCCTCGATATTGGTGTTGTCCGTGGGGCCGCGGAATGCCCAGATGGTTTCATACTCGGGACCTTCGCTCCAGGCACCGGCATAAGTCCCGCTGGTGACCTGGTGCGCTTTACCGCATTTCGACGAGCAGCTATAGCAGCCGAAATCGCCAGTGCGGAACTTGCGGTACTCCTCAGCAGAAAGCTTTTCATGGCCGTTCTGCCGCCCGAAACGGAAGTTTCTCACCGGGAATATTCCCAGGCCATTGGTGATATCGGACGTATCGGTGGTGCCGTATTCAGAGTGGTGGTGGTAGCCTTTGGTAGCCTGCATCAGGTCAATCTGCTCCTTCACCACCTGCTTGAAGGCTTCAGGGTCATGAAGTTGTATGTTTCTTTGAGCATCAATAACTATCGCCTTGAGGTTCTTGGAGCCCATGACAGCGCCGGTGCCGCAACGGCCGGCAGTGCGGCGATGAGAGACGATGCAGGCATACTTGACCAGCTTCTCGCCAGCGGGACCGATGCAGGCTGTCCTGACATTGTCGCCGTGACGTTGGCTCAGCCATTCCTGTGTTTTCCAGGTGTCCTTGCCCCATAACTCATCAGCAGGCTTAGTCTGGCAGGAATTGCTGTTGAGCAACAGGTACACCGGCTTCTCTGCTTTGCCCTCAATTATCAGGAAGTCATAGCCGGCGAATCTCATCCAGGCACCGAAGTCCGCCCCGGCTACGGAGCGGGCCAGAGCGCCGGTCAGCGGACTCTTGGTATATACCAGCCATCGCGATACTGCCTGAGCCGAGGTGCCCGCCAGCGGGCCAGTGGCAACTATCATCTTATTCTGTTCACCTAAAGGGTCGATATGCGGCGTCAATTCCCGGTAGAGGTAATAGCAAGCAAAGCCTCGCCCGCCGACAAAGTCCTGTGCCACCTGCTCAGGAATGGTCTCTGTGGCTACCTTCCCACTGGAGAGATTGATTCTTAAGAATTTTCCGCTATTACCTTTCATCAGTTACCGCCTTTCGTTGTTCGTTTTATTATGTCTCCTTAGCCTCCGGCAATAAGAAACAGCAGGGAAAGCTCATCACCGCTGGCAACCGGCCTGGCTAGCTCTTCAGGATAGGCACTCTTACCATTAACAAAAACATCGATATATGTGAGCAGGTTGCCATTTTTATCAAAAAGACGCGCCTTAGCATCCGGAAAACGGTCAACAAAATCCCCCAGGCACTCGCCGACCGTGCTACCGTTCACGGTGACTACGCTGGCATCACCGGTAACATCACGGAGAAATCCGGGAATCTGTAAACTTGCGCTCATACCAGGAAATTATATCATCTCTGTCGATAGTTTTTAAGAACAGCTACTGAACCAGTACACTACTTTCGGTGAGATAAAACAATCTGGTACAATGTGTCCCCAGATGCTACCAATCTGCATCAACCTGCCTTAACCACAGATACATAATATGACTGAAGATACAGTCTACCAGTCACCTGAAACCAGGCCACGATTCTTCTACGGCTACGTGGTGGTGGCTGCTGCCTTTTTTATCATGGTAGTCACCCTGGGCGTACGCTACTCCTTCGGCGTCTTTTTCAAACCAATGCTCAACGACTTCGGCTGGACCAGGGCCATGCTCTCCGGCGCTTTCTCCCTATCCTGGATCATAGAAAGCATCATGTCCATTGTTTTAGGAGGCCTTAATGACCGGATTGGCCCCCGGGTAGTGATGAGCGTCTGCGCTGTGTTCGCTGCAGCGGGCTATCTGCTGATGTCACAGATGACCGATATCACCCAGCTTTACCTGCTTTACGGTATCATTATCGGCATTGGCACCAGTGTGTTCACTCCGCTGGTATCAACCACAGCCAGATGGTTCGTACGCTACAGAACGGCGATGACCGGCATTGTCATCGCCGGCATCAGTCTAGGAGCGTTGTTCTGGCCGATAGTCATAGACCGGCTCATCGCCAGTGCTGACTGGCGCATCACTAGCAGCATCATCGGTGGCATCACTCTACTGGTAGCCCTAGCCGCCGCCCAATTTCTCAAACGTGACCCCGCTCAAGTAGGTCGACTGGCTCTGGGTGATATTCAAACAGATGCAGAAAGAACGATGGGGATAAGGCAAGCGTTCTCCCTTACCGAAGCAGCAAAGACAGGACAGTTCTGGTTAATATTTTTCATGTTAATCTGCTTCGGATTCAGCTTGCTCACGGTACAGGTACACCTGGTGCCGTTTATTACCGATATGGAGATTCCAGCAACGACTGCGGCCAGCATACTGGCCACACTGGGTGCCGGCAGCGTTATCGGCAGGGTGGCGCTGGGTAGCCTGGGCGATAGAATCGGCAACAGGCGGGCGATCATCCTGGCTTTTGTGCTGATGCTGCTCTCTCTGATATATCTCATGTTCAACAGGGAAGTCTGGGGGTACTATCTCTTTGCCCTGGTATTCGGCATTGCCTATGGCGATTGCGCCGCACAGGAATCGCCGCTGGTGGCAAAGCTCTTCGGATTGAAATCGCTCGGCTTAATCTTCGGAGTTGTCTGCATCGGCTTCACCGGGGGAGCGGCCATTGGTCCTTTTGTCTCCGGCTACATATTTGACATCACCAGGAGCTATGAGATGGCTTTCCTGGTCTGCATCATCCTATCCGCCATCGGCCTTATCCTGTCAGTCGCCATCAAGCCGACGCATATTAAATTCGCCGGCAAATTATAATGGAGCAAAAATCAAGTTCGTCCCCCGGGTTCTTCTACGGCTACGTTGTGGCTATTGCCTCATTTATTATTCTGACGCTGATTATCGGCATTTATTATTCCTTCGGCGTTTTCTTCAAACCCATGCTGGCTGATTTCGGCTGGACCAGGGCGCTGACCTCCGGCGCTTTCTCACTTTCCTGGATCACAGGTGGCTCGTTTTCCATTGTCATCGGGGGACTCAACGACAGGTTTGGCCCCCGCATCATGATGACCGCATGCAGCGTATTATCAGCCCTGGGTTATCTGCTGATGTCGCAAATCAACGATGCCTGGCAACTGTACATATTCTATGGCGTGATAATCGGCATCGGGAGCTGTGTTTTCACGCCGGCGGTATCAACCATCGCCAGGTGGTTTGTCCGCAGAAGAACGGCAATGACCGGCGTGGTTATCTCCGGCGTCGGCATCGGCATACTGATTGGCTCGATGGTAGCCAACCAGCTTATTCTAGCCTATGGTTGGCGTACCGCATTCCTTATCATCGGCATTACCCTGCTGGTAATCGCCACCGCAGCGGCACAATTCATGAAAAGCGACCCCCACCACACGGGGCAACCCGCCTACGGGGAACACGATTTAGCCACAGGAGACAGACACGTTGAAGTTCCCTCGCTTTCGCTCAAAGAAACCATCAGCACCTGGCAATTCTGGATGATATTCCTGATGATGACCTGCTACGGTTACTGCCTGCTGGCCGTTCAGGTACACCTGGTTCCCTACCTTACGGACATTGGATTCTCTGCCACCATAGCCGCCAGCCTGGTAGCTATTGCCGGCGGCACCAGTATCATCGGCAGGATACCACTGGGCATTCTGGGAGATAAAATAGGCAATAAAAAAGCGTTTATTGTCGGTTTTATCCTGCTCCTGATGAGCCTGGTGTTGTTACTGTTCACCAGGGACATATGGGGATTGTACCTGTTTGCGGTTATCTTTGGCATCGCTTACGGAACCTGTGCCGTGCAGCAATCGCCACTGCTGGCAGCGCTGTTCGGACTGCGCTCGCTGGGCTTGATCTTTGGAGTTGCCGGCCTCGGCTTCACTCTCGGCGCTGCCGCCGGTCCATTTATTTCCGGCTATATATTCGATACCACCAAAAGCTACCTTCCGGCATTCATCATTTGCATCATTGTCTGTGCCCTTGGACTCGTTTTGAACATCATCCTAAAACCACCCCGGTCAAAACCCAGAGGTAAAAGCTAGAAGATGCTTTACTGAGGGGCAAGGGGGTTGACAATATTGTTTGATTCTGGCACAATTCACATTGGAATTCCAATATGAATTTAAATGCAACCAGAGAGGTCGGTTTGCGGTGCAAAGAAAATTGCAAAAAACAAGCGAACCTCTTTCCTCGCTAAATCATCCAGATATTATCCTGTGTACCTTGCTTGATCACACCAACGATATTATCTATCGTGCCGTGGAGCTTGAAATAGAACAATACAAGACCACCCTGCCACAGGCAAAAGTGCTGTTTATCTTGGCGAGAGCAAGGGGGAAAAAAGGTGTTACCCTGGCTGACCTATCAAAGATGATGCTGCGCGAGCCCAATTCCATCTCTACCCTGACGAATCGAATGCAAAAGGCAGGGCTGATTAAAAAAATCAGGGATAACGGAGAAAACAGGATCTACGTTACCATGACGCCTAAGGGTAAGGACTTGTTCATGAATAAACTTACCGCAAGTTCTATGATCACCATACTGTCGGTACTGACAGACCAGGAAAAGAAAAACCTGGAATTGTATTTGAAGAAGCTGCGTGAGAAGGGGCGACAGGTGCTGGGCATAGACCTTAAACCGCCATACTTAAGAATTTTTGCTCCTTAGGCTAATTGTCTCCGCAAGGGTTGAGATAATGGAAAAAATGGAGGGGGATAATGTCATTTAAAATAGATCACATTGGTCATGTGGTAAAGGACTTTGATAAAGCCATGGACCTGTACCAGAAGAAAATGGGGCTTAAGCCGAATAAAATCATGGAATTTGCCGAGTTCGGCGGCAGCAAGATGGCTTTTTTCCCTTTTGGTGGTCTGGAAATGGAAGTGGTCCAACCAGGCGGAAAGGGGGCTGACCCGGCTGCCAGGTGTCTGAAGGAGCGCGGTGAAGGTGTATTTCATCTCTCACTCCGCGTGGATGACTACGAAGGAACAATTAAAGAATGGAGAAACAAGGGCTTCACCATCGGAGAATATACACATAAAACGCCGGGCCATATTGCCAGGATAGCTTTCCTGGATCCCGAAGAGCTAATGGGACTGTGGATCGAATTTATTAAAGAGGAACAGTTATGAAGAAATCTCTCTCGACCTTTCTGTAGAAAAGGGAGCGGCGGTCTTCCCCTTTCAGGAAAAGGCAGATATTATGTAAGGAAAAGGACTATGACCAGATGGGGAATGGTAATAGACCTTAAAAAATGCGTCAACTGCTATGCCTGCGTTATTGCTTGCAAGCAGGAGCATTTCCTGCCACCTGGCAAGTTCTGGAACAGGGTGCTGGTCAGCGAGACGGGGGAATATCCGTTGGTAACCAAAGTCGTCTACCCCGTCCTGTGTAACCAGTGCAAAGAGGCTATTTGCGTAAACGCCTGTCCGTCCACGGCTACTACCCGCAGGAATGATGGCATAATTACTATAGATCCCGATAAATGCAGCGGGTGCCAGTACTGCGTCATTGTCTGTCCCTACCAGCAGAGGACTTACCAGGACAACAAAAAGGAATATTTCCCGGGACAGGGCTTGACTGAACTGGAAAAAATCGGGCATGAACTCTATCCTCACCAAACAGGCACAGTCACTAAATGTAATTTCTGCCAGGAAAGAATCGACGAAGGAATTAAAAGGGGACTAAAACCCGGCATTGACCGGGAGGCAACTCCTGCCTGTGTAATTACCTGTATGGTCAAAGCCAGACATTTCGGCGACCTAGCAGATCCTGACAGCAATGTTTCTCGGCTGATACAGAAAAGGAGAGCACATCAACTTCACCCCGAATTTGGCACTGAACCTTCGGTGTACTACGTTGAATAGGGGCATGAGACCATGAAGCCATATAACTGGATGGTACAATGCACACCGCAGACCAACTGGATCGAGCGGCGGGGTATCATCATCTGGCTTTCCATATTTTCTGGTATCCTGGGCGGCGGCGCTTATTTTACCTCCCTGATATTTAACAATTTGGGAGGCATGTTCACAAGCTGGTTGATAGTAGTTGTTATTAAATGCGGCCTGCACCTGGCTCATGCTGAAAAACCACTGCGGCTCTGGCGAATGATACTCAGGCCACAAACCTCCTGGATATCCCGCGGGCTAATCCTGACTATTTCTTTAATCGTCCTGGGCGCTGTTCAGCTTGCCCTGACTACTTGGGCACCAGGAACTCCCGTTGAAATCGCATTCAAGATGCTGGCAGGCATCGCCGCATTCGGGGTAATGGTGTACGGTGGCTTTGCCTTGAATTATGTTAGCGGCATTCCCTTCTGGAACACATCCATAATGCCGGTTCTGTTTATCTTATGGGGTATTTTGCTTGGTTTGGCTATGCTGCTGGTTGTTGATAGGGGATCTGCTAATATTCAAGTTGCGGTGGCAGGTACTTCGGTCCTGACGATAGGCATCTTGGTAATCACAACCCTGCATCTCTGGACTGAGACTTACAAGGGTTCCACTGCACGAGAATCGGTGAAGAAATTAATTCGTGGCTATATTGCTCCTATGTTTTTTATAGGGACATTTGTGATTGGGCTGGTTCTGCCACTAATTATAATATTAATATGCTACTTTAATAGCAGCTTGCCGTCATTATCGCTTACAGTGGTGATGCTGGTAAGTGAGGTTCTAGGTGGACTGGCATTTACTTACTGCGTCATGAAAGTCGGCTTATATAATCCACTGCTAGCGGTGAGAGAGTAATGGTAAAAATGAAAGGGGAAAAGACGAAGAACAAAAAAATAGAAATATATGATGATGTCTGGATTCCTACCCAGTGCCATCGCTGCCAGGCAGAATGCGGAATACTGGCGCACCGCGTTAATGGCGTGGTGGTAAAGCTGGAGGGAAACCCTGATTCTGCCATCGGCTCCCGCGGGGGACTCTGCCCCAAGGGACTGGCGGGAGTGCAGTTGCTCTATGACCCCAACCGCTTGAATGCACCGTTGAAGAGGACAAACCCGGAAAAGGGCATCGGCGTTGACCCAAAATGGCAGGAAATCACCTGGGATGAAGCGCTGGAGGAAATTGCTGGCAGGCTTAAAAAAGTCATGGAGGAAGACCCCTCTAAAATAATGCTGCAAATTGGCATCAGTTCCTCTACCATGATCGTTCCACTCTTCCTGGCAAAGCTCATGATGGCGCTAAGCACGAAAAAAGGCAGCCCGCTGCCTATCATTAGTGGCGGCTCGCATTGCGGAAACGCCGGGCATTTCATCAACGCGGTAAATTATGCAGCTTTTGTGACGCAGCCCGACTGGAAATACTGCAACTATGTATTACAGTGGGGTACTAATTTTGGCGAAGGTGGTTTCATGCAGTATGCCAACCGGCTGGCAGCCGAAGCACGTGAACGCGGTATGAAACTGGTGGTGTTCGATCCGGTCTGCAACATAGCTGCCTCCAAGGCAGATGAATGGGTTCCACTGTTACCGGGCACGGATGCTGCTGTGGCGCTGGGTTTGCTCAATGTTATCGTCAATGAGCTGGGCATTTATGATGCCGAATATTTGAAGAAAAAGACAAATGCCTCTTACCTAGTGGGTGAGGACGGACATTATCTCCGGGACAAAACCACCCACAAGCCGCTGGTATGGGATGTAAAAGATTCGAAAGCAAAGGTATTTAACGATCCATCAATCAGTGATTTTGACCTGGATGAGACGCACAAGGTCAATGGGCTGAAATGCCGTCCCGCCTGGCAGCTTCTTAAAGAGCACTTCAAGAAATACACCCCGGAAAAAGTAGCCGAAATTAGCGGCGTTTCCGCAAATGCCATCCGCCGGATTGCGAAAGAGTTCGCCGAAGCAGCCATGGTGGGAGCTACCATCACTATTGATGGCAAGCAGTTACCCTACAGGCCAGTAGCCATACAGCACATCCGAGCCGCCGTAACCCACGGCAATGGCACTCAGAATACATTTGCCCTGGACTTGCTGGTGCATGTGCTGGGCGCAGCCAATGTACCTGGCGGCATGCAGTCGGTCTCGGTGGAATGCCACGGTTATCCTGGTAGCGGACTGCCCCACCTGGAGGTTGTGCCTGATGCCGACGGATTTGTGAGTGTTGGCGGCAAATGGCTTTTCCCTGAAAACAGGCTCTGGCCAGTGGTGCCGCCGGAATATCCACATCATGATTTGATTGAGCTTTTTACTTCTGCGCTGGAAGTGCCCCTGTGGGGTGGAGCCGACCGCGAGGAACTGCTGCGCAAAGCAAGGATAAGCTCCCAAATAGACGTCATCCTCAATTTCTGTACTAATGGAGTATTCAACTCCGCCAATCCCAGGGACAAAGCGGCATTTTTAAAAACGGTTCCGTTCATAGTAGATATAGATATCTTTCCCAACGAGTTCAATGAGGGTTTTGCCGATATCGTTTTGCCCGATGCCAGCTACCTGGAATATACCGACTGGTCGGGTATACAGCATATGTATCACAACCAGCCTCCAGTGCTGGACGAGCCATGGTGTTTTCACATCACCCAGAAGGTGGTGGAACCGCAGTATCAGCGCAGGCATGCCGCGCAGGTGATTGACGACCTGCTATACAGGATGGGTATGTACGAGAAGGTGATAGGATACTATAATGGTTTTTTATGCTTGCCTGAAGAGCTTCAGCTACCGCATGGAAAGAAGATAGTCTGGGAAGATTTGTGCGACCGGGTCGCCAGGCAGCACTTCGGGGACGAGCATGGCTGGGAATGGTTCAAGAAGCATGGCTTTATATCCTGGCCCAAGAAAGTTGAGGAGCAGTACTGGCGGCCGTTCAAAGACATCAGGTCGCAGGTCTACTGGGAGTTCATGATCGACCACGGCAGGAATGTCAAAGCTATTTCCCAGGAGCTTGGTATCGAAATGGACTGGCAGCAGTACAGCCCCTTGCCGGACTGGTTTCCCTGCGCCCCGCATAAAGTTACCGACCCCGATTATGACTTATATGCTTTCTGTTACCGTGAACCCACCCATGTAGGCTCGGTCACCATGGAACAGCCCTGGATTGACGAAGCCAGCGCCATGAACCCTTATACTTATAATATTGCCTTGAGCACTGAGACTGCCAGGAAGAAAGGGCTGAAGCCGGGCGATTTCATCGAGGTGGAATCCAGCCGAGGGAATAAGGTGCACGGCAGGCTGGAGGTCAGGAAAGGTCAGCATCCACAGACTTTGACCATCATGGGCACGGCAGGCCACTGGGCAAAGGGGCAACCAATCGCCCGGGGTAAGGGCGTCAACTTCAACTCACTGATGGAAATGCGCTACTCCGAATGCGACCCCATCTCCTTCAGCCTTGAGGTGCTGGTTAAAGTGAAACTGAAAAAGGTTAAATAGCCCAGAAAGACTGGTGACAAGCGACTACACTCATGTTATTATTAGGACATTAAATAGTATCAGAGTATCTCCCGCCGAGCTATTTTGCCTTATGCCTACAGCAGAACGTTGACGTAGCATAAAAGAAAGGAAATCCATGCTATTAGCAGAAGTTAATCAGCTATTGGAACCCGGATACCTGCCCCTGGAAACCGGATATTTCCGCCTGCCAAATGGGCAAATGCACGTAGCAACTCTAATACGGATGCCCGCTTGTAAGGGCAGAATGGTTGAATGGTTTTTCGGGCATTATCTCAAAGACACTGAAACGTATAAGCAATGGGACCCCAGAGCTCACCTGCGTTTTGAATGGGATGATAACTGGAGTCCGGGGCACTATGTCGGTGCCAGCCATTATGGCGAAGAATGGCTGGCAGGAGAAGTACTGAAGTTCACCGTTAAATTCGATGACCCGGCTAAATTCTTCGATACCTCTCGTTTCAAAGAGGCCAATGTTGGTGCTGTCATTTGTGGCGAGGGCTTCCTCCCTGATAACACGCCGGATGGGCGCGTAATCCATTTTGTCCGTGATACTGAATATGGTTGCGAGATACGAAGCCGATTCTGGATTTATAAGGGTACCGAGACAATAGGCAGAGGGCATATGGAGCATTGTCTTTCTGAAATGGGGTATCTGGCAGACCTTTTACCCGGCCTCTACGCCAGAGAGCACAACAGCAAGTAAGCAGCCGTGGTTCTTCAAGCAGAACTATCAAAGCTCATCGGAGGAGAATTGTCATGATTAAGAGCATCGTGATGCACGATATACCCATTAGCCATATTGCCGCCATGGAGAGGTGGTATTTCAAGAACCATGCACCCGAGATAGTGCGACGCTACGGGCCATGGCTGACTCGCCATGAGAGTTTTCTTCCCGTCCCGGCGCCGCCAGATGCCCAGGCTTACGGCTTTTACAACTGGCGGGTCACTGAGGGATGGTGGCGAGAATTGCCAGAACCCGGCCCTAAAGGTACCTTATCTTTCACCGTTCCGCCAGTCTGGCCGAAAGTGGCTACCTGCTTTGTCCCTGCTCAGCCCACGGAGGACTTCCTGGGCTCTGAGCTGCAACCCCATGAGAAGAATGTGCTGCGCTGGTACATCCTAATTAAATACCCTGACGGGGTTTCCGGTGAGAAAGGAGAGGACTGGTTCCTTAATACCCATGCCAGAGAGGTCATGAGGCAACCCGGGCTGTACCGGTTCTTCAGCTACCGCGTCATTAAGGAGCCGATAGCACTGCCGGGAACATGGGCGCCGGTGAAAAGGCCGTCTCCAGAAACCATCCTCCACGCCTGGGACCGATTAGTAGAGCTATGGTACGATAACTTTGATGATTGGCGAAAGTCAGTTATGGAAGCACCTCCCCCCTATACCAAACCGCCATGGGCGAAGTATGACAACTATCCCTTTCTGAAACCATTTGTTGACTTTGTGAGTTCATTTATCCTGGAGCGTCCCAGCGATGAATTTTTGAGAGAGGCGCGCGGTTACCTTTAACCTAAGAACAATCAGGATGCCCGGAAAGACAATGCGCTAGTTAATTTTGGCTAAAGCTCCAACGAGCTGACCAAGAGCGCTTGCCGGGACAGAACTTAAAGTTTCGGTAATGGATTGTAATCAGGAATTGGGTGTCTGCCCGGGTTTTGACAGTTTCCCTCTCTCTGCTAAACTAATACACCATGTCCGACCTTATGGGTGACATCGCTTTAGTCATCGGCGCCTACCTGCTCGGCTCCTTCCCCTATATGATGCTGCTCAGCCGTGCCCGGGGCTTTCGTATTGCACCGGGGGAAGACTTCCATATTACCACCTGGCGCAAGGTAGGGCGGCGGGAGGGCATGTCAGGGATTGCCGTTGACTTGTTAAAGGGCGTCATCCCCATTGTCATCGGCTTCGTCCTTGATTTCAGACTAGCCGTCATCGCTGCGGCTGGAGTTGCCGCCGTCATCGGGCAGATGTGGCCGGTATTCCAGAAATTCAACGGGGAAAAGGGCAACACCACCAGCGCTGGCATGCTGGTCACCATCACTTCTTTCCTGGGCAACAGCACATTCTGGGTTATGGGTGGCTGTCTCACCTGCTTTGCCATCGGCTTCCTGGTGAGGACCATTCCACGGTTTATGATCAAGGGACAAACAATAAGCGAGAAGCTGAAGTTCGGCGGGCCGGTGAGCAATAGTCTGCCGGCGGGCATGCTGGCCGGCTTTGCCGTGGCGCCGCTAATCTCCTGGCTGGTGAACCAGCCTATGGAATTGACGCTGTCACTGACGGCGACGGTTGTCGCCATCATCATCCGCCGCCTCACCGCTAATCTGGGCAGAGACCTTAAATCACCCCGGACCAGCGCCGTCAGAATACTGTTTAACCGCTTCCTCTTCGACCGCAGCTACTTTGAGGTAAAATAGTTGGTCAATAAACCAGAGCTACTTTGCTCTAACCCGGCTTTTTGGAGCGACCTTTAGCCAGCTGCCGCGTCCAGCTATCCATTAGCTTGCCTGACCGCAATACTTCGTCAGCCGCGGAAACGGGGGCTATCTCCGCCGCCTCCACCTTTGCCATATAATTGCTCAGCTCTTTGTCCTGCTGCACCAGACGGGAAAGCTCCTCGCCGATACGCGCCTCCACCGCTTCCAGGAACTCATGCCGCCGCTGCTCCTGTCGCCTCTTTGTCAGCAGTCCGGTCTCCTCCAGAGTTTTGCGATGGCGGGCAATCTGCTCATACAACTCCTTGATGCCCACATTGTTCACCGCCTCAGTCGCCAGCACCGGCACCTGCCAGAAAGTGTTAGCGGCATGCATCTCCAGCATGCTCCTCAGCTCTGCTATCAAATTATCAGCGCCGGGGCGGTCAGCCTTATTGACCACAAAGATATCGGCAATCTCCAGCAAGCCCGCCTTCATGGTCTGGATGGTATCACCTGCTTCAGGAGTGAGAATAACCACGGTGGTATCGGTATTTTGCATGATGTCCAGCTCGGTCTGCCCCACCCCTACCGTCTCCACCAGGACAAAGTCCTTGCCGAAGGCGCTGAGCAGTCTTATCACATTGCTGGTGTTACGGGGCAATCCGCCCTGGCTGCCCCGGGTGGCCATGCTGCGGATGAACACGCCGTCATCAAGGTAATGCTGCTGCATCCGTATCCTGTCGCCGAGGACGGCGCCGCCGCTGAACGGACTGCTGGGGTCGGCGCAGACTATGCCCACGGTCAAACCATGCTGCCGTATCACCGCGGTCAGCTTATCCACGATGGTGCTCTTGCCAGCGCCGGCGGGACCGGTGATGCCCACGCAGTACGCCTTGCCCGGATGGGCATAGACCAGCTTCATAATGGCAGGTACTTCTTCATTATCCCGCTCTACAGTCGAGATTAATCGCGCCAGGGACAGCACGTCGCCCGCCAGCATCTTGTCAACCAGCTCCATAGTAAATATCTCCCGGTAACAAACCGCAACAATTCTATAAAGTTGGCTATCTCTCCCTCACCTCAACAACAAAACCTTTGGCCTGGAGGTCTTTGATAATCTGGTCAGCCTTCTCAGTGTCGAGGTGAATATAAAAATCGGCTTCTTTGCCATCTGCCGGCGGCTCATTATGGACAGCCACAATCTTGGCAGGATATTTCGCTATGCACTCCATAACCTCTTTAATACATTTGGCATTGGCACACTTGGCAATGGTAAGCCGCACCCCGGGTCTGCCTATTCCCAGCATGGGATTTAGTATCTTATAGAAGAAATCATTGGTGGTCACAATGCCTATCACCTTGCTATTCTCCACCACCACCAGTGCACCCACCTGTTTATTCTGAGCCAGGGATACTGCCGCCTCCGCTGACGTATCAGGTGTCACCGTAACCGCATCCTTCCGCATCACCTCCTTGACCGTCATCTTGGCCAGCAGGTAGTTTATCTCCCAGACGCTGAGGCTGGTAGCCGGCGAGGGGCCTACCCGCTCTATACGGTCCTTGGATACCATGCCCACCAGTTTCCCCTTGTCCACCACCGGCAGGCGGCGGACATCATGTGCCTCCATGATCTTCTTGGCTTCCATGATGGGCATATCGCTGGACACCGTTACCACATTCCAGGTCATAACATCCTTAACTCGCATCGAACACCCCCCTTTTCAAAGTGGCATAATTATATCATAGAGCGTATGCCCTAAAAATATGACTTCCGTCACTCTGCTATAATGTCCGGGCATGGACAAAAAATACCGCGAGGTATGCATTACCATCAGCATCAGGGCTATCCGTGACGGTTCCCACGGCATCAGCATGTCCGCAGCGGATAAATTGCTGGGCGAGTGGACCGATAGCGGGGCCTTTTTCTTAACCGTGACTCCGGAGAACACCATCAGCATCTGCAACAGAGATGGCTACCAGCGCTACCTGCTCACCCTGCCGGGCACATCGGTACAGGGGCAGCAGGTTTCGGAGACGGAAGCAACGGTAGTGGTGCGGATATAAAAGAGCTACGCTGCGACCAGTAAGCCTTTATTGTTGTGGAAATTTGCAAGGGGCGATTTGTGAATCGCCCCTTGCTTTTTGGGTAAAGTGTAACGATGTCGTTTCTTTGACTTGACATTACATACCAGCAAGCCGTATCATCTAGCCATATTATAAATATGTATTGAGGATATGGCAATGAAGACTACAGTAATAGTCAATGACGATCTGCTCAAGGAGGCGATGAAAGTCTCAAAGGCAAAGACCAAAAAGGAAGCTATTGAAGCTGGGCTTCGAGAACTGGTACACCGCAAAAACATTGAGGCTTTCAAAAAAGAACTGGGCACCTTTGACCTGGAGCTATCGCTAAAAGAACTGGAGAGGCGACGCAGTGACCGCTAAACTGGTACTGGTAGATACTTCTGCCTGGATTTTGGCCCTAAAGAAAGCACCTGATCCCTCTGTCAGAGACAAAATAGAAACACTGCTGACGGAAAACAAAGTAGCTATCATTCCCATAATTCCGATGGAACTTCTTGGCGGCGTCAGGTCCAGAGAAGAGTTTCACCGCTTGAAGGGTCGATTGGAAGCTCTTCACCAGATACCTCTGGGGAAAAAGGAATGGGAAGAGGCAGCCCGAATCGCCTTTGAATTGCGCCGCAAAGGAATAACTATCCCCCACATCGATATTATCATTGGTGCCACCGCCCTGCTCCACGACCTTACACTGCTTCACGCCGATAAGCACTTCGACCTCATGGCTGAAGAAGTGCCATTCAAGGTGGACAATGTGCTTAGCTGACAGGATAGATAATAGGGGCGATTCATGAATCGCCCCTACGTTTTTGGGTGAAGTGTGCTGCTGCCGTTGTTTTCTTGACGATTGCGCTCCAAATAGAGTAGTCTTATAGTCTACTTTTTCCAAGGGGGATGATGCATAGTGAGGTGCCGTGGTATACGCGGAGCAATCACCGTAGAAACCAACACCAGACAATCCATCGTAGCTGCCAGCAAAGAGCTGCTGCAGCAGATGGTGCAGGCTAACAACGTGGATGTGGCTGACATCGCCGGTATCTGGTTCACCACCACCACCGACCTTAATGCTGAGTTTCCGGCGGTGGCAGCGCGGGAGCTGGGCTGGGTGCACACTGCCCGTCTCTGCGGGCATGAGATGAACGTGCCCGGCAGCCTGCCCAGATGCCTGAGAATCATGATGCTGGTGAACACTGAGAAAACTATTGAGGAACTGGTTCACATATACCTCAAGGGAGCCGAGGTGCTGAGAACAGAAACAGGTAGTAACAAGGCATGATTGTGGTCATGAAAGTCGGTGCCAGCGATAAGGACGTCGCCGAGGTTACCCGGCGCATCGAATCTTACGGCTTGAAGCCCCATCTCTCTCAGGGCGTGCAGCACACTATCATCGGGGTCATCGGCCAAATCTTCCCCGAATTAAAAGAGACCCTGGAAACCATGCACGGGGTCGACGAGGTCATCCGGGTCAGCAAACCCTACAAGCTTGCCAGCCGTGAGTTTCATCCCCAGGATACCATTATCAATGTCGGCGGAGTCGCCATCGGCGGCAGGGAAATCGTGGTCATGGCAGGTCCCTGCGCCGTAGAGAGCGAGGAGCAACTGATGGCCACGGCAAGGGCGGTTAAAGCCGCCGGAGCCACCATATTGCGCGGCGGAGCTTTCAAGCCCAGCACTTCCCCTTATCACTTCCGCGGACTGGGCGTTAAAGGGCTCAGGCTGCTATCGCAGGCCGCCAGAGAGACAGGATTACTGGTGATAACCGAAGTCATGTCAGCACAGGACGTGGACATGGTGGCGAGCTATGCCGATATCCTGCAAATAGGCACCCGCAATATGCAGAACTTCACCCTGCTGGAGGCAGTGAGCGAAGCCGGCAAGCCAGTGATGCTGAAGCGCGGGCTATCGGCTACCATTCAGGAATGGCTGCTGGCAGCTGAATACATTTTAGCACTGGGCAATAGCAACCTGATGCTATGCGAGCGTGGCATCAGGACTTTTGAAACTTATACCCGCAATACCATGGATGTCAGCGCCATACCTATCATTGAGAAGGTGAGCCATTTGCCCATCATCGCCGACCCCAGTCACGGCACCGGCAAGTGGTACCTAATCATCCCGCTGGCTCTGGCGGCGATCGCCGCCGGCGCTGACGGTATCATGGTGGAGGTTCACCCCACACCGGACACGGCGCTCAAAGACGGGCCGCAATCGCTGACCTTTGACAATTTTAACATGCTCATGACACAACTAGCGCCGGTAGCCGCTGCCGTGGGCCGCAGCCTGGCGGTAACTCCAGCAGGCACCGGGAAGTAATCTACAGCTACACCGCCAGCACCAAAAGTTATGAACATTGCACCAGAGCTAGCCAGAATCAAACCAAAAAAGGAAACGGTGTTCACCATCGGCGTCTTCGATGGCGTCCACCTGGGGCATCAAAGCCTGTTGACCTGTTTAACCGACAAAGCTCGAAAGAATAGCTGGCTCAGCGGCGTTATCACCTTCAAATCCCACCCGGAAACCGTGCTTGCCGCCACAAGACAGCTACCCTGGCTGGACGACATAGATAATAGAATAGAGCGAATCAAAAGCCTGGGTATAGACATCGTGGTGGCGTTGAGCTTCACCCCGGAGCTGCGGCAGCTCAGCGCCGAAGAGTTCGTGCAACTGCTCCAGAAGCATCTGAAACTGCGCGGGCTGGTCATCGGGCCTGATTTTGCTCTGGGCAAGGACCGGCAGGGCACTGCCCAGCAGCTCCGCTCAGTGGGACAGAAGCTGGGCTTCAGCGTGGAGGTGGTACCGCCGAGGGTCGTCGATGGCGAAGTGGTCAGCAGCAGCCTGATTCGCCAGCTTCTAGCACAGGGAAATATCAAAAAAGCTAACAGGCTGCTGGGGCGCTCCTTCAGCATCAGCGGAGTGGTGGTGCCGGGCGACCAGAGGGGTAGGGAGCTGGGCTTTCCTACCGCCAACCTGGAGATACGTCCCGACCAGGCAGCACCTGGGGACGGCGTTTACGTGACCCGTGCCTATACCGATAATAAGCCACTGCCCGCGGTAACCAACATCGGCGTACGCCCCACCTTCGGCGGCGGCAAGCGCCTCATCGAAACCTATATCATCAACCACAAGGCACAGTTACCCGGCAAAAAGCTCAGAATCGAGTTCATCGACAGGCTAAGAGGCGAGAAAAAGTTCCACTCCGCCGAAGAGCTTAAAGCTCAGATCGCCCGAGACGTAGCACAGGCAAAGCAGGTTCTGGCATCACGGTCACCTGTGGACAGGTGACACGTAGAAATCTCTTCTCTATGCCCCCCAACACTCCCCC
>JBBIPA010000007.1:0-23701 GCA_037443085.1 Chloroflexota bacterium | reverse complement strand
TGGTACAAGGGAGGAGTCGTGTGATGAGCAGTGAAGGGGTCGCCACGCTGCGCCAGAATGACAGTGTAGTGTTCAATGGCAATGCGCAGAGATCGCCACGCTGCGCTCGCGATGACGTAGTGAAAAAATGCTAAAAATCCGCCAACATAGTATAATAAAAACTCGCCAGCGCCGCCTTGCGCAATACGAAATACGGAGGCTAGAAATGCAACTGCGAGTACCCGGCCCAACCCCCTGCCCGCCGGAAGTGCTGAAAGCACTGGGCAAACAGATGGTCGACCACCGAGGCAAGGAGTTCCAGGAACTCATCAAAACCGTCACTGCCAAGCTGCAGACCATCTTTCAGACCAAGAATGAGGTATTGATACTCACCGGCTCGGGTACCGGCGGCCTGGAGGCCGCCATTGTCAACGTGCTGTCACCGGGAGATAAAATCCTCTCCGCATCCAACGGCGTTTTCGGCGACCGCTTTGCCGAAATAGCCCAGACTTTTGGAGCCAATGTTATCCGGCTTAAGTTCGAAATGGGCAAGCCGGCAGACCCCGATGCCATACGCCAGGCATTGAAAGCTGACCCCGCCATAAAAGCAGTGCTGGTAACTCACAATGAGACCTCCACCGGCGTTACCAGTGACCTGGCGGCAATCAGCGCTGCGGTCAAGGAGTTTGACAAGCTGCTCATGGTTGATGCCATCAGCTCGCTGAGCTCTATTGACCTGCAGGTGGACAACTGGAATCTGGATGTGGCGGTCACCGGCTCGCAGAAAGGCTGGATGGTGCCGCCCGGCCTGACCTTTGTCAGCATCAGCGAAAAGGCATGGAAAGCACATGCTGAGGCTAAAATGCCCCGCTACTACTGGGACTTCAGCAAAGCCAAGAAGTTCCTGGCGGACGGGCAGACACCATGGACGCCGGCAGTGTCCATTCTCTACGGCCTCGGCGTCTCGCTGGACATGATACTGGCAGAGGGACTGCCCAATGTCTTCGCCCGCCACGCCAAGATAGCCAGGATGGCGCGTGATGGCATGAAGGCTATGGGATTTGAACTCCTGCCCGATGAGAAATACGCCTCGAACACGGTCACCGCGGTGAAAGCTGCCGGCAAGGTAGACGTGCCCAAGTTGCGCCAGATACTGCGAGATGAGCATAAGGTGGTCATCGCCGGTGGACAGGGCGACCTGAAAGGAAAGATTTTCCGCATCGGCCATCTGGGCATGATTACGGAAAAGGATATGAAGGAAATCCTGGAAGCCCTGAGCAAGGCCTGGCCCAAGGCGAAGGTGTAATTGAGTTTTGCTCCGCCAATGGCGGACGGAGAGAGACACAGGGTGAGAAGTTGATTTTAAGTTAAATACTGCCGATGGAGGTAATTCCCATGAAAGTGTTAGTAGCTGACCCGATCGACAAAGCTGGCATCGAAGCACTGCAAGCCAAAGTAAAGGTTGATGTCAAAACCGGTTTAAAGCCTGATGAGCTGAAGGGCATCATCGGCAACTACGAAGCCATCGTGGTGCGCAGCGAAACCCAGGTAACCAAGGAAATCATCGAGGCTGGCACCAAGCTCCAGGCGATAGCGCGCGCTGGCGTGGGACTGGACAATATTGATGTCAATGCCGCCACCCAGAAAGGCATCGTGGTGGTCAATGCCCCTACGGGCAATACCATCGCTGCGGCGGAGCATACCATGGCCATGATGCTGGCGCTCGCCCGCCACATCCCCCAGGCCAACGCCAAGCTCAAGGGCGGTGCCTGGCAGCGCAGCGCCTTCATCGGCAACGAGCTGAAGAACAAAACCCTGGGCATCATCGGCCTGGGCAATGTCGGTTCAGAGGTGGCAAGGCGCTCGCAAGCCTTCAAGATGCGTATGCTGGGCTACGACCCCTTCGTCTCCGCTGACTATGCCCGCAACCTGGGCATCGACCTGGTTCCCCTGAAACAACTGCTCAAGGAGTCAGACTATATCACCCTGCACCTGCCCTTGACGCAGAATACCAAAGGCATGATTGGCGCTAAAGAGCTGGCTACGGTAAAGCCGACGGCGCACATCATCAACTGCGCCCGCGGCGGCCTCATTGATGAAGAAGCACTGTACCAGGCGGTAGAAGAGGGCAAGCTGGCCGGCGCTGCCGTTGACGTTTTTACCAAGGAGCCGACCACCGACAATATACTGCTCAAGAGCGATAAAATCATCGTGACCCCGCACCTGGGCGCTTCCACTTCCGAGGCACAGGTCGGCGTGGCGCTGGATGCCGCCGAGCAGGTGCTGGCGATATTACACGGGCAGCCTGCCAGGTATTCAGTCAACCTCCCGCAAATCCCGCCTGAAGTGCTCGCGGTGCTGTCCCCCTACATACAGGTAGCTTCCACCCTGGGCAAGCTGGCCGGTCAGCTCATGGAAGGTCAGATAAAGAGCCTGCAGGTGGTCTATGCCGGCGAAATCGCCAGTTGTGACAGCAGCGTACTGAAAGCGGCCATCATCGGCGGATTGCTGGAAAAGATGAGCGAAGAGAGAATCAACATGGTCAACGCTACCATCATCGCCAACCGCCGCGGCATCAAGATTGTCGAGCAAACCGAAGCCACCTGCGAAAATTATGCCAGCTTAATTACCTTAGATGTTACCACCAGTACCGGCAATATCACCGTCGCCGGCACCGTGCTGCGCAATGAAACCCATGTGGTGAAGGTCAACGACTTCTGGGTGGACATCATCCCCACCGATGGCTACTTCCTGTTCTGCGACCACCGTGACCGTCCCGGACTTATCGGCGCCGTGGGCAATATCACCGGCAAGGCAGACATTAACATCAGCTCCATGCAACTGGCGCGGCTGCAACCTAGAGGCAAGGCGCTGATGATTCTGGCGCTGGACGAGGCACTGAAGGAGAAACAAATACAGGAAATCCTGGCCCTGGACGATGTCTACTCGGCTAATTTAGTCAAGCTGTAGAGGGTGCTCCTGAAATTGCCACCCTGGTTTCATCGGGTCTCGCCATGACGAGAAGGATGGATAAGCTACTGCGAGCATATCAACTGTGAACAAAAAGCCGGGATTCTTCTATGGTTATGTGGTGGTGGCAGCTTCCTTCATTATAGCGATGGCGGGATGGGGAACTTGCTACAGCTACGGCCTCTTCTTTGATTCGCTGCTCAACGAGTTTGGCTGGACCAGAGCAATGACCTCCGTCGCCTTCGCCTTGAGCACTTTTTTGTCGGGATTCGTGGGCATTATCACCGGCAGATTGAGCGACCGGGTGGGTCCCAAAGCAATAACCATCTTATGCGGTGTCTGCTTCGGCGTGGGATATTTACTGATGTCACTGGCCCATGCCCTATGGCAGGTCTACCTCATCTGGGGCTTGGTGCTGGCCATCGGCATCGGCGGTTTGTGGGCACCGATGATATCCACCATCGCCAGGTGGTTTGTGAAAAGGCGCGGGCTGATGACCGGCATTGTCGCCTCGGGCATGGGCATTGGCTCCATAATTCTCTCCCCGGTAATCAGCCAGCTAATCCAGGCTTATGGCTGGCGTGCCGCCTACATCTCTATCAGCATCATAGCCCTGGTGGCCATTGTGGTACCGGCACAGTTTCTCAAGCGTGACCCCAGGCAAATTGGCCTGGCACCCTACGGCGAAATAATTACCGGGCCAGCATCAATGCCGCCATCCCGGGATTTTACTTTCCAGCAGGCAATCCGCACCCACCAATTCTGGCTGGTATGCGTTATTTATTTTCTTTTCGGCTATAACCAGCCCACCATCATGGTACATATAGTACCGTATGCCACCGGACTGGGAATTTCTCTCCTTGATGCTGCCGGCATTATCGCCATCATTGGCGCCTCCAGCGTCATCGGCAGAATAATCACCGGCGGCGCCAGCGATAGAATCCGCGCCAAATCGTCGCTTTTGGGCAGTCTCATCCTGCTACTTTTTTCCCTGACATGGCTGGAGTTCGCCGATAGCCTCCCGGCGCTCTATATCTTCAGTATCGCCTTTGGTTTTGCCTGGGGGGGAATGTCCTCCCTGCAAATGCTGACAGCGGCGGAGCTATTCGGTTTGAAGGCACTTGGCATCATCGTTGGTGTATTCAGCTTCTGTTTCTGCCTCGGCGGCCTGTTCGGCCCAACCATAACCGGCTATCTGTTCGACCTTTCTGGCAGCTACCAGCAGGCATTCTTAATCTGCGCCATTACGTCCCTGACAGCGCTGATATCCGTGTTATGGTTGCCCCGCCTGAAGAGGGCAACCCATTGCCTCTAACTCCAGTGAAGCCGGAGGCAGGGTGAGGGTGCGAATGGCAATCTCGCATGTTGCATCTGTCCCAATTGTTGCATAGCTTGTTATTACCAGCATTTGATACAATGAGAACGGAGAACCAAGATGAAACTGCCCTATTTTCCAGGGACTTCGTTCCAGGCCAAGCTCATCATAGCCATGGCGCTGCTGCTATTGCTGCTCATAGCCGGAGCAGCGAGCTCGCTTTATCTTGTCCAGCCGATAAATAATGCCCTGCACAAGGTGGTGGACGTATCACTTTATGACTTCAAGTCCATTGCCGAGGTCCAGGCAATGATAAGTCATATTGAGAAACCAGTTCACCACTACCTCCTTCTTGGTGACCCGGAAGAACGTAAAACCTTCGCTAATCTGGCACAGCAAATCGAGCTGGCTTTCTCCAAGATTCAGATTCGTTCTACAGCGCTAGAGGAGCAAGAATTACTGTTCCAGGCAAGACGACAATGGCAACAGGTTCGCACTGCTGCCGAAGCACTCCTGACGCTTGATACCACTAGAACGGAGATAACGCCCTCAGTAATGGAGCCGTTTCACAAAGAGGAAAGCTCGCTGGAGAATTCACTGGGGCGATTACATCACCTTCTCCTTGAGAATGCCCACGAGCAGGAGGAAAAAGCTCTGGCCGCTACTGCGGACATGCTCAACCTGGCTATTATAGCCTCAGTGGCAGGAATAATCATCGCTGCTATTGCCACTGCCCTGCTTATCTATTCCATGCTTATCCCCATCCGCCTGCTGAAGCAGGGGGCAGAGCATTTCGGCAGGGGAGACCTGGCTCACCGTGTGCCCGTTGTCTCCCGGGATGAGTTCGGTGGACTGGCTAAAACGTTTAATGCCATGGCAGGACAGATAGAAAAGCACCAGGCAGCGCTGGAGGAAATGGCTATCCACGATGGCCTCACCGGCCTGTATAACCACCGCGAGTTCCAGCGCCTGCTGCAAGCCGAACTGGAACGGTCTCAGCGCTATAAACATCCCCTTTCCCTGCTGATGCTGGATATCGACCATTTCAAGAAAGTGAATGACACCTACGGGCACCAGAGCGGGGACATGGTGCTGCGGGCACTGGCTGACCAGTTGCGAAACGGCATCCGCAAAGTAGATTATGCCGCCCGCTATGGCGGTGAGGAATTCGCCATCATACTGCCGGAGATGACCATCTCCGACGCTTTGACCGTAGCAGAGCGCCTGCGCCAGAGCGTGGCCACCCAACCTGTCACCATTGAGCAAGGCCAGGTTATCACCATCACCATCAGCATCGGCGTAGCCACCTTTCCCGATAATACCGACTCCAAGGACAAGCTCATTGCTGTCGCCGACCGTGGACTGTATGCCGCCAAAGCCGCAGGACGTAACCGGGTGCTGCGAGCGGTGTGAGAACCAACCATGCCCAAACAGCGTCTGGATAGTCTACTGGTGACCACCGGGCTGGTGGCAAACAAGAGCCAGGCCCGTGCCCTGATCATGGCTGGCGAGGTGAAAGTAAACGGAAAGGCGGTCACTAAAGCCGGCAGCATGGTAGCCGGGGATGCTGCCATTGAGCTGGCTCAAAAACCACCCTATGTCAGCCGCGGCGGCATCAAGCTGGCCCATGCGCTGGACGAGTTCCAGCTCGATGTGACCTCATGGATAGCCCTGGATATCGGCGCCTCTACCGGCGGCTTCACCGATTGCCTGCTGCAGCGGGGCGCTCAGCGGGTATATGCCATCGATGTGAGCTACGGTCAGCTCGATTACCGGCTGCGGCAGGACCCCAGGGTAGTGGTCAGGGACAGGACCAATGTCCACCATCCATTTCCGCTGCCGGAGCAGGCAGATCTGACAACGATAGACGTATCCTTTATCTCAGTGACCAAGGTCATTCCCAACGTGATAGAACACCTCAAACCACCCGGGCATATCATCGTGCTGCTCAAGCCGCAGTTCGAAGCAGAGAAACAGGAGGTGGGCAAAGGCGGCATCATTAAAGACCCGCTGGTCCATGCCAGGGTCATCGGACGTTTCCTTATCTGGGCAATAGACCGCGGCTTCAGGTTGCGAGGGCTGGTGGCTTCGCCCATCACCGGCGCCGACGGCAACCAGGAGTTTTTGATATGGTTAGTTCCCCCTCCCTCTAACTCCCTCCAGCCAGGGGAGGGATGATAACCACCACAAGAACAAACAGAAGGGATGAAAGGTCATGAATAAAAAGGAACTATCCTTCACCTCGGACAATCTTACTCTCTACGGGGAGGCGTACTTCCCAGACACCATAGACCGCGCCAGGCCAGCCCTGATTATCTGCCATGGCATCTCGGCGGGACCATACAACCCTGCGGAACGCGGCTATGCCCTGCTGGCGGAGAAGTTCTGCCGACACGGCTTCAGTACCTTTATCTTCAACTTCCGCGGCGCCGGAAGGAGCCAGGGCAACCTCGACCTTCTGGCATGGACTGAGGATTTGAAGGCAGCCATAGGTTTCTTCTCCAGCCTCGATGAGGTGAGTGGGTCAGAACTGGCGTTGCTGGGCTCCAGTGGCGGCGCTGCGGTTAGCGTCTATGTAGCTGCCAGCAACCCGCGGATTTCCTGCGTGGTGACCCTGGCCTGCCCGGCAAACTTCGATGGTATTATGCCGAGGAGCCAGGCTGAAGCTATAATAGGTCATTTCCGCAGCATCGGCGTCATCAGGGATAAGGACTTCCCTGCCTCAATAGACCGATGGCTGGAGAGTTTCCATACAGTTTCCCCGATTCGCTGTATCCACCAGATTTCACCCCGCCCCCTGCTCCTCATCCATGGCGATAAAGACGATACCATTCCCCTGGAGCACGCTCACCAGCTCTACGCGCAGGCCAAAGAGCCAAAAGAGCTGGTCATCATCCCCGGAGCCAGCCACCGCCTCCGCCTCGAGGAAAAAGCCGTAGACACCGCCATCAACTGGCTTAGCAACCGCCGTGGCATGACCTGAGGGCAAAAGTACTGCCACGTAGCCTAAAATTCCAAACACCAAACAATATCAAAACACCAATAGCGAAACCCAGACCCCACCACCCCTGCTGTCATTGCGAGCCCCGACGCAATCGGGGCGTGGCAGTCCCTTCACCCCACACTCCCCTCACACCCCAATCCCTATAATGGTGTGGCGGGCAATGGTCGCCTTTCGGCTCCCGTGCAACGATTGCTTTCGTCGCCCCGATCCCGTCGGCACTTCTCACCATGACATTTCTATTTTTGCCCCTTGCATATACTATATGCTAGTATATGGTATGTATATGCCGAAAGGAGAATGAAACAGCAGCATGGCCACAGCAATACGGCACTACAAATACAGCAAGGATAAAGACTCGCTGCTGGCACGGATGAGGAAAATCGAAGGCCAGGCGAGAGGCATTCAGAAAATGATTGGCGATGACCGCTATTGCATCGATATCGTTCAGCAGTTAACCGCGCTATCGGCTGCTGTTGACGAGGTGTCTCTGCTGATACTGCAATGCCATATCGAAGGCTGCGTCACCGATGCCATCCGTGAGCAGCACGGTGAAGATTATGTCAATGAGCTGATACAGGCATTGCGCAAAGCCATGAGACGATAAGAGTCTAAGGAGTAACTATTATGACTGAATTTCTACAAAATTATGGTATCTGGATATTTCTGGGGCTATTTATTCTGCTCATGTTCGTGGGGCGGCGTGGCCATGGTATGGGCTGAGGCGCCGGCAGTGGCCTGGATGGCCACCAGCATAACCAGTCCCAGCAGGATGACAGTAAAGAGAAAAAAGACGCGTCAGAACACAGCTCTGGCTGCCACTAATCATAAGGTGTACACAGATGGAGAGCCTTAATGGCATTGTCATTAACATAGACCCGGTAATCTTCCACATCGGAGGTTTTGAGCTCCGCTGGTATAGCGTGGCGATTATAGTGGCGGTGGTAGCAGCAGTGGTGATAGCGGCGCGCCGTGCGCCGAAAAGAGGAATCGCTGCCGATGAAATCTATTCCCTGGCTCCTTGGATTATCCTCGGCGGACTGCTGGGCGCCCGGCTGTTCCACGTGATAGACCGAATAGAGTACTACCTGGCCAACCCTGTTCAAATACTGATGTTTCAACAGGGTGGACTGGCTATCTGGGGAGCGCTGGTCGGAGGCGGCGCCGCCGGTCTTATCTATGCCTGGAGAAGGCATATCCACATGGGGCGACTTCTCGATACGTTAACGCCGGCGTTACTGGTGGCGCAAATAATAGGCAGACTCGGCTGCATTGTCAATGGTGATGCCTATGGTGGCATTACCGATTTGCCCTGGGCATTTATTTATGTGCATCCCAATAGCTTGATACCGCAGAACCTGATAGGCGTGCCCACCCATCCTTATCCAGTCTACGAGATACTGTGGAATATGGTCAGCCTGGGGGTGCTACTGTGGTTGGAACGCCGCTTCAAGCATGACGGACTGCTCTTTTTGAGCTATCTTCCCCTGTATTCGCTGGGGCGTTTCCTGCTCACCTTTGTGCGGCAGGAAACCATCGTTCTCTGGGGGCTGCAGCAGGCGCAGATACTGGCCATAGCCATATTGGTCACCTCACTGACAGCATTTATCTACCTGTATACCAGAAGAGGGCTGCCCCAGAAGAGTATGAGAATTTAGTCATATCCTCAAGAGGTATGACAGGTTATACTATCTTGGATACTCAGAGAGATAGGCAATCTGGTACGAGCCTTCTCATTGACCGTTTGGTATCAAAAGCATTATAATTTGGGGTGAAATCACCATGCACGAAAGCTGTGGCATTTTTGGGGTTTATGCGCGTGGTGTTGATGTTGCCAGATTAAGTTTTTTCGCCCTCTTCGCTCTCCAGCATCGGGGACAGGAAAGCGCCGGTATAGCCACAACTGACGGCAAGAAAATCAATGTCCACACCAGCATGGGCCTGGTGGCACAGGCATTTACTGAAGAGAAGCTAAGTCAGCTTGGCGGCCATATTGCCATCGGCCATAACCGCTACTCCACCACCGGCTCCAGCAGCCTATGCAATGCCCAGCCGGTGCTGATTAAGAACGATGCTCAGTCCATCGCCCTGGGTCATAACGGCAACCTGATTAATGCCAGGCTGCTCCGCGATGAGCTATCCAATACCGGCTATAAGTTCGCCAGCACCACCGATTCCGAAGTTATCGCCCAGCTTATCCTCTCCTCACCGGAGAAAAATTTAGCGTCCCAAGTACGCTGGACCATGCGCCGCCTGCAGGGAGCCTATTCTCTGGTCATCATGACCGATGATGAGCTGGTGGGCGTGCGCGACCCCATGGGGGTGCGTCCACTGTGCCTGGGCACCGTTGACGGCGGCTGGGCGCTCGCCTCGGAAACCTGTGCCCTGGACCATATCGGCGCCCATTTCATCAGGGAAATCGAGCCCGGCGAAATAGTGGTCATCAACGACAGGGGAGTGAAAAGCTTCAAGGAGAAAAACTGCAGAAAAGCGCTGTGCATCTTCGAATATATCTACTTCGCCCGACCTGACAGCTTTATCGAAGGTAAACTGCTCTATCCGGTGCGCCAGACCATGGGCGAGTTACTGGCGAAAGAGCATCCGGTAGAGGCCGATTACGTGATGGGCATCCCCGACTCGGCTACCGCACCTGGCATCGGCTATTCCCATGCCTCGGGCACTGCCTACTGTGAGGGCTTGCTGAAAAACCGCTACGTGGGACGCACCTTCATCCAGCCAGACCAGAGACTGCGGGACCTCGGCGTGCAACTGAAATTCAATCCCCTCTCTGAAGTCATCTCAGGAAAACGGCTGGTGGTTATCGACGATAGCATTGTCCGCGGCACCACTACCCCCCGGGTAATCAACCTGCTGAGAAAAGCCGGCGCCCGTGAAGTGCATATGCGCATCTGCGCTCCCCCCATCCGCCACCCCTGCTTCTTCGGCGTGGACATGGCCACCAAGTGGGAGCTTATCGCCGCTCAGAAAACTATACCACAAATCAAAAACGCCATCGGCGCTGACTCGCTGGGTTATCTCAGCTTGGAAGGTCTGATTAAATCCGTGGGCTTGCCCCGGGACATATTCTGCCTCGCCTGTTTCACCGGCGACTATCCCATCCCTATACAGCTTGAGATGGACAAGCTGGCACTGGAAGCTCTGCCTTCAAGGAGTTTGAGTGAAATCGAAACCTAAAGGTGCATATGCTACCGCTGGTGTTGATATCGACGCTGCCGATAAAGCCAAGGAACTAATAAAACAACATGCCCGTTCTACCTTTCGCCCCGAAGTATTGACCGATATCGGGCTGTTCGGCGGCATGTTCCAGTTCCAGAACTATAAGAATCCCGTCCTGGTCTCCAGCGTCGACGGCGTGGGCACCAAGCTTAAGATTGCGGCGCTGCTGAACAAGCATGACACCGTAGGCATTGACCTGGTGAACCACTGTATCAACGACATCCTCTGCTGCGGCGCTGAGCCGCTGTTTTTTCTGGACTATATCGCCATGGGCAAGCTGTTGCCGCAAAAAGTAGCCAAAATCGTCAGCGGCCTGGCACAGGCTTGCCGCCAGTCTGGCTGTGCTCTTATCGGCGGCGAAACCGCCGAGATGCCCGGCATGTACCACGGCGATGACTATGACCTGGCGGGGTTCATCATCGGCGTGGTGGACAGAAATAAAATTTTAGATGGCAGAAAAATAGCTGCCGGCGACGTGCTCCTGGGCTTGCCCTCCAGCGGGCTGCATACCAATGGCTACTCGCTGGTGCGGCGGGTCTTCGGCATAGACAAAGACGCTGCGCCACTCAAAGTTATTTATCCCGGACTGAAGCGCAGCCTGGGCGCAGAACTACTGGAGCCACACCGCTGCTACTATCCGCAACTGAAGCCCGCCATGCCCAGAATCAAAGGCCTGGCGCATATCACTGGCGGCGGCATTACAGGCAATCTGCCCCGAATCCTGCCCCCGGGGCTGGGCGCTCAAATCAATAAAAAAGCCTGGACGGTGCCGCCTATCTTCAGCCTTATCCAGAAACAGGGCAGGATCGTCCATGCCGAGATGTACCGGGTGTTCAATATGGGCATCGGCATGATTATCGTCTGCTCGCCGCAGCAGGCAGATAAAGTCAGGGCTGCTTTGCCCGGCGCTAGAATCATCGGCAAAGTGGTCAAGCCAACCAAAAGTAAGCGAATAACTATTATATAAGGAGGTTTACCATTATTATGCGCGCTATCCTCAGTGTCTCCGACAAAGCCCATCTGGTGGAGTTTGCCAAACAGTTGCAGGAGCTGAAGGTCGATATCTACAGCACCGGCGGCACCAAGAAATCCCTGGAGTCCGCTGGCATCAAGGTGCACAGCGTCTCCGAGCTGACCGGCTTCCCTGAGATTCTCGATGGTAGAGTGAAGACGCTCCATCCCGCTGTCCACGGCGGCCTGCTGGCCAGGCGCAACCTGCCCCAGCACATGGAGGAACTGGCCAAAAATAAAATCCAGCCTATAGATATGGTGGTAATAAATCTCTATCCCTTCATTCAGACCGTGGCTAAAGAGAACGTCACCCTGGATGATGCGCTGGAGAACATCGATATCGGCGGCCCCACCATGATTAGAGCCGCCGCCAAGAACTTCCCGGCGGTGCTGGTAGTGGTTGACCCTCAGGACTATACTCTGGTAGCCGAAAAGCTGCGCCAGGGCAGCGTCGACTTAGCCGAACGCCAGAGGCTGGCGCAGAAGGCGTTCCAGCATGTCGCCATGTATGATACCGCCATTGCCCAGTATTTGAGGACAGGTGAGGTCTTCCCCGACAATCTGACCATAGCCATGAACAAGCTCTACGACCTCCGCTACGGCGAGAATCCGCATCAGAAAGCGGCGCTTTATGCCGAGCAGGCGGTGGGGCAAAAATCAGCAGGCATGACCGCGGTGAAACATTTGAGCGGCCCCGAGCTGTCTTTCAATAACTTCCTCGACCTGGAAGCTGCCTGGAGCACCGCTATTGACTATCCCGACCCCACCATCGCCATCATCAAGCACAATAACCCCTGCGGGCTGTGCAGTAACAACGACCTGGTAGAAGCCTATAAAAGAGCGCTTGCCGGCGACCCGGTTTCCGCCTTCGGCGGCGTGCTCGCCTGCAACCGCCCTATGGACATGGCGCTGGCCAGCGAAATCGACAAGATGCACTACGATGCTATCATCACCGCTGGTTACAGCGATGATGCCCTCAACCTGCTCAAGCGCAAGAAAAACCTGCGCCTGGTATCACTGTCTCTGGAAACACCGTCAGGTAAAAGCAGGCGCCTGGACATCCGCCTCATCAGCGGCGGCTTTCTGGTACAGGATGAGGACTACTACACCGAGCAGGAATTTAAGCCCAGGACCGTATCCAAGCGGCAGCCCACTAAAGAAGAGCTGCGTGATATGCTCTTTGCCTGGAAGGCAATTAAGCACATCAAGTCCAATGCCATCGCCCTGGCCAAAGACAACGCCATGCTGGGCATGGGCGCCGGGCAGCCCAACAGGGTAATCAGCGCCGAGCTGTCATTGAAGCTTGCCGGCGCTGCTGCCAAAGGCGCTGTCCTGGCCTCCGACGCCATGATTCCCTTCCCCGATACCGTGGAAGTAGCGGCAAAAGGCGGCATCACCGCCGTTATCCAGACCGGCGGCTCGGTAAAAGACAACGAGGTCATCGCCACCGCCGATAAGTACAACATGGCCATGGTGCTCACCGGCATACGCCATTTCAGGCATTAATCCACCGCCAGCCACCCTTTGAGCAGGGAGTCCAAGAGGAGCTCGCCCCTCTTGGAAGAAACTAAATATTTTTTCCCTCTCCCCTTGCGAAGGGGAGAGGAATACAGGGTGAGGGGTTAAAAACACCTCTAGAAAAAACCTTCCCTAATTTGGTATAGTAAACATATACAGTCCGTCTTCTATGGAGCAATCATGGAACAGATGCTGATAGTCAACCCCGATAGCGTCAAAGCTACCAGAGAGAAGCTCGGCGACCCAACAAGAACCCAGGAGGCTATTGACGATATCAAGAAAATGATTGAAATTAAGCAGACGCTGCTGTGGCGCGCCGATGCCGGCACCTGCTGCGGCTCGCTGTGCAACATTGCCTCATTCCTGTCCCGCGAAATCACCATACTGGAAAATGCCCTGAACGCCCTGGGGAAAAACAATAAGGCTGAGGCCATCCGGTCGCTGGAAGAGTACCAGCAGATACTGGAGTCCAATAATGGCCCCTGCGAGCCGAAAAGTTGCTAAGGGGAGAGTAAAGAGTTGCCAGAGATACTACTGGGACTGGCTGCGGTAATCATCGGCTATCTGCTGGGGGCCATACCCACCGCCTATATCATTGCCCGGCTCACCAAAGGTGTTGATATCCGCAAGGTTGACACCGGCAATGTGGGCACCGCCAGCACCATGCGTGCCATCGGCGTCTGGCAGGGCTTCGTCGTCGGAGCCGTGGACATCGGCAAAGGCGCGGCTGCGGTATTTGCCGCCGAGGCGCTGGGCGTGGATATGCCCTGGGTGCTGGGAGCCGGCTTCGCTGCCTTCCTGGGACACAACTATCCCGTCTACATCGGGTTCAGAGGAGGTCAGGGAGCCGCCACCATGATCGGCGTTTTTGCCGCGCTGACCATCTGGGCTACGCTGGCTGCCTGCGCGGTCATCGTTATCATCATGCTCATCAATCGCCGGGTTATCCTGTTTCGTATTTTCTTTTCCCTGTTACTCGGCGGTCCCACGCTGCCCATATTCATCTGGATACTCGATAGAGACTGGGTGCTGGTGGTCTATTCCGTGGTCTTCATCCTGTTTATGATTGCTAAAAACTGGCGCGGCGTCAAAGCGCCATTGAATCCGCGAAAGCTGAGGGAAGAGCCATAGGGCGAACCGGCATCACCAGTCTGCCCCCTCACGGTGGCAAAGCGCCCGCCCGGTTGTTCCAGCGCATGCCAATACAATGGATGTAAGGGCTAACCATGATCAAAAGCTTCGATGGCAAGACCCCCCGAATCGCACCCTCGGCGCTCATCCATGAAACCGCCTGCATCATCGGCGACGTGGAAATCGGCGAGAACTCCGGCATCTGGCCCGGCGCCGTGCTCAGAGGAGACATTGCCAGAATCAAAATCGGCAATAACACCAGCATCCAGGATAACTGCGTGGTACACTGCGAGGAGGAGCTGGTCATCGGGGACAACGTCATCGTGGGGCATACTGCCGTCATTCACTGCAAGAGCATCGGCAACAACGTCATCATCGGCAACAACGCCACCGTGCTCGACGGCACCGAGATAGGCAACTACTGCATCATCGGCGCTGGCTCCACTGTGCCACCGGATACCAAAGTACCAGACCGGTCACTGGTGATGGGCATACCGGGCAAGCGCAAGAGCGAAATATCGGCAGAGCACCTGTCCAAACTGGAGCACGCCATAGATTTCTACACTAAACTAACCCGCAAGTACAAGCAGCAGGGATTTTAAACAGGTTCCCCCCTCTCTCCTGAGTCAGAAGAGAGGGGCAGGGGTGAGAGGTTGACACATAACATACGTCTAATTCCCAAAAAAGGCTCCACCTTCCACGATTTCCCTTATTCCAGCACCCAGCGCAAATGCTTCCACTGCTGGATTATCAACGTCACCCCGCCAGGCCCCAGCCACTGCATCCACCAGTGCCTCTACTGCTATGCCAGGGAGGCTATCTACTCCAACCATGCCGAGGAAACCATGATTTACAATAACCTGCCCGAGCTGGTGGAAAAAGACCTCAAAAAGCTCAGCATCTGCCCTCCTGTTTCCATCTCCAATGTCTCCGACCCCTGCCAGGACATTCCCGAATTGAAAACCGAGGTGAAGAGGCTGGTCAAACTGCTCATGGCCTACGGGGTTTCCTTTGCCATTACCACCAAGGGCGACCCCTCTTTCCTGCTGGAGCTACCCGGCTTTGCCCGCTACGAGCCCAAGCTGGTCGCCATCACCATCGAAGGCACGCCGGAAATCCTGCCCTTGATTTCCCCCAAAGCACCACCCTTCTATGCCCGGCTGGTTGCCGTCAGCAAGCTCGCCCGCCTGGGTATGCGCACCGTAATCCGCCTCGACCCCCTCTTCATCCACCTGTTCCAGGCGCTCTATGGCGAAAGCTGGTTGCACAAGATAGCCGATTTAACCAATATGTTCGCCGCCGCCGGCGTCAAACATGTCGTCTCCAGCACGGGACGCCTGTCCAAAAAAGCGGGGCAAACCGCATTCAGCGCCGGACAGAGCTCCTGGCATCGAGTGTTCAATACTATCAACGCCTACTCGCCAGCAGCAGCGCAGAAGTTTGGCGAGGAATACCTGTACGAGCGGAGCTGGTCGGGGCAGGGCTATATGCTGCGCCGGGATATAAGGTTGGACTTACACCGTAAACTCAGAGCACTGGTTGAGGCCCGGGGCATGACCTATGCCACCTGCCAGGAGCTTCCCACCAGGCAGAGCGATTCCCGGGGCATCCCTCACTGCGAAGGCATGCCGTTGCCGTTCTCAAGGAAAGGGCTGGGGGGCACCTTTTATCCTATCGCCGGCTGTACTGCCCAGTGCCATATCTCCTGCCGCAAGCTGACATTGCCTCCCTGCGGACGACCGGCGCTCATCACCCCCGAGCCGCTCAAAATCAGCAACCTGCGCTAAAAACCCAGAGGCGAGACAGGAAGGAACTGTCTCGCCTCTGGGCTGAAGGAAGTGATGCGTAAAAAGTAACTATAAATACATGATGCCTGCTGTTATGGCCAGGCTGAGCATGACGGCAGCGATGAGGATAAGTCCGCTAAATAAAGCCAGCAATCCCTTATCCTGTCCGATAAGAGTAAAGATCTTTCCACAGCTATTCATTGTTCCTTCCATCCTTTTTTTATTTTTCATTGTAGTGCCGATACCTTCGACAGTAAATGACCCGTCGGTACTGCTTTATATAGGAAGATAGTAGTGGTCAAAGCAGAATGCCAGGCCGATGACAAACTAAGAGGCGAGACAGGAACCTGTCTCGCCTCTTAGCTGAAGGGGGCGACTCTATATAAAGGAGAGGAATGCTTATAAATACCAGATACCTGCGGTAACTGCCAGGCTGACCATGACCACAACACTGAGCACCATGCCGCTGAATAGCTTCAGTAACTGTCTGTCCCGGGTAATCAGGTTTACCAAACTCTTGCTGTTCATTGCTATCCTCCTCATTTTCTGCTTTCACTATACAAAACGTACTGTTTTTGCCTGGGTTTACGGTTTCTCAAAACTTTCTGCAACTATTATGCACCCGATGCTGACGGCTGTGTATCGGGAATAGGTATGATTCTGCCTCGTAATATGGGCTTACGCCAAATGGCGAGGGCTATCCGTATTAAGTCCTAGTACTTTTCGGGGATAAGTCAAAAATCCTAAATTCCAAGCCACCTTCACTACCCTGTCATCATGAGGAGTCCCGATTGCATCGGGACAACGTGATGAGCCCTTCACACCCCCTCACTTCCCCTCCCAATTCACAGGCGGGTTGTAGGCAGAGGTTGTAATCAAATCCAGTGCCAGAAGTTCCAAACAACTACGCAACGGTTAAACCTTAGTCTTCAAGGTTTCATTGCAATTATTACCAAACCAGCTTTTCGATAGCGATCGAACCTCATTTCAAAATCACCCGTGTGGGTATCGAAAGCGAAGAAAAACATATTGCCGTGATAAGCAAGCCTGCCAAGATCAACTGCACAATTCCTGAGCCTAATCCTTTACATGACATCACTTTGCACTAACCGTGTGTGTTAGCCTTCAGGTCATTTTCTAAACAAGAGCAGCCGCTTGAGTAAAACCACACGCATACTATGCCAGGACTGTTGCAGTTTGTGCTGTTGTACAGCGCCGTCGATTTTTTTCTGTCCGAATCGATTCTGGACATACATTTGGACAATTGTGTTTATGTCATCAGCGTGGGTGGGAAACGCGGAAGCCAAAGTGGCATTATACTCGAAGGGGGTCTGGCATCGCTTGGGACCCTTCCCGAGCAGAGAAGCACAGAAGCACATTTGGGCATATATTCCTGATACAGTATCAAGCCCGGCAACGCTGCGTAGCCAGCGATAGACAAGCACTACTACAGTAACAATGACCAGAATTAAAAGAAGAAGTCCAAAGACGGAGAGTAAGGCGAGAATCATTGCCCATCTCGAGTGTCCCGAAGATTCAGAACTATCGTAGATGCCTTCATCAAATACGGCGGTTTCAGCGTCCAACCAATCGTCAACCATATTGATTTCAGCACTATCGGTGACAGGCGTGGCATCAAACTCTATCCAACCATAGCCAGGGAAATAGACGTCTACCCAAGCATGATAGTCTTTGGCTCGAATGGTATAGGTACTGGCATTCGCATCCCTTTCACCAGGAAGGTAGCCTACTACGAGCCTTGATGGTATCCCCAGAGAGCGAAGCATCACTGCTTTAGTTGAAGCGAAGTAAATACAATTTCCCTGTTGCAGGCTATGGAGGAAGAAATCGACACCATCAACGCCTTCTGGAGGTGTTTGAGCTACTGCGGTGTAGGGTATTGAAACTAGGTATTGCTTGATCGCGAGTACTTTATCGTATGGTGTTTTAGCATCATTGGTCACTGTCTTAGCCAGATTCTTAATACGCTCGGGGAATCCTGACGGTAATTGCAGGTAGTAATCAGTGATGCGGCTAGGATAATTCTGCCCCGCCCTTCTCATGTCAGCAGCGGTTGCCGAGGAGAGCATAGAGGTAACAGTAAAGCGATCGTTGGGGTCGAGCAGTTGTGGTGCAGTCGCAGCGATAACCTCTCCCCTCCCCTCCAGTTTCCTGGTTATCTCAACGAGGGCAGGCCGCTGTTGGTGTGCCGATGCAGAGTCGAAAGAGGCATCATATGGGGGATGTTTAGTACTTAGGAAAATAAAATCGTTGGGGAGATTCTGCTTGATAAAGTTGATATCGAAGACGTCTGCTGTTGTACGGGCAACCTTCAACGTTCGTTCCAGCGATGCTACGTCTGGAGGAAGATATGTCCATTGATAGGAAGGATAGAGGTTTAAAATAAATTTGATTGGCACCAGTGTTTGTACACTAGCCTTCATACTCGATGATATGAATTCTCCTGCGCTCGGTAAAACATCGGTCTTCAAGTAGGGCACAATAGTATGGGTTAATGTATAGCGGTTGGAAAGTTTCTCGGGTTCAGCAGCGGGGATTGCTTTACCCGGTCCATTTTTCATAATGGGGCTGCTGCTCCAGCCATTTGCGCTGTAGATATCGTACGATCTTGTGCGCCAGTAGAACGGTCGCTCAGAAGTGATAATATAAATAACCTTATTGCTCCTGTCAGGAATATCCCCTAACAACAGATACTCCTGCCAGTAGCTTGACAAAAAAGGCTTTTTGATGTACACCTGCTTCAGTAAATTCCGCAAGAAGCCTTCGATCTCCCTTTTGAAGGGCTTATCGATTTTAGCGGTAACCTGGGGTGCTGGAATGTCAGGTAATGCCCAGACGACAGAGGTCATGGTGATGCTGAAGCAGATAAGCAAAAATACCACAATCGCTATGCTGCCTCGATGATAACTCATGCCCAGTTTTTTGTAATGGGCATGGCGCTTAACTAGGCTGACTTGCCCCACAAAAAGCATGGCAGCGAGGAGGTACCAGAAGAAGAAGACATAGTCCTTTTCCAGTAGGTTGCTGAGGTTTACTAGAATAGAAACAGCACCTAGGCCTACGGCAACCCAGGGGTTTTGCCTTCGCAGCACGAACCATGTAGACAGGTAGCCCATCATCCAAGTGTACACAATGAGAAATGTGGCAAAGTGGATCGTACCTTCAGCGGGGTTTATTAGTGTCAAATCCTGCAATCCTGAAAACAAGACAGTGATCACCTGCTCGAGCTTCACTACTGAGATTGTAGGATATAGCAAGATACTTGCTTGCCAGAGCATGACAGCAATGCCGATAAACGATGCTATACCATGTTTTAAAGTGTTTGGTATTTTAATCTTGACCAACAACAGCGCCGTGATCATTCCCAGAAACAGCACCAGGGTTAATGATGGTTGCGGATTAATCCATTGCGCCTGCTCGATCGAACCCACAGCAATGCCGAGGACAAGTAGCAACATAAATATGCTCGCAAGTTCATACCATCCCGGCAACCATGACCTCCAATTTACCAGTGATGCTTTGATTGCCAGCACCATGTGAAATGGGTTGCCAATACTGGCCAAACTCTTCTTCATAACTAAATTTCAGAATACTCTTTCGCTATATTTCAAATTGGAAGTGCGACTATCTAGAGCTGTTGCCAGCCTTTCACTGCTCTTCACCAGATATACCGTGGTACCATGTGTGATAAGGCGTCGAGCTAGAGGGGTTGCGCTGACAGTTCCACCAAAGCTGACCGGATCCACCACGATGGCAATAGCCATAAGTTCACGTCCCACAATTTGGTGGAAAGAATTTACCAGCTTCAGGTCAGTGGATGGGGTGATAACAATAACAGTGGATTTTGTTCCAAATTGATCTAGATTAGTATTCAGTAGATACTCGACAGGCACATTGCCTCTGGCACGTACCAGTGCCAGGGCTTTCAGAATATGCCATAGCTGTTCAATCCCTGCACCCACAGGTATAAAGTACGATTGATCACCGGACGCAATGAGCCCTACTCTCGCCCCTTTTTCGATATACTTCTTGGCAATTGAAGCAGCTATAGTAATGCAAGATTCTTCTGTTGAATAGCCGTTATTTTCATAGTGGGGAAGATGATGCATATCGACTGCAATCCAGATAGTTTTAGCCATTTTGGAACTGCTGGCAAATCGCTCAGGGTCAAATACTTTAACCATGAGTTTCCCGGCATGGGCTGTGCTCCGCCAGTGAACGTGTTTGAAGCTGTCGCCTGCTGCATATTCGCGTATATGTGCGGCATCAGTGCCGATTTCAATCCCAGACCAGCGACTGAGGCTATGCCTGCCGTCACCATGAGATAAAAGGGAGAAGAAAGGCAATTCCACGGTGGCAGGGTAGATCAGGACGATTTGCTCTTTTCCGAGGGTGCGCTTGATGGAGAAAAGTCCCAGCGGGTCAGAATGTGTTACAATGACACGACCTATGCGGTAACGACCACGGCGCTTGCAAAAGACTGTGGAATTCCACTGACGCAAGCCGCTGGCCGACAATCCAAATGTGCGCAGGCTCTGGTGCCCAGGCACATCAGTATCTTCTTGTACTTCAACCAAAGGTTTGGGCAGCCTACTACGATTGTTAATGGTAATACTATAGTCAAAGGACTTATCTGCCTGACACTCATCAGGTATATTGGCGACATGGCTCTCTATGCCCCAAATGCCGAGCCGAGCCCAGGTATAGGTAAGCAATGGTAGAAGCAGAGAAAGGGCAAAAAAACGCCATACGAGGATGAAACCACTGTCAATAGCCAGTATTAAAAGAAGAATGGCTACAAGAATGAAGGAAACATACCACCTCTTCATAATTTTGCCACCTTTACTTTTTAAAAAGAGCTATTTTATCCGAGTGTTTAATATTTTGACGCTACGGTATTACCGGGCGGCGGCGCCAGGGACAGGTGTGCTTTCAAGCAACTGCGCAATGACTTTGCTTTTAGCGCCTTTTTCTTGTGTTTCTGCGGATGAAACCAGGATCATACGATGAGCCAGAACGGATTCAGCCAGCATTTTGATATCATCAGGGATGGCGAAATCGCGGCCACGGATCAATGCCATGGACTGAGCAGCGCGGAAAAGGGCTAGCGCCCCACGTGGCGAGCAGCCTAAATATATTAAAGGATGATGTCTTGTTGCTTGCACAAGCGATACAATGTACTCCTTCACAAAGTCGCTGACATGAATATGCTTTACCAGATCCTGAAGCATTATCAGATCGGAAGCCTTGGCAACCGGCTTGATTTCTTCGATAGGATGAATATATTGCTGCCTCTCGATAATCGATTTTTCTTCAGATAATGATGGATATCCCATGTGTATTCGCGACATAAACCTGTCCAATTGTGTTTCCGGGAGAGGGAAGGTTCCCTCATATTCGATAGGGTTCTGGGTGGCCAAGATATGAAATGGAGAAGGTAGTACATGGGTAGTGCCATCAATGGTGATGTGCCGTTCCTCCATACATTCCAGCAGAGCCGATTGCACCTTCGGAGTAGCTCTATTGATCTCATCTGCTAACACCAACTGTGTCATAATCGGTCCGGGATGAAATTCGAAGGTTTTCGTCTTCTGGTTAAATATTGACACCCCGGTAATATCTCCAGGAAGCATATCGGGGGTAAACTGGATGCGCTTGAAAGTGCAATTTAGCGATTTGGCAAGGCTGCGGACGAGCATGGTTTTACCAACCCCCGGGGCATCTTCGATGAGTAAGTGTCCCTGGCTGATAAGAGTAATAACAGCCATTTCCACAGCCCTCCTCTTGCCCACAATAACCCGCTCCACATTAGCGATTATTGTTTCGGCAAGACTTTGGGCATTGCTCATTAAAACACTATCCACCTATTTTTCTCATTGATAATTGAATAAGAATCTTACTGGAATGTGTCACCAACCACTTAAAATCCGCCACTAGCAGGTAGTCACAGCATAATTCATTTAGTCTCCCCAGTCAAGGCTATTCTTAAGTCAAGAAATATTTGGACAAACAATATTTCTTGCACTGCACCCCATTAAGACAAAGGCTTTATTAAGAGAGTACAAGACCTGAAGGTCTGCCCGCTCCGACTGCGCCGGAGTCCCTACTTTTTGTTTGCACTTCCCAATTTCGTGGCAATTTGCAGATATGTTATTCTTATGAAAGGAAGTTGTACTGACTGAGGAGTAATGCTTGGGAAGACCGAACTGGTATTATGAGCACTGGCCTACCTGCACCTGCGTTGAGTGCGAGGCAAAACGACGGTACCGCCAGGGATACTACCAGGAACGAAACGCCTGGCATACGGCACTGACTGTTGTCATCATCCTGTTTATCCTGGGGATAGTGGTTGCCCTGGCTTTTATCGGCGTGGAGCCGCTGGCATCCATCAAGAATACCATCGCCGGCACTGCCACCACGCCCGCCAGCAAAATTACCACTGCGCCCACCCCTAACCACCAGCCAGCATCGCTCCCCCCCGTTACAGAGATAAAACCGGTGACTTCCCCCACCCCCCGGGTTGAACCTCCCCAAACACCACCACCACAGACCAGCAATCCCCCGGGTGTGCCTATTACGGAAACACCAACTCAAATCAATATACCCGAGCTGGAAAAACAGATTCACCAGCTGGTAAACGTGGAAAGAACCAAAAACGGATTGACGGCAGTAGCCTGGGACGATGCAGTTAATGCTGTTGCCCGGAAACACAGCGAGGATATGGCAAAACGGAATTACTTCAACCATATCAGCCCTGAAGGTCAGAACTCGGTAGACCGCTGCCGGCTGGCAGGCGTCAACATCAGCAAGTACCCCGCAGGCTCGGTATACTATCTCGGCTGCTCCGAGAACATCTTCATGTGCAGCCTGGCGAAAGTGTACTGGTATAACAAAAGCGGCACGCTAGTCCGCGCCGAGTACTACACGCTTACTGAAATCGCCGAGCTGGCGGTGAAGGGGTGGATGGGCAGCCAGGGTCACCGCGACAATATTCTCAAGAGCTACTGGCGCACCGAGGGCATCGGCGTTGCCGTCTCCACCGGCGGCGACGTCTACGTGACTCAGAACTTTAACTAGTAAAATTTACAGGCGCGCCATTGGAGGAAGATGACCCGCCTGTAAACTTACTCCAAGGTCATGGTCGGCTAGGGGCGGGGAGGTAGTGGCGGTCGTGGCGGTGTTGGCGGCACTGGTGGTGGGGGTGGGGGTGGGGGTGGACGCCAGCCATACGGATAAGGGTAAGGGTAGGAGTAAGGGTACGGATAAGTATATCGAGGGTAATAAGTAGGGTAACCCGTCCGGTATATTACCGGCGGCTGATACACAGGCCGATACACCTGATATTGCGCCTGGCTGGCAATCTGCGTATTCTGGCTCTGTATCTGCGCCTGTGCTTGCGCCAGGGACTGCTGGGTGGAAACCAGTTGCTGATGGGTGGAAATCAACTGTTGCTGCGTGGAGCTGAGCGCACTGTTCATGGAATTTACCTGGTTTTGTAATGCGGCGAGCTGGGCAGCAGTCGACGGAGAAGTGCAACCGGCAACAGTTACCAGAAGTAGAAGCAGTACCACTAGAGGAATGGCCAAAAACTTCTTTTTCATTGTCACCCCTTTCAGAATTTTATGTCATTAACCCTTCAGCTAGCATTCAGTATATCTGAGCCAGGACAGCGGTACTTGACGCATTTCTGACATTAGGCTGACAAAATGCTGACACTTTAGGTAATAGCAA
>JBBIPA010000006.1:65289-70701 GCA_037443085.1 Chloroflexota bacterium | reverse complement strand
CCAGAGGATATTCCAGCGTATCAGGAAAGGCAAAAAGAGATAGAGACCAGAGGTTCATATGTCCGTGAAGGCATCCACACGAGGAAAGATGGCTCCCGCTTCCCGGTGGAAGCCAGCGCCAGGCTGATCGAGTTAGAAGGCAAACGGTATACGCAGGCGATTATCCGCGACATCACCGAGCGCAAACAGTTGGAAGAACAGCTCAAGTTTCTCAGCCGATTGTATGCGCTATTGAGCGATATCAATCAAGCCATCGTCAGAATCAAGGAGCGGGGGGAGCTGTTCCAGGCTATCTGCCGCATAGCCGTGGAGACCGGCGGCTTCCGCATGGTCTGGATAGGGTTGCTCGATGAAGCAAGCGGCGATATCAAACCGGTTGCACATTACGGACATGAAGAGGGATTCCTGAGCAGAGTGAAGTTCAATGTTCATGACCCCGTTACTGGTAAAGCTTCTTCCAGCAGGGCAATTAAAGAAGGGCGCGTTATTGCCCTCAACAGTGTTGAGTCACAGGGTGTAGTGGCTACGGCTATTACTGAAGGACTACAGCGAGGTTATCTTTCTCTGGCAGCAGTCCCGTTCAGGCTCAGAGGCAAGATTACCGGTAACCTGACCATCTACGCCGGTAAGGTGGCGTTTTTCACCGATGAGGAAAAGAAGCTGCTGGAGGAAATCGGCACGGATATCTCCTATGCCCTGGATGCCATGGAAGCAGAGAATGAGCGAAAACAAGCCGAGGAGGCGCTGCGCCGCAATGAAGAAAAGCTGCAAAGCATATTTAACACGGCTCCCGTCGGCATCAGCATAATGGTAAACCGTCTTATTGAGGAAGTCAGTCCTTGCCTGTGCGAGCTTACCGGCTACTCTCGGGAAGAACTGCTGGGGAAAAGCCCCAGGATTCTGTACCCTAGCGATGATGATTTTGAAACTGTCCGCAGTGAACTGTACCGGCAGATTGCGGAAAAAGGAATCTGCAATGTGGAAACACGCTGGCGGCGGAAAAATGGCCAGCTATTCGAGGTGCTGCTGAGCGCGGTGCCACTGCGCAATGGCGACCCTTCGCTGGGACTGACTTTCACTGTCATGGATATTACCCATCGCAAGCACCTGGAAGAAGAGCGGCAGCGGGCGGCCAAGCTGGAGTCGGTGGGCTTGCTGGCCGGCGGCATTGCCCATGATTTCAACAATATCCTCACCGCCATCCTGGGCAATATCAGCCTGGCCAGGATGGAAACGAAGCCGGGAGAAGAGCTACACGCCAGGCTGACCGAAGCCGAGAAGGCATCGCTGCGTGCCAAAGACCTGACCCAGCAACTGCTCACCTTTGCCAAGGGCGGAGCGCCCGTTAAGAAAACTGCTGACATCAGCGAGCTTATCCGGGACACCGCCACCTTTGCCCTGCGCGGCTCCAGCGTCCGCGGCGAGTTCTCCATTCCTGCTGACCTGTGGTCGGCAGATGTTGACCAGGGACAAATCAGTCAGGTCATCAACAACCTGGTCATCAATGGCCAGCAAGCCATGCCCGCCGGCGGCACCATTGCAATCCACGCCGAAAACATCAGGCTCACCGGACAGCAAAGCCTGGGCAGAAACCTGCCTCTGGAGCCGGGGGATTATATCAGGATTTCGGTAACCGACCACGGCACCGGCATACCCGCCGAGCATGTGGGGAAAATCTTCGACCCCTATTTCACCACCAAGCAAAGGGGCAGCGGACTGGGTTTGGCTACAGCATTTTCCATCGTGCACAATCACGGCGGGCATATCGGCGTGGAATCGAAGATGGGCGCTGGCTCGACCTTTTATATTTACCTGCCGGCTTCCCGGGAAAAGGCGCCATTGAAGCAGGAGAAGGCAGAGCCGGTAGCTGCTGGCAGCGGCAGGATACTGGTGATGGATGATGAGGCGTCGGTGAGAGAGGTGGCCGGACGTATGCTCAAGCATATCGGCTATACGGATGTGCAGTTCGCCGCCGACGGCGACGAGGCAATCAAGCTATATAAGGAAGCAATGGACTGCGGCCAGCCTTTTGCTGCTGTTATCCTGGACCTGACCATTCCCGGCGGCATGGGGGGCAAGGAAACCTTGCAGAAGCTGTTGGGGATAGACCCCGGCGTTAAGGCGATTGTCTCCAGCGGTTACTCCAGCGAGTCAGTAGCCGCCGAATACAGGGCATATGGTTTTAAGGGTGTGGTGGGCAAGCCCTACACCCTGGAACAGCTCCGCAAAGGCCTGCACGAAGCACTGGAATAGATTCACCCCACCCCACACTGTCATCATGAGGAGTCCCGACACAGTCGGGGCGACGTGATGATCCCTTCGCTATACTACCACTTCCCATCCCAATTCACACGGTGGTGTGGCGGGAAAAGGGTCGCCGTTCGGCTCCCATGAAGCGATGGCCCCGCCCCGATGCAATCGGGGCTCGCCATGACAGTAAGGTTGACATCCATTTGTCAACACCACACCAAAAGTTTATAATCTTACAGTTTGTAATTGAACAGCATTGAACGCAATTAAGTGCACGAATCTGTCATCACCCAGAATATGCTGACCACCGTCCTCGATGAGGCTAAAGCCGCCAATGCCAGAAAAGTCACCAGGATTAGCCTGACTGTGGGCGAGTTGTCCGGTGTGGTCAGCGAATGCGTCCAGTTTTACTTCGATATTCTGAAGAAAGATACCATCGCCAGCGAAGCCGTTATCGAATTCAAGCCGGTGCCGGCCAGGCTACGCTGCCGTGATTGCCAGGCAGAATTTCACCCGCAGGATGAACTGTGGGTATGCCCCAATTGCAGTAGCCGCAGCGTGGAAATCAGGGAAGGGCGGGATTGCACTATAGACAGCATCGAGGTTGAGCCATGAAGATAAAAGTGCTCAAGGATATCACCACCGCCAACGACGCCATCGCCGCGCAAAACCGGCAGTTGCTCGACGAGCATAACATTCTTACCATTAACCTGATGTCATCGCCCGGCGCTGGCAAAACCAGCCTCATCCTGCAGACCATCAAGCAGTTTAAGAATAAAGTGCGCCTGGGGGTCATCGAAGGCGATGTCGCCTCCAAAATCGACGCCGATAGAATCGGCAAAGAGGGTATCCCGGTGGTGCAGATAAACACCGGCGGTAGTTGCTCGCTGGAAGCGCATATGATTGGCACGGCGCTGCGCAAGCTGCCGCTGAAGGACATCGACGTGCTCATCATCGAGAACGTGGGCAATCTCATCTGCCCGGCGGAGTTCGCCCTGGGCGAGCATAAGAAAGTGGTCATCGCCAGCATACCGGAAGGTGACGATAAGCCGGCGAAGTATCCGGTCATCTTCACTGAAGCCGACGCCGTGATTATCAACAAGCTGGATATGTCGCCCCATTTCGACTTTAACCTGAGCTGCTTCCGCAAGCACATACAGGGGCTGAACCCGAAGGTGGCCATCTTCGAGGTCTCCTGCCGTACCGGCGAAGGCATCGCCGACTGGTGCGCCTGGCTGTCAAAACAGGCGAAGAGGAAGAGGGGATAGATATATGTTCCGTCACCCGAGGGCTGGTGACTAGCACAGAGAAAATGGCTCTCGACCGGGGGAGTTTCCGAGGGGCTTGCCCCTCGAAGAAAATTTTGCCTCTTCTCTCCTTCCAAGGAGAGAAGAGGCAGGGGATAAGAGGTTTCAAATAAATAAATGAAAACACCGGAAATACTTGTAAAAGGCAAAGACAATGGCGAGGGCATGGTCATCCGCTACCGCACCTCGCGCGGGACGGATGTCTACGGCTTAGCCATACCCAATATCTTCACTGATGCCGACTGGGACCTGGGACCGACATGGTGCTACCTGATTATCAGGGGGCGAACCACGCTGATAGATACCGGACGGTTCGGCAACTTCGACATCTTCAGAACCCTGCTGAAGGCGCTGGGCAAAGAGCTTTCCGATATCGACCGGATAGTAATTACCCACAGTCATGAAGACCATGACGGCAACCTGGCTGAGCTGCAGCAGGCAGCGCAGTCCGAGCTATGGGCTCATGGCATCTACCGGCAGATGATCGGCTATCACCCGCAGCTAAAAAGCGGCAGATACCCTGAGCTGCCCGGCTCCTGCCGTTTCTGCGCCATGCCGGAAAAGTACCATCAGCAATGCCTCAGCTATCACCAGCAGCGGAGCGCCCTGAGCATTGCCGTGGATATCCACGATGCCCAGACGCTGCCTGGAGACGGGCTGACCTTCGTGTTCACGCCGGGGCATTCGCCCGACTCGCTGTGCGTCATCCTCGATGACGAGGTCATCTTCACCGGCGATACGCTGCTGCCTGATATCACGCCCCACCCCTCGCTGGCAGCTCACTTCGAAGCCAACCGCCCGCTGCTGCCGGAACAATACCAGCATGAGAACAGCATCTACGGCCTGAGGGCCTATGTGCAATCGCTGCACCGCATTGCCCATCTTTACTCCCGGCCTCTGGCAACTTTTCCCGCCCACCGCCTGTTCTACAACGGACAGTTCAATCTCATTCACAATGCTGCCGAGCGTGCCAGCGAAATCATCCAGTTCCACAGCGGCCGCTGCCGCGCTTTATTAGACATCATAGCGGCTAAGCCAGCGGGGATAGCAGATATCATCGAGCAGCATTTCGAGCCGTCGCGGCTGGCGGGCTATGGCAGGTTACTGGCGCATAATGAGGTCATGGCGCATCTGGAGCTAATGGAGGAGTGCGGCGATATACGCTGGGACGGCGCCAGCAAAGAACTGGTGGAGAGCACCGGCTCCAGCAACTTCATCGGCTCGCTGGAGGCATATCTGGTTTAGGGGAGCACCAATTCACGGGTTGGCGTGGCAGGTAAGGGTCGCCATTCGGCTCCCGTGAAGCGATAGGATGAGGGTGACTTCTGCTACGGCCCGGCGAAAATCTGGCAGGCCCAGATTTTGCCGTTGCCGTCTACCACTATGCCCATACCGGCGATGGTGAATTTGGCTTCGAGAATATTGGCTTTATGACCGGGAGAGTTCCACCATAGTTGCGCCATGGCATTGGCATCGCAGGGAGCATTGCTCTGGAGCACATTCTCGCCACAGGTGCGCATGGTGGTTATAGTGGACATGATAGCATTGAACCTGGAAGTGGCATTATCATGGCTGAGTGTATTCTTACTGGCCATATACTGGGCATGCTGACGGCAGAGTCCATCAATATAAGCATTCCGCGTCAGGGCGGCTCGGCCGCTGCCGGTCCTCAGGGCATTTACCGCATTGAACAGAGCCTGTTCGCAGGCAGCAACATTGACCGAGGGCGGTGGTGGTGGAGCAGCAGCTACCGTAACGGTGGCAGTTTTGGTGGTATTGCCAGCAGCATTGGTGGCGGTCAGGGTATAGGTGATAGTGGCTGCCGGTGAAACACTTTTGCTTCCCGTGGCAGCGA
>JBBIPA010000006.1:13062-65189 GCA_037443085.1 Chloroflexota bacterium | reverse complement strand
TGCCACCGGCATTGATACTGGCAGGATTAGCGGTAAAGGAGTTGATGACAGGCTTCGAGGGAGCTGGTTGTTGCGGTGGTGGCGGGGCTGCGCCTACAGTCACCGTTGCCGTTTTGGTTACCGGGCCGGCAGCGTTAGTGGCGGTGAGGGTATAGGTGATAGTGGCTGCCGGTGAAACACTTTTGCTTCCCGTGGCAGCGACAGTGCCAACTCCCCCGCTGATGGATACCGAAGTAGCCCCGCTGACGTTCCAGCTAAGCGTGGAGCTGCCACCGGCATTGATACTGGCAGGATTAGCGGTAAAGGAGTTGATGACAGGCTTTGAGGGAGCTGGCTGCTGCGGTGGCGGTGTAGCCGAAATCACGGTAACGGTTACCGACCTGGTTACCGTGCCGGCAGCATTGGTAGCGGTGATAGTGTACGTGGTAGTAGCCGATGGCTTGGCAGTGGCCGTGCCCGAAGCCGCAATATAGCCGCCACCATGGTCCAGGATGATCGAGGAAGCACCAGAAACACTCCAGCTCAATGTCGAGCTGCCGCCGGCATTAACGCTGGTAGGACTGGCGGTAAAGGAGTTGATGACGGGCTTCGAGGGAGCTGGCGGCGGCGGAGCCGAGACTACAGTGACCGTTACCGACCTGGTAACGGTGCCGGCGGCATTGGTCGCCGTGATGGTATACATAGTGCTGGAGAAAGGCCGGGCACTGGCATTGCCCGCCGGGTAAACATAGCCGCCGCCGCGGTCAAGAAAAACAGACGAGGCACCGGAAACACTCCAGCTAATAATAGCTATCTCACCGGCATTTATTACAGAGGGGTTGGCGGTGAAATAGTGGATAACAGGCGGGTACAGCGGCGTCGCCTGTGGTATCGGGGCAGGAATAGCAGGTGGTGTGAGGGTAGCAGTGGGAGGTGGTGTTAACTGTGGTTCAGTTGCCGGGGGTAATGTTGACTCCGTTGTTGGCGTTGGAGCTAGCGTGGGCACTGTTCCGGGCGGGGATGGTGGTGTTGATTGAGGTACTGGCTCAGTACCAATGACAGCAATAACTGTATCTTGAGACGTTGTTGTCTCTGACTCAGCTGTGGGAGGTGGCGTTGCTTCTGACCCCGGTGTGACAGCTGCTGTTATCTCCAGCTCAGCCGTGTCAGACGGCGTTGTCTCCGACCCAATTGTGGGAGGCGTGGTCGACTCTGGCGGCGTTCCGGTTTCGGTAACAGGCTTATCTACCGTCGTCTCTCTAACAACCTTGATACAGGATAAAACCATGGTGCTCAACAGTAGAATGAGCACCACAGCAATAATTTGTCTGATACGGCAGTTGGTAGAAAGCATCGCCAACCCTTTGAGCACGGACTGGAGTCCTATATTACGTTTCCAGCAGCTAATTGTCAAGTTGCGCTACAACCTAAAGGTATGAGATGAGAAGTTGAAAAACAAAGCCATCTATGCTAACTTTTAGTGTTGTGGCAGCGTAGCTCAGGGGTAGAGCAGGGGACTCATAAGCCCTTGGTCGGGGGTTCAAATCCCTCCGCTGCTACCAACGAGAAATCAGGCTCGAAGCTAGACACTTCTGGCCTTTTCTTTTTACGGGGACTGCTCACCCTCCGCCCCCTTCCCGAACATGTACATCTGCACGGCCTCTTCCTCAGGCTTCATGAGGCTCGAATATTGATAGAAGGTTAGAGAAAGGAACATAATCAAGAACGGCCGTACAGTGCACTTAACTATGCACCTGTGGCAGTGCTTATAGGACTAACTTAACAAGTGGTACAATCAATCGTAAAAAATATTAATTGAAGAGGCAAGTTATTTCTTTTGTGTTTCTAACTCACGGCTTGATAAGGGTATGCCAACCCCACTGGTAAGACGAAGCCGAGTATAAGTGAGGCGAAGTGCGATGATCTCTGATAGTTTTTTCATAATATGATAACCAAGGCCTGTGTCCTCTGTCATCATTTTTCTTAGCATGTTGCCCGTTATCGCTAGCGTGTTGCAAGTGCTCATACAACGTGCTGTCAATTTATATACATGCGGCTCGACCAGAGCTGACCAGCCAAAAACATCACCACTATTTACTATTTCCACGCCGGTCGTTAAAGGTGGTTGACCGGGAGCACTTATATCCATCTCTAATACAATCCTACCTTCGCCTAAAAGATACAGCTCATTTGCCTCTTGCCCTTCATTGAATACTACTGCACCTCGCTGAAAAGCCTGACTACGGCAAAGGTGAGCGACTTTTTCTATACGAGGTTTGTCTAATGCTTCAAAAAGCTCAGAACTCTTTAGAATATCAGCGATAGCCATTTTCGCACCTCCTGCAAATATTTCTTCAGTGAGTCGTATTTTACCATACCATTGTTTGACCTGCCACCAACTAGTCGGCACCTAAGCCAAAGGTATTTCAGCGAAGGATCTACTATACTACATGATGATCAGGGATAAACTGAATGGCTATTGTGAGAGCCTATTGATTAGTAAGCAGTGCACTGGATTAAAGGCTTACGCAATAGAAACGCTATTCAGTAAGTTGAGGAAAAAGACAGGTATTAATGTATGACCCAAGAGGGTGCCCGAGTTCCTTACCTTGTATCCACCGGCGAATCAATTCACAACATTGCCCCGGGGCTGTGTGGTATAATTCAGACATTCGTCAAAGAAAAAATAAATGACATTAGACAGAAAAACGGCGGCAATCTTTGATCTGGACGGTACGTTATTCACCGGTCATTTCTGGCAGGGAATAGTGAAGCACCATATTAAACACAAGACGAAGCTGCCCTCGGTTGCAGCTTATCTCACTACACATATGCCCCTATGGATAGCCAGCAAACTGAAGATATTGAGTGAGGAGACCTATAAAGTGAAATGGGGCGAGGATTTGGCTGTTACCCTTCGCGGATTGAAAACGGAGGAAATTCTAAAAATCTTCGAGTGGATAGTCAGCAATTACGTTTCGAAACTTCTGCGGCCAGATATTATGGCACTGGTGCAGCGACACAAAAAAGAGAGGCATACCACTATTATCCTTTCAGGCAGTTTCAGTGACTTTCTGGAGGTAATAAAGCAAAGGCTGGACATAGAGCATGTTGTGGGCACTAAAATTGAAATGGTAAATGATGTTTGCTCAGGCGGTATTGTGGAACCTCTGTGTTTCGGGATAAACAAAGCCAGACTACTAGGTGAATTCATCGGTCAGGCAAAGCTGAATATAGACCTTGCCTCCAGTTTTGCCTATGCCGATAGCATCATTGATGTTCCCGTGCTGGAAATGGTAGGCAATCCTGTGGCTACCTATCCCGATAAGAAACTACTGGACTTAGCTCGATGCAGAGGTTGGCAAGTTCTGCCACGATAATAAACAGCTTGCCTTTTGTATTTTACCGATGCTGCCCTGCCCCCATTAGTTATACCAACTTCCCCTTCAAACTTTTTAGAAAAACGATAGTATAAATCCCATAACAATCAGCACAACACCAACAACTGGTACAAAGACGGGAGTTCTAGCTTTTGTTTTTTGCCTGATAAACATCATAAGATAAAGCCAGATCCCCCAGCCGATGAGGCTAACTACGGGAATTGCATAGTATGACCACATTTCACCTGAACGGAAAGCGAAAATAATCATTGCTGCGATGGACAAGCCCAGGGCTACGATAGCCCCACCCACACCCTTCATGAAAGCAGCAAGAAGCGTTTGCAGCCTTAAGCCCAACTCCTCCCATTTCCTCCCCAATGCCCATTCGTGATAATGAAATAATTTCGGATTTATTAAATACCTGAAACCTATAATGACTGCGAAAATCACTGACAGTGAATAACAGGTGAAAGCCGCCCAAATGAACCCGTTCATGAAACCCTCCTGCGCAGGTTAATCTACTGCAAATTTGCTCTTCTGAACTACAACTAATTCATTGTATCACAATCCCGTAGAGACCAATGCCATATGAGCAAGTGTCTAATGTAGCTGAGGTTTGCTGTAATAGAGGTATCATTTACCATTTGATTCTGCCGCTCCCCTCTCATAACCTTCTTCTTCCAGCTTATCCATTATCCGGGCAGCCCTGGGATAGCCAATACCCAGGCGGCGCTGCAAAAAGGAAGTTGATATGTTTTTCTGTTCTCGGGCCAGTTGCCTGGCGGTTTCCATCAGAGCGTCTTCATCGCCTTTTTCAGTGGAAACAAGCTGGCTCATTTCCGCAAAATTAATTGGCACTACTTCGGGTCTTCTTTGACCACTCCAGAAATTGACTATCCTGTCTATTTCAGCATCGGAGGCAAAGGTCCCCTGAAGACGCTTTGGTTTGCTGGCATCTGTGGGCAGATACAGCATATCGCCTTTGCCCAGCAGCTTTTCGGCTCCGACAGAATCGAGGATGGTCCTGGAGTCTACCTGCGAAGTGAGCGCAAAACTGATACGCGTGGGGAAATTGGCCTTGATGAGACCGGTCACGACGTCAACGGAGGGACGTTGAGTAGCAACGATGAGATGAATGCCAGTAGCCCTAGCCAGTTGAGCTAAGCGGCACAGCGTATGCTCTACCTCGTCAAAGGCTGCCATCATCAAGTCAGCCAGCTCATCGATGACCACTACTATATAGGGCATCTTATCTCCGTTTCGCCCATTTTTGTGGTAGCTTTCGATGTTGCGTGCTCCAGCCTGGGCAAACTTTTGATAGCGGTTGTCCATCTCCTGATTGAGCCAGCGTAGCGCCAGTATTGCTTTGTCAGTGTCCACAATCACCGGAGCTTTGAGGTGAGGCAGGCTATTGAAATTGACCAGCTCTACCCGCTTGGGGTCAATCATAATGAACTGGACATCATCCGGGGTATTGTAGATAAGGAGGCTGCAGATAATTGAGTTGAGACAGGCAGTCTTACCACTGCCAGTGGCTCCGGCGATAAGCAGATGGGGCATTTTATCCAGCTCCGCAGCCACTGTTTCTCCTCCGGCGCCCTTGCCCAGGGCTATGGCCAGTTTTGATCTGGCATAAGCATTTTGAAAGGCAATGCTCTCAATTACGCCGCGCAGATTGACCACGTCAAAGGTAGTATTGGGCACCTCGACGCCTACTATTGATTTCCCCGGCACCGGAGCTTCAATCCGGATGCTTGGCGCCGCCAGTGCCAGAGCAAGGTCACTGGCCAGGGCGCTAATGCGGTCTACTTTGACCCTGGTCCTGGATACCTCCTCCATACGGATAATAACCCTGCCGTCTTTATCCCGCTCTCGAATCTTTTTATATTTGCGGTCCCAGCCGGGCTCGACTCCGAACTGGGTTACAGTAGGGCCAACATTAATCTGGACTACTTTAGCCTCAACGCCATAGCTGTTTATAGCCTCTTCGATGAGCTGTGCCCGCTTCTCCATATCGCTCTGGTTAAGCGCCATTTCCGCAGGCTCATCCAGGATTGTTATCAAAGGTAATTGCCAGCCATTGAACGCCGGTGCCACCAGCACCTTTTCTTCGGGAGCAGATGTTTCCACTGTATGCGGAGGCAGTTCAATAACAGATGGTAGTAACGAATTCTTCGCCGCAGGAGCAGATATCTCGGGCAGTTCCAGAGGAGCCGTGAGGAGCACCTTTGCCACAGGGGCAGGTAACTCAACCAGTTCTGGAGGTGGCTCGAGAAGTTCCTTTGCCTCAGGGGCAGGTAGCTCAACCAGTTCTGGAGGTGGCTCGAGAAGTTCCTTTGCCTCAGGGGCAGGTAGCTCAACCAGTTCTGGAGACGTCACGCCGGGTGCCTCGGTAACCGTCTCTTTACTCTCAGCAACAATCGCCTCTACTGTTTCCGGAGGTGTCTCAACGGGTGCCTGCGCAACCGATTCCTTTTCTCCGACAGCAGGCGACTCGACTTTTTCAGCAGGCGTTACTACCGGCATCGGATGAGGAGGCTCTTTTTTCTCAGGCCTGGTGACCTCGATTTTTGTTGCTGCTGGTTCGGGTTTTGCCTTAGGCTTGCTCCTCCCGGTGACGCTTTCTGAAGCCGGTGTTGCTGACGGACCAGCGGGCGGTGATTTAGGTTGTTTCTGCTGTTGTGGCATTGCTGTATATTTGCTGCTAAGAAGTAAGCCGCAGCTCGGGCAGACGCCGGATGCCTTACCTGTATTAACGCCACATTGCGGGCAATTGCGCTGTGACAATACGTCGTGGTCCATTTGTGGTGGCTGTGGTACAGAAGCTCGAGCAGCAGGTTGTGGTTTCAAACGAGAAGCCCGGGGACTTGTTGCTCCGGTGGATTTTGTCGGAGGTACTGCCTCTTCAGCCTGCTCAGGCAGGTACAGAAAGCCACATACGGGACATGAACTGGATTTTTTAGACAGCGGAATGCGGCATTGGGGGCAAAACAGCATACCACATTTGCCACAGAGCGGCTGGCGCGGGGGCACTTCCGCATGGCATGAAGGACAGAAGGTTGTTTTGAGATTCACGCTATTGCTGGTCTCCTTACGGTGCTACAGTCTCTTTTTTATCTGATACCGAATTATTGTTTTGACGACCCTGGCATCAGGGCGAGACTGGTATTCTTCCTCGTGAGGCCCGATAATTTCGTAGCCACTATCTTTAATAAACTGGTGCAAACGTTCAATGCTCTCCGTCTCCTCATCATACCGCCCTATATGCAGAATTTGGGCTACTGTTCCATACTCCCACGTTTCCAGCTTCACCTCGATGCCCGGCTCTTTCTGCGGCAACGAGGTAGTATCCTCAGGCACAGGCAACCCGGTAATAATAAGCCAATCCTCTTTTTGCTTGAGATGGGCATCAGGGTAGCGGGAACGAGGGCAGCCCACTTTAAATGATTCCAGCCCCCTCTTTTTCAGGTCAAATTTTAGAGTGTAGACTGAGCCATACAGGGCAGGGAAAATCTGGGGAAAGATTTTGTCCGGCGCCCCTCTTTTCTGGGCCACAGCCATTTTCTGTGAAGGCATCTCCAGGATTACCGGGTCAGTCTTGAGTTTACGTGGCGACATATGCACCTCCCGAATCACGGAATAGTTAGTTAGTATAACATGGCAGGCTGGGTTTCGGCAGTTATGGTAACAGGTTTCTGTGCTCAGTAAATGCCGGTTGGCATGCAAAATCACTGCGAATCCTGATGCAATTGGCACGTGGCACCATCGGAGTTCAATTTACCTGAGGCGGACAAGTTCCTGGCCTTGTATTCTCGTGAAATTACTTTTTGAATATTATAAACTCCCAATTGTTCCCCCTCGATAAATCCCTCCATAGCAGTCTCGGCTAAATATCCTTTATCCAACCAATCAAAAAGCCATTGTACGGTATAAGCCGGGTCTTCTTGAACGACTCCGCGACCTGATTTCAACAGCCATCTCTTATTGAACTCTTCCTGAGAGCCTATGGCAGGAGCTATTATTATGGGAATACCCAATGCGCTGTAAAAAGAAAGCTCTGAAGGCTTAGTCCATAAAATATCAATCTCCCTGAGCTTCTGATTGAATTCCCTGAAATAATCCTCCATATTTTCCTGGTATAAAATATCGACACCGCCTTTATTGCCGGCGAAAGCCGATTTGGGGAATAGTTCCTTTTCAAAATAATCTTTAACTTTTTTCTTTATTCCCGCAGATAAAATAATTCTTATTTCTCCGGACCTGATTTTATCAATTAAACTTTTCACTGCTTCTATAGCTATTTCCTTCTGAGCGCCAGCGCCACCTATAGCAAATAATACCGTTAGAGTGCGGCCTGATTTTCCCGGAATAAAACCCAGCTTGTTGTCGACCACTATCTTATATTTCTCGAGGAATTTTTTTTGCGGGTCCAAATTAAACAAACGCTTTCTCAAATCGTCTTTTAAGATTTCCTTCAGTTCCGAGCCGATGATTTCCTGAGGTAAAGGATAACCAGTAAAAATAATATTCTCTTCCTTAACGCCATAACAGGCTAACCTTTCGGCAGTTCTCCCGTTTGGAACGAAGTATTTAATTCTACTTCCTTCAGGCTTTAGCGGCGCCCATACTCTGGAAATATCAGCATCGCAGATAACGCAGTAAATGTCTCCAGGATAATTAAAGTTCTCCGCCATGAAGGCTGGCGCTAAATATGTGGTTATCAGAGGAATATCTTGCCTTTTATTTTTTTCTATTAAATCCCTCCCCCAGCCTCTTTTTATTAATGAGAAGAGCATTTTCAACTGGGGGGTAGGCTGGGACAAATCTCTTCTTGGATAGAAACTTAGAATCCTCTGGAAAAAATCAACTATCGCAAAAATAAAGTTTCCTGCAATTGGGATTTTTTTAGAATCGGAGGCAACCTCGTAAAAACGTCTCATGCCTTCCCAGATAATTTTATCCCTCACGGGGATACCGCTGTAATCGTTGGCATTAATAATTTTCCCGTCGATGGCAAGATGTTTCAAAGCATAGGCTGTCCTTTGGTGGCCGTAACCCATGTTAACGGAAATTATTACAGCTTTTGGAGTATTGTCCATACTATCTACCGCGGACATCGATGCTATGAGCATCGAGAAAGGCAATTTGTTCCGGTGACAGCCTGGCTTTGTCCTTGAGGATTTTCACAGCGGAATTGGGCAAAAAAGCGGTTTCTGATAGTGGATGCGGCATGCCTTTATACAATGCCACGAAGATTCTTACCGATTCCGTTTCCAGCATGATGCCTTTGCCCAGGTCCGGATAGACTGTCTTTAGTTGCCTGGCTTTAAAATCTGCCAGGTTTGCTACAGAATTCAATTCGAACGCGGTTCCCAGTTCATGGAGAGGTATGTTAAACATCTGGCTTATTTCTCCGAACGAATAGGTGCCCTGGATATCAGCAGGCTTATATGCTACGACGGGAGTCCCATCCCGGGATGTGGCAACAGCCTGTCCCGGTTTAACTTCCCAGGCGTTAAATGCCATGGCAGCACCAATGCCACCAGCGAAAAATACCAGGACAATGATTGATACTATGGCGTTATTAAGTCTCATTCCTCTTTTCCTTTATAGCCTGGTAGTTGATAGAGCAACCGTGCTTGTCACCGGGCAGGCGAATTCCGAGGTGCACTTCAAACAGCTTATGCACTGGTGGTCTCTTATGGCATTGCCGTCTGAAACAACGATGTTCATAGGACAGACACGGTCACACGCTTTACAATCGATACATCTGGTTTCGCTGCGTCGCAGCTGAAAGATACGAAAGTAGTTGAACAGGCCGAGAACCGCCCCATAAGGGCAGGCATATTTACAGAATGGCCTGTCCACAAATACGGACAATACGATAACCGCGCCCAGAACTATTAAGGCGCTGAGAGCAACTTCTCCCGACCAGAATCTGAAGAGAGCATGGTAGGGGTCATAGTCTGCAAAGACCAGCACGGTACTGACCGCAGTAAAATACAGCACCAATGCCAGCACGATGTAGCGCAAGAACTTCAGATACTTGTCTATGCGCTGCGGGATGAAGCCATTAAATCGCTTGCCGAATATTTTGCGTCCCAACGAAGCTAGCCACTCCTGGAAGCTGCCCAGAGGGCACACCCAGCCGCAAAATACTGCTCCCGCCACGATTGCCAGGGAAAATACTATGTACATTAAGATAAAGGCAGACTGGTCAATCTTTTGCACAAAAGCCCCGGTGGCAATAACCTGGTAAATGGATACCACCCCACCAAACGGGCAAATCGCATGGAGACAGGTATCAGAAAGCCAGGGTACTGCCGTACCTCTGCCTTCAAGCCACTGGTTGAATGCTATCGAGGCAACAACGAGAAAGAATAGAATCTGTACGGCAAGCCGTATTGTATTCCCCCTTCTGTTCCCCTTTGTATTCTCGTGTTTAGAGGCAGATGCTTGAGATTGGACTGTAGCCTGTTTCACTAAGCTCACTCCGTTTTTGCTGATTGTAATAATCTTTGTAGAAAATATCAAATTGAAAAAGGGGGAAGATCTGAACTGACACGAAACCACTGTTGATATTTTGTTTACATTTTAGTGGTATAATAAACTAATAGGATATTTTTATCGTTATGAAGTTGTAGATTAAGAGGTTGATAAAAAGAGGATAAACTTTATGCAGCAGCAGATGTATCCCTGCCCCCGGTGTGGAGCGCCAGTGGAGTATGGCAGCCGCTTCTGTAGCAATTGTGGCTTAACCATGCAACAGGCAGCACCACCTCCCCCGCCATATGGAACCCCGTACTACCCACCACCACAGCAACCCTGGGGACAGCAGCGGCCACCATACAACCAGCCAGGGGGATGGAATCAACCTCCACCGTATCAGCAAGCACCGGGGTGGGGAGGACCACCACCATACCAGCAGCAAAACATGTATGGCTACCGCGGAAACCTGCCACCGAAGAAAGGCTCATCATCCCTGATTGGGATTATGGTAATTTTGATTATAATTGTATTCTCCGTTGGTGGATTAGCTTTAGCCACAGACGGCAAGTTTTTCTCGTCGAGCAAACCTGTCAGCAGTACACCAAAGCCAACAACAACACCATCGGAGACACCGCCACCAAGCACGCCACCACCAGCAGAGCCGACGCCTCCACCAGCACCAACGTTGCCGGCAACAACAGCCACGCCAATTACCGCCAAGGAACTAATAACAGCTTTTTCGGAGGATATGGTCAGCGCCAGCGCAGAGCATCAGGGAAAAACATACGCCATTTCAGGCACTGTATCCGGCGTTAACAGCTCGGTGCCGCCATATCTCTATCTCAGTGGCGGCACACCAGAGAGAGTGGAGATACAATGTGCCTTTTCACAGGGTCAAGAGGCCAATATCTCAATGCTGGATGTTGGGAAAACGGTCAAAGTGGAAGGCACCTTAAGTAAGTTCCAATCGAATATCATTGTAGTGAGCAACTGTAAATTAGTGCAGTAAGGCCGAAGCTCTGCAGCATTTTTGTCAACAGCGGTGTCAGCATCAAGCTTGGTACAGGATAGCGTAGCTCCAGATTAACACTAAACTGTAAAGACAGATGACACCTGTGGCAGCGTTTGCGGCGATCTTTGCAGAAAACCGGGACAGAAGATAAATCAGGATAGCTGAGACAGCGATGCTGAGGATTCTTTCCGGCAGGCATGCGTCTTATTTCTCTGTAGGTCTCAGCAACGCACTCAGGGCAATGCCGGCAATGCCGATGATAGCGCAAAGGATAAAGGCTATCAGGTAGTTGCCGGTAGTATCGTATAAGTATCCGGTTACGAAAGGTCCCAGGGCTGCTCCTAAGGAATAGCCGATGGAGAGAACCCCGAAAATCAAGCCGTGCGACGTCAAGCCGAACAATGCTGCTATTAACGGAGATTGCTGTGTGTCGCAGTTTCCGTAAGCCAGGCCGAAGATAACAGCAAACAGGTAAAAGCTCCACAGCTCACGCGAAGGAATGAGCCAGGCCAGGGCTATCACGATGAGTACATATCCCATCAGGTATGCTTGCCTGTTGCCTATTTTATCTCCAATGCTGCCCAGCACCGCCCTGCCCACAATGCTGGCACCACCGGCAACACCCAGGATAGTGGCAGCGCTTAAGGCTGAAACCCCCATGTCGGTTACATGCGGCGCCAGATGCACCTGGATAGCATAGAGACAGAATCCAGAGCAGAACAGCATGGCTAAAACCATCCAGAACTGCCTGGTGGCTATTGCTTGTTTCAGGGAATAGGGGGCGACGTCGATGTTGAGCCTGGTTTCAATGGCTTCATTGGCACCGTACGGTACCTGCCCTGTCTGTGCCGGGTCACGTTTCAAAAACTGAGAGCAGACGATAACAACCACGATGACGACGATGCCCAGTATCATATACGATGTGCGCCACTGGTACTGGGCGATGAGCAGATTGGCCAACGGTGGTACTATGAGCGCACCCATGCCAATGCCGGCAGCTACTATGCCAGTCATCATGCTCCGGCGGCGGACAAACCACCGGGCTACGGTGGATACCATAGGGATGAAAGCACTGATGCCGGCGCCGATTATCACCCCGTAGAATATATAGAGCTGCCACAGCGAGCTAATCTGAGACATAAGAAAATAGCCCAGGCCGGAAAAGAAGCCACATAGAGACAAAACAACCCTCGGCCCCAGCCTGTCATTGAGTGCTCCCAGAAAAATCGATACCAGACCGGTGACAATCCAGGCCAGCGAAAAGGCACCAGCGGTGGTAGCTCTGGTCCAGCCGAACTCGGCAAGTATCGGTTTAAAAAAGATGCCAAAAGAGTAGTTTATGCCATAAATGGCCAGCATGATAATGAAGGCAACAGCTACAATGACATATCCATAGAAAAAGCCTGGCTTGGCAGCAGGTGGGTGATTGCTTTCAGTATCAATCATAAATCGAGACTGTCTATTTCCCCACTCACCACAGCACTACATCACTGCTCGGTCAATTATCTTTGATTTGCTGAAGTGATGAAGTGGTCAACCAATCCTTTGGTCTAACTCGCTATTATAGCACTTCTAAATTAGCGGTGCTGGCCACCGACTATCACGGATGAATATCGAAAGCTTAAAATACTGCAAGAGCCGCCAGATAGGCAGATCTAACCAACAGGGTTATGTTTTTTGTCCGTCTGATTATTTTGTCTTACCCCATAGTATGGTACTGTAACTACGCATTGCGGCGCCAATAGTACAGTCAGGACATGCAGGAGGCAGTATGAATGTAAAAACGGAGGAAAGGCATACTAAATTAGCAGACCATTTAACTCTAGGGACCACTGAAAGAGGAGAGCTTTTCCGTCTCATCTTTGAATCTAATCCCGATGCCATCCTGGTGTCCGACAGGGAAGGTTTTGTCAGGCTGATGAACCACAAAACAGAGCAGGTGTTAAATCTTCCCGCGGAAAACATCATCGGTCGCAAGATGCACCTTTTCTGCAATGCCAATGAATCCAAGGAGGTGAGCATTTCACGGCCGGGAAAAGACGCAGGCATCGCTGAAATCCGCTCTGCTAAAATCGCATTGAGTGGCAACCAGACTTTTTACATAGCTAATTTGCGTGATATTACCGAGCTGGTGCGCTTGAGAGAGGAACTGCGGGCACTGGCATTTGTGGATGAACTGGTCGGTCTGTGTAACAGACGGGGTTTTTGGGTGCTGGCAGAACAGCAGGTGAAATTAGCTAACCGTACCAAAAAGGGGCTCTATCTGCTACTCATCAGTGTAGATAATTTCAAACAAGTTAACGATACGCAGGGACAGCAGGCAAGCGATAAATTGCTGCTCCAGTTTGCCAAAATCCTGAAGGACACGTTTCGGAATACTGATATTATCGCCAGAGTCAGCGAAAATACATTTGCCGTGCTGACCATTGAAGCCGAGGCAGGCAGCAGCGAGGTTATGGCTCATCGTCTGCTCCATAAACTGGAAACGTACAATGCCAGGGCTAGCGCGGATAGCAGTAAACTGCTGGCGAGCATGGGAACAGCATACTATCAGCCGGAACATCCGGGCTCTCTGGAGGCGCTCCTCCAGCAGGCTGATTTGCAGCTCTACGGATATCAGCACAGTAAACGAAAATCGGCTCTGCTATGGTACCTGGGGCAAAATAAAGAAATACCAGCAAGCTGAAATCAGCTATGGGGTTATCAGCCCCGTATTGCCAGCAATCTGGCGACTACCGTATAAAATTCATTGTATCTCCTCAATTTATCCACAATTCCGTGCTATAATTAATAAACTTAAGCGAGAGAAAGGGGAGGATTGAATAAAACATACTTCACACTGATGGCGCTTTTTATCCTGTCATTAACCGTTACTGGCTGCGCTCAGTCCAGTGCAGAACCTTCCATAGGGCAGATTCAAAAAGACCTACCGGCAGTAAAGGTCAGTGAGCTGCTGAGTAATCCGGATTCCTATAAGGGGAAAATGGTAGTATTAGCCGGGGTAGTTGCCGATGCCTGCCCCGGCGACGGCTGCTATTTCGATTTGAATGATGGTACGGGTACCATTAACATTGATTTGAAAGAAAGCAAGCTCCAGGTCTTTCCACAGAAGAAAGGGGCCTCGGTAAAAGTCTATGGCGAGTTTATCTTTAAGGGCAGCAAACCTTACGTTAATGCCCGCAAAATTGAGCTATAAAGAAAACACTTTGTTCGACCATAACAGTTTTTATTCGTATATTCGTATAATTGAATTAGTTTTGTAGCTTATATTCATTCTTGTTTCAGCGAGATTAGAGGAGCAAGACAATGATGCTTACTGCAGGTTTGAAGCTCAGGCAAGTTGATGCGTTGTTGCAGGCAGCACAAGAAGCTCTCATTCCCCAGGGGGAATTCTTCAACATTCTCAATCAGGGCGGCCCCACTGCCCTGCTGGCGGAATGCATTAACCGAGGCATCTTTACTGCGTCCAAGCCACCACAGGCTGAGATGAACTTTAAACTGATGCGCCACCAGAATTACTACACATCTAATTCATTATTTTTTACCTGCAGCCACGGCTCGATACCATCAGTAGATATTAAGAGCTGGACGCTGAGCATCGAAGGCGATGGCGTGGAACATCCTTTTTCCCTGAACTATAATGAGTTGATGAAGTTGCCACATATCACGGTGGCACGGTACATCGAATGTGCCGCTAACGGCAGCGCCTTTTTCGCTTCGTTGCTGAATAAAAAGGCAGAAGGTCCGCAGTGGCACTTCGGCGGCTATGGCATTGCCGACTGGACCGGCGTGCCCCTGGCCGAAATCCTGAAACTGGCAAAGATACGTGATAACGCTGTTGACGTCATGCCGGTGGGATTGGATGGACAGTACGGGCAACGGCCCATGCCGGTGGCCAAAGCCCTGGAGCCAGACACTCTGCTGGCATATATCATGAATGGGAAGGTGCTGCCGGTGGACCACGGTTTCCCGCTGCGTGCCGTAGTGCCCGGCTGGATAGGAGCAGCCAGCATCAAGTGGGTGAGCAAAATAATCGTATCCACCAGGCCTATTCAAGTCGCCAATAACACTGACAGGCATGTGCTTATCGGCCCCGATTATCCACCACAACCTCCCGCCAGAGGACCGGCACTAACCACGCAACTGGTAAAAAGCGCCTGCTGCCTGCCCTGGCCGGCAACCTTGAAGGCAGGGCACCAGGATATCATGGGATATGCCTGGTCGCCATTCGACAAAATAGCCACAGTCGAGGTCAGCCTGGATGGGGGCAAGACTTTCCAGCCGGCAGCTCTGGTCGGTCCCAACATAGAGAGAGCCGGAACCCGCTGGGAGATATGCCTCGATGCCCAGCCGGGTAATATCACCATCACGCCGCGAGCTACCGATGATAAGGGTAATACCCAGTATGATGTGTCACAGCAGAAGTGGAATAAATTCGGCTATCTTTTCGGGGCGATGGTGCCGCATCCAGTGACTGTAGTGGCATCCAGCAGCACCGAGAAAGCATGGCAACCGGACTACTCGCTGCTGCACTCGCAAATGAGTGGGTGCTGCTAGCAGCGGGTGTATGATAGTTCAAACCCAATGCAGGCTACTGGCACGCAGAGATGATTCATGAATCGTCCCTACGCAGATTGCTTTCTCTTACGTGTCACCCTCGATTTCGGCGGGGTGACCGCTTTTAGCTGCTGCCGCAGGAAAGACAACCTCTCAGTTGCGCCTGCCACATCATCTATGGCATGATAGCAGCATTGTTGAAAGGAGGTAGCAGACCATGCCGTTACCAGGTTTAGGATTATCGGTTGCTGGCTTGATTGGAGGCATTATTGCTCTCGTCTTCGGCATCATTATCCTCATTTTTCCACGCATCCTCAACTATCTTATTGGCATAGCGCTCATCCTGAGCGGCATTGCCGGAATTTTAGGCGGCAGTTTGTTTGTAGGCATCGTCTCCCTTATTTTCGGTATCGTGGTGATGATCTTCCCCAGGATACTCAATTACCTGGTGGGGATTTACCTTATCATCGTGGGATTGCTGTTCATTTTCACCATGGGCTTTCTCATAGTGCCGCTCATCGTGGGCATCATTAGCCTCGTCTTCGGCATTATCGTGATGGTGAACCCGGGCATACTGAATGCTCTGGTGGGCATCTGGCTGATTATCCAGGGTATTGTGGCTATTGCCAAACATTTTGGCTGGTTCTAGGCGGGAACATAAAAAAGGAAAGGGCAGGTTATCCCACAACCTGCCCTTTCCTTCATGGAGGGACGATGAGGAGTTTTGCCGGAACTCCTGTTTGCTACTTACATAGTAACATGCCAATGTGCAGGTTTTATGGAGTTGCGGTGGAATCTCTATGAAGATTAAAACCTGCCGGTAGACTAAAATATATGCTTGCCAGCTCTTCATAGCTTACGCATTAAAATATCCCGTGGATAAAACAGGACTTCAATGGCAGATACCCAAGAAAAACATTACCTCTTGATCATCGCAGTGCTGACCTCCTTCGCCGGCCCGGTGATGCTGAGTGCCGTCACCATTGCCCTGCCGGCAATGGGCAAAGAACTGTCCATGAACGCAGTTGAATTAAGCTGGATAGCGCAATCATTTAGCCTGGCCATGGCGGTGTTCGTGCTTCCCTTTGGGCGGCTCGGCGATATCTGGGGGCGAAAGAAGATATTCACCCTGGGATTGAGCATTGCCGTAGTATCCACCCTGTTATCAGCATTCGCCACCTCGTTTCTCATGCTTATTTCCCTGCGGGTATTGCAGGGAATCGGCATGTCCATGCTCTACAGCACCAGTGTCGCCATGCTCATTTCCTCGTATCTGCCGGCGGAAAGAGGCAGGGTGCTGGGTATCAATGTAGCTGCGGTCTATTCAGGCATTTCACTCGGGCCGGTTATTGGCGGAATACTGACACAAAATTTTGGCTGGAGAAGCATTTTCTTCCTGTTTGCGGCATTACAGCTACCGGCGCTGGTGCTGTTATTGGCCAGGGTTCGCACAGAATGGCGGGAGGCACAGGGGGAAAAATTCGATATAGCCGGCGCGCTGCTGTTTGCCGCTATGCTGTTCTGCCTGATGTACGGATTTTCCCTGCTGCCAGCCGCCACCGGCATAGGGATGATTGTCATCGGCATCATCGGGCTGGCGGCATTCGTCGCCTGGGAACGCAAGGCAGCCAGTCCCATGTTTAACATCCAGTTGCTCACCAAAAACAGGATGTTTGCCTTTTCCAACCTGGCGCAGATGCTGTTCTATCTGGCGATATTCTCCATAGCCATCATTTTGAGCCTCTACCTGCAGTATGTCAAAGGATTCAGCCCGCAGAATGCCGGTTTAATAATTCTGGCGCAGCCCGTGGTCCAGGCAGCTCTTTCCCCGGTCGCCGGCAGACTTTCTGACAGGGTTCAACCCCGGCTAATTGTCACCGCTGGCGTGGCGACGGCGCTGGTCGGGCTGTTAATACTGTTCGCTGCCACTGCCACAGCGAATACCGCCTTGCTATTTATCATCGTCAGCTTGGTGTTGCTGGGTGCGGGGCTGGCATTTTTTGCAGCACCCAATACCAATGCTATCATGGGTTCCGTAGAGAGAAAGTATTACGGGGTAGGTTCAGCGCTGGAAATGGCCACCAGGAACGTGGGCATGGCATTCAGCATGGGGATACTCATGCTGCTGTTTTCACTGTATATGGGCACAGCGCAGATAACGCCTGAATACTACGCAGCTTTCGTGAACAGCATCAGAATGGCACTGCTCATCTATGCTGGCTTTTGCGTATGCGGCATTGTAGCCTCTGCAGCCAGAGGCAAGGTGGTTTCCCGGCAGGAATAAGCACCCACCCCGCAGACCTGCTAGAATAGTTCCATCCATTAAAGCAAGCGGCAGGGATAAGGAAGACGATGTCTATTTATATTTACCTGGCAGTTGGCTGTGTGGCATTGGGCATGATATTAACCTTTATCGTCCTGTTTATCTGCCAGTATTTTAACATTGATATATCCCAGAACTTATGGATTATTGCCATACCTGCCGTCCTCTCCATTCTGCTGAACATCGTTTTCATTGAGCTGTTCCTCAGGTACCGGAAGAAATAGAGAACAATCGAGGCTAGAGGCATGATGTTTTTTGTGGTATAGTATTTGCCAGTATATTAACTGCAACAGGAGGACTACACGATAATGGAAGCAAAAGCAGTCTACTTTGACAACCCCGGCGCGGAAAACACTGACCAGACGCTGAAGCTGGCCAGGGAGCGCGCACAGCAACTGGGCATCAAGACCATTCTGGTGGCCTCCACCACCGGGAGAACCGCGGTGAAAGCGATAGACGTTTTCAAAGGAATGAACCTGATCATAGTGCGGCATAGCACTGGCTTCAGAGAAGCCAATGTGCAGGAATTCACCGAGGACAATATGAAGATAATGGAAAAACATAAGATTCCGGTGATTACCGCGGCGCATGCCTTTGGCGGCCTCTCCCGGTCAATGCGGCAGGGTGATGTGGTGCAAGCACCGGCGACGTACGTGGTGGGAGACATTGTGGCCAGCACACTGCGTGTTTTCGGACAGGGCATGAAAGTAGCCTGTGAAATCGCCGTCATGGCTGCCGATGCCGGCATGATACGGACTGATGAAGAGGTTATGGCTGTTGCCGGCGTTGGACGGAGCGGCGGAGCTGATACCGCAGCCGTCATCAAAGCGGAACCGGCGCATCGCTTCTTCGACCTCAAAGTGAAAGAAATAGTGTGCAAGCCACGCCTTTAATCGTGAGCGGCGAGTAACTTTTAGGAGGCATCCCGATACAATCGGGGTGACCCTCGCACTTAGATCCGCCTTCGGCGGACGGACAGACCTTTAGGTCTGTCCCTGCATTTCTGCTGCACTTATGGGGAGATCACGGTGACGTCCCAGTAAGCCCATCCCCAGTCATTGGTGGCTGTCAGCCGGAAGGTCTGTTTTCCCGTCACAGTGACGACAATGTTGCCACTGGGACCCACAGTACCTACTATAGGCTCAATAACAATCTTGTTAGCATTGGTTACATTCCAGTTTAGCTGCCAAGAAGCACCCCCCAGATGCTGAGCGGTGAAGCTGACTACCGGGTTGCCGGTGGCTGGTGTTATAGTAACCTGGACAGAAGCAACAGCAGTGACACTGCCTGCCTCGTTGGTAGCGGTCAGCGTGTACACTGTATTAGCAGCAGGGTACACGGTCTTGGTGTCAAAGGGAGACACCGGTCCCACGCCGTTGTCTATAAACACAGTCTTGGCGCCGGCGACGTTCCAGCTTAGCAGCGAGGCATGGCCCCGGATAATGGATGGCGGAGCGGCGGTGAATGAGTTTATCACCGGCTTGGCTACCCTGGGTGTGACAGTAATCGCGGTGCTTACCACCGCTGACCATGAATTACCATTATCGAGGACTTTGAAGGTGATAGTGTGCGTTCCCACGGAAAGCGATGAGGTGTTGAAGCTGGCTACCGTACTCAGCATGCCATCCAGGCTCGACCGCCATTCATAGCCGATAATAGTCCCATCAGCATCGGTGCCACGACCGGTGAAGATCAACGAAGTGCCCGCCATGACTGTCGCCGGTGGCATGGCATCAATATAGGCAACTGGCTGCTGGTTTGCCGCCGGCGGCTTGCCTTTGGTGTCAGAGCCTCCGCCGGAAGGAGCAATACGAATGCAGGCAATAGAAAACACCAGCAGCAGAGCCAGAGCACCTAAGATAACCTTGTTCATGTATCCACCTTTCTAATCAGTAGCTGCCAGCACTACTGCGTGCCGCTGATAATTGTAACAGTTTTTTGGTGCAGTCATTAAATAGGCTATCCCAGTTTTTCCCGGCTGTCCAGCATGATGGTGACCGGGCCGTCGTTACGGATTTCCACCAGCATATGCTGCTGGAAGCGACCGGTCTCTACTTTCAGTCCGGTGCTGCGCATGCGTTCGATAAATAGGGTGAACAGCAACTCTGCCTGCTGCAGAGGAGCGGCTTCAGTGAAGCTGGGGCGGCGCCCCTTGCGGGTGTCCGCCAGCAGGGTAAACTGGCTGATGAGCAACATCTCACCGCCAATGTCCAGCGCCGAGATATTAAATTTGCCGTCATCATCAGCAAAAATACGTAGCTGTGCTACCTTATCAGCCAGGTAGTGGACATCTTTTTCAGTATCCTCAGCGGCCACGCCAACCAGGACCACTAATCCCTTGCCGATTCGCCCCACCACCTCACCATCCACCGTCACCGAGGCCTGGCTTACCCGCTGCACCAGCGCTTTCATAAAATACCCTGATTGACTCTTTTGCGGTCACCCCGATTAAATTGGGTGACCCGCAAGTTTTTATTTTTTAATACCTTCGTAGGTGATGCTATTGCTCTGCTGCAGGGTCTTCCATTTCATACTGCCGCCGAACTCGGTTTCGCCATAGTATTTGCCACTGGTATTAACGCTGATGGTGGCGGTTATCTTGGTAGGAGAGGCCAGGTTGATTTGCACCTTATCGTCGAAGCTGATGCTGATCTGTTCCATCTTCTGCTGAGATATGGCGGAGAGCAGTGCGGGCAGCTTATCCATATTGATGCTGCCGCCGCCGCTGAAAGTGGCTGATGTCTTGGCGGGATTTTCAGTGACCGTGGTCGGCTTTTTCTGGATATTCAACCCGATGATGGACTTGTACCAGGTATCCCTGCCGTCGTACTTAATGGTCAATTGACCGCCCTGGCGAGCGATTTTCCAGGTAGCTTTATCGCTGATTAACTGGTTGATAATCATCTCCGGTATCGGTATCGCCGGCTTGATGCTCAGGCGGGTCATCTGCCATTCGGCGGTGAGCGGCTCCGGAGCCGATGTTTCTGTGCTCCTGGCGGTGGTATAAATTTTGAGACAACTGGTCAAAAGCAGCACGCACAACATTAGGAAAACCGTTGCTACCAAATAGCTGCTGCGGTTCATAGTGTGACCCTCCTTTGTGCTAAGTGCGGGAGTGCAAGCCCTACTATTGTAGGCAGTAGCTGGAGCACAGTCAAGTCACTAGCACCACATCTCCGGCTGTGCTATTATAATGAGGCAATAGCGCCATGAACAGGAAAACGATGGATATACTCAAGCTGGTAGCCAGCATTGTCGCCTGCCAGTGCGCCGGGCTTATCGGCTCCGCCTTCACCACCCCATCAATACCCACCTGGTACGCTTCGTTGAATAAACCATTGTTCACTCCACCCAACTGGCTGTTTGCTCCTGCCTGGATAACCCTGTACCTGCTGATGGCGATAGCGGCTTACCTGGTGTGGCGCAAAGGGCTGAATACATCAGGCGTCACCAGGGCGCTGGTTATCTTCCTGGTACAGCTTGTCCTAAATGCATTATGGTCGGTGGTATTCTTCGGCTTTCAAGCACCACTGTGGGGAGTAGTGGTCATCATCCTGTTGTGGGTCGCCATACTGCTCACCATGCTCAAGTTCTTCAAGATATCCAGAGCCGCCGGCGCACTGATGTTGCCCTACATTCTTTGGGTCATCTTTGCCTCAATATTGAACATCTCTATCTGGCTACTGAACCCATAGTAAATAATAAGCATCTGGCGAGGAGGCAGCTATGATTAAAGACTTCAGAGAATTCATCATGCGGGGCAATGTGCTGGATATGGCAGTAGGTATTATCATCGGCATTGCCTTCGGCGCCATCGTAAACTCCATGGTAAACGACCTGATAATGCCACCGATAGGGCTGGTACTGGGCAAAGTTGATTTCTCCAATCTGTTTATCAACCTGTCCGGAACAGACTACGCCGCTTTGGCTGAAGCGAAGAAGGCGGGGGCTGCCGTCATCGCTTATGGAGTGTTGATTAACACTATCATCAACTTCCTGATCGTAGCCATCGTCATGTTTGTAATAATTCGCGTGTTCAACCGTTTCAGAAAGAAGCAGGAGGCAGCACCGAGCAACAAAGATTGCCCCTTCTGCTTCACCAGCATCCCTGTTAAAGCGACTCGCTGCCCCCACTGCACCTCCGAACTAAAGACAGCCTGAAGCCATGAAAGATAATCCACAACGCAGGACGGTTGCCATCTGGGGTATCATCACCGCAGTGGCGTTATTTGCCATCTTTGCCCCACATATCTTCGGCATGGATGAGCTTAACGGCGGCTTCGCCATCTCCACCCTCAGCTTCTTCGTGGCTATCATCGGCATCATCGTAGTCATAATTTACGCCAGGCGGGCAAAGGCACTGGATAGATTGTTTAATGTGGAAAACCTGCTTGCCCACTGGACATACACCCCCCAAGAATGGAAGCAGTATACCGAGCAGGAGTTCCAGATGGAGCGAAAGGAGAAGTGGAGCCTGTTCTACGTGGTTGCCGGCATCGCCCTGTTTCTGGGCATTGCCTTTTTTATCTTTGACCGGGAAGCCGGTCTATGGGTATTCATCGCCATGCTGGGCTTGATTGCCCTCATCGCCTTCGTCGCCTGGTTTGCCGCCTGGAACAACTACCGCCAGAGTAAGAAATGCTTGGGCGAAGCCTACATCTCCAGAGATGCCGTCTACCTGAACCGCCAATATCATACCTGGAAAGGTCTGGGCGCCAGGCTGGAGTCGATGGTGCTGGCTGAGCACAAGGGGCAGCAGCTCCTGGCATTCACTTATTCCATGCCCACCAGAACCGGTATGCAGATGAATACCGTCCGTGTGCCTGTGCCCCGGGGACAGGAGAAGGCGGCGGAATTGATTGCCGAGAGATTCAGCGCTGGCACGGGATAGGATTGCTACGGGGTAATCACCGCCTGGCCATCCATCTGGCCACGCCTCATGTTGTCGAGCACGATATTAATGTTGTCAAGCGGAAAGCGCTGGACACGGGATTTCAGTTTTCCCGCAGCCGCCAGTGCCTGCACTTCCCTGAGTTCTTTGTACGAGCCCCAGATGCTGTTAGTTACGACGCATTCCCAGGGTAGCGACTGGAAGGAACAGGGCAACATGCCGCCAGCCAGCCCTAGCACTACATCACCTTTGTTAAAATCGGAGACATCGGCACCCACCGCTGCTACATAGCCAGCGTTGTTATGCCCCAGCGTCAGGGGCAGCTTCACCCCTAGAAGGCTTTCCCCAAATTTCCGCAAGCAGCAGTATTGACAACCTCTCATCCCACATAAGATAATACCTAGTACTACTAGGTATTATCTTCGCTTATTCAGGCAATTTGATAAAAAACTGCCCAGGGAGGTTGAAGATGACCGTTAAGATTTTAACCGACAGCGTTTGTGACCTGCCACCACAGATAATCAAAGAGCTGGGCATTATCACCATCCCGGTACAGGTATGCTTTGGCACCGAGGTCTACCGTGACGGCATTGATATCTCCACAGAAGATTTTTATCAAAAGCTGGAGACCAGCAAGGTATTTCCCACCACCGCAGTGCCTCCCCCTGCTGAGTTCATCAGAGCCTATGACCAGGCAGCGGCAGAGTCAGACGAAATCCTGGTCATCACCCTCAGCTCGAAACTTAGCGGCCTGTACAATGCCGCCAAACAGGCGGTAGAGATGATGACCAAAAAGGCGCAGGTGGAAGTGATTGATTCACGGTGGGTGATCATGGCGGAGGGGTTCATTGTGATGAAGGCGGCTCAGGCGGCTCGGCAGGGGGCTAAACTCGACGAGATAGTGAAGCTGGTGCAGTATAACATCAACCGTGTAGCCACCTGCTCGATGTTCGACACCATGAAATACCTGCAGAGAGGCGGGCGTATCTCCAAGGTCGCCGCCATGCTGGGCAACATGATGCATATCCACCCCATCCTGGGCGTAAAAGACGGTGAAGTATATTCCATGGACAGAAAACGCTCCTGGGAGGAGGCGCTGGACTACCTGTATAACTTTGTTATGGCATACCAGAATATCGAGGAGCTGTCAGTGGAATATTATAAGGCTGTGGATGATGCTGAGAAACTAATCGAGCGGCTCAATGCCAAATTTCCCAAAGAACGCGTTATTCGCTCCCGCACCAGCCCGGTCATCGGCGCCCACACCGGCCCCAATTTGCTGGTGGTGGCAGTGCTGGGGGATTAAGTAACATGATGCATGAGCTGTGAGAGAGGTGGGGCGGGCGCTGGGACATCAAAGCGTCACATCAACGCTGAGAAGCTCCGCCAGGTTCACGACGTTATCTCCAGAGCCAAGAAGGACATAGAAGCTATTATCCGGGAATAACCCCTTCGGCTATAAACATCGAAAGTAAGTCACTGTCTTATTATTACAAGAGACATAGACGATTTCACCCGCCCTCGCCGTGACGAAATAGGGAGCGAGTTAGCCAATCATACCTCCTCATTGAATTAGTACATTGGCTATATCGAAAGCTACCAACTGGATATTTACTACCACCATCAGACATAGTACATTGAGACCTGGGCTAACCTCACGGGTTTACTGTGGGAGTCATAGCGTCAGAAAAAGGCAGGCGAAGAGAAAATGGAGAGTCTATCAGTATCAAAACTTCCCAGGCGCATCATTAGACTCAATGAGCTGGCTTATAATTTATGGTGGAGCTGGCACTGGCAAGCGCGGGAACTGTTTAAGTCATTGGACCGATTTCTATGGAAAGCCACAGGCCACAATCCGGTCAAACTTCTCCAGCAGATAGAGCCCTGTAAATTAGTAGCCGCTGCCGAAAACCATTCCTTCCTGAAAAAGTATGATTCGGTTATGAAGGATTTTGATTGTGACATGTCTGGCATTGACACCTGGTTCAGCAAAGCATTTTCCCGCCTGCCACATTGCCTGGTTGCTTATTTTTCCCCGGAATTTGCCATTCACAGCTCGTTGCCTATCTACGCCGGCGGACTGGGCATCCTCGCTGGTGACTATTGCAAAGAGGCCAGTGACTGCGGCTTACCCATGGTGGGCATAGGGTTCATGTACCCTCAAGGATATTTTCTGCAGCGCATTTCATCGGACGGGTGGCAGGAGGAAATATATCAGCAACTGAACTTCAATGAAGCTCCAGTCTCTCTGGTTACCATCTCACGGGGCAAGCCGCTTACTATCGACGTGCCCCTTGATAGCAGGGTAATTCAGGTTGCCGTCTGGCAGGTTAACGTTGGCCGCGTCAGGCTTTATTTGCTGGACACCAATGTCGATTACAATACACCAGTAGACCGGCAACTATCCGCTTGCCTCTATGCCGGCGATCGAGAAATGCGCTTGCAGCAAGAAATTATCCTCGGTATTGGCGGTGTGCGTATGTTACGAGCACTGGGGATTAACCCCACTGTCTGGCATGCCAATGAAGGACATGTGAGCTTCATGATGCTGGAGCGAGTCAGGGAACTGGTGGGGAAAGGTATGGACTTTCGCGAGGCAGTAAAGCGGGTACGAGCTACCACTGCTTTTACCACGCACACACCGGTCCCTGCTGGCAATGACACATTTGCCGTCGATCTGGTGCAAAAATATTTCCACAGCTACTGGGAGTCTCTGGGCATGAATCGCCAGACTCTACTGGAACTGGGCATGCAGGGAGCTGACACTTCCGTTTTCAATATGACAGTGCTGGGACTGAGGATGGCTGAGTACTGCAACGGTGTCAGCAAGCTGCATGGCGGTGTCTGCCGCCAGATGTGGCATTCTCTATGGCCCGACGTTGAGGAAAAAGACGTACCTATTGGCTCGGTAACCAACGGCATTCACGTTCCCACCTGGATAGCTCCCCAGATGGCACAACTGTATGAAAAGTATCTGGGCAACGATTGGCTGGACGACCATGATGACCCGGCACAATGGGAGCATGTGCTGGATATTCCTGACGAGGAGCTCTGGTCGGCACGGCGATGGCTGAAGAATAAGCTCATCAGTTCCATGCAGAATAGGGCGCGACAACGCTGGTGCGACGACCGCGTGAAGTCAGTTCAGGCATTAGCCATGGGAGGCCTGCTCGACCCTGAGGTGCTGACCCTGGGCTTTTGCCGCCGCTTCACTGGCTACAAAAGAGCCGGCCTTATCCTGAGCGATACCGAGCGTCTAAAAAGCCTTCTTCGCAGTGACCTGCGGCCGATTCAGCTCATCTTCGCTGGGAAAGCGCATCCTCATGACGGCTCCGGAAAGCATCTCATCCGTGAGGTATACAACCTGGCCACTGACCCTCAATTCGGCTGCCGCATCGCCTTTGTTGAGGACTATGACATGCACACCGCTCAGTACCTTGTCCAGGGTGTGGATGTGTGGCTCAATACGCCACGAACCCTCCAGGAAGCAAGTGGTACCAGCGGCATGAAAGCAGCACTCAATGGAGTCCCGCACCTGAGCATACTCGACGGCTGGTGGTATGAAGGTTATAACGGCGCCAACGGATGGGCAATACAAAACGGCACCACGCCCTCCATGTCGGCAGATAGTGATAAGGTAGATGCCGACAGGCTCTACAACTTGCTTGAAGAGAAAATAATTCCCCTTTACTATGACCGCGACATAAACGGCATACCGCACGGTTGGATACAGGTAGTAAAAGAGGCCATTCGCTCCAATACCCCACTATTTAGTGCACGGCGCATGGCAAAAGATTATGTAGAGCAGATGTACCTGCCCGCAGTACTAAATATCCAGTATGCAGAAACCGAAGCAAGCCAGCTCGTATCTTCAGGCGATAAAAGCCAGCCCAGCCATGAATCACCGGAGTTATCAGTATCTGCTGTGCCATCCGCTGCCAGTCAGCGCAACAGATGAAAATAAGCAGTTTACGCGTGAGGGTATTAGTTTCAGCAAATAGCAACGAGTTAACCAGGAATTAATGATGAGCATTGTTATGTAACTAGAGGTGCCGGATGCAAAACAGAGTGTATTTCAATTGTGATATTGGTCTGGAAGTTCCCCGTCGCGAATTAAAAGCGAGTCTGGTGCGCTATCTGTTTCACGAACACAGAGTAATGTACCCTGAGGAAGAAAAAGGCAGATTATTCAATGTAACCGCAGAATTGCAGTTCTACAATAGCAGCGGCGGTGAGGACATAAACTGGCAACTCTATTTTGACACGTTTCAGGATCTGGAGGATTTAATTATAGTGCTATCAGATATGAGAGACCAATGGGAGAAAAAGTACCGTGCAGAAAGGTGAGAGCAAAAAGTATTGCCAGCATATTTTACATATTGAGGTGAGGTAAGATTGCAGAAAATCGGAGTCTTAACCAGCGGTGGCGACGCTCCCGGAATGAATGCCTGTATTCGTGCTGTTGTTCGCAGCGCATTACAAAAGGGGGCAGAGGTGATTGGTATCCGGCGTGGCTACAGTGGCCTTTTTACCGGAGACTGCACCAGATTGAATCGTCGTGCCGTAGCTAATATCATTCAGCGCGGCGGCACCATTCTGGAGAGCTCACGCTGTGAGGAACTGAAGACAGTAGTGGGTAGAAAAAAAGCGATTCAGTTCCTGGAGCAAGAAGGCATTGAAGGACTAGTGGTGATCGGAGGAGATGGGAGCTTTCGCGGTGCCGCAGCCATGGCAGAAGAGAGCGACCTGAAATTTCTGGGAGTCCCGGCTACTATAGACAACGATGTCTACGGTACCGATTACACCATCGGCTTTGATACGGCAATCAATACCGCTCTGGAAGCTATAGACCGTATCCGCGATACGGCAGACGCCTTTGAGCGCGTCTTCTTCGTAGAAGTGATGGGGAGATTATCCGGTTTCATCGCTCTGGAAGTAGGTATAGCCGGCGGTGCCGAGGAAATCATCGTCCCGGAACAGGAGACTGACCTGGAGAGGCTATGCAGTAAACTGAGAGAAGGTTTCAGAAAGGGTAAGCGCAGCAGCATTGTGGTAGTAGCCGAAGGCAATGATGTAGAGCATACCATGCAAATGGCTCACTATGTGCAGCATCGCCTCAAGGTCAGCTCCCGTATCTGCATTCTGGGTCATTTGCAGAGAGGAGGCTCACCGACAGCTCGTGATAGAGTTCTGGCAACCCGCCTCGGTATCGCTGCCACTGATGGCATCCTCAACGGAAAACATGGTCACGTAGTCGGCGAAAGAAACGGAAATCTAGTGTATATACCCTTTCGCGATACCTGGGAGAAGAAAAAGGAACTGGATAAATTCTCCCTGGAGTCATGCAAGATGCTGGCTGGATAGACATCATGACTGAGCACAGCCTCTATATCATCCGGCTGAGATACCAGCAAGGTCACGAAGACCACTCATTGATGACTATCGTTATTAGATGCCTGTTGACCTCTTACTGTAAATCAGGCATTATAGGTTATAAAAGGAGGTAGAAGTAAAGATGAATTTTCTCTGGATTTTTGCCGCAGTGGCTGCCATGTATGGTGCTATAGCCGGGTCTTTCTTCGAGCAGACTCCACTTACTGCAGTGGCATTCGGCGCGCTGGCTATTGTTTTTGCTCTGGCTGCGTATAGAGATATGACACAGAAACGCTAACAACTTTACTATCAGAAAATCAAAACGCGCCTTTCTGCCTTAACGAAAAGGCTGATGGTTAGACATGACCATTGTTGGTTTTGTCTGACGAAGCTTCGCCTCTCCGCAACTTACCACTGACCTCTTTATCCTCATCCGGGGAATGAGCCATCAGGCTCAAAATCTTTATCCTTGTGGCACTTTGTAAACGCTACCAATTTGCTGAAAATATAAAAAGGCGCATTTTACAATCAGATTGAGCACTTGCTTGCCTCACTGGGCGATTTACTGAATTGAGGCATGCGATAGAGGAGAAAGAGCATGGCCGAGAGTTTGGTAGCAGAGAATGAAATAAAGCTGAAGAACTGGGATTCCCTGGTTATCAAGGTAATGTCTCACGCCATGTCAGGCATTTCTCAAATGCTGGGGCACAAAATAAGTATTGACTCAATTAGCATAACACAGTTGCCTATCAAAAACATGCCTGAGGTATTGGGCGGGCCCGAGGCTCGTGCTATCGGGACTTTTTTCTCCTTTTCCGGCGCGGTCAACGGGCACATCATGATAGCCCATCAGCCAGAATTCACTTACCAGATAGTAGACATGATTATGGATACCACTAATCGTGATTCCGGCAACGTAAGCGAAAGGGAGCAAGCCATCCTGGGCGAAATGAATTATATCATGGGACGTTGTTTCCTGGATGAAATTGGCCATACGCTGGGAATGCCTCTGCACTCGTCTGTGCCAGTAGTAATATGTGATAAGTCTGAGGCTATCGCAGACATCGCACTGACAGAGATTCTGCCAGAGCATGAAAGCGTTACCGTAGTCAAAGCTATCCTAGGCACTGATAACAAAACAATACCGGGGCTATTTGCCATCATGATAGCTCCCGGCATTATTCAGTTACCATTAAACCTGACGGAGAAAGTCTAATAGCCCATTGGTATTGAGTTCAGGAGGTGCTTATGAGTGCAGTAAATAAGGAGTCTTTGCAGGGCGATATGCTGTCCATGGTGCCTCAAGACGAAGTATCTGCAGAGACCCAACAAGTCGACTCGCTAGAGCCACAGCTTTCGGCACTGTCGTCGCGTCTGGCAGAACTGGAACTGAAGATTGCAAAACTGGAGAATGGTAACGGCTCTGACGGGCGGACATCGACGGCAGAATCCAAGTTAGCAAGTCAGCAAGCCAAGCATATAAGCAGGCAATTAGAAATAATCATGGAAGGCTTGCGGGATACGCCTGACTATAACATAGGCAGAACATTTAGCTGCGGTTCCTGCGGCTCAATGGGGGTCGTTGCTGTCAGGATAAAGTGTACCAAATGCAACCATGAGAATTGGTGGGGACGGTGGCCACAGAAACAGGTTGTTCCACACCGACTCGGCCATAGTCATCCATTGCTGCATCAGGCAGAAGCAATGAAATAAATAGGACAGCCAGGTCTTGCTATCGGCAAAGCAAAAATAGAGTGATATATGCTGGTTATGTTAACTTCGATTACGTGCTTTGTTTATGTATATCATTACTGGTTTTTACCGGAATTTTACCTTTCATTTACTTAAATTTTAACCTTAGTCATGTATGCTAGTAAATTAGTAAATGAAATGACAGTTCGGTCGCAATATGCGAAGGGGGTACAGCGGGGATGGAAAGAGAAAACCTGCTGATAGTTGACCAGGAATTAGACATATTAACGGAGACCAAGTCCACCCTGCAAAAGGAAGGGTACTCAGTCTTCTGTGCCCAGTCCGGACTGGATGCGCTGACGCTCCTTAGAAGAAAGCCGATAGACCTGCTGATAACTGCGCTGTCCATGCCAGGCCTTACCGCTCCGGTATTCCTGCAACAGGCACATCTGATACAACCCTCTGTCGGCTTGATTGTAATGTGCGATGGCGACGCCCCGGATTTGCTCGTCAAATCCTTCCAGGCAGGTGCCCAAGCTGTCCTGGTAAAACCATTTAGTGCCGAAGAGCTCAAGAAAGTCGTTGAAGACATACGGCAGAGAAGCCAACTGGCTAAAGAGAATATGCGGCTGAAAACCCTGCTGCCCTTATTTGAGGTGAATAAGTCCATCGTCTCCGAGCTAAATGCCAGCAAAATCTTCAATCGAATCGTGCGTACCGTCTGCGTAGAGACCAGAGCTGAGAATGTATCTATTATGTTGCTCAATGAATCATCCAGGGAGCTAATCATTGCCTCGGCACTTGGCTTGTCCAAATCAGCGGTAGGCAAACGTCTCCAGGTCTCAGATGACGAGATATCCTGGTCGGTAGTGAGAACGGGAAAGGCGCTACTGCTTAATGCGGAGGCAAAGGGTGAACGAAAAAACGGGAATTCACATGTCCTGTCCTCATTATGCGTCCCGTTATCGCTAAAAGGCAGAGTTATCGGCGTCATTAGCTGTAGCAAAAAATTCGGCAAAGTGCCCTTTACCGAAAGCGACCTGGAATTGTTATCCATACTGGCGGGGCAAGCAGCGATCGCTATCGAAAATGCCCGGCTTTTTGACGATGTCCAGATGCACCGGAACAATGTTGAGATGTTTTTGCGAAAATGCCTTACCGCACAGGAAGATGAGCGCCGCAGGATATCCACAGAACTGCATGACGGATTGGCACAATGGATGTCCAGTGCTTCATATGCTATCCAACTGGGGAACGCCTATTTATCCAAACTGGATACCGAAAAGGCACATGAAGAAATTAAGCGTGCTCATACCATCATCCAACAAGGCATCAAGGAGTTGCGCCGCGTGATTCTTGACCTTCATCCCTCATCGCTGGCCGAACTGGGTATGATCGGAGCCTTGCAGCAGAATATAAAGACTTTCAGTGTGGAAACTAATATAAACGGCCAACTTAGAATAACCGGCGACCCCAAACCGCTGTCGTCAACCCAGGAGGTAGCCGTTTATCGCGTTGTTTCTGAAGCTCTCAATAACGTACGCAGGCACGCTAATGCTTCCCTGGTTGAAGTGAATTTAAGATACGAAGCAGAGCATGTTTCCATCGAAATTGCCGATGATGGCAAGGGATTCAACCTTGATGAAGCTCTCAGAAATGAGACGGCAGAAGGAAATATAGGATTGATAAGCATGAGAGAGAGGGCTGAAATAGCCGGAGGCAACCTGGAGATAAAGACGTCACTCGGTCATGGTACCAGGGTACTCTTGGGGATACCGGTTCTGGCAGAACAATATGCATGTAAAGTTTGAAACTATCACAGAAATGTTTCCATCATTATCTAATGAAAGGCAGGTACAAAGAGCATGAAGATAAAAGTGCTTTCGGTAGATGATCAGCAACTGGTGCGCGAAGGTCTGCGGCGGATGCTGGAGTTCGATGACGAAATCAAGGTAGTCGGTGAAGCCAGCTCAGGCGAAGAAGCTGTGGCAAAAGCGAAGGAGCTGAATCCGGATATCATACTGATGGATATCAGGATGCCGGGTATGAGTGGCATTGAGGCGACACGGCAGATCAAAGAGCAGGGGTGTTCCGCCAACATTATCATGCTCACCATCTACGAGGACAAATTCCTGGCACAATCCGCTGAGGCTGGTGCAGTAGGCTACCTGCTTAAAGACATTAATCACGAGGACCTTATAAAATCGGTATGGCTGGCTTATACCGGGCAATCGCCATTTTCCCCATCCGTCACCAGGAAACTTTTCAGCCAATTTGGCAGTATGGCGGAGATTAACCGCAAAGCAATCTTATCTCACCGGCAGCTTGATATACTGCGTCTCATTGCCTCCGGGGTCACCAATAAAAACATTGCTCAAAAGCTCTATCTCAGCGAAGCAACTATCAAAAGGGAAACGAGCACCATATTTGCCAAGCTCGGAGTCAATGACAGAACTCAGGCTGTTGCTGAGGCTTATGCCAAAAACCTGCTCTAATCTGACCGGGCCAAAGTAACGCTTCTGTCTTCACTAGAGTCTCTCCTTCTAGTTATCTCTTTTTTGCGATTGCTAGCAAGAAACTGCGCACACTACAAATCTGCGCACCTGCTTAAATTTTAGCTTGTCTGGTCATTTTTCTTGACCCATTTGGGGCTTTGCCACAGACCTCCATAATGCCACAATTTACCCTGTAAATATTGCATTACGGAGTAGAAGCTATGGCAGATACTTTATTCAACGAGTTACCCCGGACGTACAGCTACACTGCTGACGCCTCTGATGTAATAAGGGTGGTGGTGGTTGACAGCCGTGAAGCCATGCGTGAAGGCATTCGCCAGATGATTAGTGGTGATGAAAGCATCAAGATGATCGGCGAAGCACGGAATGGAAAGGAAGCTCTACATCAAATTCAAAAGTTGTATCCTGACATTATTCTCCTGGATGTCGAGATGCGGGGCGCCGACGGCATAAAGATTATCAATGAAATCAAGCATGCTCTGCATAACGTAGGTATTATCGTGCTCAATGACGAGGAGAACTTCCTGGTGCCTGCCGTTGAAAATGGGGCATCCGCCTTTCTGCCCAGAGATATCAGCCGCAATGAGCTAATTTCTGCAATTCGCATCGTATATCTGTGGCGTTCCATCCTGTTTCAGGACGAGGACCACTTCGCCCTGGTTAAGCTACCGCAGACGAAGACCATCCCGACTATGTTCAAAGGAGGTGCAAAATTGGAAGGAGTGTGAACACCTGATCAGGGAACCATGACTCAACATATACCCTGGTTACAATAACAAATCGGATTCCATTCAAAACAAACAAAAGGAGGAAACTAATGTTTCAAAAATTTTCAAAGGCAATGAGAAAGCTGCATAAGGACGAGCGAGGCATGACCGGCTTGGAAACTGCCATTATCCTTATCGCCTTCGTTACTGTAGCTGCTGTGTTCGGCTATGCCGTGCTGAGCGCCGGGCTATTCTCGGCAGAACGAGGCAAGGAGACAATCTATGCTGGACTGCAGCAGGCAAAAAGCAATCTGGAGCTATCCGGCTCGGTTATGGCCACAAGCACTGATAATACCAAGGTCGCTACTGTGCTTATCACGGTGAGAAATGCCATCGCGGGAAACCCCATCGATATGACGCCATGTGATGGTACTGCCAATGCCACCAATAAATGCGTGATAAGCCTAAGCACCTCGACGGAGTACTTCAACAACATTAAATGGACCAAGACGGCGATCGGAGCTGCTGACACTGACAATCTGCTGGAAACTGGTGAACAATTCGAGATTGCCATTGATCTGGCAGATTTAGGTGGCGACCCGGCGAAAACCGCAACTTTGACTGCCAATCAGTCGTTTAGCGTCCAGGTAAAGCCGAACCTCGGCTCCACCATAACCGTTCAGAGGACATTGCCCGCACAAATAGATCCCGTAATGGACCTGCACTAATCTTCCCGGTCGATATAGCTGGTTAGGTTCGGATAGTTAAAATGCCAGGAGGGGGTCATCTTTCGGATAAGGATGACCCCCCTCTCACCGAAAGGTTTGTGCCATGAAGGACGAACAAAGGATTAAAACGCTGGAAGAAGAAGTAAAGGTTTTGAAAAATGAAATTAAGACAGTCCTTCTGGACTTGCGTGAGCAATACTTAAGCATACAAAACCCCTTTGGTTCCAGTTGCGGTACTGCCACCACCGTGCCGACTTCGGTGCAAAAAGAAAACCAGCCGGAGGAACCGGCGACTGAAAGCAGCCCGGGAATGAGGGCAGGAGGACAAGGCAAAGTGCCTGAATCTGCTGCCAGTCCGGCCGGGGAAATTAAGTCGGTCAGCCTAAAACAGATTCAAGACGGATTAATCCCGTCTCAGTATAAGGACATCGCGGGAACGGAGGAATCGCAAACGCCGTCGCGAAACATCAAGCCACGCCTGTGGCAAGGCGCAGAAACGGATAATGAGGAGGGAGTGGTATCACCTCAGGAGAGAAAAAAGGAACATAATTTCTTCACTGGCAAGAGCAAGGTTGACCTGGTTGTAGTCGCCGGACTAACTCACTGGATAGACCAGGCAACAGCAAAGCTGGGCAAGGAGCGGTCGGAAATCCTGGTAGAAATGTCCTGCGCTATGGGACATCTGCCGGAAAAGCTGAAGGATGCCTTAATAAGAATGATACGTATTTCCCATCACGAGCCGAAGGGACAATCAATTATTGCCAGTGACTATCTGTCTCTTTTAGCTCAACTGGAAAATTTGCTGGCAGACCCGAAACAACAAGAGAAGGCGTTGCTATCTATTTTATCAATGATGAAGGAGTCTCAAAATGGATAAGGTACTGGTGACTCTTCTGCTCATCATAGCCGGGGTGGTATGTTCATTGGTAGTCATTAACGCAGTATATCCGGCTATAACGGGGAGCAGCAGTGCTTTAGCTGATGCCGCCAGCAAGATAGATGACAAAATCAGAAGCCAGATCAACGTTATTCAAATAGCGCATCAGAACAATAAAGTTCATGTATGGGTTAAAAACGTGGGGTCTTCGCGTATTGGCGGCATTGAGAATAGCGACATATTCTGGGGACCACAGGGGAATTTCGCCCGCATAACCTATGGCGGTTCAACAGCGCCCTACTGGGATTACACTATAGAGAATGATACCAGGTGGGGACCTACAGCAACAATAAAGGTCACGATTCATCTATCGTCACCGCCGTCAGGAAACTACTATTTCAAAATAGTTATACCTAACGGAATATCAAGTGAGAAATTATATAGTACTTCATAGCTGGTGCCATGGAAAACGCTATTACTGCATTAGTATGTATCACCCTGTTGGTAACGGGGACGGTCACTATCGCCTCGAGCGCTTTCAGCTCGCTTGACACGCTGGTATATGCCTGGAAAGACGGAGAATCCACAGCTCGGGAGATGAGAAATACTGTCATCACATCGGTGAGCTCGGTTACCAACAGTGAGGGCACCCAGGTAGAGATAGTCATCAGAAATGACGGGCATACCGCTCTGGCCAATTTCAGCAAATGGGATGTGATTATCGTCTATCAAGGGGGCAGTGTGCAATGGCTTCCCTATACCACAGCAACACCGGGATGGACAGTTGGTGGCATCTTTCTCAATGGCCAACCCGAAATTTACGAACCTAATATAGTTAACTCCAGGGAAACTATCAAGCTGGTGCTGAAACTTTCTCCGCCAGCAGTCTCCAAAGCCACTAATCTGGCAACCATAGCAACTCCCAATGGTGCCAGAACTGAAATTACCTTTGCACGACCATGAAGAAAACGGGAAAGGTGTTCGCTGATGAAAATATCAGTAGCCGACGAAGAAAAAGAAGAACAACCAGAGCTTATTTGTACCGGCAAAAGAGAGATTGACAAACAGCTCGGCGGTGGCATACCCATCGGCTCTCTTACGCTCATTGAAGGTGAATCAGATGCCGGCAAATCGGTACTGGCGCAGCAAATGATGTGGGGAGCCATCGCTGCCCACCACCGGGTGCTGCTGTTCACCGCCGAGAACACGGTGAAAAGCATGAATAGCCAGATGGAAAGCCTGGGATTAAGCATCTTGGACTCTCTGCTCATGGGATGGATGAAAATCTTCACTATAGAATCATCACAAATGAGACTGGTGAATACCTTCACCACTATTATCTCCGGTGTTAATGCCTATCGAGAGTATGACCTGATAGTCGTTGATTCGCTGACTCCGGTGCTGGCTCATACCACTCAAGACGAAATCCTCACCTATTTCGAGCAATGTAAGAGGCTCTGTGACCAAGGTAAAACCATTATCAATATCGCTCATACCTATGCTTTTGACGAGCAGAGCCTGATTCGTATACGTTCTGCCTGCGACGCCCATTTCCGACTTCGCATCGAAGAGGTTGGCGATAAACTGGTCAAGGTTCTGGAGGTAGCCAAGGTAAGAGGCGCCGCCAAAAACACCGGAAATGTATTAAGCTTTGATGTTGACCCTGGTATTGGCATGCGGATAATGCCGATCGGCAGGGCTAAAGCATAACATAGAGAGGAATAGCTTCATGCCGCAGATTGTTTTGCCATTCAGTCCGGGAAAGAATAAAAGTGGTGACAGGGACGATTCCGTCAACATAGTCAGCAAACTGCCGCCAGAGGCTCAGGACATGGTGCAAAAGAATCCTCACCTGTGGCGCTACTTACGCATGCTCCCCGTAGCTGAATGTGGTATCCCCGAGTTCCATCAGAAGCTGGAGAGAAAGATGTCGGCTAACAAAAGCCCCAACATTATCTATCCGGGGAAGCCCGGCATTTTCATCCATATCCTGCGTGACCCCAACGATGGACGTAGTACCTATATCCCCGTAGAGCCGACTATCGGCCAGGACCTGGATAAGCTCATGGAGGACATAGAGAAGAGATTGCTGGTCATGGCTGATTTCCTGAGCATCAATATGTTCGTCTCGGATGAGGAAAAGAAGAATATGATATTGCAATGCCTGGGGAAAATTTGCACCACGGCAAACGGTCCTCCCCCGGGTAATAATGGTAAGAACCCACTTGGTGTAAAAATCAAACCTCTCATAGTGACGCCCGGCCAGCTACAAGCCACAAAGTACCTCATGCTGCGCGACAAAATAGGGCTGGGCATTCTGGACCCTATAGTCAATGACAAATACGTCGAGGATATCAGTTGCAGTGGCATGGGCCCCATATTTGTGGAGCATAAAATATTCAAGAGCCTGAAAACTGTGGTTAATTTCCCAAACCATGAGGACCTTGATGCCTTCGTCATGAGATTAGCCGAGCGAATTAAGAAGCCGGTAAGCGTTCACAGCCCTATCGTTGACGCCACTCTTCCCGACGGCTCCAGAATCAATATCGTCTATGGACGCGATGTATCCAAACGTGGCTCTAACTTCACCATCCGAAAATTCAGCGAGACGCCGCTCTCGGTTCTGGAACTCGTCGAAATGGGCACGCTGGATTATAAGATAGCCGCCTATCTTTCCATCATGCTCGGGGAAGGCATGAATATGTTCGTCTGCGGTGAGACTGCCTCCGGTAAAACGACGACTATGAATGCCATTACCACCTTCATACACCCCAATGCCAAGATAGTATCCATCGAAGATACACCGGAGCTCCAGGTGCCCCATAAAAACTGGATAAGGGAAGTGGTGCGGACGTCTAAACAAGGTGAGGAGAACAGCGTCGGCATGTTTGACCTGCTCAAAGCTGCCCTGCGCCAGCGCCCCAATGAAATAATCATCGGCGAGATACGAGGTGCAGAGGGAGCTATTGCCTTCCAGGCAATGCAGACAGGACATTCGGTTATGGCAACCTTCCATGCTGCCTCTGTAGAGAGATTGATTCAACGCCTCACCGGCGACCCTATCAATGTCCCTAAATCCTATATAGACAATCTCAATTTTTGTGTTATCCAGAGCGCGGTAAAGTTACCTTCGGGACAGGTCGGTCGGAGGATGATCAGCATCAATGAAATTGTGGGCTATGACCCCATTACCCAGTCCTTCCTTTTTGTGGAAACGTTTCGCTGGGACCCAATCACAGATACTTTTCTATTCACCGGTGAAAACAACAGCTATCTCCTCGAATATAAGATAGGTCCGAAGTTAGGCATTCCGGTACATAAAAAACAGCGTATTTATGCCCAAATAGACCGCCGTGCCAAAATACTTGAAAAATTGCACAAACAACAGGGAATAAGAGGGTTTTATGATCTCCTTGAAGTACTTGCGAAAGCTCAACGGGAAGGGATTTTCTAACCCGGACGCCGCGGCACAGGAAGTTCCCGGGGGGAGGTTATCCACTAACAAGGACCTCCTGAAAGGGGATTTGTTTTGCCACCTGACCTATATGTCAGCTATTGCCACATCGAAACTGCCCCGGAACCTGCTATTCGAGTATGCCGCCAGCTTACCTTACGTCTCGTCAAAGTACATCAGAAAAGTCCATTTCCTGGCGAAAAAGCTCAACTATGATTACTCTGAAGCCTGCCGCCTGGTTGGCGAAGAGACCAGAGAAGTAGAACCCAAAGCCATACTGCTGCGTATGTCGAATGCCCTGGCATCCGGCGAGAGCGAAGCCGACTTTTTAGCTCGGGAGGCTCACGCCGTAGGTGAAACTTTTGGGGATGAATATGAGCGCTCGATAGAAAGCCTGAAAAAATGGACTGATGCCTATGTGGCCTTAATCTTATCGGCATCCCTGGTAGTGGTCATCAGCGTGGTTTCCATGCTCATCTTTCCCATGAATCCAACCTATATTACTACCCTGACCTGGATGATGCTGATGTCCACCGTGCTGGGTGCCTGGATAATGTACCGGGCATCCCCCAAAGATGTGAAAACCCATTCTCTGTCTCACACTTCGACGGGACAGAGAATAGGCAAGGAGTTGTTTAAATTTATGGTGGTGCCCATGCTCCTGGTCATGATACTGCTTATGTTGATGCTCAAAGCCAATTTGGGATTAGCCATGGTAGCAGCAGCAATTATCGTATTACCTACCGGCCTTATGATTATGTGGGATGACCGCAATATTGACAGGCTCGACTCAGACATTGCCGGTTTCCTGAGGTCGCTGGGGGGCATAACCAAAGCTATCGGTACCACGGTGACTGAGGCACTGGGACGCCTGGATTTCCGAGCATTGTCTTCTCTGAAAAAACCGGCTACCGTCCTTAATACCTCGCTTTTGCTGGGCATCAAGCCCGAATTGTGCTGGCAAAGGTTTGTGGGCAATACCGGCAGCGAGCATATAAACCGGAGCGTTCAGATTTTCTGGGATGGCATTGCCGTCGGTGGTGACCCCGAAAAAGTAGGCACCCAATCATCCAAGTTCGCCATGAAAGTGGCTTTGCTGCGAGCCAAGCGTAAGCTGGTGTCATCCAATTTCTCCTTTACCTGCATCGTAATACATGCCACCATTGCCATGCTCCTGGTAGGTATCTACCAGATACTGGTTAATTTTTCCAAGCTATTGCAAAACATGGGGGACATCAAGTCGGGAGACATGAGTGCTCTGAGCAGCTTGCCGGCATTCCAGTTCTTCACAGAAAGCGGCAGTTCCCTGCAAATGCTCAATATGATGGTCACTGCCATGCTCATCATGCTCACTGTAGTCAACGCTGCCGCCATCAAAGTAATAGACGGCGGGCACAATCTCAAATTCTTATTTTACTTCGGCATAATGCTGGCAATATCAGGATTATGTCTGCTTCTTATTCCGGACATGCTAAAAGGAGTTTTTAGTGTCATTGATACCGTCAAGTGACAGGAATAATGAGATATAACAATGGATATACTCGGTTATGAAATAGACATCTACCTGGTGATAGTTGCTCTCGCCGGCATCGTTGTGCTGAGCATTATGCTGCTGATCGGCAACAGCATGAAGGGCAAAAAACCTTCCTCGAAAAAGGGCAAAGGGGAACGCAAGCAGCGTGATAAGCGCGGCGAGTCGCTAGAGCTGTCACCAGCTAAAAATGAAGGTAAGCCACAGCAGCCAGAAAAGCTGCTACCAGCCTCAGCAGGCAAGCCCCCGGAGGAGTTGCGGAAACCATCGGTTACGAATCGCCCGGTAGCACCCAACGAAATCCAGTCCTTATTAATAAAGAATACCACCGATGCCGAGAAAAGCGCGCCGGCAGGAACCGACACGGAAAATAAGGTAACCGCCGATACTGAAGCGGCAAAAAGCGCACCCGCGGGAGCCGACGCCGAAAAAAGCACCCCTCCGGTGACACGCTTATGGGGCACAGAAACTGCCCAGGGCGCCAAAGAGGAAACAGAAGAAGAAAAACAGGAAAAAGAGGAGGATACCGGTGGAGGGTTAATGGATGTCTTCGGTGATGAAGATGTGGAAGACACCGGGCTGTCAGAACTGGCTGCACTCCTGGCAGATATTGATGTGGACACCCTAAAAAAGTTGAGCAGCGAGGTATCTCAGGTACTGGCAAAGAAAAAAGCAGGGAGCCAAAGGAGGTGTTGACATGACTACGGAAGTTAAAAAGTATAAGAAAAAATTGCTTGGCAGCGGCACATTGCTGCTAAAAATGTTTATCTGGGAAATGGTTATTCTGACTGCCATCCTGGCAACCATGGTAATAGCAACGCCGGTCGGGGCAAACGACCCCCCAGCAAAAGTGCCCCGCGTGGAGGTCTTACCCAATGAAGGTCCAATCGGAACCACCATCTATGTAAGAATCTGGGATTATCTTCCCAATAAGCAGGTGATTGTAATTTTTGGGACCGGGACCACCATCACTCCCGGAACCGCTATTGTTGCCAAGGAAATCACCGATGCCTTCGGGTACGCCATTGTCAGTTTTTCCATTGATTCCTTCGCTGGCGGAAGATACGTGGTCCTGGTTGACGACGGCACCAATAAAGCCATAGCCAGCTTCAAAATCACGCCTAAAATCACCCTGAGCGATAGCGGTGGCTTCGTTGGTGACACGGTGATTGTCTCAGGAAACGGCTTTTCTGCCAACAGGCCGATAAGCGTCTTCTTTGAAGATACCAAGGTGGCCAGCGGTGAGACCAATGACAAAGGCAGGTTCGCCGATGTCCAATTTACGCTACCCGCTGCTAGCCGGGGAGACCGTAAGATAAAGGTTCAGGATACTGATGCCAACAGTATCACCACTGTCTACAATGTCAGGCAAAAGATAACCGTCAAGCCAACATCAGCCACAGTAGGTGCGGAAGTAACAATAAGCGGCGGATTTCAGCCCAAAGACATTACCATCTACTTTAACGATAAAGACATTACCCTGGTGAGAGCTGATTCAACTGGCAGCTTTACCGCTACCATCAAAGTACCTCCCTGTGCTGACGGCATACACAAGATAAAAGTCGATGACGGTTCGAACCGTTCCTATTGTGACCTGAGTGTCGTCTCATCAATACTCATCAGCCCCAATACGGGACATATAGGCATGTCCATCGGCATTCAAGGTGCTGGCTTTCGCCCTGGATTCCCGATCACAATTACTTATGCCAATACCAAAATGGAAGCACCACCAGTAACTCCACAGGGCACCTTTACCCATAACTTTAAAATCCCCAAGAGCCGCTCCGGCCCCCATACCATAACTGTCACCGATGGCATCAATACTCAGAAAACAACTTTTACAGTTGAAGCGACGGCTCCTCTGGCACCCGAGCTTTCTGTACCTTCCGATTCAGCAAGGATAGAGAAAGGAGTGAGTTTTGAATGGAGCGCCGTCAACGACCCCAGTGGAGTTACCTATGTGCTTGAGGTTGCCGAGGATGCCAAGTTCTCCAAGATATTGCTCTCCACGTCAAATCTTGCCCAGTGCAACTTTGACCTGCCGGACGACAAGAAGCTGCTGCCCAGCCAGAAGGCTCCTTACTTCTGGAGAGTGAAGGCGATCGATGGGGCTTCCAATGAAGGACCGTGGTCATCAGTAGGCTCATTTTATAAAGGGTATTCCCTGGACAGCATAGCCACGAATATGCCCGACTGGACGAAATATACCTTAATGGGTCTCGGCGCGGCATTGGTAGCCTTTGTCTTTTTCTGGCTCGGCCGCATTCTGAGAAGAGCGGGGCATGTGGATGAGCCAGAATTCGAATCAGAGCCAGGTGTCAATACGGAAACGGCATGGGGATATAATCCTGACTCCAATGAATGGGATCAGAAGTAAAATAACAACACAAATGCCTGGTCGGCAACGTGGCTGTGCCGGGTAAAACGTGAAAGGCGGGAACAAATGGCAAGCGAAACTATCAGGAAAGAATTAAAAACCAAATTCAATCAACTGGAGTGGTTAATTATCGCCATGGCTGGCACTACACTGGGTTCGCTGCAAATTATACGATATGTCTTTTTGAGCACAGGGGCACAGCCACTCTTGTGGCAGGTAGCGCTCGACTGGCTATTTGTCATGATCATAATTACCGGCCTGGTCCATTTCAGCTTCCGTGAAATCTCTAAAATACAGAATGAATTAGTTAATAAACGGGAACGAGCGAACAAGGCTGAAAAGCGAATTCAGCACATAATTGACATGACCCAGGATGCCATTTTTACCATTGACCGCGAAGGAAACTTCACCTTTGCCAGCAAATCTGCGGAGGCGTTAACTGGATATTCGGTAACGGACATCCTCACCATGAATATCCGGGACATATTATCGGCAGACTATCGCTCGTTCATTTACCGACAGCTAAAGGAATCCAGAGAGCTGGCGGGACGGCATCTATTTATCGATGTCGAGCAAAGAGAGGGTGCCATTGTTCCCATAGAAATTAGCTTCATACCGATAAAGGACTACATGGGACAAATATCCGGTTTTCAGGGCATAGCGCGGGACATCACCGAACGCAAAGAAGTGGAAAAAGCCCATCAGGAAAAAGAGAGGTACCTGCAGGCAATTGCCAGGGTAGCTCAACTTATCATTGAAACAACAGCAGACCTACCTTACAAAGCAATACTGGAGATTCTTTGTAAGGCGTCCGGAAGTCATCAGTCCTTCGTGCTACTTCATGATACCGGGCCATCACATGAACCGGTTACAGATACTACGGTCGATGGCAGTGACAGGGGTAACGGGCATAGGAAAGAGCACAAAGCGACACCTTATATTGTAATTCACGGAAATGGTGTTACCGACCAGGGTAAGGCGGCGGAAATACTTATGCCAAAGTTGAACGATAATGGTCGGGAAAAGACTATTGCGCAAAAAGCAGTGGTGATGGCACATTTCAGCGACAGTACCAACGCTATACTCCTGCTGCCCCTGCTGGTGGAAAACAAGGTTGCCGGCATGATCGGGTTTAGCAAATCCACAGATTCCGGTAGCTGGAAATCGGTGCACATCAACCTGCTGTCAACCACTGCCAGCATGATTTCCCAGGCAATGGAACGGCAAAAAACGAATATGCAGTTGAAACGACACTTTTTATCACTGGCTAAAATAATATCGAAAGCGCTGGCTATCGTTGACCCCTATACAGCAAGTCATCAGCAGCGGCTGGCGGAAATGGTCTGCCTGGTAGGAGGAAAGATGGGAATGAAACCCAAGCAGCTTGAATGGCTCTATTTCTGCGGCTTGCTTCATGACGTGGGTAAAATCGCGGTGCCGGCAACTATCCTCTCCAAACCAGGCCAGCTGACCGGCGAAGAATGGGGGTTGGTACGTTCCCATGTCAATCGAAGCCATGAAATATTGCAGGACATGGACCTGCCCGATAACATCGTCAGTACCATTCTACACCATCACGAGCGGCTGGATGGTTCTGGCTACCCCTATGGCATAAAAGGAGACGAATTAAGTACAGAAGCCCGCATCCTGGGGATTTGTGACGTGGTGGAAGCAATGAGCTCCCACCGACCCTACCGCCCGGCACGAACCAAGGGAGAAATAGCTGCAGAACTCAAGCTGGGGAGGGGGCCTAAATATGATCCCAGAATAGTGGATTTGGTGCTCAATATGATTAACAACCATGAATTTAATGGTTGCCTTCAGGGCGACGGTGCCGCCCCGGCCAATTCGACATCACCAGCGATGGCTTATATTATTCCCAACTCCACTTGAACTATGTAAATAAGCCAACTGATGACAGACGAGAATGGTTGCGGGACAATGTTCGACGCAGCCGAGTACTGCTGACTGAGCTATATTGCACCAAAAAATACCAGGAAATTCCAGGATACCACAGCAATGTAGAATCCCGCCAGGCTCGACGCCGTTACCATGGCAAACTTAGGGAAATATTTATACATGACCCATAATACCGGTATGCATAAAAGAACACCGGCTATCTTGAGCCACAGAAAACTGCCTCCATCAATCAAGGAGGCAGCAATAGGATTCCCTTCCTGGACAATGCCATTCTTGACGAAGACGTGAGTGATGAGGCCATCCCACATCTGAAACTGTGCCGCTAATACCAGAACGCATTTCATCTGGTTCTTACGAGGTTGCCTTTCCTATTATCCTGTTGGTTAGCCTGGTGGCTCACGCAGATGATACCTTTTGGCTCTACAATGGCTTTAAAGTATCAACTGTCCTCCTTATTATGAGCTGTTTGGGTCAAAATTTCAACCCACTTGGCTCATGCAGAAGACACAGAAAGCGCTACAGGAGTGTTGCGGGAGAAGCAAGAGGCTGCCGCTGGAGAGGGTTTATTCCGCCTGCTCGATGGTCGAGCTGGTTCGGCGCAGGTATCCCGGCTGGCGCCGTCGCACGTAATACAGGACGATTCCGGCAATTGCCGCAACCACAAACAGCGCCATGGTCCATATCTGCGTTCTTGCCAGCAGCACCATGAGCAACACCATGAATACGATGTTAATGATGGCTGCGGTGAGCGAGGTGATGGCGATGAGCCGCGGGCTGAATTTATAGGTGGACTTAGCATAGATTTCCGGATGCTTCTGGGGTAATCTCCAGGCGGCAAAGAGTACCAGGGTGATCATGAAGAGCAGCCCCAGATTAAGCATGGCACCCAGGATTTCCAGGGAAATGTTGACGCTGGCAAACAGCATGATGAGCAATAGCGCCGTGGTCATCAGCCAGGGCAGGGTAAGCCCCCAGTGAGGCGTGCCAAACTGCCGGTTAATGCGGCCGAAGACAGCGGGGAAAAAGCCATCCCGGGCAAAGACCAGGGCATACCTGCCCGCCATGGTTAAAATGAGATTGATGGTGGTAATCGAAGCCATTATGCCACCGCCAACGATGAAGAAGCCCAGCCAGGGTTGAGACAAAAATACCGCCGCCGGTATCCCCAGCGTTTCCCGGGCAAAAAGTTTGGCGTCCATTACCCCCACCGCCACTACTTCAATGAGCAGATAGATAACCACCACGATTATTATACTGATGAACAGCGCTCTGGGCACAGTAGCCCGGGCGTTTTTCACCTCGCCGCCGATTTCAATGCCAAACAACCCGCCGGCAACCAGGGTATAGATAATCGCCGCCGCAGCGATAAAACCGACCGCACCACCGGTGAACAATGTTTCCAGGTTGCGTCCATCGATTGCAGAAATACCGGGAATGATGAAGGTGAACAGAGCCAGGAATAGGATGGCAACCATGGCAAACTGCACGTTAGTCGCCGACTTGATGCCGACGATATTGAGCACATAGAACAGTGTCATTATTCCGATAGCAGTGACAATGACGGGGACCTCTGGCATCAGCACAGCCAGCAGCTTGGCAGTGGCTATGGAGAACAAGGGAAAGGCGCCCAGCGGTATGGCAATGAACATCACCATCCACGCCGCCACCGCCAGGGGCATGGAAAACAGCTTGGCATACTGGTAATTGGCACAGGTCATGGGCATGGCCGAGGTTAAAGTCATATAGGGAATCAGAGCCAGCAGCACCGGCACTGCTGATAGTATCTGGGCGATGAATAGCGATGGTCCGGTCAGTCCCGCGGCAACGCCGGTGAGCACGAATAAAGAGCCGCCGATGTTTAGTCCGACCATGGCGAAGACCAGCGCCATGAAACCCACATCTCTGCGGAGCCTGACGCCGCTCACCTTAGCGACAACAGCATTGGCGGTGTGCATTAATGCGAGAATTATATCATATAAGCTTGGGACGGCGTAGCTTCATATTTTCTTAACAATCAGGTAGTATTGTAAGCAGTTAAGTCCCATATTATGCTGATGTCCTATGTTGGAAGCCAGAAAGCTGATTAAAACCTATAAGATGGGCGATGTGCTGGTGAACGCCCTGAATGATGTTTCCCTGCAGGTGAGCCAGGGGGACATGGTCTGCATCTCCGGCAAGAGCGGCTCAGGCAAGTCTACCCTGCTCCATCAGCTCGGCCTGCTCGATTGCCCCACCCATGGCGAAATTTTTCTGAATGGACGAGAGGTTACCATGCTTTCCGATGAGGCGCGTTGTCAACTCAGGCTGAGCTACCTGGGCTATGTTTTCCAGGAGTTTGCCCTTCTCGGCGAGCTTACCGCCTATGAAAATGTCTGCCTGCCAGCGATGATGCTGGGCAGTGGGACAGGCGACTACCAGAAACGGGCAAAGGAATTGATTGAACTGGTGGGACTGGGCGACCGCTAGCGTCATCGTCCTAAAGAGCTTTCCGGCGGGCAGCAGCAACGCGTCGCCATCGCCCGTGCCCTTATCAATGAGCCAAAGCTGCTGTTTGCTGATGAACCCTGCGCCAACCTGGATACCACAGCCAGCAAGCTGGTGATGGAAACACTGGTGAGACTGAACAGGGAACTCGGCCTCACCGTGGTCTTCGTCTCCCATGAGCCGGAGGATGGCAAGTACGCTAACCGCTCCATCGTCCTCAGCGACGGCAAGATTGTTTCCAGTAACGAGCGAGCATGAAGACAAAACCATTTGTCAGGTCTATGAAAGTCGCCTTTTTCCTGGCGGTGAAGGCGATTAGCCGAGGCAATGTCGGCGTCACCGTGCTGACGGTGGTCATGCTGGTGCTGGCCAATTTGAGCATGATGTTTGTGCCCAGCCTCATTAAGGGTCTTACCCTCAGCGCCAATAAGAAGCTGGTAGACACCAACTCGAGCAATATCATCATCGAAGCCAGGGGAGATAATCCCTTCATCACCAAGCGTGACGAGCTGATAGCCAAAATCGAATCCATCGAAGGTGTCACGGCGGTTACCTACCGTAACAGCATGGGCGCTGAGATTAAGAAGGATAACGAGCGCGTTAACTGCATGGTTTTCGGCGTTTCACCGGGGCGAGAAAAGGAAGTCTTTACCATATCCGATTACGTCTTTGAGGGAAGCTATCTGAATGAACGTGACCGGGGGGAGATACTGCTCGGGGTGCAGCTTGCCGGCGCCGACCGGCCGGAGACCGAGCTGTACTCAAGTTCACTGAAGCATGTCCATGCCGGTGACCGGGTGACGGTGAGCTATACCAACGGCGTGGTGCGACAGTACAAGGTGAAAGGCATATTTTATTGCCAGTTCGTGCAGACTGACATCCAGGCTTTTGTCACCGATGTGGAACTGAGCTCGGTGAACCAGATAGGGCAAAATCGAGCCACCAGCATCCATGTTAAGATAACAGACGATGGAGAGGCGGACCGCATCATAGATGAAATTGCCCATTACCGGAACGCCCTTCGTTTCCAGACCTGGGATGAGGTAGCCGGCATCATCGAAAGCATGACCCGGAGCTTTGCCCTCATCGAGGCCATCCTCACGGTGATGAACCTGCTCGTGGCCGGGGTAACTGTGTTCATCGTGACCTACGTTGACCTGGTGAATAAGCGGCGGCAAATTGGCATCGAACGCGCCATTGGCATCACGCCGTCAGCCATAGTCACCTCATACGTTATCCGCGCCCTTTTCTATGCCATCGTGGCAGTGATACTGTCATTGCTGCTGTATAAGTATGTTGCCGTTCCCCTGGAACTGCGCTATCCTTTCCGCTTCCCCTTCGGCGATGTCGCCCTCTACACCAGCCCGCGCCTCTTCGGGCGGGTAGCGCTGATAATCACTGTGGTAGCTATCGTTGCTGCGCTTATTCCCACCTGGCGCACCATGAGGATAAAGCTGCTCGAAGCCATCTGGGGCTAGGGTGTCAGCAGCGAAAGTTTGCTAATAATGGTATTATGATGGGCTTATGAGGCAGTTAGTCTATGACCCCACCACATCAGGAAACAGAATGACCATCGTCTGTTTTGTTTCCGGCTCGGGCACCAACTACCGCCAGATAGTAGCCAGGAACCGCAAGCATCACTACCTGGTATTCAGCAACAGGCCGGGCTGCGGTGGGATAGCTATAGCCCGGGAAAACAATCATGAAGTGATTGAGCTCAGCCATATGCCTTTTCTCAAAGAGGCGCGGGAGCAGTACGGGCCGGGAATGCTGCCCAGAAACTGCCCGGAAAGGGTACGCTACGAGCAGGAAGCCTGTAGATTAATCGAAAGCCGGCTGGGCAGAAAGCCTGATCTGGTATGCCTTACCGGCTATGACCAGTGGGTTACCGACTGGATGGTGGATAGATACTACCCGCGAATCCTCAATGTTCATCCCGGCGATACCACCAGAGGCTACGACGGTCTGCACTGGATACCCTCGGCCAAGGCTATAGTGGCGGGAGATGAGGCGATACGCTCCACGCTGTTCTTCGTCGATAAGGGCGAAGATACCGGACCGGTGCTGCTGCAATCTAAACCTCTCAATATCGCTGAAACATTGCGAGCGTCGGCCTCGAGAGGAACGGAAGAATTATCCCGGGTAACTGATTTCATAAAAACACATGGTATAAAAACCTATGAGGACTTCAAAGCGCAGGCAGGGAGTGAACTATTTGGCGCCATGGAGCGTATTTGCAAGAGCCTTCAGGACTTGCTTAAAATAGCCGGCGACTGGGAAATCTATCCCTTTGCCGTGCATGAATTGTTCGCCAGGGGACGGGTGGCAGTCGAGGGCAAAGCAGTCTATGTTGATGGCAGGCAATTGTCACACCACGGATACAGAATCAACGAGCAGGCGCCATGATGGTACAATTGAAATTTAGTCGAAGGCAGAAAATTAGGCGAGTTTATTACATATTTACCCGGAGACCACCGGGCAACTGGGTAGTGATACTGCCGTCTATAATATGTTCGGCAATCTCATCGTCCGTCATCCCCAGCAGTTCCTTGAAAACGTACTCGTTATGCTGCCCAAGACATGGCGAAGGCTTTCTCAGTTCACGGGGCGTTTTAGCTAAGATGTAGCAGGCCTGCGGCTCAAACGACGGCTCGCCCATGACCGGATGCTTTAGCTTGCTGAAGTATTTCCGATGCTTCAACTGCACATCTTCATAGACATCTGATGACTTTGCCACAACATGCGCCGCCACGCCAGCAGATTGCAACAGCCGCTCCACCTCTTCCGCAGTCTGATGGGCAGTCCACGCAGCGATTAGCTTTTCTAATTCGTCTTCGTTCTCCTTTCTCCTGGCTAGCGTGGCGAATTCCTTCCTGTGAGCCAGCTCTGGTTTACTCATGACACGGCATAGAGCTGCCCATTCCTGGTCACTGAATACCGACAGCGCCACCCAGCGGTCATTTCCCTGACAGGGAAAAACACCATGAGGGGCTGCCGTCTGCCAGCGATTCCCCTGCCTGGTAAATATCCTGCCATTGACCATATAATCCATTAGTGGCGGTGAGAAAAAGTGGAGAGCTGACTCGAACTGCGATTGCTCTATCAGTTGACCTTTGCCTGTCCTGCGTCTGTATTCCAGGGCAGCCATTAAAGACAAGGCACCAAAACGGGGACAGATGAAATCAGTATAGGCACCATAAGGGGCCGCCGGTGGCCGGTCAGGCCAACCGCTGATTTCACTAAAACCGCACAAAGCGCAGGCATTAGGCCCATACCCGATATAGTTGGCATGGGGGCCACCATGTCCCTGCATGCAGGTGCTCAAATAGATGATATCAGGCCTGACTTTTTTGACACTTTCGTAATCCAATCCCCATTTCTCCATATTACCGGGCGAGAAAGACTCGGTAACCACGTCAGCCCACATGATGAATTTCCAGGCCAGCTTCCGCCCGTTAGGATGATTAAGGTCAATGCTGACACCATACTTATTGGCATTGTACCTGCCAAAGAACATGCTGCCATCCACATGGGGTGTGCCGCCGGCATAGGGACTGGTCACCCTCAGAGTATCCAGGCGATTGTGGCTTTCTATCTTGACCACAGTAGCCCCGTGGTCAGCAAGATACCTGGAAGTTACCGGGCCAACCGCCACCCAGGCAAATTCCGCCACCTTGATACCTGCAAACACCTTTTTCGCTGCCCTGGATATCGCTTTGCCTCCGCCAATAGATGTTCCTGTTACATTCATATTCTGCTTTTGTGCTGCTGCCTTCTGTTTAGATATGCCTGATTCTTTTCCCAAGATTTCTTCATTATGCTCTCCGATTAGCGGAGCACGCTTCCGGTAAGCTATGGGTGTTTGGCTCAACCTCACCGCCGGGCCGCAATAGGTCAGCGATTTCCCCAGCTCTGGATGGTCTACTGACACCCAGTACTGGCGAAACTGAAGCTGTTTATCTTCTCTAATATCCCTGGCATTGTTTACCGGCGCGATCAGTATCCGCCTCTTTATGGCTCCCTCCTCGTATAGTTCAGCCTTCGTTTTGGTCAGGGTGAATTTTTCCACCTCAGCCCCGCCTCGGTCAGCAGTGTCCTGCCCCATCGTAGCAGCGTTATAATCAACCACCCAATCAATTTTCTTCAACCAGTCTGAAGCCATGCCTTCCTCATCCATCCATTGCACTAATCTGTTTGACGAAGAGGCAAACGGGTCGTTCCCTCCCTGCAGCAGAATCAGCACATAGCCATCCTTACACCTGAAGTATATGGGTTGCCGAACCCCGGTGCTTGGTATATACATAAAACCAGCGTTCCTGAGGAACTCGACTTTATTTAGGTCCCACATCTGCATGGAATTCATTGTGGGCGACATGACGCATTCCTGCACCGACACGTCCACTTGCTGACCTTCTCCGGTCTCCATACGATGCCATAGCGCCGTTATAGTTCCCACCGCCGCCTCTGCCCCACCGAACAGCATCGCCTGAGGGAAGCTAATCCACATCGGTGGCCGGTCTGGATTTCCGTTAACATACAGGTAGCTGCCGCTCGCCCATGCCGTCAGGTCACTACCTTTGTACTGTGACTTTGGCCCGTTCTGGCCGAACGGAGTTATCGAGGTCATGATGATATCAGGCTTTATCCTGACCAAATCAGCATACCCCAAACCCAGTGAATCCAAATACCCCGGCTGAAACGATTCCATAACTACGTCCGCAGTCTCCGCCAGCTTCTTGAACATACTCTGTCCGCTGGCTTCGGTAATATCCAGGGTTATGCCCCGCTTGTTCAGGTTGTAGGCAAACCAATAGAGGCTTTTGTCAGGGTCAGGGATATCTTTGTAATAGGGTGCTATTCGCGAGGGACTGCCTCCCGGGGGCTCTATTTTGATGACATCAGCACCCAGGTCTGCCAGCATTCTGGCGCCAATCATACCACCGCCTTCGGTGAGGTCCAGTATGCGGTAAGGCTCGAGCGAGGCATCAAGTTTTTGCTGGTGATTGCTCATAAAAACACCCCCAAAGGCTTAATATGGCTTATTATTCGTCAAGGCTAGCTCAGCTAGCCTTGACGAATAATGAGACCGAGGTTACAGGGCAGCATGCCGCTCACTCACGTTTGTAGTTAGGGGAGAGGAAAAACCAGCTTGTCCGTAGCCGGTAGAAAGTCGTGCCTGGAAAAGATTATTCTCTGTTCCCATTTATGTGGCTTGTCAGTCTTGAACCACTGCGCGAAGAAGAACGGTATCCGGCTCACCTGATTTTCGTCATACTTCACCCGGTGGAACATCGTCATCAAGTCGGTCCCTGCAAGCGCTTTATTAACTTTTTCTGCATCGAGTGAGCCAGCTCTTTCGATGGCATCGGCTATGATCTGCACTGGATTATAGCCCCAGGCTATGCCGAAGTTCGGCGGATATTTCTTATCTTTCATCCATCTATCATAGAGCGATTTCGGCGTCGTGCCACCGATACCAACGCAATTCTTGATTGACGGATCCCAGAATACCTCGACACCAACACCCAGCGGCAGGTCTCCACCCCAGGCAAGCACATCAGTGTAGTAGAGTGGTGCTCTTCCCACCCAGGCCAGCTTGGGTTTATAACCTATTGTTCGAGCTTGCTTCCACATTGTACCAAAGTGAGGCGCCGGGCAATTGCCCCATAGTATGTCACAGCCAGCACTCTTCCACTCACCTACCATAGATGAATAGTCCGTAGTTTCCGGTGGGAAAAGTCCCAGTTTCTTGTCCAGACCTACCACCTGTATTCCCTTTTTGGTTAGTGCGTCACCCATGGCGGCATACCAGCCTCTACCATCAGGGTCATCAGTGG
>JBBIPA010000006.1:0-13017 GCA_037443085.1 Chloroflexota bacterium | reverse complement strand
CCAGCACAGCGAACCAGGTGTCAAAGGTAGTATACCCCGGTGTGGCACGAAAATCTCCAGCGGGAGCTGGCGTGGCTATGGCAAACGCTGTGCCCCAGGTATATTCCCACGGCGGCGACGCACCTTTCCGCAGGGCAAGCCAGGGCTCTAACACAGCCACTCCAGTAACATGAGGAATCTTATACTGCTGGGCTACTCTAGCTGCGCTGGCATGCATATGGGGGGGCATGTTGGGACTGACGATGAAGTTTATCTTGTCTCTCAAAATCAGGCCTTCAGTAAGACTTCCTGTTTTTGCCGGGTCGCTCTCGTTGTCAAGGACGATGGCCTTGACAGGTAATTTCCGACCCAGGTCTTTTACGTTTACCCCACCTTGCTTATTGAGGTCGGCAACAGCGGCTTTCAGCCCCCAATCACCCTGCTCACCAAAAGACCCGTACAGGCCAGTTAATCCTATGGCGCAGCCGATGAGAATCTCTTTCGGCCCCTGTTGTGGAGTTGGCTGAGCACAGCCGCCCACTACCAGTCCAACTACTAATGCGATTACTAACGGAATTAATAAATACTTTTTCACTAAATCTTTCACTCCTTCTTTAATTCACTTGCCCTTCCAGCGGGCATCGGCATTTTCCTCGAATAATTTAGGCAGGAACTTCTCAAAGTTTTTGCCTTCTTCCTGAACATGGGTAAACACGACTTTATAACCCTTTTCCGTCATGATACCCGTCTTTTTTAGCAACTGGGCGTTTTGTCTTTTGTTGTCAGAACCAAGGGTGAGGTTGCTGAATATCCTGGTGCCTCCGGGCATAACCTCCATCCTGTGATACACCATCAGTGGGAATTCAGTCTGGCGAAACTTCTCTCTCAAGACAGCTTTGGTCTCATCCAGGTCTGCCTCAATGACCTCCGCCACAGTATCAATCATGGGTCCCCCCTCCATCTGCTCCTTAATGTAGTAAATGGAACCGACACCGCCATCTATCGGCTGCGACAGAACCTGGAAATCGATGTGGGTGGGATGCCACATCTGGTACCTCTCCTTAGTCCGGTTAAGGAAATACCATAGCATCATCCGCGGGGTTACTCCCTTAACCTCGTCAACGCAGGTCATTTCTATCTTGCCGTTGTCAATGATTCTTACCTTGGTATCCTTCATATAGCTGAATTCTTTAAAGAAAGCCATGTACCACTCCTTCCTTCAAGCCTCTGCTACCCGGTCTGCAAAGAAGCAGCCTGTGGTCATAGTCTTCTCCCTATCAAATCATAACGTACCCCCTCCTTAGTTTTCAGTGATCTATTGGAGAATCAGTGCCTCCGAGCTTCGCTCGCTGCGAACCTCGTCATCCCTCGGGATAACCATATAACTGTAATAATGGCTATCGCCGTTCTCATTATATCAAAAATTATTGCCTTTTGAAGGCGCTCCCACTACCATCTTCCGCATTCATAGCTTTTATCTATCCTCGACATTAGAGATGAGTCATCATTTTCTCAATTTAAGGCTTCGAGCGCCATGCGGGCATCTGATGACACAGAGATTACAGGAATTACACATCACCGGGTCTATCCTGGGCTTTCCATTCTCGTCAGAAGTAGCGCAGCACCAGTTATCCAGGCATATTTTGCAGGATTCTGTCCCCACGCATTTATCATAATCAATTTGCGCCACCAGCTTGCCAATTTGCGATTTAAGCTCCTGCATGCATTCTTCCATCTCTACAATGTACTTCTGCCCCAGGCCGATGAAATCGGATGTACGCTGGTACCCCTGTTCTTTCATATACTTTTCCAGGAATTTAACAACTTTGCCCGGATAGCTAAGCCCGTTCCAGAAAATACCTGCCGAGAGTTCCACCGCCTTGGCCCCCAGCATCATTATCTCGATACAATGTTCAGGAATAACCATGCCGCCGCAAGCGATAGGTTCTATTTCGGGGTAATATTTAGCTGCCATAGCCACGTTTCGGTAAGAGGCAAACTGATGCCAGGGGCCATTGGTGCTCCACCAAGTGGTTGTTTTCATGCCGGGAAAAACTGTCTTGCCGCCGTTGTAGATATCAGGAGGTACCACTGCCATGAATGTGTGATTCAATGTCAAAGCATCAGCTCCGGCATCCTTGAGCAGTGGGAAAGCGGTCAGCGCCTGGAAAAATGACATCTCGCAGGAGATTTTAACCATCACCGGTAGACGCGTTTTTTTCTTAATGCCCTTGACCATAGCTGCCATCACTTCGGGCACTACCCCCATCACCACCCCTGCCGGCACATTTTCCTTAAGTTCGATGCCCTCCCGCGCCAGTGCCACGGTATCGATGAACATCACTGAGCCGAAATTTAACTCGATCATATCGGCACCAGCCTGCTGGCATTCCAGGGCAAGGTCTCCCCACATCTTGGAATTAACTTCAGGGACGATGATGCTGGCGATGATTCGCGTGTCGGTAAACTCCTTCTTGGCTCGCTTAATCATCTCGATACCATTTCTTCGCGCCCACAGGGCATCGGGTATCGTCGCCGCCGAGATAAAGCCTTGGCGCTGAGCGAAGCCCTTTGTGCTGGCTGCCCAGAATCGCTGGCCACCCCGGTCTCCCACGTCATCACCAGAATAAATGGTGCCGGTCACGATAGCCCCCACATTACCCTCGTAGTACTTCCTCCACAGCTTCATCTGTATCTCCTGAGGGTTCTTCTCCAAAGGCCAATTGCTCCAGTGCCCACACGGAGCATGAGAAGCAATCATAATCGGATTTTTGAAACTTACTCCGGCAATTTTAACGCTAAGGTCAGGCACTCTATCTCTCCTTTCTAATATCTTCAATGGTATATACCGGCTTCATCCGTATACCCGAATCGGTAAACTCTTCTGGTAACGCCTTCTGAGCGTAGATTCTCTGGCATTCTTCTTCCCAATCTGCTATCGCTCTTTTTAATCTCTCTTCCATGCATCTTGTCCTGATTATGACCTCAGAGAAACAAATTGACAGTATGGCGCCATGTTCACGCAGTTATATTCATTATAATTCTGCATGGTTAAGGAATGGTAAATATTCAACAATTGCCTGGTTAAAGAAATAAACGCCAGAATCAAACACGCGTTCAGTACAAAAGCGCAGGAAGAGCGTGTTCCCGTTCCAGGAACTTAAACGCGGTACTGCCAGCTTCGAGGCAAGCGCTGCGCAAGAATTAATCTAGCAGCTTGGCGACCAGGTGGCCATCGTGTATGGCATCGAATATCTTACGTGGTTTCAGGCAATCTCCCGCCTCAAACACAGGAAGCTTCGTTTTTTTCTTCAAGCTATCGATGAGGCCTCTCTCAGGTCTGAAACCGGCGGCAGTCACCACAGTGTCAACCGCGATCTTGCTCCGCACACCATATCGGTCGATAATAGTAATATCTCTGTCTCCTACACATTCCAGGCGTTTTCCGGTATGAATGGTAATTTTCAGTCCCTGGAACCGTTCCTCATATACCAGCTTTTCATCGAAAGTGATGCCATTCATGAAGGTATCCAGCATTTCCACGAACACAATTTCTTTGCCCTGCTCAGCGAGGAATAAACCTACTTCCGTGCCCACCACTCCGCCACCGATAACCGCTATTTTTTGCCCCAGCTTCGCCTTCCCATTGAGCACCTGCAGTGCCGTGGTCACTCGCGGACTGTCAATGCCGGCGACATCTTCGGGCATAGTGGGAACAGCTCCGGCAGCTACAATAACGGCATCGAAACCACCATCTTTAATAGTCTGTAGTGTTGCTTCCTGATGCACCACTTTAATTTTCAGTTTCTTCATCTGCGTGCTCAGATAGTCAATAAGTGGTTTCAGGTCAGGAGCTTTGAAATCGGGAACAGAAGCCTCAAGCAAAGCGCCACCGAGCTTTCTCTTTTCGTACAGGGTGACATAGTGACCCCGCAAAGCGCATACCCTGGCTGCCTCCATGCCGGCAGGTCCGCCACCGATAATAGCGACTTTTTTAGGGCTCGCTGTTTTTACAATTTGGAACTCTTCTTCCCGGCACACAGCAACATTAACCGAGCATGAGATTGTCTTGGCCTGATGGTCTCCCCTGGCGAGACAGCCGTCGTTGCAACGTATACAGGGGCGAATATCCTCGGCTCTGCCCTCCATGACTTTTTTAGGAAATTCAGGGTCTGCCCACAGCGGCCTGCCCAACCCGATGAAGTCCCCCTTTCCCTCTTCCAGGATTTTTTCTGCCAGCGCCGGGCTGGTGATGGAACCTGAGGCAATAACCGGGATGTTAACCTCCTTTTTCACAGCTTCCGCTGCCCAGACGTTATGGGCTAAGGACATCCCCATGGGGCTAACTTCATGGATAGTCTGGTGATGGTTGCCACCGGACATGTGTATCACAGCAACACCCAGCTTCTCCAGACGCCGGCAAAGCTCTATCGTCTCTGCGATGGTATGACCGTCAGGTTCATAGTCAGTGCCACTCACCCTCACGCATACTGGATAGGCCGGGCCTACCTGGCACATAATCTCCTCAATTACTTCCAGCAAGAACCGCATGCGGTTCTCCAGCGAGCCACCGTACCAGTCGGTACGTTTATTCGTTCGCGGCGAGAAGAAGTTTGAAATGAGATAGCCATGACAGGCATGTATCTCTACCATATCGAAATCCGCCGCCTGAGCGCGTTTGGCTGCTGCTCCAAAAGATTTCACGATTTGCTGTATCTCGTCAAAGGTGAGCACGTCGGGCGGAGGGCAACCCTGTGCATAGATTTCCTCCCAGGGCACTGTTGACGGCGCCTTGATGGGACGGGAAAGCGTGAACTTCTGCCGGCCGGCATGAGATATCTGAATGGCCGCTTTCACCCCATTAGCCTGTATGGTTTGCGCCAGCAGCGATAGTCCCGGTATATGGTCCATGCTGGAAATGCCGAGCTGACAGGGTGATGCCCTGCTGGCATCGTTATCGATATAGGCATATTCGACGATGACCATGCCAGCGCCGCCCCTGGCCACATCCCTGTAGTACCGAATCATTCTGTCGGTTACCGAGCCATCAGGATTAGGCAGCCCGGTATGCTGGGGTGCCTTAATCATGCGGTTGTTAAGTCTCACACCACCAATAAAACCGGGCTCACACAGTTTGGGAAACATAGTAGTCATGAATACGTCCTCCTTTAGTTCAATGGTTAGCCATCATTTCAGTTGCCAGCAAACAGCTTTAATCCAGCTCAGCCAGAATGGCATCGGCATCCCCGGTGCTGAATCCACCAGCCAGCAAGGCAGCCCTCGCAACCGAGGTATCGCCATAAGCAGTAGCACCACTGGTTCCAACGCCACCCCACATTTGCCCCTCCTTTACCATGGGGAAACCCCCGGGAAACGGTGCCCAGTGCTCGTGGATAAACAGCGGCGGTATGTGTCCCTCCTGAATAATGTTGCGCCAGGCTTGCGATGGCAATTTCCCATACACCGCAGTAAATGCCTTATCCATCGCTATGTTTATGCTCGCCAGCATGGAGTTATCCATACGATGAACGGCTACTAAATGCCCACCGGCATCCACTATAGCCATAACCATGGCTAACCCCTGCTTTTTGGCTGCTGCCTCGGCAGCTTCCAGCATCTTTTTAGCCACAGCCAGAGTTATGCCAGCACTGTAGGGAAGTTTTCCCGCCCTCCACGCCTCGGGGACTGATTGGTCTTTAGTACGAGCCACGACGTTATCCCTCCTGTTATGTTAATTATTGTTATCTGCTCTTGCGCTATTCGGTTTTCGCCATATAATGCCCAATGCCGGATTTGGTAATAATGATTTTGGGACGGCTGGGGTCTGCTTCTATCTTCTCCCGCAGATGCCGGACATGTACTTTAATAGCCTCGTTGGCGCCAGGAGAGTCATGGCTCCAGGCCTCCTCAATCAAATCCAGATTAGATACCAGATTGCCAGCACGTTTCATCAGGCAATGAAGAATCCGGTACTCCGTAGGAGTTAAATGTACTTCTCTATCGCCATGGTGCACCTGAGCGGTAGAAGGCTCCAAACGCAGGGTACCACAAACAAGAGGGGATTGAACGATAGCGGCTTGCCTGCGTATCTGGGCTTTCACCCTGGCCAGCAGCTCCAACTGGCTGATTGGCTTAACCAGATAGTCATCAGCTCCAAGCTCAAGGCCCTTTATGATGCTGTACTCATCTGACATTACCGTGAGAATAATAACCGGAATATTGGAAAACAGACGAATTTGCTTCAACACCTCGAAGCCGCTCATATCAGGCAATCCCAGGTCGAGGATAACCAGGTCAACGGTTTCGCTGCCAATCATTTCTATTCCTTTATCCCCGGTGGAAGTAGTGACGAGCCTGGCTTCAGGCCAGCGCATCTGGAAAGCTATGGAAATAGCCTCTACCAGGTTTCTATCATCCTCAATAATCAGTATGTGCATAGCCTTATGTGGCACTTTCCAGGTTATTCTTTGACTCCATCGGAATAGAAAAACTGAATTTTGAGCCTGTGCCGGGCTTGCTCTCCACTTCGATTTGTCCACCATGTAAATCAACCAGCATCTTGCACAAAAAAAGCCCGACCCCGAAGCCGCTATAGTAGTCTTTACCGTTTTTCACACGATGATACGGCTTAAAAAGATGGCGCTGGGCCGGCTTGGGTATACCTCTGCCCGAGTCCTGGATTTCAAATAAAATGTCTTCATTCTCTGCCCTCGCCCTTAAAACAATAGAATCACCCTGGTCAGTAAATTTAAGGGCATTGTTAAGAAGGTTGAGTAAAATCTGCCTCACCCGGCTTTCATCACACCAGACCACAGGAATAGAAGAAGGCATATCCAGGGTAAATGACTTGCCTTCTCCAGAACAGGCAATGGTAATATCCTCTTTAATTTGATGCAGCATTTTAGCTATATCTACCTGACTGAAGCGCAACTCAATTTTGCCTGTCTCCCCCCTGGCGACATCCATAAGCTCGTCAATGCGGCTGCTGAGACTAACCACCGAGCGCTTAACATTTCTGGCTAAAGATAAAAATGGTTCCTTTTTAAGCTCTTCGCATAAAAGCTCGCTGGCGATTAACGTCGAGCTCAGTGGAGTCTTAAGCTCGTGAACCAGCATCCGAAATAGCTGGCTCCGCCAGGATACCTCCATATCAAGGCTCTCCCGCAATTTCTTCTCGGTCTGTTTAATTTCCTGGGTCTTTCTTATTTGTTTAAGTTTCTGCGCTGTTATGTCCACCCAGGTGGACACATAGCCGGTTACTACTCCGTTGTGCACCATCGGTGTCATGGTGAGAACCACCCAGAACGGTTTGCCATATTTATCTTGAAACAAATGGTCGAACTGCTTGATACCCATCTGCATATCTTTCTTCAACCTTTTAGTGTGAAAAGCAGCGGTGACTCTGGGCCACCACGGGTATGGTGGCTTCCGGTTTTTAATTTCGGCAAGGCGAAAACCGGTCAGGCTCTCAAACGAACGGTTGACGAATATTACTGAGGCATCAGTTTCTAAAACAAGGATAGGGTTGACGAAACTGGCAAGCAGTTCAATGGTGGAGAAATGCCTGCCCAGCTGGCTTTCCTTCAGAGAACGCCTCGCCCTGGGAACAGCGGCCGGTTTCACTGTTAATTCGTGTTTTTTTCTCATCCTGGCATCTGCTTTACGGTGCAATCCAAACCGTATGACAAACTAGATTTTAGTTTTTGGGGGCGGTGCTGTCAAACGTTAGACCATGAATCGTTTATTTTTGCCTTCACCTTAATCCTCCCACGGCGGAGGAAGTAAGAGTGGTGGTTCTGCCTTCTTTACCGTTTCTTAACTGCTTGTGGGTTAAACTGGTTCAGGCAAGATTTCCTGAGCCAGCCGGGTTTGCAGTTGATTTTTAGAGGTAATTTTGTATAGTAGTATTTACCCGTAAATAATCTGGACAGGAGGTTACCATGGCGTTTGGCAAATCAGGAACTGACCGTGAAGAGAGAATCAATTTTGACCGGATGCGGAAGTACCGATTAGAGCGTGCCAGGGAGCAGATGAAGAAAGAGGGGTTGGGAACGCTGATAACCTGGGATGCCTGGAGCATCAGATACCTGACCGGTGTCTACGTTACCATTCCCACCAGGTGGGCAGAGTGGCAGGCGGTTATCCTGCCCAGAAATGGAGACCCCTATGTTTATGGAGGCGGCAGCGGTTATCCCTACCGCATGCGCCAGGAGATGCCCTGGCTCAAGGGAAAGATTGGCCCACAGAAAATCCCCAGAATGAAGATAGCCCGCACCAAGGCGGATGTTCAGCCTCTGGTAACATTAGTATCAAAGATAATGGATGAACACGGCGTCAAAAATGAGCCGCTCGGCGTTGAAGGCACCACCTCCCAGTTGCTGGTACATGAGGCTTTCCAGGATGCCAAGATAAAGGTTGTCGATGGTAAACATGTTATGTATGAAGCCAGAAAGATTAAGAACCAGGATGAGATAGAGTGTACCCGGATAGCCTGTGCCAATGCTGAAGCAGCCTTCAAAGATATTAAAGATGCCATCAGGCCCGGCGTGACCGAATGCGAGCTGGTCGGTGTCGGCATGAAAACGCTATACACACTCGGCGCTGATGAAACTCAGGAGTTTGTCTGTGTCTCCGGTGAAAATACCAATCCATTCCGCATTGATTTCACTGACAGGCAAATACGTCCGGGTGACCTGGTGATTGTAGACATCAACGGGAATTCCTACCAGGGCTACAAATCATGCTACTATCGCACCTTTTGCTGCGGTAAACCGACGGCAGAGCAGGAGGAGATTTTCGAGGAATGCCGTGCTATGCTCTACGCTGGCATGAGCGCCGTAAAAGCAGGCAATACCACCCTGGATATCTGTGAGAAATGGCCTACTGACCCGCACTACTGGGGCTATGATACATGGGACGAGGTCTCCTCACTGGCGGTTGGTCATGGCGTGGGCATTTCCCTGCATGAGCTGCCGCATATTTCCCTGCCGCTGGCCCGGGCAAATCCCGTAAAGCTGGAGGAAGGCATGGTGATAGCGCTGGAAAACTGGACCGGAAAGAAAGGCGGCAAGGATGCAGTCCGCCTGGAAGAGGAAATGGTGGTCACCAAGGACGGATATGACTTGCTTACCAAATGGCCTATCGATAAACTAACGGAGTGTCCACTCTAATCCACAGTCGACGTTAACAGTGGAATTGACTCCAAAGCAAGGAAAGGGGGCAAATACAGGTTTGGTCGAGGAAAATATTAGAAAAGTACTTGTTGTTGGCGCCGGAGTTATGGGACACGGCCTGGCACAAGCCTTTGCCCAGGCAGGATATAATGTCTCACTGTTTTCCCGGACTGTGGAGACCTTGAACAGGGCGCAGAAGCTGATAGAATCCAGCCTAAATACCATGGCACAACAGGGTTTGCTAGCTGCCGAGCAAATACCCGCAGTAATGGCACGCATCAAGACCACCACCTCTCTCGACGAAGGAGCCATTGAGGCAGACATCGCCCTGGAGACTATTGCCGAGAATGTGGCGGCGAAGAAAGAGCTTTTCTCCCGGTTGGATAAAGTATGCCCGCCCAGAACTTTACTGGCAAGTAATACCTCGTTGCTTAACATATTCGATTTTGTGGAGACTTCCCGTCCCGGCAAAGTCCTCATAGCTCACTGGTATGCACCGCCCGAATTAATCCCCTTTGTCGAAGTGGTCAAGGGACCCTGTACAGACCAGTCCAGCATCGATACTATGGTCAACATACTGAAAAAGATGGGAAAGAAAACGGCGGTTATGCATAAATTTATTCCGGGTTTCATCATTAACCGATTACAACTGGCACTTCAGAGGGAATGCCATTACCTCATTGACAATGACTACGTAACACCGCAGGAATTTGATGAGGCTGCCAAATACGGGCTTGCCCTGCGCATGCTGGTAGTAGGGATAGTACAGAGGATCGACTTCGGTGGTCTGGACCTCTCGATTAAGAACACCGAGAATCCTAATGTCCAGCCGGCTCCTCTGGACTATAAACCGAAAAAACTTTATGAACTGGTCAGCCAGGGACACCTGGGTGTCAAATCGGGAAGAGGTTTTTATGACTATTCCGGGCGCAGTGAAGCTGACGTTTGCCGCGAACGAGATGTTAAATTAATTCACCTGTTGAAAAATCTCCCTGGTGAAGAGGATAATAAACATAACAAAACGGGAGGTGTTATATGTTCAGATTAGATGGCAAAGTAGCTGTGGTGATTGGAGGTGCTGGTGGCCTCGGGGAAGCATGTGCTGCCTCCTTAGCCCGCCAGGGGGCTAAAGTAGTTGTCGCCAGCCGTAACCTGGATAAACTACAGGAAGTAGCAAGGAAAATCAAAACGGATACCGGCTCAGAAGCCATAGCTTTGGTGGTTGATGTATCCGATGAGGCGAGCGTGGCACAACTGGCTGACCAGGTGGTGCAAAAATTCGGCACCGTGGATATACTGGTCAATGCCCAGGGAATTAATATGAAAATGACGGCCACGGATATTAATGCCAACAACTGGGACTCCTTATTTGCCACCAATGTCAGGGGGGTGATGCTGGCATGCAAGAGTTTCGGCAAGTTCATGGTTGATAAGAAAAAGGGCAAAATTATCAACCTGTCATCAGTCCGGGGCATCCGGGGTACAGATGGCGGCAACGTTACCTACGGGGCAACCAAGGGTGCTGTGGATATGATTACCCGCATGCTGGCGGCGGAGTGGGCACCATACAACATCAATGTTAATGCCATAGCACCTGCCATCGTGATGACCGAGATGGTCAAGAAAACAGTCCCTCCGGAGCGCCTGCAAATGCTGCTTGCCAGGTACCCCATCAAGAGATTCGCTACAACCGATGATGTCGCCGCTGCCTGCGTTTATCTGGCTTCTGGGGAGACGGATTACATCACCGGGCAGATACTATACATTGACGGCGGCCTCACCGCGGTTGCCTGAAGGATTTGCTACGCTAGCCATAGCGTGAGCAGCCAAAACCCTCGCCCAGCTTGCACCATGAGCAGCTACCCGCCATCTTTTCGGTGACGATAAGCTGCGATTCACATTTGCCGCAGAGGTATTCCTTACCCGGTTTCATAGGCCCATCACAGGGAGTGATGGTCATGGGGCAAAGCTGGATGCAGCTTTCGCATTTCTTGCAGAACTCGGGCTTGATGCCGAAGGGATGCTCCAACCAGGACGTTAATCTGGCCACCTTCCTGCAGTCGAGCATGTGGGAGGGAAAGTAGCAGCTAGCTTCTCCCCATTGCCCGGCGTTTCAAATCTGCCGGCATCTTCTCGATAGCATATCTCAAAGCGGTTCGGGGCATGATTTCCTTGTTCCGCATCACGTAATCGAACACCTCTCGTTGATGTGCCTGGCTGGCTGCCTTGAGCAGCCAGCCATAGCCTTTCTGCACCATGTCATCTTTATCCTGCAGCAGAATACCCGCTATCTCCAATATATCCCCCAAAAACCTCCCCTCCCTTGCCGGGATAATCAACGTAACCGCCGCCGCCCGCCTCAGCCAGCGGTTTTCCGACTTTGCCCATTGCCTCAGATTTCTGAGGTACTGTGGATACCCTTCCACAAAGGTAGCAACGGTATGATTGCACAGCGTGTCGCATTTTGCCCAGTTGTTAACGTATTTTTCTATCCAGCTCTCCAGAATAGCGAAATCGCCAGGTTCAAACTGGTCACGCAACCGGTACGCCCAATCAAAAGCGATATAGGCTTCTTCACCGTAGTCCGACTGTAACATCTCCTCGCACAGGGAAAATATTTCTTGCTTACTGAGGTGCCTTATTTTCAGGAAATAGTTGCTGGCGATTTTGCTGACGACAGGAGTCTTCACTCCGTGAAAAGTAACTCGTTCCTTGAAAAAAGCTTGAGCGCCGTTCCTGTTTTTTTCGTCCGCCTGCTGTTCCAGATCTCTGCGTATTGCGAATATTAAATCCCCCAGCATGCCCTAATTCTAGATGAAAACCGGGCTGATAATCCAGCGAGCCAGGCTGACTTACGGGTAAATTTGACAAATTACGAGGGAGGGGGTAGATTACAAAGTTGGTATTATCACGGTCATAACAGCGAAATATGAATTTGCGGATGTGGAATAGCCGCGGGGTGCTGAAATGAAAGATAGCAGCAAGACAAGAAAGAGCAAACAAAGCGCTGAACGTAAGGCTTCCGGAGTTACACGCCAGTGGAGGGAGACTGAGATGAGAATCACTGAGACAAAGTACTGGGAGCTTACTGAGAGCATTAGCGATGTCTTCTTTGCCTTCGATAAGGACTTGAAATATACCTACTGGAACAAGGCATCGGAAGCGCTAACCGGAATCCCCGCCAGTGATGCTATAGGGAAATCTATATACGACACTTTCCCAGACACCGAATGGAGAAAAGAAGCAGTAAAGCTATACCAGAAAGTACTGAGAACGAAGCAACCACAGAGCCTCATAACTGAAACTCGACTCGATGGTAAAGACTACTTCTTCGAAATAAGCGCTTATCCCGCAGGTGAAGGGCTTTCCGTCTTCGTCAAAGACATCACCGAGCACAAGCGATTAGAGAAAGCACTCAAAGAATCAGAAGGAAAATACCGGCTGCTGACGGAAAGCTCGTTTACCGGAATTTTTATTACGCAGGACGACAGGTTTGTATATGTCAATGACACATTTGCCAGGATGCACGGCTATCAGCCCGAAGAACTGCTGGGCATGGAGATTTGGCAAACAATCCATCTTGATGAAAGGGAGGAAGTCCAGAACAGGGCCAGGCAAAGGCTGGCAGGTAAACCTGTTACCACTTTGCACACAAGACGGAGGCTTAGAAAAGATGGGCAGGTGTTCTATACCGAGCAGGCAATTAATATGATTGAATACAATGGTAAAATCTCAATAATGGGGAACATTATAGACATCACCGAGCGCAAGAAACTGGAACAGGAAAGAGAGGCAATGCAGCAGAGATCTCAGGTCGCCAGCCGCCTGGCTGCGGTGGGTGAGATGGCGGCCGGCATCGCCCATG
>JBBIPA010000005.1:44770-86599 GCA_037443085.1 Chloroflexota bacterium | reverse complement strand
CTTCCATGAGTCTTCTACCTCCGTAATAAGTGATCCTAGCGTGCAACTAATTAACCTGAATGATTTAGCTGTAAGCTGCAATAAGAGTATTGGGCAAAAAGCTCGATGTAGAGTGGCAGACATAGTTATCAGCAAAAACTGTGAGAAATGGAGCTATTTAATCTAAAAAGATCTGGATAAGATTGCATCGCTGTTCGCTACTTCGACAGCACGTCGTTCCAGAAATCGTATATTCCCTTTTGCCCTTTGCCGCCGACGTAGCCGGCGTGTACCATCTTTTTAAGGAGGGGATGCAGGCTCCCTTTTTCGGGGCCTAGTGCCTTGACAGACTCTGGTTCTACTGCTGCCAGATGCGCCCATGCCCCGGTAAAATCAAATAATTCCAGAGGACCCATGGGGAAGTTATAGCCGAGACGGAGAGCCTTGTCTATATCCGCTGGCGAAGCCACTCTTTCCCAGACCATTTGCAGTGTCTCATTTAATATTGCATTATAGGCTCGGTTTGCAAGGAATCCATAGCTGCTGTCACGGCATACCACCGGCTCTTTATTTAGTTTCCGCGCCAGAGCGCAGGCTGTTTCAATTGTCCTGTCGGAAGTGCGTACTCCCCGAATCACCTCCACGAGCTTCATCACCGCAACTGGATTGAAGAAATGCATGCCGACAACTAGCTCAGGTCTTGCGGTAGATGCTGCGATCTCTGAAATGTTTTGCATGGAGGTATTGGTTGCCAGGATGGTTCCGGGGGGAGCCGACTTATCAAGCCGTTGGAAGACGTCTTTTTTTAAATCCATGTTTTCGAATACTGCTTCGATAATGAAATCGACATTGCTGGCAGCTTCATCCATATCGCGGCATTTTTTAATTCTTTTTAGTACTTTATTCTTCTCTTCAGGGGACATCTTGCCTTTGGCAACGTAGAAATGCTCCAGGTTTTCTTCGATTAAGTGACAACCTTTGTCGACAAGGTCAGAATCGCTGTCGGAAATATTTACTTCGTAGTTGCCAATACGAGATAGCATCTCGGCAATCTGAGACCCCATTGTCCCCACGCCGATAACGGCTACCCTTTTGAATTTCAAGTCAACGTCAGACATTTATATGGCTAGTTATTTTTGCAAATAACCTTTCTCAAGCAGGTCTATGAACAAATCTGCTATTTCTTGCGGACTGAGTCTGCCGCTTGGCTTATACCAGTGGTAGGTCCAGTTACATAGTCCCAATATAGCAAAAGAAGTCATCTGTATGTCTTTGATGGCAAAGACGCCTTCCTTAACACCTTGCCTCAGGATATCATGTAGAGCGTTATTGACTGCTCTTTTCTTGTTCTGGACTTCGGCACGAAATGATTTAGGAAGTGCCTGTGTTTGTTCGAAGAGTATTTTTGATTCATCGGCGCTTTCCGCGCTGAACTCAATGTGGTAAATGATGAATTGACGCAATTGCTCCCTGGGAGGCAAGTTAGAATCGCCCAGGCTGATAGCCTTGTTCATGCGCGCCATACTGTGCTCCATGATTTCACGTATTATCTGTCCCTTGCCTGGCACATAGTAGTAAAGTGCTGCCCTGGTGATTTTGAGCTTCTTAGCGATCTCATCGAGCGTTGCGTTGTGATATCCTTTGTCCGCAAATAACTTGGTCGCTACCTTTAGTATTTTTTCCTTTCTCTTATCGCCGGAGTTTTTGGCGGCTTTATTCTGTTTCATGAGGGCTCCTCTCACTCAGCCTCTGCCCTGATTACTGTGCGTAAATGGTGCTAATCCCGACAGGAATGCTTTACTAACTAGTAAGTTAACATTATATTCTGTGAACCGTTCTTTGTCAACGAATTTGAGGTAGGGCATAGCTAAAAAAATTACCTGGCATGAAAAAGCTAAAAGAAGCAAGATTCTATTTATCTACGGGAACAGCTACGGAAGCGATAATCTCACTCACTATGCCCTCGGCTGATTGTCCCTTTAGACTGGACTCTGTCTTGACGACAACCCGGTGGGCCAGAACCGGGGTTGCCAGTTGTTTTACATCATCAGGAATGACGTAGTTTCTGCCCCGGATAGTCGCCAGAGCCTGGGAAGCCAGATTAAGTCCCAGCGAGGCGCGAGGGCTGGCGCCTAACTCTATACTTTTATGAATTCTGGTGGCCCGGGTGATGGCAACAATATAGCTGAGAACCGAGCTTTCGATATAGACCTGACGGCACAGTTTTTGCAGCTCGAGCAGTTCCCTGGCTTCAATCACACTTGACAGGCTTTCCAGCGGATTTGCCTGCCGGAATCGGGACACAATACCCTCCTCCTCGCTTTCTGAAGGGTATCCCAGCTTAATTCTGAGCAGAAAGCGGTCGAGTTGTGCTTCAGGCAAGGGGAAAGTGCCTTCCATCTCAATGGGGTTCTGTGTGGCAATAATTAAAAAGGGGCGCGGCAGGCTTGTTGTTTCCATGTCAACGGTTACCTGCTGTTCCTGCATGGCTTCCAGAAGGCACGACTGTGTTCTGGGGGTAGCGCGGTTTATCTCATCGGCCAATACTATGTTAGCCATGATGGGACCTGGACGCAGTTCGAACTCTTAGGTCTTCTGGTTGAAATAGTGGATACCGGTGACATCCGAGGGCAGCAGGTCGGGAGTAAACTGAATTCTTTTAAAGCTACAGCCCAATGACCGGGCGGTTGCCTTAGCCAGCATTGTTTTGCCTGTCCCGGGCACGTCCTCAATAAGTATGTGCCCCTCGCAAAGCAACGCTACCAGTACCAGCTCTATCACTTCTCTTTTCCCTACAATAACTTTACCCACATTGGATATAAATTTATCAGCCACCTCTTTGATTGGTGAGGCGGACAACGTGTTTTTATCGAGCGCCTTATCCACTATCGATTACCTCCTGTTGTTGAACAATTTAGTTCGATGTTTTTTTGAAGCGGTTTTGTTTCACTCGCTTCCAGCTCTGCCTCAGGTCCAGTAATTCTGTGGCACCTGGTATCGAGTTACCGTAGCGTGTGCTGACGTAGTGCTGGGTAATAAATGACAGGTCTTCCTGGGCTTGAGGGATGATATCCATCAGTGTGCGCAGGTATTCGTTGGGGGTTTGTGCAGTGTGCCTGGCATAGCCGCCGGCAGCGCCCCAGCGCAGCAGGCGACGATATATCTGGTGCACCGAAATTGCTTCTGGAGGGAATGCTCTGTCTCTTCTGAACAAACGGGACAATAATTTCAATCCGGATAAACTGTGCAGGATACGTTTGAGCCAGCCAGCCAGGTCAGCGATAAAAGCCCCTTTTAATGGTTCGGTCTCTGCTCCTGTGGTACTCAATCTGGTTTGCAGCCAGCGGTATATCTGTGATGAAATCTGCCACAGTGCTACAAAGGTCAGTCCACTCCAGAGAATGCCCACACCGATGCTGAGCCAACTGCGCACTGACTCCGGGATGTGCCAAAGTATGATTTCCTCGCGGGGCTCCATGGTAGGCATATTCGCAGCAGGTGGAAGCATCGCCGAAGGTTCCTGCATCGGGAAAAGGCTGGCTATAAACGCCAGGATTTTCATGGCTAATCTGCCTAACCATTTCAGGCCATCGATGGCGAGCTGCAATAAATCGGGAGAAATAACCAGGCTGATGACTATGCCCAGAAGGAGAACCATCACAATACTACCGAATAAAAGCCCTGACCACTGTAACCTGTTGGCACCGCTGAGCCAGCTTTTATCTCCCTGGGCATGGGCAATGGCAGCACCGAGCAGAGCAAAGCAGAAAAACGTCAGGGTAATGGGAAGCGCATCAGCAAGGTCGGCTTTTAGAGCCGAGGCAATTAAAAAGAATACCACCAGTATAACCACTCCAAATTGAAACTCAACAATCGCGGTGGTGAAGTTAGCATTGCGTGAAGCCAGCCATTTCCCCAGCCACCAGAGAAGGGCACTGCTGATGAGAATGATGAGTTCCGGCTTGAAGGTATAGATAAGTTTAGGTACTGCCGCTGGCAGTGCCAGTATCCAGCTGGGATTGGTCCATGCCATGTCAGCGAAAACCTGAGTTTTCACTATAATCAGCATGACGATTGCCCATACCAGCCAATTAAGGATAGTAAAATAGACTTTGTGCCATGCCAGCCGCTGGATGAGTTTGTTGAAGCCAAAAGCTACGGGATGGACGAACAGCAGTAACAGGACAGGCAGTTGTCCATTGGCGGCGCTGGTATTTAATAGTGACAACAGGGCATATAGCCAGCACATCTCCATTACTATGGCAGTGCCGTATAAGAAGCCTTTGCGCCAGTTTGTTGAATACGCTGTCTTCAAAAACTAACTCTCATTGCAGCGCCGGGATATCGGGTATATGGCGGGCACCAGTGGTATCCTGCGCCTCCGTCATTATTGGCTTATCGACCTGGCAAATCACCAGTTTATACCCAGCCTCTCTCAGGTTAGTGAACAGGACATTGAGCGATTCCGAAAGCTCATAGACTATAAAGACCATAGTCGTTCCCCAGGGCAAATGGCTGCGTTCCCTGTTCAGAAATTCCACCACTGAGCCGCTGGGCGTTGGCGTAACTTTTGCCAGTGCCTCCAGTATTATTACCAGTTGGTGCGAAGTGCTCCCCGGCAGCACCCTGGCGGGTTGACCGGAATCAGCCAGTCGGGTGTTTACAAATAGACCTGCCGGGTTGCCTTTGTCTATAACATATTTGGCAATGGAGGCAGCCAGGCTAATGCCGTGCTCAAAATGGTGGTCATGTGTGCCGTCATGTTTGAAGCTGTCCACAGCTAAGAAAATCGCCACCTCAAGCGTGGTAGTTGGCTCGAAGACCTTCACCTGCAAACTTTGTTGACGGGCGGTGGCTTTCCAGTGGATTCTTCTGAGGCTGTCATGAGGATTATAATCCCGAACTCCAGTGACGTAGATGGGGTCCTCAAAGATACGCTTTTCTGCCCTGGTATTACCCAAAGGGTAGAGTGAGGGTATGCCCAGTTGGCTCAGCGCAAAAATTTTAGGATAGACGATGATATGGTCTGGTAAGGGCATGGTAGCAGAGCGAGGATAGAAACCGAAGATGTCTCCAGAGACTATTCTGGTTGGCCCCAGCTTATAGTATCCTCGCCTGGGGCAGGAAAGCCTGATTTTCCAGCTTACCTTTGAGTACCAGAGCAGCGCTGCCGCTTTGCTTAGGAAACCAGCACCGGGGCAGTTTTCGGCGGTGGGCAAGATATCAGCAGAAAAGCCGAGTGGTAACTCGTCATATACCTGCACCCATGGTAGCGGCAGCAGTTTACGATTGTATAGCTCCAGCTTTAGCTCTATTTGTTCTCCAGGAAAAGCGCGCTGCTCGCTGAGCAATCTGCGGCAGTTCACACCTGCCAGGGAGAAACGGCTCCATAATCTGGCGGAACCGGCGGCGGCCAGGGCTAAGCCGAGCACGGTGACTATCACTATCTGGCCGTTCCAGGCAGCAACCAGTAGACCGGCCAATATAGCCACCAGCCCAACCCTGCCTAAAATAAGACCGATTGGCTGAGTAGGAAAGCGTTCTTCCATAATTTACAAACCATCAGTGAAACCAGGGTGCAGCTGAACCAAACCAGCTAAAGATTATCACTTTTGGGGGGACGAAGGGAATTTTCTATTGAGGCGAGGCATAGTGTTTTTATATTCTTGGAGTGTTCGCTACTAATATTTTGCTGGTATCCTCTATAATAATGGTGTGTTTGCTAAAAAATCTCGATATGTTTCAGGGTACGTGACAGGGCTGCGGACTGGCAGTCTTTAAGAAGGCTAAATACTTATGGAGCAGATGTATGGTTGTCCTAATTGTCGGGCGCAGGTTGCTTATGGTCAAAGCACGTGTGGTTATTGCGGTGTTATTCTAGACTGGGGGGTACAGCAAGCGCCGTCTCCACCTTCTAATCAGCCACCGCGTTATCAGCGGCAGCAAGGCTGGAGAAATCAAGGGTACCGTAAACCGCAAAATATCTATGACAGGGCTATTGCCCTGCTGGCAAAGAAGCATTCATCGGGCATTCATTTATCTCTCATAGTATTAGTACTTGTTCTGGTCGTGGCTGGTGGAATCGCCTTTGCCCTGAGCGGAAATTCTGCGGCCACACCATCAAGCAAGCCGCCTGCCGAACCCGCATCGGCAAGCGTGACTCCCAAAGCTCCACCGGTGGAGAAACCACCCGCCATAACGTTTAGCGCTAATCCTGGAAACATCACCAAAGGCCAGAAAGCGAATCTATCGTGGGACGTCACCGGAGCGACTGCAGTTTCTATTGACCAGGGCATTGGTACTGTCACGCCATCAGGGACGAAAGAGGTGTTTCCGACTGAAACCACCACCTATGTCCTCACCGCCACCAACGATACTGCTTATATGACCGCATTGGCTACGGTTGCCGTAACTACGCCCCTGGTACCGGTGATAACCAGCTTCACCGCGACGCCAGGCACTATTAGTGCCGGTCAGTCTGCGAGTTTGCAGTGGAATGTCAGCGGAGCTAATGCGATTTCCATCGACAATAACATTGGCATAGTCTCTTCGTCATGGACGCAGACAGTATTCCCCAGTAAGACTACTACTTACACTCTTACTGCCACCAACAGGGAGGGCTCGGCAACCGCCTCAGTAACGATTACGGTGGCCGGCGCAACAGTACCGGTGGTAAACAGTTTTACAGCAACTCCCAGCACTATTACTGCCGGGCAGATTTCAACTTTGCAGTGGGATGTCAATGGCGCTACCTCAGTTTCTATAAATCAGGATATTGGTGTGGTCTATCCCTCGGGAACGAAAGAGGTATCGCCTACTGTCACGACTACCTATGTTCTTACTGCCCGCAATAATGCTGGTTCGGTGACTGCTTCAGCTACGGTTACCTTGCCGGCTACCAGCCAACCGGTGATAGATAGTTTTACTGCCAATCCTCTGAGTGTTGCTTCCGGGCAGACCTCAACTTTACAGTGGAATGTTACCGGGGCAACCACAGTTTCTATTAACCAGGGCATTGGCACTGTCACTGCTTCCGATACACGAGCGGTACTTCCTTCCGCCACTACCACTTACACCCTCACTGCCACTAATAGCTACGGCTCCGTTACCAGGGCAGTCACGGTTATGGTGACTGCCGCAGGCCCGCCGGTAATAAATAGTTTTACTGCAGATGCAACCACTATTACCCGAGGTCAGACGACAACTTTACGATGGAATATCACGAACGCAACATCAGCTTCTATCACACCGGATGTGGGCAATATGTCTTATGGTTTATCCCAGGTAACCCCAACTGAAACCACCACTTATACTCTCACTGCCACCAATAGCTCCGGTAGCGTAACTGCGCCTGTAACTGTAACGGTACAATAATTCAGAGTACTGGTTACATGTTGGGGTTAGTACTGGAAGCGGCTCAATTAAACGTAGTATGTGTTCAGGCGAATATATGGCTGATTACGTATCTGAATTCTGACTAATCAAAAGGTGCTGTGAATTTGTTTTAGCTTTAGGAAGTTCATTGGTGGAGCTGATGGGATTCGAACCCACTACCTTTTGACTGCCAGTCAAACGCTCTCCCAATTGAGCTACAGCCCCACGTTCGCGGAAGCAGTATATAGTCTAACATAAGACGAAGTTCGCTGACAACGCACAAGGTGAAAGTTTGACAAATTATCCCAAAAGCTGTACTAAATATAGGCACAGGATAATGAAATGGAACTACCAGTACAGCTTACAGAGTTAATACCTATTATTGTGGTGGTGGTGCTGGTGCTGGGGGCATTGATATTCTTTTCTATGTGTCGCTGGAGATAATCCCGGGGCAATGGTCCCGTTCGTTAGTGTTTCAATGGTCTTCCCCAGGCATCCTTGCGGTAGTCGCTGGCAATCAGTATGAAATCGCTCATCCACCAGACGAAGAAGCAGCCCAGTGTAATCAGCTTGATGATGGCGGAACGGGTTCTGCCGAGGTAAAAGCGGTCGGCACCGAAGAATCCCAGGAATAATGACAGTAGCAGGGCTACGTGCCAGCTTCTTTCTTTGGGCATGTTCGTCATGGTGGTCATAGTTATACTCCTACTCCTATTGAGTGTAATATTGAGCCCAGGCCATAATAGCCCAGGTAAGCGACTCCAATTCCTTTAATTGTTTTGCCTGCCCAGCAGAGGAAGAAAAATCTAACCAGGCCGAAGTGTATGGCACCAGCCACTACAACAAAAGGATAGAAAAAAGGGTTAAGGATGGAGGACATGAGGAAAACAGCGATGCTGCCGCGGCGCCGCAGCCAATCTTCAAACTTGATGACATAATGATGCTCGACAACCTCCAGTTTCTCCACTGCTCTGTGCCCCCCGTAGCCAGTGAGGTAGATGGTGATACTGCCAAGGGCTTCTCCCAATCCAGCCAGCGCACCGACGATGACTGGCTCTAGAATACTACCCAGCGTGAAGACAACAAGCAAGCCGGGGACGGGTATAATTATGGTTGCCCCGGAAAGAATGCTGATGAAGAAGACACCGAGGTAGCCGTATCTCGAAGCTCTGACAATATAGTCCCAGTAGACTACTACCAGAACGCATAACGCCACGGTTAATATTAGTCCCAGAGCACCAAGAAGATACTCGCGTCTCCGGGAGCCCCTTTTTTCTGTCTCGTTGGTTATGGTTGAGCTTGCCATTTACTTAGCAGTGGCCTTCGCTTTTTTTCCGGTGCTAAAGCTCAAACTACTCCCATCAACGCTGATGTAAACGCGGTCGCCGTCTTTGAACTCGCCGCTGAGAATCTTGCTGGACAGAGGATTCTCCACGTAGCGCTGGATAGCCCGGCGCAACGGTCGGGCGCCATAGGCAGGTTCAAAGCCTTCCTTGAGCAGCCAGGACTTTGCCTCATCATTAAGGTCCAGCACGATATTGCGGTCTGCCAGCCGTTTCTGTACTTCATTGATGAGCAAGTCAACGATTTTCTTCAGATGCTCCTCGCTAAGCGGATGGAAGGTAATGATATCATCAATCCTGTTGAGAAACTCGGGGCGGAAGGTGCGCTTTAAGGCATTGTCGATGGTATCCTTCAATCGGTCGTAGTCGCTCTCATCCTGTTTTTCCTGGCGGGCAAAGCCAATAGCCTGGCGGCGGAATTCCTCGGTCCCCAGGTTGCTGGTCATGATAATGACAGCGTTTCTGAAATCGACCGTTCTGCCATGCCCATCGGTAAGCCGGCCATCCTCCAGTATTTGTAACAGAATATTGAACACATCAGGGTGCGCCTTTTCGATTTCGTCGAAGAGGATGACACGGAAGGGACGACGGCGCACAGCTTCGGTCAATTGCCCAGCCTCTTCATAGCCGATGTATCCCGGAGGCGCCCCGATGAGTCGCGATACCGTGTGTTTTTCCATGTATTCCGACATGTCTATGCGGATCATGGACTCTTCATCGTCGAAGAGAAATTGGGCCAGGGCTTTGGCTAACTCGGTTTTGCCCACGCCGGTGGGACCGAGGAAGATGAAGCTGCCTACAGGTCGCTTGGGGTCTTTAAGTCCCGACCGGCCGCGCCGGATGGCTTCGGAAATGGCTGAGACCGCTTCTTCCTGATTGACAATTCTGTCATGCAGCCTTTCTTCCATGTGAAGCAGTTTCTCGGCTTCCCCCTCGAGCATGCGGGATACCGGTATGCCTGTCCACTTGGCTACCAGCTCAGCGATGGTCTCCTGGTCTACCGGCTTATCAATTTTGAGGTCTTTGCGCCATTCAGCTTCTTTTTGGTTGCGTTCTTGCTCTAATTTCAATCTTTTCGCCAGGACTTCAGTCCTTTTGGCTTGATCTCCCTGCTGGTAAGCAGATTCCTCTTCATTCTGCAAATGTTTTATTTGCTCGTTCAGCTCCTTAATAGCTGGTGGCTTGCTCTCCATGTCGATGTGAACTTTGCTGGCGGCTTCGTCAATAAGGTCAATGGCCTTGTCGGGCAGATATCTGTCGGCGATATACCGCTGACTCAGTTGGGCAGCGGCTACCAGGGCGGAGTCGTCTATCTTGATTTTATGGTGAGCTTCATATCTGGGGCGCAGGGCGCGGAGCATCTCTATGGTGGACTCGATACTGGGCTCATTGATAAAGACTGGCTGTAATCGCCGCTCCAGGGCCTTGTCCTTTTCAATATGCTCACGGTATTCGTCCAGTGTGGTGGCTCCGATGCATCTGAGCTCGCCGCGTGCCAGTGCCGGCTTCAGCATATTGCTGGCATCAATGGCTCCTTCAGCAGCGCCGGCGCCGACAACGGTATGCATCTCATCTATAAATAAAATTACTTCGCCGCTCGACTGGCGCACCTCGTCCATGACTGCTTTGAGCCTCTCTTCAAACTCGCCTCGGAACTTGCTGCCGGCAACCAGTGCTGCCATATCGAGGGCAACAACTCTCTTGTCCTTGAGAGAGTCAGGGACATCGTCAGCGGCGATTTTCTCGGCTAATCCTTCAGCGATGGCGGTCTTGCCCACGCCGGCCTCGCCGATAATGACCGGATTATTCTTGGTGCGGCGAATTAATATCTGCATGACACGCTTTATCTCGTCATCACGGCCGATAACGGGGTCAAGCTTGCCTTTGCGTGCCAGGTCAGTCAGGTCACGGCCGTATTTCTCCAGCGAGCGGTACTTGCTTTCCGCACGCGGGTCTTCGACGCGGTGGCCACCACGGACGTCCTTAACCGCCTGATAAATCCTTTCCTTCTCAATGCCGAACTCCTTCATTATGGCTGCGGTTTCGCCGCTCGTCTCGCCGGCAAGGGCGATGAGCAGATGCTCCACGCTGATGAAATCGTCTTTAAACTGTTTAGCCTCTCCAGCAGCATTCTGCATCAGGTTGGCAATTCGAGGTGTAGCATAGATTTGCGCTCCCGCCTGGCTCATCTGAGGAGCATTGTCGAGGACCTCTTGCACTCGTCCTTTCAACGCTTCTAAATCTATGCCCAGCTTCTCAAGTATCCGGGCGGCTATGCCGCCTTCCTGCCTGAGTAATGCTAAAAAGAGATGTTCCACATCCCACTGGCTGTGGCGGTAACCAATGGCAATCTCCTGAGAAGTAGCTATCACCTCTCTGGCTTGCTCGGTGAATTTTTCTGGTCTCATCATAATTTTTCTCTCCTACTGGGTGCCAGCCTCCTCTTGCATAAGCTTGTTTCTATAGTTCAGGGCAAGCGGACATTCAGTGCCCAGACATTTTTCTATCTTAAGCTTGATGTTTTTCCCCAATTTCTTCTGTTTGTCTTCCAGGGCTTTTTTCTTGTAGCGGCGGTACCAGGTGCATCTGACAGTCCAGTCTCTGTCTACCATGAGGGTAATAGCCTCGTTGACGTAATCGCACTGGATAGTGGTGGCTGTTATTTGCCAGTTAGCCGGTTTAATGTCTGTTCTTGCTGGAATCATTTAGCCTCTTTTCCTCGCTTTTTTCTTGGGTGCTTGCCTTGTTTGTTTTACCTGTTCCAATTTTGAGGTAAGCTCGTTGACCTGTTGCTGCAATTCGGTCATCTTCTGTGCCATACGAATTACTACCTCGGCGCCAGCCGGGTTCACCCCGAGGTCGTTCATTAAGGTCTTGATATGGCGTAGCAGCTCGATATCGCTCTCTGAGTAATAGCGTATCTTGCCCTCGGAGCGGTAGGGTCGCACCAGCCCCAGTCTCTCATAGTAGCGCAGAGTATGGGTTTCAATGCCGACTATTCTGGCGGCGATGCTGATTACATATCTGGGTTCAGAATCTGCGGTGGTCATTTCATTAACACCTTACTGTCAGTTAACAGGTTAATTGAAGCGCAGGGTCCGCCACTGTTCCAGTAATTGCTTCTCCTTTGGCGTGAGATTAGTGGGCAACACCACCTTCATTTTGGCGAAGAGGTCACCGTGTTGAGCTAAGTTGCCCAGGTGGGGCATGCCCTTGCCAGCCAGGCGAAATACATTACCGTTGGGAGTCTCTGCCGGTATTTTAAGAGCCACCTTACCCTTGAGAGTAGGCAATTCCACTTCCCCGCCCAGCAGGGCGGTGAGCAGGGGCACGGCCACCTCGGTATGGAGGTCGTCGCCTTTGCGCTCAAATGTCTTGTGCGGCATCATTTTTACGATAAGCTCGATATCACTTTTGGCTCCGTCCGGCCCGATGCCGCCCTGGCCAGCAAGACGTATTTTGGAACCGTCGGTGACACCGGGTGGAATCTTGACCTCAAGGCGTTTCATCTTGGGAAAACCGCCGGAGCCACCGCAGGTAGTGCAGGCTCTGCCACGCACCTTGGACGACCTGCCAGTGCCGCCACAGGTGGGGCAGGCATCTTCTCCCTGAAGCTGTAGCATGCGGGTGGTGCCCTGGTAGGCTTCTTCCAGGGTGACATCTACGGTGTGCTGAACGCTCTTGGGCTTGCCTGGCCGGCGGGTGCCCATGCCGAATCCCAGGTTCTCAAAGATATTGCCCAGGTCACCACCGAGGTCGCCGAAATCAAAGGTGGTATAGGTGCCACCCCGGCTAAAACCATCCTGTGTGCCCTGCCCAGCCCGGGAGAACTGGTCAGCAAACTGCCAGTTGTCACCAAACTGGTCGTATTTCTGCCGCTTGGCTGGGTCGGAAAGGGTCTCAAAAGCCTCGTTTATTTCTTTAAATCTGGATTCAGCCGACTTATCGCTCGGGTTGACGTCCGGGTGGTATTTCCGGGCAAGCCGGCGATATGCCTGCTTGAGTTCCTTGTCGGTGGCATTACGGTTGACCCCGAGGATTTTATAGTAATCTTTTCCTGGCATTATCGCTCCTTACGCACTTATTGTAATTCCTTCTCACTATATTGTCAAAATCAGGATTAAAAAAGTTAAAATACTTTATCAAGATATATTGATGTATTAGTTAAGTAACTTCTAATTTTATTAGAATGAAGCCCTGGGCTATTGTTAAACGGAGGTTCTTAATGTATCCAGAAGCTGTTTGATAATACTTGCTGTGGCTCCCCAGATAACCCGTCCATTGTATTCATAGGTGGATGCTGTTATCATCTCGCCATCATCGTTCACCATGTTTTGCTTGCAGTGGGACGGGTCCAGTAATGCGGAGAGGGGGACGTTGATGATATCGTCGATTTCATGAGGGTTCCTGGTGAACGTATAAGGATGGGGGATAAGCGCTATGAAGGGAGAGATACTGAAACCAGAGGTGCGGGTGGGAGTATCGTCCAGCTCACCGATAATCTCCACATCTCCAGGGTTTAAGCCGATTTCCTCCCAGCTTTCCCTGAGTGCAGTGTCAAGGAGACTGGCATCAGCTTTGTGTGGTTTGCCGCCGGGAAAGGATATCTGTCCTTTATGATGGAGCACTTCATCGCTTCGCTGGGTGAGCAGGAGATGGTATTCTTTGCCGTCGTGAAACAGGGGTACCAGCACTGCAGCGGCATTCAGTTTCTTATCGGTTAGCTTTTTTTTCTGGTGGGAGGAGAAGATTTTTTTGAGATGGTCGTTCATGCTGGTAAATCAATGATACATCAGCAGTTGTGGATTAGACAACTGGGGAGGGATATTACAAAAATAGGGGCTGTGCCCCTCTTCGACATCCCCAATAATAAAAAATGAAAGATTAACCTACCTCTCAATTGGAAACTTGTCAGGTAGTCTGGCGATTGTCTATACTGTAGTTTTGAGGACTAGCTGACATGCGTGCAGAAAAAGACTACTATGAAATACTCGGAGTGCACCGGAGCGCCAGCACTGAAGAGATAAAGAAGGCTTTTCGCAAGCTCGCCTTCCAGTATCACCCCGACCACAATAACACCCCGGGGTCTGAGGAGAAGTTCAAGGAAATTAACGAGGCGTATGAGGTTCTCTGCGATGATGAAAAACGAGCCTCTTACGACAGATACGGTCGGGTAGCTGCTTCAGACTGGCCGGGCGGTGGTTTCGATAGTTTCGGCTTTGGTGGCTTTGGCGACCTTTTTGAAGCTTTCTTCGGTGGAGCCGCGAGCACTTCGAAGCATCGTGCTCCTAAGAAAGGTGCTGACCTGCAGGTGAAATTAGCCCTTTCGTTTGAAGAAGCGGTATTCGGGACTAAAAAGGAATTCGAGATAGGGCGAGTGGAAAACTGTGCTCTATGCCGCGGCATCGGCAGTAAACCGGGGACTAATCCCCAGAAGTGTCCTGATTGCAATGGCACCGGCCAGGTGCGCCGTACTCAGGAGAGCCTTTTTGGTCGTTTCGTTCAGGTTGGTACCTGTTCCAGATGCAGTGGCGAGGGCATTCACATTGCTGAGCCTTGTCCTGAATGTAAGGGCAACGGACGGGTGAAGGTAAAGCGCAAGCTTTCAGTTACTATTCCAGCAGGGGTGGACGAAAGCTACCGGATGCGACTCAGCAACGAGGGGCAGGCTGGGGTTTATGGCGGCTTGCCGGGCGACGTTTATATCACCTTTGCTATTGAACCGCATGAATTTTTTGTGCGAGAAGGGCATGATATTCTATGTGAGCTGTCAATCAATTTTGCCCAGGCTGCGCTGGGGGGCAGCATCGAAGTGCCCACACTGGACGGGGAAACGATGCTGAAGATGCCGCCGGGCACCCAGCATGGCAAGGTATTCCATCTTAAGGGCAAAGGGGTGACCCGTATCGATGGCAAGGGTAAGGGAGATCAACTGGTCCAGATTCGTATCATCACCCCCAACTCCCTGGATGAGAAGCAGAGGAAGCTCTTTGAGGAGCTGGCGAAAACGTTACCTCAGCCCGAGGTCTCCGGCGATGGTGGCAGGGAGAAGAAAGACAAATCCAGGTTCGGGAATTAAATTGTTTGTTACGCCTGGGTCACCTGAGGACAGGTGGCACCTACAGGCGAACCAAGTTCGTGAATCAGGAACCTGCCTCTGGTTTTAGTCCGACTTTGAACCGGTTGGTTATCTCTATGGGTGGCAGGGATTCGAAGAGCACCCGGTAAATCAAAGTGATAATGGGTACATCCAGTGCCAGCTTCGTTGCCAGGCGATGTGCGGCTACAGTGGTATCAATTCCTTCAGCGATATTCGACATGGCAGCTTTCACTTCACCAAGCGGGCGTCCTGAGGCTACTTCTCGGCCTACGAAGTGGTTGCGACTCTGCGGCCCAGCGCAGGTAGCTATCAAATCACCTAACCCGGCCAGTCCGTAGAAAGTAGCTGGTTGGGCACGTAGGGCGATACCCAGAGACATGACCTCAGCCCAGCCAAAGGTGATAAAGGTGGCTTTGGCATTATCGCCCAAGCCCAGGCCGTCAACCATCCCCGCTCCCAGGGCGATGACATTCTTAAATGCCCCGCAAAGCTCAACGCCGACCATATCGTTGCTGGTGAAGATGGCGAAATTAGGTGAATGGAATAGCTCTCGTGCCTTTTCGGCGATGCTTGCCTTTGTGGCGGCGAGCACCGAGGTGGCCGGCAAACCGCGGTTAATTTCCTGAGACAGGTTAGGGCCGGACAGGACGCAAATCTGCTCTGGAGTGGTGATGGGAATCTCATCAACGATTACCTCTGACATTCTTTTGCCGCTATCCGCCTCCAGCCCTTTTGCCAGGCTGACGTGAATCATGGTGGGGGTTATCTGGCTGGCTACCTGCCGAACTGTCGGCCTCAGGCTTTGGGCGGGAACAGCCCAGATAACGAACTCAGCCGATTGCAGGGCGTGGTCAGCACGGCTGGTGAAGGTGATATGTCTGGTGAAGTCGGCATCTACAGGATATTGCTGTAACCCCTTATTGAACTCGCGCGCTTTGGCTTCAGTTTTGGCCCAGATGTTGACCGTGGCACCTTTATGCGCCAGCAGTCTGCCGATAGTATTTCCCCAGGAGGTGGCTCCTATGATGCAAATGGTTGACATAATTTTATAAAACTATTGCTAGTTGGCGCTCGGTGTTTCAGTTACGGAGCTCTGCTTTTTCACTTTTATCTTATTAAGCTTCTCACCGATGCGCAGCTCAGTGCGGGTTTGTAGACGTCCGATGTTGGCGCGATGCTGGTAGATAATCATGATAACTGCGATGATGCTGTACACCAGATAAATGGGAGGAAAGTCATGGAATAAGGTGAGGACGATCATCAGAATTACCACCCCCAGGGCACCGAGTATCGATCCCAGGGATACATATCTGGTGAGTGACGCTGTCATAATGACGATAATGCCGCCGAATAAACCCGCTGCCGGGTTCATGGCGAACCAGCTACCGAAATAGGTAGCCACCCCTTTGCCGCCGCGGAATTTAATGTATACCGACCAGTTATGTCCCACCATCACCATTATTGCCGCCAGGACTTGAGCGCCCTGCCAGTTCAGCGAGAAATCGTCTATCAGGAGAAAGTCGCTGCCCATAATAATCTTGGCTAACCATACTGCCAGAAACGCTTTGCACAGGTCGAGGATGACCACTACAATAGCTGCTCTGGTGCCCACGGTGCGGAGTACATTGGTGCCGCCGATGTTGCCGCTGCCGTGCTTGGTGATGTCTATCTTGCCCATCAGCCAGCCGAAGATGAGGGCAAAGGGTATTGCTCCCAGAAGATAGGCTAAGACGGCAATACCTGCCAGCTTCTCGATGATCACTTTTTCCGTCCTCCCGCTTTTGTCAGCTTCCTCCGTGGCGGGGCTTTCTTGAACAGAAAGCGCAGTGATGTACCCGAGAAACCAAAGGTCTGGCGAAGCTTGTTCTCTAGATAGCGCTCATAGGAGAAATGAACCAGGTTGGGGTCATTGACCACGAAGGAAAAGCTGGGCGGGTTGATGCCATTTTGATAGGCGCGGATGACCTCCAGCCTTTTCAATCCTTTTCTGGGCGGGGCGTTACTGTGCACGGCTTGCTTAATTAGCTTATCGATAACCGTATCAGGCAACTGTTTCTGCCTTTCCTGCCATATCTGCAGTGCTGTGGGCACTATCTTATCCACGCCCTGCCTGAGTTTTGCTGAGACAAACAGTATGGGCACATGGGCGATGAACTTGATTCTCTGCCGGGCCTGTGTCGCGTAATCTTCTGGCGATTGCCTGGAAACGAGGTCCCACTTATTGATTATCAGAATCATGCCTTTGCAGGCTTCTTTAATATAGCCGGCGATGTGAATATCCTGGGCGGTGATGAATTCAGCAGCATCGATGACCAGCAGGGCAATGTCGCAGCGGTTAATGGCTCGCAGCGAGCGAATCAGGCTGTAGTATTCAATGCCGGAGCTGGAGCGTCCCCGTCGCCTGATGCCGGCAGTATCAATGAGTAACATCTTCTGACCGTGGTGCTGAAAGGTGGTATCCACGGCATCCCGGGTGGTGCCGGGAATGGGGTCAACGATAGCTCGTTCCTCGCCGACGATGGCATTCAGCAGCAGCGACTTGCCAGCATTGGGCCGTCCCACGATGGCCAGCCGGGGTATTTCCGGCTCGGTGGTTGGGGCAGGCTGTGGCTGTGGCAGCAATGCTACCACCCTGTCTATCAGGTCGTTTATGCCGCGTCCGTGGAGGCCGCTCATCGCCACCGGCGTCCCCAGTCCCAGTTGATAGAAATCATTTATCTGGCTTTCCAGCCTGGCGTTATCGGCTTTGTTGACTGCTAGCACAATCGGCTTATGACTTTTGCGGAGGATATCCGCTATCTCGCGGTCGGTAGCGATTACGCCATTCTGGATATCCGCTGCAAAAATAATGACATCAGCCTCGGCAACGGCTGCCTCAACCTGATGCTTGATTTTCTGAGTGATTGGCGAGTCCGGCAAGGGGTCCAGGCCGCCGGTATCAATTAAGGTGATGTCATGCTCAAGCAAAGAGGTTTCAGCGAAGATACGGTCGCGCGTGGTTCCCGGCAGGTCTTCGACGATGGCTATCTGCTTGCCCAACAGACGGTTGAACAACGCCGACTTGCCGACATTGGCTCTGCCTACTATAGCAACAACAGGTTTCATCTCTTGTCATTTCCTGGAAAATAGATTCTATCAACCATCTCCGCTAGTTAAGGATACCATGAGCTATCTGACGCGTCCAAATTTACGGAATATTTCCGCCAGTAACGCTCTCTGGAGGTGAAGCCTGTTTTCAGCCTCGTCGAATACGACGGAGCTGGCATGGTCCAGCAGACCTGCGGCGACCTCCTCGCCGTGATGAGCTGGCAGAGGATGCAAGAAGATGACATCTTGCTTGGCTAATGATAGCAGCTCCGGGTTCACCTGATAGCCGGCGAAGGCCAAGCGACGTTGCTCTGCCTCAGCCTCCTGCCCCATGCTGGTCCAGACATCGGTATAAACCACATCGGCATCTTTTACCGCCTGTGACGGGTCTGCAGTCATGGTAATCTGGCTGCCGGTCTGAGCAGCGAATTCCTTTGCCTTGTGCACTATTTGTTTATCCACTTCGTAACCGGCGGGCGAAGCAATTCTGAAATTGATGCCGGTAAGCGCAGCAGCCAGCAGCAGGCTATGGGCCACATTGTTGCCATCGCCGATATAGGCGAGGTCCAGGCCACGGAGCCTTCCCTTTTTCTCGTAGATGGTAAGGATATCGGCCAGTGCCTGGCAGGGATGCTCCCAGTCGGAGAGGGCGTTAATCACAGGTACGTTTGAGTACTGCGCCAGCGTTATCAGTGTCTGGTGAGAGAAGGTGCGGGCGACAATGCCATGGACGTATCGGCAGAGTACCCTGGCAACATCGGAGACAGGCTCTCGTTTACCCAGCCCCACCTCGGCAGGTGACAAATAGAGGCAATGTCCTCCGAGCTGGTATATCGCCATTTCGAAGCTGACACGGGTGCGCAAGGATGGCTTTTCAAAAAGTAGAGCCACCACTTTCCCTGCCAGCAATGGCGGCGCTGCCTTTTGCTTCATTTTCATGGCTTTTTTGATGAGTGGCTCCGCCTCGGTAACTGGCAAATCAGCAACTGAGAGAAAATCTTTTGTCGGCAACCTGCTTCCTCCAGAAGTGCATTTCAGTATAGCATAATCGGTTAGATAGTATATAATGAGGGTTGCTTTTATCGCATTCGGGGTGCGCGGTTGACCGAAAATCAGAAAGATAGACTCTTGCTCCTGATATTTGATGGCAATGCCCTGGTGCACAGGGCTTTCCATGCCTTGCCTCCCCTCTCCATATCCCGAACTGGTGAGATGGTGAATGCGGTCAGGGGCTTTGCTGCCACCTTGCTGAAGCTGCTCAGGGAGAATAAGCCGACTTACTGGGCAATTGCTTTTGACCGTCCTTCGCCTACATTCCGGCATGAGAAATTTGCCGACTATAAGAAGCAGCGTCCCCCCACGCCTCCGGAGCTTGTCAACCAGATAGAGCGGGTGCATCAACTGGCGGAGGCGTTTCATCTGCCTGTTTTTGAAATCGATGGCTATGAGGCTGATGATGTGCTGGGGGCGCTGAGCAAGCAGGCGAGCCAGCAGGGCGTAGAAACGCTCATCGTCACTGGCGATAATGACATGTTGCAGATAGTGTCACCGACAGTTAAGGTGATGGCACCCCGGCGTAGCTTCAGTGATACAGTGACCTATGACCAGGCTGAAGTGCGGCAAAAGTATGGCATCGGGCCGGAGCGGCTTGCTGATTTCAAGGCGCTGACCGGCGATGCCTCGGATAATATTCCCGGCATACCCAGCGTCGGTGAGAAAACGGCAGTGAAGCTTTTGCAGCAGTTCGGCAGCCTTGAAGGTATCTATGAGCATATTGAAGAGGTGACGCCGGTTAGGTTACAGTCCTTGCTGCGGGAGCATCAGGAGCGGGCGTTTCAAAATAAGGAACTGGCAACCATTGTTACCGATGTGCCAATCACCTTGGATTTGGATGCCTGCAAGGTGAGCGCCTATGACCGCAATCAGGTGGCAGGCCTGTTCCGCGAGCTGGAGTTTGTCTCCTTACTGGCCAGTTTACCGGGAGAAATGCAACAGGCGGCGACGGTTACTCAGGTCAAAACGGCAGCTAGGGGAGAGTACCACATTGTCAGCACCGATGATGCTCTGGACAAACTAGTTAGCCAACTGGGTGCAGCCGGTGAGTTTGCTGTAGACCTGGAGACTTCGTCTCTTGACCCTCTTACCGCCGAGATTGTGGGCATATCGGTGGCGATGAGGCAGAATGAAGCCTTTTACATTCCAGTGGGGCATCGCACCCTGAGCATTGTCAGTCAGTTGCATCTATCGCAGGTCGTTGCCAGGCTTAAGCCTCTGCTCGAAGGCGCAAAGCTAGGCAAAATCGCCCATAACGGCAAGTTTGATATGGTGGCGCTGGCAGAGCAGGGCATGGAGCTGGCAAACCTCAGCTTTGACACCATGATTGCCGCCCATCTACTGGGCGAGAAGCCGCTGGGACTGAAGGCGCTGACGTTTAACAAATTCGGTATCGAGATGATGCCTATCGAGGATTTAATCGGTAAAGGCGCCAAACAGATTTCCATGGCGATGGTGGACATCGAAAAGGCGGCGGATTATGCCTGTGCCGATGCTGACATGGCGTTGAGGCTGAAGCAGCTATTCGAGCCTGAGTTACGTAATCAAGGACTGTGGCGCCTGTTCAGCGAAGTGGAAGTGCCGCTGGTGCCGGTGCTGGTGGCTATGGAGAGGGCTGGGGTGGCACTGGATACTGAGCTGCTGAAAAGCATGTCCAGCGGTTTTGGCGAGGAGATGGCAAGGCTGGAGAAAGAAATATACGGCTGGGTCGGTCATGAGTTCAATATCAACTCCTCACAGCAGCTATCCAATATTCTTTACGAGGAACTGCATCTGTCGAAATCTCGCAAGACCAAGAGCGGCTATTCCACTGATGCCTCAGCCCTGGAACAGTTGAAAGGCGTCCATCCTGTTATCGACCTCATCCTGCAATACCGTCAGCTTGCCAAGCTGAAGTCAACGTATACCGATGCCTTTGTTACCCTGATCAATCCCGGTACCGGGCGGATACATACCAGCTTTAATCAAACCGGCACCAGCACCGGGCGGCTATCTTCCAGCGAGCCGAACCTGCAGAACATTCCCATCAGGACTGAGCTGGGCGGCAGAATCAGGCAGGCTATCATTGCCCGTCCGGGATGGGAGCTGTTGTCTGCCGACTATTCCCAGATTGACCTCAGGGCATTGGCGCATATCTCGCGGGACCCTGAGCTGATAGCCACTTTTTTACGGGATGAAGATGTACATACTGCCACTGCCTCGCGTGTGTTCAATGTCGCCCTGGGGGAGGTAACTCCAGAGATGCGCCGTGTGGCCAAGACGGTCAACTTTGGCGTCATTTATGGCATGAGCGATTATGGATTAGAGCAGGCTACCAGTTTCAGTCGTGAGGAAGCGGCGCAGTTTATCGCTGCCTATTTCGAAAAATATCCCAGAGTGAAGGAATATATTGAGGCTACCAAGGAGCAGGCGAGGAAGCTGGGCTATGTACAGACGGTGCTAGGCAGGCGGCGCTACATGCCCGAGATAAACTCGTCAAACCGCCAGATCAGAGAGGCGGCGGAACGTATGGCGATTAACATGCCGGTGCAGGGTACTTCGGCTGACATCATCAAAATCGCCATGATAAATATTCACGGGGAGATGGTAAAGCATAATTTGAACAGCCAGATGACGCTACAGGTGCATGATGAGCTGGTTTTTGATGCATCTCCTGAAGAAATAACGACGGTGAAAAAGCTGGTTGCCGAATTGATGCCGGATGCGCTGAAGCTCAGTGTGCCGTTGAAGATTGATATTAAGCAGGGCAAGAGCTGGGGTGAGATGAGCTAGATGCCGGAGCTTCCTGAAGTAGAAACCATAAAGAACGAGCTGTCACCCCATGTGGTGGGGCGATTCATTATCGGGGCTGCTGTCTATGATGATAAGCTGGTCCGTCCCAGCCCGGCTGGTGAATTCTGCCACAAAGTGCTGGGGCAACAGGTTACCAGCCTGATGCGTCGTGGCAAGTATCTGATGTTTAAGCTATCCAGCGGCAAGGTGCTGATTGCTCACCTCAGAATGACGGGATCGCTGGTGATAAACTCGAGTGATAATGAGAAGTATGCCCGGGCGGTGCTGCAATTCGATAATGGCGAGCAGCTTGCCTTTATTGACCGGAGGCGGTTGGGGGTGATGTGGCTGGCGCAGAGCAAAGACGAGATAGAGGGTAAGCTGGGCATTGAGCCGTTAACCGCTGAGTTCACTGCCGATACGCTGGCGAAGCGATTGAAAGGACGGCAGTCGCCGATAAAGGCGGTTCTGCTAGACCAGGGCATTGTTGCCGGCATTGGCAATATGTATGCCGATGAAGCCCTGTTTGCAGCCAAAATCCATCCCTTGAAAAAGGCGGGAGACTTATCTTTGCTGGAGGCGCGGAATCTTCATAAGGCGATAGTGAAGGTGCTGCAGGTGGCTGTTAAGAACAAAGGCGCCAGTGTGGATACCTATAAACGCCCTGGTGGCGAGCAGGGCACTGCCCATCATGAGTTCAACGTCGCCCACCGCCATGGCGAAACCTGCCGGGTTTGCGGGTCTGCTATTGAGCGTATTGCCATCCGCAACCGCGGCAGCTACTTCTGCCCGAAGTGCCAGAAGTTGTAATGTATTCTGTCATCGCGGGACAAGAAGAGGCGATTCACGAATTGTCCTGCGCAGTTATGATAGTGGGTGAACCAGCTTATGTCGTTGACAATTTTTGTAGAGCTGCTTTGAGGCGGTGGAGGCAGCGGTTTTTGCCCAGCACTTCCATGGTCTGGAAGAGAGGTGGGGCGGCGGTTCTGCCGGTGGTGGAAACGCGCAGAAGGCTGAAGAAAATGCTGGTTTTAAGATGAAGTTCGTCTGCCAGGGGGCGTAAGTCCAGCTCCAAGGACTCGGTAGTCCAGCTAGGGGCTCCTTCTAATCTTGATATAGCGGCCTGTAGTGCCTGAACGGCCTGTGATTTATCGATTTTGTGCAGGAGCATGGTGGTGTCATAGACCAACTTTTCGGCGAAGAAGAAGTCGATGAGCTGGGGAATTTCCGCCAGTGTCTTGGCCCTATCCTGGATAAGTGGCATGATGCAACCCAGGTGGGCAACATCCAGCGGGCGTTGGATGGTTTCAGGCAGGTTTTTCTCCAGGAAAGGGAGGGCTTGACTGGCGAAGTTAGCGGGGCTTAAACCGCGGATGTAAACTCCGTTCATCCAGTCGAGCTTGTCCTTGTTGAACACGGCGGCGGTTTTGCTGACCCGTTCCAGTGAGAAGTTCTTGATGATGTCCTCCCGGCTCATCAGCTCGGTTTTATCGTCCAGCGACCAGCCGAGCAAAGCCAGGAAGTTGAGCATGGCTGCTGGCAGGTAGCCCTGGTCACGGTATTCGTTGATATTGGTGGCGCCATGACGTTTGCTCAGTTTGGAGCGGTCAGTGCCCAGTATCATGGGCAGATGGGCGAACTGGGGTGACTGCCAGTCCAAAGCGCGATAAAGCAGGGTGTGACGCGGCGTGCTCGATAGCCATTCATCAGCCCTGAGGACATGGGAAATCTCCATCATATGGTCGTCAACGATGTTGGCGAGGTGGTAGGTGGGATAGCCATCTGACTTGAGCAGGACGAAGTCATCGAGCGTGCTGTTTTCGAACACGATGTCGCCGCGTATCAGGTCATGAAAAATGGTTTGACCCTCGAGGGGCGATTTGAAGCGGACCACTGGCTTGATGCTGCTGGCTTCCATATCTGCCCTTTGCTGGGGTGAAAGGTTACGGCAATGGCGGTCATAGCCCGGCGGCTGCTTGCGGCTCATTTGCTCCTGCCTCAATGCTTCAAGTCGCTGAGGGGAACAATAGCAGCGGTAAGCGGCATCACGCTTTACCAGCTCGTTGGCGGTCTGATGGTAATGCTCCAGGCGCTGCGACTGGAAATAGGGGCCTTCGTCCCAGTCTAGCCCCAGCCAGCGCAGGCTGTCCATAATCATCTCTACCGCCCCTTCCACCTTGCGGGCGACATCAGTATCCTCGATGCGCAGGATGAAGACGCCGCTGTTGTGGCGGGCGAAAAGCCAGTTGAACAGGGCAGTCCTGATATTGCCCAGATGGGGGTAGCCGGTGGGGCTGGGGGCGAAGCGAACTCTTATCTTGTTAACGGGAGTAGCCAACTTTTCCTCCTGCTAAATACTCAGCGGTGAATTCCACCTGCCTTACCGGCAGTTTGACCACATAGGTATCGGCTATCTTGTCATGCAGTCCCTGTTTGCGACTATCGAAGGCAATCCAGATAAAGCCGATGAACAGAATAATGGTGGAAACGAGGCAGCCCAGGTAGCGGAGCAGGGCATATTGCCAGGTGATGGGGGAGCTATCGGTGCGGATAATCTTCATCCCAATTATCATCATCCCGGGCGTCTGCCCGCGCCATGCCCACGGGCTAACGAAATAGGCAATGTGTATGACCCAGGGTACGAGAATGGCTATGGTAAGAAAGGTCGTCGGCGGTAGCATCAGGGCAATAAATTTGAAGAAAACGTCGTAGCGTAAGATGAAGAGGACGAGGAGAAAAATAATCCCATCGATTACGGCGGCACCGAGCCTAATCCAGAAGCCAGCATATTCCAGGGCATATTCTTCTGGCTTCTTGTTCAATTTTAGTCCCTTTGCCGAAGCGTTTAGTTTGCCTCAATGGCAATCTACGCTTTTATTATAAAGGAAATGACAGATAACTTCCCGAAAAGCGTGGAGAACATGAGGATATAGTGGTGGGAGAAGGCTTTTACGACGGCTGTGCGGCGAGCTACCTCTTGGTGAGGATGCGCTGGATGCCCTCAAGCTGGCTCAGGTGTTTTTTCAGGCGCTCTACCAGTTGCTCGGCTTCTTTTAAGGCGTTTCTGGTATCTTCCATTTCATTTTGCACTTTAAACAGAATTTCGTTTCGCCGAGTGCCCAGGTCGTCTTCAAATCCCGCCAGCGCCTTGAGCTCTTCAGCACTGCCCATGAGCTTGCCGAGAAGTTCGCTTTCTCTGCCCAACTGATCTTTCTTGAGTTGACCGAAAGATTTAGGGTCTCTCATACTGTCCCTCTTTTATTGTGTACAATGTAGCATATTAGCAGGGGTTTAAGCAATAGATAAAGTATCAACCTTTCTCCCCCTGCCCCCTCTTTCCTTCTCCAGGAAAGAGGGGGATAGAAAAACGTGCAAGGGGCTTGCCCCTTGCAAACCCCGGGATAATTGGTGGCATCTGCTGCTTCAGGAAAGACGGTGGAAGACTTCTTGGAAGGGGCATAGCCCCTTCCAAGCCATCATTTTACTGGCGTTTTAGGAGTTGGAGGGCTTGTGTCAGGTCGGGGGGCAGGTTGCAGATGAATTCCTGGTATTCTCCGCTGGGGGGCAGGTGGAAGCCCAACCGGTAAGCGTGGACGAATTGACGTTTTAAGTACACTGATTTCACGCCATAGACAGAGTCGCCAACCACAGGGTAGCCGATGGCGGAGAGGTGGACGCGTATTTGATGAGTGCGACCGGTTTCAATGGTGACTTCGAGCAGGGAATAGTTATCGATATACTCTTTGACCTTGTAGTGGGAACGTGCCGGTCTGCCTGAGGTGACAATAGCCATGCGCTTGCGGTTGGCGGGATGGCGGCCGATGGGAGCTTCGATGATTCCCTTCGCCGGGGTTAGTTTACCTTTCACCAGCACGAGGTAGCCCTTGGAGACCGAGCGTGTTTTGAACTGGTTAATGAGGTTTTGCTGCGCAGCACTGGTTTTGGCGACGAGCATCAGTCCTGAGGTGTCTTTGTCCAGCCGGTGGACTATGCCGGGTCGCAGGGAATTGCTCAAGGTAGCCAGGTCAGGGCAATGAGCCAGGAGGGCGTTTACCAGGGTATGGCTGGCATGTCCCGGGGCAGGGTGGACAGTGATCCCGGCCGGCTTATCGAGCACGATAAGGTCATCGTCTTCATATAATATATTAAGTGGCAGCGGCTCAGCGGTGAGCGAGGTGGGTTCCGGTGGTGGCAGGCTGATGCTGATTTCGTCTCCGGAATTCAGTTTCTGGCTGGCTTTGGCTCCATAGCCATTGACCAGAATATGTCCCTGTTCGATAAGCTTTTGCAGGCGGGAACGCGATAGCTCGGGACAGTGGGCAGCCAGGTATTTATCCAGACGGCTAACAGGTTCGGCGACCTGCACTATTTTAGTTTCCTGTGGAGGTTTGACCATCTTTCCTTTTCAGTCCGAGGAGGAGGAAGACTGCCAGGACGATGACGCCGATACTGATGGATGAGTCGGCGACATTGAATGCCGGCCAGTAGAAATCATTCCAGAGGCGAACATAGATGAAATCGGTCACATGTCCAAGGCGGATGCGGTCGGTGAGGTTGCCCAGGGCACCGCCGAAAACCAGCCCCAGAGCCACTGTGCTCAGGACGCTGGACTGGGGGAGATAGCGATAGAACAGCAGGATTACCACCAGCCCGACTATGGCAATGAGCGTCAACAGGAAAGCCTGGTTGGCGAACAAGCCGAATGCTGAGCCGGTGTTCTGGGCGTGAATAATGGTGAGGATGCCAATCTCGGGCAGTGATTCTCCTGGTACCAGGTTGACTCTGACCCAGGATTTGGTTAGCTGGTCAGCGGCTACTACGAAGGCAGCAATGAGTAGGAAAGACCATCTTCTCCACACGTTAGCGGGTTGACCTGCCCCTGACGTTTTTGGCTTGCTTTGTTTTGCAGCTCAGGCAGAGGGCGGCATAGGACAGTGCTTCCAGCCTGGCTGGCTCTATGGGTTTGCCACACTGGTCGCAGATACCATAGGTGCCGGTTTCATACTTCTGTATAGCGCGGTTCACTTTTGCTAGAGAGTCAGACACTTGCTTCTCCAGTGCCAGCCTTTTCTCAAGCTCCATGGCTTTGGTAGCTTCTTCCTCTCTTTTGCCAAAAGGACTCCCCTCGCGTCTCTCATCGGCTGGCTTTATGTTCACCTTCAAATCTTCCAGCTCCTTGATGAGGCGCTCACGCTCTTTTAGCAAATTCTGATAAGCTTCTGAGAAATCAGACATGGCGCAGACCTGTGACGGGTGTTCGCTATAGATGCTATTCTAACTCATGATAGCTGGTAAAGCAAGCAGTTTAAGTAGGTGCAGCTAGTCAGTCATAAGCCGAAGCTGGCGTATGGTGGTTATTGCCTGCCCCCGCCAGTGGTTATTGGCAAAGATGAATGTCTTCTCAGCCTTGCTGGCTATTTGCTTTATCTTTGGTATCCATTCCGCCAGCTCTTCTGCGGAGTAATTATAGTCGTAGCGCTCGTAGGCGTATTCATGTTCCCACCATTTAACGGCGTTTCTGCCGTGAAAACGGACGTAGCCTGTAGGACTGGTGACTTCAGCTACCGGAGGCAGTAGGCGGGGCAGTTTCGGCTCATCCACGCAGCAGAAGCCGAGGTTATGGCTGCGCAAGAAATCGAAGATGTCTGGCCTAACCCACTGGGCATTGCGGAATTCAATGACCACCGGCAGAGTGCCCATACGTTCGCGGAATAGCTTAATATAATCCCGGTTTTGTCGATTGTAGCCGAAGCTATAGGGAAACTGGGCAAGCACACAGCCGAGTTTGCCAGCATCGATAAAGGGGCGAAGCATCTGGACAAAGGCGACAAAAGCCGTGTTTTCGTTTTGTCGGGTATGGGTCATCTCCTGGTTTGCCTTGACCGAGAACATGAAGCCGTCTCCGGTCTTGGCAATCATGCTTTTTACGGTAGCAAGCTGTGGGATGGCGTAGTACGGGGAATTGAACTCAAGAGTGTTGAACTCGCGGGCATAGTAATGCAGCCACTCCTGACGTGGCATTTTGGGGTGATAGTAGGCACCTACCCAGTCATTATAGCTGAAGCCCGACGTGCCAAAGTAGAGCATAGTTCAGCTTATCGTCTATTTGATGACAGCACTGAAAATGGCTAGAAGACCGACTACGACCAGGTAAATACCCACTAAATAGTTGAGTATTTTGGGGAAAATCATTACGATGATGCCGAAAATGAGGGTGACTATTCCCCATAAGAGACCGCCACCAGGCATGGCAAAACCCATGATGTGATTACCCCTTTCTTATCAATGCTAATATGCCAAATACAATGAGAAAAATACCTACTACCCAGGCCAAGATTGGAGGGTTCCATAGCACTAGCACTCCAGCAATTATGGCCAGTATACCGAGTGCTACACCTTCAATTTTTATTCCGGGTCCTTTTGCCATTTGTGCTCCCCTCCTTAATTTATGGTGGGGCAGGAGAGATACGCTGTCCCACCATTGTACTGATGCGGTGTATTATACTTCTCTAAACTCGCCCTCTACAGTGCCTGCCTCACCGCCTTTAGGCCCACCGCCTGGAGGTGGTTGTCTGTCACCGGGTGGTGGCTGCGCAGCGCCGGCGCCAGCCTGCTGATATACCGCGGCACCGATTTTTTGCATCAGGTCGGATAGCTCGCTGGTGGTATTTTTCATGTAGTTTATATCAGTACCCTGGAGAGCTGAGCGCAATGCGGCTATCTTGCCGTCGATCTGCTGTTTCAGGTCAGCGGGCACCTTATCGCCCTGCTCGCGGAGGATCCGTTCGGCAGTATAGATGAGGCTGTCGGCATTGTTGCGTACCTCTATTCCCTCTTTTTTCCTGGCATCTTCAGCGGCATGGAGCTCGGCCTCTTTGGCCATCTTGGCTACCTCGTCCTTGCTCAAACCGCTGGATGCGGTAATAGTAATTTTTTGCTCTTTGCCGGTGCCTTTATCCTGCGCTCTGACATTCAAAATGCCATTGGCATCGATATCAAAAGTGACTTCTACTTGAGGAATGCCTCTGGGGGCGGGAAGGATGCCATCGAGGATGAATCGTCCCAGCGTCCTGTTATCAGTTGCCATAGGACGTTCGCCCTGGAGCACATGTATTTCCACAGAGGGTTGGTTGTCAGATGCAGTGCTGAATATCTGGCTCTTGGAGGTGGGTATGGTGGTGTTGCGCGGAATCAGTGCTGTAGCCACGCCTCCCAGTGTCTCGATGCCCAGTGTGAGCGGGGTGACGTCGAGCAGGAGCACTTCTCTGACATCTCCCTTGAGCACTCCCGCCTGTATGGCGGCTCCCAGGCCTACCGCCTCATCGGGATTGACCGCTTTAATCGGTTCTTTGCCGAAAAATTGGCGGACTATATCCTGGACTCGGGGCATTCTGGTCTGTCCACCGACCAGGACGATGTCGTTAATCTGAGCTACGGTGAGCCCGGCGTCAGTAACTGCTTTGCGGCAGGGCTCTATAGTTTTTTCCAGCAGGTCATGCGCCAATTGCTCCAGTTTAGACCTGCTCAGGTTGATGTTCATGTGCTTGGGGCCGGAGGCGTCCGCGGTAATAAAGGGTAAATTAATGTCTGTCTGGGCTACTGTGGACAGCTCTTTCTTAGCTTTTTCCGCGGCGTCCTTAAGTCTTTGCAGTGCCATTCTGTCCTGTCTTAAATCTATGCCCTGTTCTTTCTTGAACTCGTCACATAGCCAGTCCATGATTATCAGGTCGATGTCATCACCGCCGAGGTGAGTGTCACCGTTGGTGGATTTTACCTGGAAAGTGCCTTCGCCAAGCTCCAGGATGGAAATATCAAAAGTGCCGCCGCCCAGGTCATAGACGGCGATAGTTTCCTCCTTTTTCTTATCCAGACCGTATGCCAGGGATGAAGCCGTGGGCTCATTGATGATGCGAAGCACATTCAAGCCAGCTATTTTACCAGCGTCTTTAGTTGCCTGGCGCTGGCTGTCGTTGAAATAGGCAGGCACGGTAATCACAGCGTCGGTCACTTTTTCGCCGAGATAGGCTTCAGCATCTATCTTCAGTTTTTGTAGAATCATGGCGGAGATTTCCGGTGGGCTATACTCCTTGCCTCCCATGACCACTTTGGCATCACCGTTAGCTGCCTCCACAATTTTATAGGGCAGACGCTTGATATCATACTGCACCTCAGCGTCCTTATATTTGCGTCCCATAAGCCGCTTGATGCTGTAGATGGTATTCTCGGGATTGGTGATAGCCTGGCGCTTCGCCAGTAAGCCCACCAGCCGCTCGCCCTTCTTATCGACAGCAACAACTGACGGCGTAAGCCTTTCCCCCTCGGCATTGGGGATAATCTGAGGCTCACCTCCTTCAATAACTGCCATTACACTTAACGTGGTTCCCAGGTCGATTCCTATAGCTTTTGGCATCTTTTCCTCCTTATAGATAGGGAATTATAGTTTCAACCGATTTTCTATTCCGGTTGTTCCTCCCCTGTCTTACCTTCTGTCTTCGTTCCGTTGCCCACTGTAACCAGTGTGGGACGGAGTAGTTTATTCTTGAGCTTATAACCTTTTTGAACTTCGTTAATTACCATTCCGTCGTTCCCTTCCACGTGGGCTATTGCTTCATGGAAGTTCGGGTCGAACGGCTTGCCTACCGCTTCTACTTCGGTGAGGCCATGTGATTCCAGTACTGCTTTCAGTTTGCGATGAATCAGCTTGATACCGTGGACCCAGGTCTGGTCTGCCAGCTTGGGTGGCAGCGAAGACAGTGCCCGCTCCAGGTCATCCAGTACTGGCAAGAGATTAAGAATCAGTGCCGAGTTGGCGAATGCGGTAAAGTCATTTTTCTCCTGCTCGGCACGCTTCTTGTAATTGCTGAAGTCAGCCTCTGACCTCTGCCAGTTGCCCAGATATTTATTAGCCTTCTCCCGCTCCTCCTCTAAATTGCGCTTTAACGATTCAATGCTATCCTCGCCAGTTGCTGTTTCAGTTACTTCATTCCCAGATGTTGTTTTATTGTTTTCAGCCAATGGCATCTCCTGTATGCTTAATCCTCTCCGTAAACTCCGGAAACCAGATAGCTCAGTACTTGCGACATATAGTTCACCGTAGAAATAGCTCGGCGATAGTCCATGCGGGTAGGACCGATGACGCCGATGGCGCCTCTGGCCTTTTGGGGGATACCATAACGACTGAGAACCAGGCTCAGGTCTTTAAGTGATTCGTCATGGCTCTCCTCGCCAATGACGATTTGCACCTGTTCCGTCTCTGCTTGCTGGCGAAGCATGGGTTTGAGCCAGTCCCGGGCCTCCATCAGCTCCATGATGCGGAGCATTCTGTCTTTCCTGATGAATTCAGGTTGCCCCAGCATCAGTCGCAATCCCTCGAGATAGGTGGCATGGTAATCCAGTTCATCTTCCGCCACCATCATATCCGCTACAGCTTCAGTTACCCGCTTTTCCTCTGCTGTCGGCAGTAGTTTCTTTGCCAGGATTTGCGAACTAGTTAGACCGGCGTAATGAGTGTTGAGCTTGTTGGAGATGCTGGTTAATTGCTCCTGGGTCACCGGTTCGCTGAAGGTTAAGAACTGCTGCCTGAGCACGGTTTCGCTGATAACGACGATGAGGAGAACCAGGAATTCATGTAATAAGACCAGCTCCAGGTGCTTAAGGTGGTATCGGCGTGCCTTGGGAAAAGTGACTAAGGCTACATTGCCAACCAGGCGAGCCATCATGGCCGCCGCCACTTTAAACCATTGCTCGGTTTCTTCCAGGTTGCGGAGAGAGTCACGAATGCGGTGTTGCTCCTCCAAAGGGAGTTCCGTGTCCTTGGCTATTGACTCGACATAATGGCGATAGCCCTTAACCAGGGGTATGCTGCCGGCGGAAGTGTGGGGTTTAGCGATAAAGCCTTCTTGTTCGAGGTAAGCCATGTCATTGCGGATGGTAGCTGAGCTTACGCCAAGCTGGTAATTACGCAGAATGGTCTCCGAAGCCACAGGCATGGCTGTGGCAATATATTCAGCGACTATGATATTGAGGATTGCCCTTCTTCTTGAGGTTAAATCGCTAACCAATTTTAGCACTCTCCGCCTGTGACTGCTAATTTATTATAATGGAATACCTGCTATGTGGCAAATTGCAGATTAGGAATAGAAAAGGCGACCATGTGGTCGCCTTTTCTAAACGATATCATAGATGACTGTGGTTATTTTTCGGTGTAGGTCACCTCGAGTTTGACGTTCGACCATTCGATCCATTCGGCGATGTTGTTGCCGTTGCTGGTCTGCAGGAACAGAGCTTCTACCTGGAAGCGATTAGCAGCACCATTGACCAGAAAAACTACTTCTGGAGTTACGTCTATAACTGTGGGAGGTGCATAGAGGTCTGGTCCCATTTTATCTAATTTGCTGCCTGTTATCAGATAGTCAGGCAACTGGTCGGCGTATCTTACTTGCCAGAGACGCAATCCCCCGAGACCTCCGGTGAAGGCAAACGGCGTGCCGGATACGGCTCGTGTGGTGAATATCAATCTGGCGTCTTTTACCTCGGTGTTGTTCAGGCTGAAGATATTGAAGCTCCAGAATGCACGGTAGCCAGTGTTTTTATCGTCATCGCCAGCTCTTGATTTTGACCTGTCCTTATCACCTTTGGAATCTACGGTGCCGGTCTCCTCCTGGACTGGATTAATAGTCACGGTCTTGGTGGTCATAGCTACGGTCACGGCCACATTGCCCTGTGTCTCTCCGCCCTTGCCATCGCTCAAGATGACAGTAACGTTAAAGGTGCCTCCCTTGTTAGGTGCGAACCAGGTTACTTTATTGCCGACGCCTGAGATATTACCGTCGCTGGCTTTCCAGCTATATCTTACTGCGTCACCATCGGGGTCATTGGCTACGCAGGTTATCAGGGAGCTGCCACCGGGTCCGATAGTAGTCGGGTTAGCGGAGAGACTGGCGATTTGCGGAGGTTGGTTGGCTCCCACCCCTATGGTTACTGAGGACTGGGTGGAGGCACCTTTGCCGTCATTAACGGTAACGGTAACTTTGTAGGTGCCGTATTTATTGGGTGCTTGCCAGGTAACTGAAGTTCCAGCGCCGTTGATGCTTCCAGCCTCAGCAGACCAGGTGAAGTTTATTCTGTCGCCGTTGGGGTCGGCAGCGATACACTGGATTTCAACTGTACCCGAAGGGTAGACCTGTGTCTGTGACGGTGTCAGGCTGGAGATAATGGGCGGCTGATTGCCAGTTGGAGCGGCTGGTGGTTTCGGCTCTGCTGCTGGAGGTGGTGGTGCTTTGGACGGACCACAGGCACTACCCATTACTAATGCCATAATTAGCACCAGAAAAACAGCGGACAGCTTCAGTATTGCATTCCTTCGTTTCATGCTTCCTCCTTTTTGCCGGGGCGGGATTAGTTGTTTAGTGGTTTCGTTTACTGAAACGCGCATTATACTAGATTATGCTGGTTTACTACAAGGATGAGTGTTATTTACGCTAATGTCTGCAAATCCTCAACTATGAGCGCACGAGGGTTACTTTTTTGTGTCCACTGAAATGTCATAGCGAACGGTCTTCCAGGCATCCGGGCTGGTAAACTGAATATTAAAGTACCAAATCTCGCCTGCCTCCAGGTTGTTTTTTACGGCTGAAGCTGTGTGGAGACGATTGCCATCCTTATCATAAAAGTTCACGGTTATTGAAGCAGTATTGAGCGGGACGTCACCGGTGTTTTGAGCTCTACCGTCAACAGCTACGATGCTTTTAAGCACATCGCCGAAATTACGGGAAATTAAGTTGTGTTCGATAAGTGTTAGCTGCGGCTGGGTTCCCACCTTTTTTTCAGCACAGGCGCTTAAAATTATTACGGTAGCCATAAGCAAGGCGAATATTAGCGGTTTTGTTATGGATATTATCCTTTTCATCGTCGTACCGGGCAGGTCTGGCACTCTTGATTTTCGTTCATCACCACGCCGATGGTAATAATGGCCTTTGAGCTGTTGCCTTTGCTATCATCGACCACGACCATAATGTGGAAATCGCCATAGGCATTGGGTGCTCGCCAGGTTACGATTGGCCCACTGCCAATGAAGGTGCCTTCGGTGCAGGACCAGGTGAATGTCATGGCATCGCCTTCCGGGTCCAGGGCAATGCACTCCAGCTCTGCCTGACCCTTAGGGTAAACTAGCATGGTGTCGGCTTTGATGCTTGATATCCTGGGTGAGTGGTTAGCTGATATGGCGCATCCCGTAAGGAGCATCGGAACCACGAGCAATACGGTCAGCAGGAAGGCGAGCTGGTTACTATTAAGTCGTGGTCTCATTGCTTTCTTCCCGGGTCATGGACTGGAATAAAGTATATACAGACTGCGAAGATTTTGGCAAACGCAGATTTGGGATGGTTTAACAATCTCCATTGTATGTTCTGGTTGACCTTAATCGGGATACGGTGATATTATGCTTGAAATATTCCTCGGAGGTCCTCTATTGAGCAGTAAAAACAGGCATGATAGTGAAGTTACCCGTATTCTGGGGCTCGAAGCCAGGCGACAGAAAGAAACTATAAACCTTATTGCGGCGGAGAACTATGCCAGTCGCGCCGTATTGCAGGCGCAAGGCTCAGTGCTAACGAACAAGTATGCCGAGGGTTATCCCGAGCATCGCTATTACGCAGGTTGCCCTTATATAGATGAGGTTGAAACGCTGGCTATTCAGAGAGCCAGGGGATTATTCGTTGCTGAACATGCCAATGTACAACCGCACAGTGGCAGCCAGGCTAACATGGCAGCTTATTTTGCTCTGCTTGAGCCTGGTGACCTGGTGATGGGAATGACCTTGAGCCATGGTGGACATTTGACTCATGGCGCCCCGGTCAATTTTTCCGGGAAATGGTATAAGTTTGTTGCTTATGGCGTTAATCGCGAGACCGAGCTGCTGGATTATGATGAGGTGGAAAAGCTGGCTCTGGGGCACAGACCGAGGCTGATTATGGCTGGAGCTAGCTCTTATCCGCGGAAAATAGATTTTGAACGGTTTCGCCTGATTGCTGATAAAGTCGGTGCCAGGCTCGTAATCGATATAGCACATATTGCCGGATTAGTGGCTGCCAAGGTGCATCCTTCGCCGGTTCCTGTGGCTGATGTGGTGACCTCTTCCACCCATAAAACATTGAGGGGGCCGCGCAGCGGTTTTGTAATGTGTAAAAAGGAATTTGCCGCCAAGATTGACTCCGCCGTCTTTCCTATGATGCAGGGTGGGCCTCTGATGCATGCTATCGCTGCCAAGGCGGTTGCTTTCTATGAGGCGATGCAGCCTGATTTTGTTACTTACCAGAAAGCAGTGCTGGAGAATGCCTCGGTATTGGCTCAGGAGCTTGAGCACAGCGGTTTTCGAGTGGTATCAGGCGGGACTGATAATCACCTTGTCCTGGTGGATTTAACCAAAACCGGCATAACGGGCAGGGTTGCCCAGGAGGCTCTTGAAGCTGCAGGAATTCTGGTTAACCGCAATGCGATTCCTTTCGACCCCAAACCACCGCAAATTGCCAGTGGTATCAGGCTGGGCACGCCGGCGGTTACTACCAGAGGCTTTACCGTCCGGGAGATTAGACAGGTTGCGGCAATGGTTACCCGGGTACTTTCAGCCCCGCAGGATCAGAAGATGATACAACAGGTTAAGGAACAGGCAACTGCAATGTGCCGGAAGTTCCCTGTGCCCGGTATTGATTGCTAACTGAGAAAGCCAATCTATTCAGAAGCCCTGCTATCCCCGTTTTCTGGCGCTTTTTTCCCGTTGAACTCTGCCCCAGCCTGGCTACGCGGGTTGAGCTATATCAATCCTTTAACGTATGGAGTTGACGTTCTTCGCTGGGCTACCTTCAGTGGCTGGGATTCCCTATTGCCACCGTATCTTGAGGTAATTATCCTGCTGGTGTTTGCTATCGCTACGATTTTCCTCTGTGCCCGTCTGTTCAGTGTGAAGAAGTAGTGCCGAGTCTGCTGAGTTCCCTGTAGCTGGGACAGATTTCCCGTAATACACAACCAGGACACTGCGGCTGTTGAGCTTTACATATCTTCCTGCCGTGCTCGATGAGCAAAACGTGGAATGTATAGACATTTTTTGGAGAAATGATGCCTTCCAGCAGCTGGTGCGCCCTGTCTATAGATATTTTGCTGTCAAGTAAGCCCAGCCTTCTGGCAACGCGGGACACGTGAGTATCCACTGGCAACGCCGGCATTCCGAGTGAGAAAAGCAGTACGCAGCTTGCGGTCTTCATGCCTACACCTGGCAGTTGCCTCAGCCAGTCTCTGGCGGCGTCTACGCTGAGTTGCTTCAGAAATTCGAGGTTCAGTTCACCTCGCCGGCGTTTGATTTCCTGAAGCGTGTTCTTGATATATCTGGCTTTGACTTCGGCAAGACCGCCCAGCCTGATGGTATCGGCAATTTGAGTTATGCTGGCGTTTGCTGTCCTTGCCCAGACCTTAAAGGAACTTTTTATGGAAGCGAAGGCGCGGTGGGAGTTGCGGTCAGAAGTGTTCTGTGACAGGATTGTTTGAACGAGTACGGAAATGGGGTCATCGTCAGGTTGCCACTCCCGGTTGCCATATTCTTTTTTTAATAAGGTCAGGACCTGTTTAATGCGCTCTTGTTTCATGGTTTGAGCAATTATACACTGAGCGGCAGCAGTATCAAACTGGTTATCCTGTTCGGAAGAGGTATGACTATGTCTTGAGGCATGCCCCCTTGTTTTCCAGAAAAAAAGTAAGGGTTATTTGCGAAAAATTCTTTACTTCTTTTAATAACCTGTAGTACTATTACATGGGCTAATTCTAGCCCTATCTTAAACAGTCCCTTAGGAGGTTACCAAATCCAATGTCCGAGCAAGTCTTCACGAACTGCACTGTGGGTGGGCCTATCTCGGTGTATGTGGAACATGGGAAGATAGTGAGAATACGGCCTCTGGTTATCGATGGGAATGATTTAAAACCGTGGACGATCGAGGCACATGGTAAAAAATTCTCGCCGCACCGGAAGGTTACCCTGGCGCCGTATACCGTAACGGAAAGGCAAAGGGTTTATTCTGAGGACAGGATTCAATACCCTTTGAAGCGGGTGGACTTTGACCCCAATAGCACAAACAGGCGCACTGAAAACAGAGGCAAATCAGGATATCAGCGGATAAGCTGGGATGAAGCACTGGATATAGTTGCCAGTGAGATTAAGCGTATAAGAACTACCTACGGTCCGGAAGCTGTCACCGCCATCACTTCCTCTCACCATAACTGGGGCTATGTAGGTTACCGGTTTAGCGCTTTTGAGCGATTCTTTAACCTGCTGGGGCATACCTTTATTTTCCATAATCCGGATAGCTGGGAGGGATTTCACTGGGGCGCTCCCCACGTTTATGGTTTTTACTGGAATCTGGGATGCCCGGAGCAGTCTGACCTGCTTACCGATGCCCTGAAAAACACCGAGATGATTGTCTACTGGTCAAATGACCCGGATAGCACTCATGGAGGCTACTGTGGACAGGAATCGGCAATATGGCGTCTGTGGTTGCGTGATCTGGGGGTCAAGCAGGTTTTTATCGACCCGTTCTGCAATTATACTGCGTCAGTCATGGGGGACAGGTGGATTGCGCCAAAGGTGGGAACAGATTCGGCGATGGCTTTAGCCATCGCCTATGTCTGGCTGAAGGAGAATACCTATGATAAAGACTATATCGCAAAGCGCACCGTCGGCTTTGAGCAGTTTAAGAACTATGTTTTGGGCAAAGATGATGGCGTGCCCAAGACTCCTCAGTGGGCGGAGGGGAAGACAGGAGTTCCTGCGAGAACAATAGCAGCCCTGGCTAAAGAGTGGGCTGCCAGGAGGACGGCATTGTCATGCGGGCTTCGTGGTGGCTGGGGTGGCGCTATGAGACAGGCATACGGGCATGAGTGGGCCAGGTTGATGATATTCCTGCAGGCAATGCAGGGTTGGGGCAGGCCTGGGGTCAGCATGTGGGGAACAACCTCAGGTGCCCCCTACGTTTCTGATTTTAATTTTCCCGGTTATGCTGACGCTGATGCCCGATTATCCTGGACACGGGCAGCCAGTAAGCGCATCGATAATCCTGTGGAACAGCGTCTCTACCGGATACTTTTCCCTGATGCTATCTTGAATCCTCCGATTCACTGGGTGGGTGAGGGGTTCTGCGGGCAGTCAATCGAGCAGCAGTTCAAATCGTATACCTATCCCATGCCGGGCAAGTCTGAGGTGAAGATGTTCTACCGATATGGAGGTGCTTTCATCGGCACCATGACAGAGACGAACAAGTGGGTCAGGGCATATCAGAGTCCCAAGCTTGAGTTTGTGGTCAATCAGGATTGCTGGTGGAGCACTGAAACAAGGTTTGCTGATATTATTCTGCCGGCATGCACTAATCTGGAGCGTAATGACATCTCCCAGTGGGCAGAGCCAGGAGGATACTCTGCGGACTCTTCCAGCGGCTGCAATTACCGGGTAATCATGTATCAGCAGAAATGTATTGAACCGCTCTATGAATCCAAATCAGATTACGACATCTTCACCTTGCTCGCAGAAAAATTGGGTATAAAAGAGGATTATACCGAAGGGAAGACGGCGGAAGACTGGACAAAGGCAATATTCGGTGTAACCGACCTCCCCAAGCACATATCATTCGAAGAGTTCCAGAAGAAGGGCTACTTCATAGTTCCGGTTCCAGAAGATTATAAACCTGTGGTGGCATTACGCTGGTACTATGAAGGCAAACCCTGCGATACGCCGGCTCATGGCAATCCTAAGAAGGGTACAGCAAAGGCACATGAGCTGGCATCTTATAGCGGTAAGATAGAGTTTGTCTCTGAAAGCTTGAAGAGGCACATGCCTGATGATGAAGAACGGGCGCCTATGGCCAGATACATCCCCAGTTGGGAGGGGCTGGAGTCCAAACTTGCCCGGAAATATCCGTTGCAATTATTATCGCCACATGTGAGATATTCCTATCACACTCATTACGATAGACGTGATTCCTGGATACGGGAAATCCCGGGTCATCGTTTGTTTAAGGAGGGCTACTACTATCAGACGATACGAATTCACCTGCAGGATGCTGAACCCAGAGGGATAAAGAATGGTGATGTGGTCAAGATTTACAATGACCGTGGGGGTGTGCTCGGTCTGGCTAAGATTACCGAGCGCATACGACCTGGAGTGGTGCACAGCTATGAATCCTGCGCCCAGTATGACCCGCTGGAGCCAGGGAGGGCCGGCACCATAGATAAAGCGGGCTGTGTGAATTTGATAACCCCTTCGCGGATGCTGTCGAAAAATGCGCCGGGTATGGCTCCCAATTCTTGCTTGATAGAGATTGAGAAATGGGATGGATGAAGTACTGAAACTGTCCGATAAAACAGTGGCAAAATAATATTAAAGGAGGTTGGCAATGAGATTTATCGACCCGCATCTGCACACCGACATGATAGATGACGTCATCCTGGAGAAGCTTTCCATGGCTGGCATGGAGGCAGCCATCATCCCTTCGCCCCATATGTTGAAAGGTGCTGGCACTGCTGACACCATATTTCGGCTGTGGCGCCGGTTTCTCGATTTCGAAGTGAACAGTGCCAAGTCCATGGGTTTTGAGCTTTTTGTTTCTCTGAGCATCCCCTTCTATGGACTTGATGCCAGGAGCATCAAGGAGTGTCTAAAGGAGCTTCCCAAATATCTGAAACATGAGAAGGTGGTGGCAATGGGAGAGATTGGGCTTGACTGTGGCATTGAAGATGAAAGGGAGCTTTTCAAAGCGCAACTGGCAATAGCCAGGGCACATAATCTGCCTGTCATCGTACACACACCTATCCGACTGGCTCCGCAGGCGCCGGCCGTGATCAAAAAGATAGTTGAAGTTATCAAAGAGGAAAAATTCCCCCTGGAGAGGGTGGTTCTCGACCACACTGGTGAAAGCACCTTTGATTACCGGCTAAAGACGGGGGCCATGGTGGGCTTGAGTGTCTGCCATGATAAGATGCCGCCTGAAGTAGCCGCAGACTATGTGATGAAAAATCCCGCCAGGCGGGATAAATTGATAATAAATTGCGAACTTGCTGGTGGCGACCTCTACTTCACAGTACCCAGGGTAACCATGGCTTTAAGAATGATGGGCATGACTCATGATGAGATAGAAAAAGTGGTCTGGGACAATCCCAGGAAATTCTTTAAATTGCCTTTGAAGTAGGCGTTTACCTCCTGTATTTACTGCTCCGCTTCTTTTCCAGTTCAGCGAGGTAAGTTTTCCAGGGTTTCTCATCCTGCCCCATTCTATCGCGGAACTCCGGGCCTACCTCGGTATGGTCTTTCCTGTCGATAATGACCCAGAGAGGGAATGGTTCTGCCGGAGGGCAGCCGCCGGAAAACGGGCTGCCCTGACCGCGGTATTTCTTGAGGCAATCGCCCATCAGTATGACGTCCTTGCCTGACTTCAAGCCTTTGGGGAGTTCTTTCTTGCGGCCGACGACAATGGAAATGCCTTTGTTTTTCTCGTACTCCCCCATTGCCTTCAGCTTCTCCATGGTCATAGCCAATAATCCCTGGCAACTGCTGCAGCTACCTTCCAGATAAAAGTTGTAATCGGGCCAGGTATCGAATCCCTCAAGGTAAGGCAGCCACAGTTTTTTGAAAACTTCCTTTATAGATTTTCCCCGGACCTCGATTAGTTTCTCCTCGTAGTGCCCCAGGCCGCGCTCGCGGGCGGGTTCAAAGTAAGCAACCCTCTTGATATCCAGGCCAATCATGCGGCAGATGGTGGCATCAACCGCCACCGGGTCTTTGCCGGCAACCACGCAACCGAAGTCCACCGGTGTGGTGCTGTGGGGACCGAAACCTTCTGCGGGACGAATCATGTCTATTATATTCAGGTCTGCCCTTATCACCGACCAGACATCCATCATGGCGGCTGCCAGGTCGGTCTGATGCATCTGATAATGCACCTTGTCCTGCACTACTCCCTTGATATTCTTTAGAGCGCAGGTAAATACCATGCTGGCATGGGACTTGAATATGGGCACGTTGACGATATGGTCAGCCTCCAGGAGAAATCGGGGCAACAGTACGCTGGTTATGGCGGACCGGGCGTCCCTGATGGGTATTTTTATCAGGTCTTTTTCTCTTTTTATGTCGATGATTTTATCTGCGCCGGCTTCTTTGGCCGCCTGGCCTATGCCGGTTACCTCAAAAGATTCCAGAGTATCGCAGCCAATGGCTGATGCCTCAGCCAGGATGATTTCTTTGGGTTCAGCTTTGCGCAGCACCTTGATGACTGCCTTTATCACGGCCGGGCTGGTGTTGGCGCTGGTTTCCGGTGGAATGGGATGCCCCGAATTGGGCTTGATTACCACCGTGGAATTGGGCTTAACCAGGTTGGTAACGCCGCCAAGCAGGGAGAGCGCTTCCTCCACCATTTGCTCAGCGTTAGTTCCCTTGACTATGGAAACGACTGACTTTGCCATACTATTGCCCTCCTTGTTGGAAGAGTAGGCGATGCGTTGATGGCTGATTATAGCACACCGAGAGTATTATGACGCAATGAAATATATCACGAGAGAGGATTTCGTTTCAATATACAGGAAGCTGTTTTCATATTATAGATGAGTGGGGCTGCAACAAGCCGCTGGATAAGAAGGCAGCGGCGTTTATCTTGGAGGAATTGTCCAATAGAGGGAGAGTGGGTTGCAAGTAGTTTATAGTGAGGGGATAGGAATCAGCTTTTGTCCTTGCCATACTGTGCGCGGCGCTCGCGCAGAAAGTGCACGTTGAAGATAAGAACTCCTTCAATGGCATAAAGATAAGTTCAGATAACTTTGAAACCAATTTCCTGTAAATATTCGAAAGTTGGGTCGTAAAACTCATTTTTGCGAGTCAAATCATCTGGATCACCTGGTGGAACGACGATAACCACTCCTTGTCTAGCACGAGTTAAAAGAACACGATAAGCATTCTTAAGATAAATCTGTCGTTCTCGTTTCCTTATGTGATGCCACCGATCGCCAATAAAAGAAAGGTATTCCCAACCATCTTTGGCATAGCGGAAATCAGCATCCCATGCAACACATGTCCAATCGAGTTCAAGTCCTTGCACT
>JBBIPA010000005.1:1663-44760 GCA_037443085.1 Chloroflexota bacterium | reverse complement strand
ACATCTTCAAGGAAATAAGAAGAGCGAACATCTTCTTTTCCGTCAAGAAACCAATGAGTTGGGTCAACCGGGGATTTCACATCTATTGCATGTGGTTTTAATCGTTTTGCATGGGAAGAAACAACGACCCCGTAGCGTTCAGAACCGCGCGCCTGGCCTTTTAGCCATTGTTTTGCCTTGGTAAGGTCACGAGTTATAACAATTGGATATTTACCTTCTACGTTTGTCAATGTCTTCCGTGCTTCAGACGGTTTCAAATCAAGCAATTGTTTAACTAACAAGGAAACATGTTCGGCACGGAACGACCGCATTGAAACTGAAAGATGTAATTCATCTTTAAAAATAGCTTTTGAATGGGTCTTGATTTTATCTAAAACCTTCTCTGTATCATATTCACTGTCAGTAAGTTGAGGGGAAATATAGATGTGCCAATCTGGAAACGAACGGTTCAAGGATTCAATCCACTCACTAATTCCTGCCTCCCCTGTATTAATCTCTTGTCCACCACCAACCAGACAAACGACGACAGCCCAATCTGGATGACGGTCAAGGCAGGAAATCAAGAATTCCGGTTCAGATTTGTTGAAGTTTGATATTTTCTTTTTTTGCTGCATGAAATTTGCTGTTTGTTGCAAATCCCATGCTCGTTGTGCTTCATCAAATAATGCAACGTGTTCAATAGGTGGCTTTTTGAAGTCTATAAGACATTCATCACGAAAGTTGTGAACGTTCTGAATGAACATCTTGACATCACTCATTGCCTCGCTTTTCTTGAATTTACGTCCACACTCTTTTTCATGCTGAACTTTATCTCGTGCTAAGGCCTCGCGAAGAATGGCAACTAGCGGGCCATTGCCTGAAAGAAAAACGCTGTAGAGATCATTCCCTTTATCAATGTGCTTTGTCGCGATATTGAGACCAACCAATGTTTTGCCTGCGCCAGGCACTCCTGTTACAAAACAAATTGATTTATGTGACCTCTCTTTTGAAAGACGGATGATTTCAGAGATTGTGTCAGACGTTTTGCTGAGATTAATTGCGCTTGCGTCGCTTCGTGAGATTTCGTTTACTGAATGACCATTGTATAAAGCCATTGCCGCTTCAATAATAGTGGGAGTCGGTTGATATCTTCCAAGCTCCCATTGGGTTGGGTCAATTGCACTACCTTTGGTAAAGCGTAAAACATCTGCGATGACTTGATTAAGCAGTTCCCCATTGCATTTTATAGGAAAAAGCAATTTGTCATTATGTGGAGTTGTGGAAATTGTTGGCGAAACGTTTTTTGCTTTAGTAGCGATTAATACTGGAGCAACAAAATGCTCGTGGCTTGCTTCGTGGAAATTCTTCAAATCAAGTGCATAATCCCAAACTTGGTCTATTGCCCAAGCTGGGAATTCATTTTCACCCACCTTGAACTCAAGAACGAAAATGGTTGAGCCGGTAATAACTACAACATCAATTCGCTTTCCCATGCGTGGGATTGAGTATTCAAAATATACTGAACCTTTTAAGGATTGTAATGTTTTTTGGAGGATGTTTATTTCTTCTAACCATGCGTCTCTTTGGGTTTGCTCCAAAGCAAAATCGTTGTTTTTTACGAGTCCCCCAAGAATCTCATTAGGCGTGGTTCTTAGAAAATTAGAAATGGTGTCTGAGTAATATTCTCTTCTCATTAACCTTCAAGGTGGAATCGTTGTTCATTCAATTCTTGCGTAGCAGGCCATGTAGTGTTAAAAGGGTTGAATGCCTGAAGCTCATCTCCGTTCATTGATTTTTAGTATCTCCTTTTGCCCAAAGCGAGGAGCATTGCAGTCATAAAAAATATAGTTGTTACTTGAGAATATGTCAAGGTTAACCAGATGCCTGTATATTTTAAGAATTGACACCTCATTGGCTGATTGCTTATTATTCAGTGTCTACGTTTTCTGTGGGTATCTCAGTTTGAAAAGGAGGGGAAATGATAAAGAAAATTGTGGTTCCGCTGGATGGCTCAAAGCTGGCTGAGTGCGCTCTGCCGTATGCGGAAGAGCTGGCAGCGAAGTGCAAGGCCGATGTGGTTTTGGTCAGTGTCACCGAACGTGTTCAGGGTTTCAGGCTGGTAGAGGATGTTAGTCAACCTACGGAGGAACGCCTGGCGCCTGAAGCAGTGGGCAAAATGGAGAGACAGGCTAAGAAATATCTGGATAGACTAGCCAAAGGGTTGGAGGCGAAGGGTGTAAAGGTGACTAAGGAAGTGTTACTGGGAGACCCCGCGGAAGAGATTATTATCTATACAGAGGTTAAGAAGTGCGACCTGATTGTTATGGCAAGCCATGGCCGGGGTGGGCCCAGCAGGTGGGCACATGGCAGTGTGTCAGACCGGGTATTCAGAGCGGTGTGTGTGCCGGTAATGATGATTAGAGCACCTGGCTGCGTACCCGGCGTCTAGTATATAAGTCGGCGAATAGTAAAAAGATAGCCACCATAGCTGCGCGAGACTATAGTGGCTATTATTTGGTCTGGCAAATAGCCTAGTAGTTGACCTTATCTCTACCCTTCAAACCAAGTATCTGTCTGGCTTCATCAGGTGTGGCGATTTCTCGTCCCAGTATTCTGGCTATGCTGACTACTTTTTCTACCAGTTGGGCATTAGTGCCAAGTTTCCCCTTTTCCACAAAGATATTGTCTTCCAATCCTACCCTGGCATGCCCGCCCATCATGATAGACAGTGTTGCCAGGTTGAATTCGGCGGGGTATCCAGCACCGATAACTGACCACTTGTAGTTTTCAGCACCGAATAACCTGTCTGCGGTGTGTTTCATATACATGACGTCTTCAATAGTGGAGCCAATGCCGCCCAGAATTCCAGTAACAAATTGTAACCAGATGGGCAGTTTGATGATACCTTTCCTGATGAAAAAGTTGAGGTTATACAGATGTCCCACATCATAGACCTCATGCTCGGGTTTGGTGTTGTTCTCCGCCATCAGTTGACATAGTTGCTCGATATCTTTGAAGGTGTTTCTGAAGATAAATTCCTTGGTACTGGCGGCGAAATCCTTCTCCCAGGGGTATTTCCATTCATCCTCTTTGTAGCGGTCAGCTATGGGATGAATCGAGAAGTTTATGGAGCCCATGTTAAAGGTGGCTAATTCAGGCTTTAGCGCGGGGACTACCTGCGCTCGCTGTGCTGCCGTCATATCCGCAGTACCACCAGTGGTGACACAGACGATGACGTTGCTGCGCGCTTTGATGCCGGCAGCAATTTCCCGATATACTGCCGGGTCTGTGGTCGGTTTGGCGGTCTTGGGGTCTCTACCATGAATGTGGACCGAGGCTGCCCCGGCATTGGCGGCTCTCACGGCATCGTCGATGATTTCTTGAGGCGAGAGAGGCAAATGGGATGTCTGGGTGGGCATGGTAATATTGCCGGTTAAGGCGCAGGTTATAATGAGTTTATCCATTTGTGCCATATATCCTCCTTATGTTGTATGCTCTGGATAACAAATTATACTAAAAATCTGAGCAACACTGAAAAGTGTATCTGAACGCGGTTAACCCTGCTCTTTTCTGGAATACGCCAGCAGGTATTTCAGGAGATTTTCCCGCGTGCGTTTTATCTTTTCTGGTGTCCAGCTGTCATAGAAGCCTTTGCCAGATTTAAAGCCAAGCTCTCCCTTCTTTACTTTGTCCTGTAACAGGGGTGAGGGGTTGGGAGAAGCCTCTAAATCTTTTAGTACGGTATTGTGAATGGCCAGGGTCAAATCCAGGCCAGCCATATCAGCGTTTTCCAGAGGGCCCAGAACGGCAATCCGAATACCGAAGCTATTCTTAATAGCATCGTCCACAGTGGCGGCGTCGGCAATGCCGTGTTCTACGATTGAGATTGCCTCCCGCCACAGGGCGTGTTGCAGGCGATTGGCTACAAATCCAGGTACATCCTTCAGGCATTTTATGGGGTATTTCCCTGCTTTTTTCATGAACTGAAACGTTGTTTCCATGGTTTCATCGGAGGTGTCTTTCCCCTTGACGACCTCGACCAGCGGGATGAGATAGGGTGGAAACCAGAAATGTGTTCCCACTATTCTGCTTCTATTTTTGGATTTGGCAGCTATTTCAGTGATGCTGATAACCGATGTGTTGGTGGCCAGGATGGTCTCCGGGGGACATATCCGGTCTAATTCCTGGAATACATCCTGTTTTATTTTCAGGTCCTCGGCTATTGATTCGATAACTATCGGCGCGTTGGCTACTGCTTTAGCCAGGTCAGTGGTGGTTGTTATTCTGCCGGCGACCTTTTCCATTTCATCTGAACTAGCTGGTTTTTGCAGCAGGGCAGGGAGATTTGATTTAACACTTTCAATAGCCTTGTCCAGAGTTTGTTGTGTCCGCGAATAGAGAGAAACCTGGTAGCCAGCTTTGGCGAAATGTAATGCCAGCCCATGCCCTATCATGCCGGCTCCAAGCAAAGCAATAGTACGGATGTCTTCAGTCTTCATCGTATTACTCCTAATTTTGCTAATTCTGCTGAGTATTAAATTCGATTAGTAATTTAGAGAGACCAGATGATTAGCTTAGTAGTTGACGACCACCAGCATGGTCGCTGGCTTATTGGTCTTGTTGATTATCTCTCTTCCTTCATTGGGTGCCAGGTATAGCGAGTCCATCGGGCCGAGTGTGAGCTCCTCTGTCTTGGATTTCACGGTGATTTCCCCATCCAGTACCACATAGACTTTCTCGGAGGGGGAGTCCTCATAAGCCCACTCAGCCCCGCCACCAGGGAGGAAGTATGATAGTCCCATCCAGAATTTCTGGATCCCTGTTTCCTCTTTACCCTGAAGCCTCATGGCAACCATGTTGAAATGCTTGGGGGCTGAATATGGTTTGACATCCTGTAATCGAACCTTTTTCATATTTCCTCCCTTGTTGTTTTTTTCAATGAGTTGTTTGGGTTAGATTACTGGTCGCCTTTGTCTACTATGGCAACCAGCCTTACCATCGAGCCATCACCCTTTGTCCATCTAATTGGCCAGCCGGCCAGGGTTACTCTTTTACCCACGACTTTATCGATATCACCACCCACGTTTTCATAGCCCATGACACCATTTCTGAGCAGAATGTTGTGGCAGGGCTCCCATAGAGGGAAGTCATCCATTACTTTGCGACCGGTTTCCTTTTCATACTCGGCGCAGACATCCGGGCGTAGCGGGCCTAAACCGTGCGGACCTATGGCAGTGGCCAGTGGATGGTCCAATGCCTGCTGGTCAACGCCAACTGCCTTAACTCCTTTGGCGACAAACCAATCACCGGCTTCTTTATACAGTCCCGGGGAGTAGCAGAAGTATTTGGTATTGTCTCCATAATAGATGTGCCAGTGGGTATGGACAATGACGATGTCGTCCTTTTCTATCTTGGGCCTGGCTTTTTCCAGGTCATCCGGGGTAATCACTCCCCATTTATTCTTGGGGATGTCCACGACGACGCCGGTGCCGTAGTATTTCTCCAGGGGGATTTCATCGGTGTACATGCCTCCCTCGAACACGTGAGCTGGAGAGTCGGCATGGGTAGAAGTGTGCATGGTGAGGGTAAGTTTCTGGGTGAGCACTCCTGCTTTGGCATGATAGTGGATACGCTCAATCAGAACATCGCTAAAATATGGCCACAGTGGCACCCCAAAACCAAATGGATGACTTAAATCGACAAGTGTTGTTTTTCCCATGGTAAATACCTCCTTTTATCGTGAATTTTAATTGTTAGGGAAAAAGTATGTTTGCATATTTGGCTATCTTGAGCTCATAATCTCCTTCCTGACGAAACGGTTTCTCATTGATATTACCAGGTGGTTACGCCACCATCAACGTAGACAATCTGCCCGGTGACAAAATCGGATGCTTTCGAAGCCAGGAAGATTGTCGGTCCAACAATGTCTTCTGGCATTGCCCAGCGTCCCAGCGGAATGCGGGCTTTCATTCTTTGGGCGTAGGACGGATCAGCTAGAGCAGGTTTGGTCAATGCGGTTTCGACTACGGTCGGTGCTACGGCATTTACCAGCACGTTGTATTTAGCCCATTCGCAGGCCAGCGTTCTGGTAAGTGCGTCTACGGCACCTTTGCTGGGGCAATAGGCGGCATAGTCTACAGGAAGGCCGTATCTGCCTCTGACTGAAGACATGTTTACTATTTTGCCGCTGCGCTGCTTGATCATTTCCCGTCCCACTGCCTGGCAGCAGATGAAGGTACCGCGAGTGTTGATATCCATGACCTGTTGCCATTCATCAATGGGGAAAGCTTCCGCAGGCTTGCGAATGGCAATACCTGCGGTGTTGACCAGGATATCGATTCGCGGGAATTCCTTCAGGGCACGAGCGACCATATCTTCCACTGATTTCACCTGGGTAACATCTGTAGAAATAGCCAGAGCCTTCTTTCCTTTAGCTTTTATCTCTTTAACTGCCTCTTCCAGATGCCCAAGTGAGCGGCTGGTTACTACCACATCAGCGCCGGCATCGGCAAGGCCGAGCGCCAGAGCGCGGCCAATGCCGCCAGCACCACCAGTGACGATGGCTACTTTGCCCTTTAAGTCGAAAATGTCTATCATGAAATGCTCCTTTCTATATGGCTCTCATTTGATTTACGCTAAGCTCAGATTTATTGCCCCCACGTAGTTATCAGTTTTGAGGTCGACGTCAATAGTTTTGGCGGCATAGCCTTTGCATTCAATCTTGACGGAGTATTTGCCAGCAGCCAGGCCGTCAAACATGAAGTCACCGAAGGCATTAGTGGTAGTATTCGTTGATTTGCCGTTTGAGCTAAGCACTACCGAAGCTCCTTCGGCGCATTCCTTGATATCACCGTACACCACTGAGCCGGCGATGAACATCTTGGGCACATTCAGGTAGTGGATTCTGGGTTTGACGTCATGTTCCGGATAAAGGGGCTCGGTTTTTCCTGAAGCCACCAGTTTGGCCACCTCGCTTTTCGGGTCGTCAAGGTCGCCGAACCTCAGGGCTTCGCTGGGGCAGGACATAACACATCGAGGAACTTTGCCTTCCTTGAGCCTGTGGGCGCAAAAGGTGCATTTCTGGGGGAGTTTCCTTTCCTCGTTCCAGAAGATGACCTTGTAGGGGCAGGACTCTACTATTTGCTGCTGTCCCACTGCCTTTTTGGGGTCGATAATCACTATCCCATCAGGTCGTTTGTATACAGCACCGTTCCTGGCGGCTTCTATGCAGGGAGCTTTATCGCACTGGACGCATAGGTTAGGCACATAGGCAACCTTGATGCAGGGATAAGTTCCCCGCTCTTTCTTTATGGGGTTGATCCAGAATTGACCGAATCTGGGCTGAGCTGCGGCGTAAGGAGGATAGTCATTATCCCAGTGTTCGTCCTTGCAGGCAGCGAAGCAACAAAAGCAGGCAACACATCTGGAGACATCTATTACCATTCCATATTTAGCCATTTTTTATGCCCTCCATTTCTCTACTTCGATTAAGCAGGAGCCTGGTGCCATACCGCAGGCGTTTTTAGATACGAAGCGCTCAGGTGTCAGTAGATTGATGCAGCCACCCTTGTCTGGAGAAGCTCCTGGTTCCCCGATGGGTTCATAGATAGCACAGGACTCCCAGGAATGTGCTATGCCGGGTGGAACACGATTGGTAAGCTGGGCACTCAAGAGCACAGCGCCTCTATCGTTGAAAGCTTTGACAATGTCACCTTCCTTGATGCCTCTTTTCTCAGCATCCTTGGGGTTGATGCGGAGCACCCAATAGTAATGGCCATCGGCTGCTTTTACTCTATGTTCGGGCACTTCGTTCATCCAGCATTCCTTGCCATCATACATGGTGTGGAAGCTATACTTTGGATGCGGCGTTATGATCTGAATGGGATACTTGGAGTAAAGCTCCGTGGTGCGATGGCCTTCCCAGGAAGGGATGTATTTGGCGACCGGTGGCCGCTCGGGGTCGTTAGGGTCAAATCGTTTCAAGCTCTGAGATTCAAACTCGATTTTACCGGTCTGAGTAGCTAAACCGCTGCCATCGGGCAGACCCATGATAGCGCCGCCGACGGGTCCCCAGTCAGGGGTATCCCTTCGTCTACCTTCGGCGAACCATCGCAAGGCTGGCGTGGGTTTATAATCATTTGGTAGAGGAACAACGAAGTACCCTTTCTTTTCGAACTTTTCCCAGGTGGTGTACTTGGGCAGGTCCGTTGCCTTGAAGTAGTCTTTGCACCAGTCATAGAGGGTTTTGCCACCATCGGTGAACTTCTCGTAGAAGCCAAGCTTCTTTGCCACCGTGGCAAAAATGTCATAATCGGCCATCGATTCCCCTAAAGGCTCAATGCATTTCTTCATCAGAACTATGGTGCGGCGATTTACGCCGGATGAAGAATGAGGAATGTAGCCGGAGCAGTTCGCCCATTCGCCGATGTCCAACCTCTCGAAGTTGCTGCAGGCGGGGAGGATGAGGTCAGCGAATTTAGCTTCACCCTCCATGTAAATAGATTGATTGACCACGAACTCCAGTGTGGGGGTATGGTACATCTTAACCCATCGGTTGGTATTGGTCATGGTACCGATGTAGGCGCCACCATATCTCCAGAACATCTTGCAGGGAGAATAGCCGTCTTCCGGATACTTGTACTTTTTGAACTGCATCTCGGTGGAGTTACCGCAGAAGCCCTTGCCCCGCCATTCAATAGGTGGATTCATTATAGCTTCTGGAATACGCAATCTGGGCACGTGCTGACCCAACGGGTTGTTTACTTGGGAGGCGATGGTATGCAGCGTGATGCCACGGGCAACTAGCTGGTAGCCAGCGGCGCTGTTAGCAGTGTCACCACAGATACCGCCCTCAGCATATCCAGGGAAGAAGAAATTGGCATTGTAGGGAACGCCCTGATTGGTAGTCCACATGCCGATACCGGGCTTGCCCATGCCCTGCATCGCTTGCAGATAGACCATCATTCGTGCCCATTCAGTGGCATAGGCGGCTCTACAGGCAGCGCCGCCAAGACCACCACAGGCGAGCATAGTCTTTTTCTTAGCCCATTCCCGTGCCAGAGCCTTGATCTCGCGGGCAGGTACGCCGCTTTCTACCTCAGCCCATTCGGGAGTCTTGGGAATCTTGTCATCGATACCCAGGATATAGTCCCTCCACTTTTCGAAGCCGAATGTCTTTGTAGCAATATAGTCTTTATCGTAAGTGTTCTCGGTGAGCCAGACGTGGGCGATGGCGGCAGCAATAGCAGCGTCCGTTCCCGGTCTGGGCGCCAGCCATTTGTCAGCATGGTTTATTGCCGTGAAGTTGTAGTGAGGATCGATGACCACCATTTTAACGCCCAGCTCTTTCAGCCAGAAGCGCCAGATGGTAGATTCCTGACCCGTGTAAATCATGGGTTCGCCATCAGGGTCACTGGACCAGTAGACGATCATGCCAGTGTTCTTGAGGGCATCTTCCAGCAAATCGTATTGCTCCGGGATACCCAATCTCCAGGCATAGCCGAAGGTATGCATGGCACCCCAGTGCCAGCCTTCCCAGCTATCGGGATTATGATCGGCATAGGTGGCACCTAGAATGCCCATGAATCGAAGATAACTGCTGTGCCTGTAACCAATGTTGCCCCAATTATGATGTGACGAAGGGGTAGTCAAGACTGTACCCGGGCCATAGCTGGTCTGCACACGAGTTATTTCCTCGCAGAGTATATCCAGAGCCTTGTCCCAACTGATACGCTCATACCCTGATTTGCCTCTGTTTTGAGGGTTCCTGTTCTTGGGGTCAAAGTCCACCCTCTTCATGGGATAGAGCAGTCTTTCTTTGCAGTAGATTCTAGACCGCTCGGCTAGAATGTACGGGGACAGTTTCGCCACGTTGAAAGGCGAGAATTTCCTGCCACGAGCCTCGATGGTCCAACGACCAGGGTCATCGGGGCTGTACTGCAGGGGTTCGATGCGGGTGATTTTGTCGTCTTTTACATAGACTAAGACCGGTCCGCCTGTGGTGCAGTTGGTGAAAACCTGTTCACCTTTTGCCATACCTTACCTCCTTTGAATTTTTTATTCTAAAAATATAAAGATATTCAAAAGAAAAGCAACTGGCAGAGAGGATTTATTGCTTTCTACTCAAAAAGTACAGTTATTCTTTTATAAGACGTGCACTGAACAGCCGTTCCAGGTAGCGATAAAACCTGGTAGTTCGGGCAATGCCCACAATACCCTGCGGTGAGAGTAGCATGATGACAACCAGTATTATACCCTGTATAAGCAGACTAATCCCAGCGAAGCGTGCCAGCAGGAAGTACAGGAAAACATAGATGATAGTGCCGATAATAGGGCCTCCTTCGGTGCGCAACCCCCCTATCACGGTAGCCAACAATAAGGTCATTGTCCATCTTACATTGAAGGTGGCAGATGGTTCTATGTAGCCCTGATAAAGGTAGAAAATAGCTCCGGCTACGCCGGTGATAATCGCCCCGATGACGAAGGGGTACACTTTAATCCAGAATGTGTTTACTCCACAACTGGCGGCGGCCCGCTCGTTATCGCGGATTGATGCCAATCCCAATCCCAGTTTTGATTTGAGGATAATACGTATGACGATTGCAGAGATTATGGCAACGGCAAAGGCCATCCAGTACATATGTGCCATGGTCAGGTCAGCAATATCTTTTATCATATAGCCGGCACCAGCGCCATGCAGTTCTCCACCTACAGGTTTCCACAGGTAGAATACAATGCGAAGCGCTTCGGGAACAACCAGTGTGCCAATAGCAAAGTATACACCGCTCAGCCTGAACACGGGGAATGCTATCAGGATAGCGAAAATGCCGGCCAGGACAGCGCCGCCGATAAGACCTGCCCACCAGGGTATCTGGACCCAGGTACCTATGGCCACTGTATACCCCGCAATTCCCAGGAAGGCAGGCTGGCACAGTGATATCAGACCAGTGTAGCCGGCCAGCAGATTCCACATATTGGACATCGCCAGGAACAAAAGAAAGAGAAAGACATAGAGCATCCACTCCCGCGGAGCATTAAGCACAGGCAGTAGAATAAGCAGTATCACTACTATTGCTACTGCTAGCCATCCAGTTGTTAATTTGGAGATTTGCGACCTCATTTTTCTCCTAGCGACCAAATAAACCTTGTGGCCTGATAGCCAGTATTACCAGAACTATGATGTAAACAATGAGCATTTGAGTGGCTGGTCCCAGGAGGGCACCAGCGAGCGTCTGGGCTATTCCCAGGATTAAACCACCAATGAGTGTGCCAAATATGCTGCCCAGTCCTCCAATTATGACCACGCCAAAGGCAATGATAAGAAACTGTGTTCCCGATAGTGGAGTAAACGGGAATGTCATTCCCAGGAAAACACCGGCAATGGCGGCGGATAACATGGCTATTGCGAAGGCGAAACCGTAGACCAGGTTGGTGTTTATCCCCATCAGGTGAGCAGCCCTTTTGTTCTGAGAAGCGGCGGTAATGGCTTTCCCCAAATATGTTCTGGAGAGGAATTCGCGGAGGGCCAGCATTACTATAACTGCTGCGATAAAATCGAGCAGGTAAGAGAAGGGAAATTGCAGCGGTCCGATATGAAAACTGGCCATCGAATATTGTGTGGTTAAGCCTCTGGACAGGGGTGTCCACAGAATCTGATTGGTGTTTTGGATTACCAGAGCAATACCGAAGGCGATGATTAATGGTGCTTCAGCTGATATAGCAAAGGCTCGTCCCATAAGATATTTCTGGACAGCAAAACCAATGCCAAACATTGCTGGCATGCAGATAACCAGGCTGATAATGGGGTCCATGCCCAAAAAGGTCATCAAGGCATAGGCAATATAGCTGCCAAGAATGACAAAATCTCCGTGAGCCAGGTTGATCAATCTCATGACGCCAAATACCATGGAGAGACCCATGGCAATCAAGGCATATAAACCGCCGAGCAATATGCCCATTACGATGGGAGAGAATATGTCACCTGCCATTGAAAATGTATCCTTTATATGCCAAAGTAAGCTTTCTTTACCTGTTCTTCTTCTCTGAGTTGAGCGGCAGTACCGCTTAAGGTTACCCGCCCTGTTTCTAATATATATGCCCGTTCTGCTTCCTGTAGAGTGCGTCTTACATTCTGTTCCACAAAGAGTATAGTAATGCCCGTTTCCCTGATCTCCTTCAGGGCTTTAAACAATTCATTTATTACTATAGGAGCCAAGCCTAGAGACATTTCGTCGAGAAGCATGAGCTTGGGGTCTGCCATTAGTCCTCGGCCGATTACCAGCATTTGCTGTTCTCCACCGCTGAGCGTTTTGGTGGTTTGCCTTTTCCTCTTCTCCAGGATGGGAAAGTGCCCGTATACTTTTTTGAGATTCTGCTCTTTTTTGGTTCTTGCCTTGCGGCTGTATGAGCCCAGTATGAGATTGTCCAGCACCGTCATTTCAGGGAAGATGCCTCTTCCTTCCGGAATTTGAGTGATGCCAAGCTCGACTATCTGGTGGGGAGGTAAAGCGGTAATGTCTTTTCCCTCAAACTCAATGGTGCCTTTGGTAGGGTGAAGGAGCCCTGATATGGTGTCTAGTAAGGTGGACTTGCCGGCGGTGTTGGCACCAATTAGGGCCAGCATTTCACCACGCCTCACTTCCAGCGATACATCCCATAGCGCCTGGAAGGTGCCATGAAATACATCTATGTTGTTGACTTTTAATATTATGTCTTGAGACATCTTATTTCAATAGCTAAGGAATTGCTCTCCCCATCACGCGCCGAAATAAGCTTCTATTACCTTGCTGTCTTCCATTACAGCTTTGGGTTCACCTTCGGAAATCTTAACACCATTATCTATTACTATGATTCTGTCTACTGCGTTAACCATGACCTTCATCACATGCTCGATTAAGATGACTGTTATTCCCATTCTTCGTATTTCCTTTATGGTGGCCAGTATCTTGGGAATTTCGATTTCTGTTGAACCAGCAGCTACCTCATCCAGCAATATCAACTCTGGATTGCGGGCTAATGCTCTGGCCAGTTCAAGCTTTTTTAGTGAGAGTATAGGCAGGTCGCCGGCAAGCGAATCCTTTTTCTCACCAAGGTTAACCAGGTCGAAAATCCTGTCGTCTTCAAGCTCGGCTTCACTTTTTCTGAGCTGTCGACCGTAGAGTGCTGAAACGAGGAGATTGTCGCGGACTGAAAGCGTGACAAATGGTTGGGGTATTTGATACGTCCGGGCGATGCCCAGGTGGCAGGTTTTGTGTGGAGGACAACGGGTGATATTCCGACCCTTAAAGATGATTGCGCCTTCGTCAGGAGCATATTCGCCGGCTATAACGTTTAAAAGAGTTGTCTTGCCGGCTCCATTTGGCCCCATCAACCCCACCACTTCGCCGGCATATACGTCGAAGCTGACATCTTTAAGGGCAACCAATCCACCGAAGCGTTTGGTAATTCCTTTTATGGAAAGAAGTGGTTCGGCCATTTTTCTCTTAATAAACCAGCGGAGCCAGAATCGACATGCAATTATATTAGTGTTACCTCGACTATGTCAATAGTTTGCTGTTTTTTGCCGAATTCGTACCATTGTATTCATCAAAAGCTCCTCCTTACACAGGGAGGAGCTTTTGATGTCTTATCTGGCGTGATTTGCTACTTGTACTTAATGGGGAACTCCCAGGGTGCAGTGGCAGGCATGAAAGCATGGTCGGAGATGGCTACCGGGTTTTCAAATTTGTAAGGCTTATCAACTCTGATCCACTGACCGAAGGCAACCGGAACGCGGCTGTAGTTGTCTTTATCAAACTGGACTCGGTGGTACATTGTCATTAAGTCGGTGGTTTTTAAAGCGGCATTTACCTTTGCCGGCTCAACAGAACCAGCTCTCTTGATAGCATCGAACAAGACCTGGCAAGCGGCATAGGCGAAGCCCAGGTTCTGGTTATACCCCAGTTTGGTTTCTTTAATATACCTTTCGGCCAGAGACTTCGGGGTAGTGCCGCCAATACCAGGAGAATCTTTTATCTCTGGATTCCAGAACATTTCGTTGCTAACGCCATGAGCAAGGTCGCCACCCCAGGCCATAACATCTTCATAGAATACTGCTGACCTGGTGGCGAAAACATTCTTAGGTCTCCAGCCAAGTGCCATAGCCTGTTTCCATAGAGCACCGAAAATGGGGCCAGGGCTGTTTGACCAGAACGATTCGCAGTTGGCATCTTTCCATTCTTTGATGAGGGCGGAGAAATCGGTGGTCTCTAGCGGCACAAGACCGAATTCCCTATCCATTTTATAAACATCAAACCCCTTCTCTTTCATGAGCGGAGTAATCGACTTGTACCAGGGCCTGCCGTCGGACTCATCAGTGGCGAAAGCTGCCACTTTTTTATTGGTCTGAGCGATGATAGTGCCGAGCGCTTTAAGATAGGCATCGCCCATGGTATAGCCAGGCTTGCCCTGACGGTAGTCACCTGCTCCAGCCGGAGTGGCGATGGCGAAGCTGATTGACCAGGTATGGCTCCAGGGCTTTGGTGCTTCACCCCTGAGGGTCATCCAGGCTTCGTAGGGTCCGTTGCCGGTAACATGTGGTATGCCGTACTGTTCGCATTTGGTGGCTACTGCGGCGCGCATAAATGGGGGCTCAATACCGTTGACCATGAATTGTATCTTGTCGGCGGTGATGAGTGATTCTGCCAGTGTCCCTGCTTTTGTGGGATCGCTTTCGCTGTTGACCAGGACTAATCTCACCGGCATCTTAACTCCGCCAACTTCGATGCCGCCCTGCTTATTGATGTCTTCCACAACAAATTTGAGGCCATAATCGTTTCCTTTGCCAAATCCAGCAAACATGCCGGTTGATGGTGACACTGCGCCTATCTTTATTTCTTTCCCGGCCGGCGCTGACGGGCCGCAGCCACTCAGTATTAAACCGGCTACCAGCGCAACCACTATAAGAACTGGAAATAGCTTTTTCAATACTTTGCCCTCCTTATTAAAATTTCAACTTAGTGAAAGAAGGAACTTGTAAATTGCAACTTATCCCAGATTCCACCTCCTTTGGGTCATCCCCCTTATCGATAATTTTTATGATTATGGTTATATCTATTCGTCTGTGGGGAATACCCTTTCATTAAATTTAAAAGTAAGACTAAAATTAACAAGCTCTATTTGGTATTGCGTACCAAATAGAGCTTGTTGCGTCTTAATTAACCCCAATCCTCCAGCACCATAAACGCTTACTATATTTATTAGTATAAAAAATTATGTTGACATAACTATAATATTGTATAGACAGATAGAATGTAATTGCTAGATAATTATTCTAACACAGATGTCAATCCCCCACCTCTTGACAACGCTAACCTGATGGTATAATCTTGAACTGGTCTACAAGCTAATTCGTGGAACTTAATCCTATTGTCCTCGTATTAGCCATGCAATTTAGTCATTGAGAAGGGAGGTGATAGTCAGAGGTATCCAGTCAAAATCAATCATGCATTTCCAGAGAACTATACGTCCCCAGATTTTTCAGGAAAGGAGGAAATTTTTGAAAAAACTATTAGCAGTTCTGTTAGTGGTCATCGTGGTAGCCGGTGCATTGGGTGCCAGTGCCTGTGCCGCACCAGCAGCGGAAGGAGAAGTTCGTGTTGGTACGGTTTCACCGATGACCGGCATGTTTACCGGCTTTGGTGAGGGCAATGTGTTTGGTATGCAGGCGGCCGTTGATGATATTAATGCACAGGGTGGGCTTGATGTCGGTGGCAAGAAAATGAAAGTCAAGTTTATCGTCCTCGATAGTGAAAGCGACCCGGCAAAAGTGGGTGGGCTTGCCGAAGACTTAATGAGCCGCGAGAAGATTGTGTTTTATGCAGCACCTGACTCGCCAGCACCGATGTGGGCTGCGGCATGTACTGTAGGCGAGAAGTACAAGGTTCCCAGCATTATTGCCGGTGGCCCTATGGAACCGTGGGCTGCCATGCGGACATCCGCTACGCCGCCGTGGGCGTATAACTGGTTGACCGGTTTTGCCATTGCCACACCCCCGGATAAAGGAGATTTCAGGGACAAGCCGGGATATACTATAAGAGATACCTGGTTTAGCTTTCTTGACCTGTATGCTGCTCAGACTAACAAGGTAGCTGGTGTCTTTGCCACTGACGAGGCTGATGGCAGAGGCTGGTATTCATTGTTCCCGGGCCTGCTTAAAGAATACGGCTGCAAAGTCATAGGCATGGAAAAGAACCTGGGACTGGTGCCCCTGGAAACCACAGATTTCTCCTCGGTAATCAAGGAATGGAAAGACAATAATGTGGAGATTCTCTGGGGCAACTGCCCGGGGCCCGTTTTTGGTGCTATGTATAAACAGGCTCGCGGTATGGGTTTTAAGCCCAAGATAGTTGCTATCGGAAGAGCACCACTGTTCTACGTTGATGCCAATGCCTGGGGTGGTGACCTGGCCTGGGGTGTTGGCGTTGAGGTATGGTGGAGCCCTGAATTTAAGGATTGCCCAGGTATTGGTGGCACTACTCCCAAATCGCTTGCCGAGCGATGGGCTAAGGCGAAGAAGCAACCTTTGAACCCAGCTATCGGACATGGCTATGAAGTCATGCAAATTGGGTTTGAGGCGATAAAGAAGGCTGGTGTTGCTGATGGAACGAAAATTAATGCAGCTATCCCGACGTTGGATATGCCTTCAATTAATCATCGAGTCAAATTCAATAAGGACAATTTTAATCGCATACCATTAGCCTATGGTCAATGGTTCAAGGTGAATAAGCCGGAAAAATGGGAGTTGAAGATAACCCTATCCAAGCATGACTTCTTCCCTGTTCAGGATAAGCCTATATTCCCTGTACCATAAAATAGCAGGGTAAAAAGAACCAGGTAGAAGCCGATATGGCAAGCGAAGCCGCCATATCGGTTCCTTATCCTGGGAGTTAAGCCATTACGAAATCTTAAAAACAAGTGAGGAAATATGGCAGAAAAAACGAAAGTAAATGCAGGAGAAAAAACGCTTATCAGGGACATCAGCTTTTGCGGTGTACCTGAGAATGGTTCTAACGCCTCGATGGTGGATGTCAAGGATGGCAAGATCATTCGCATCCGCCCGATGCACTACGATTGGAAGTACGATCCCAAGAAGGATATGAACCCCTGGAAATTTGAGGTGCGGGGTAAGACCTTCGAACCCAGCATGAAGACCCTGATTCCACCGTATTCAATTGCCTATAAAAAGAGAGTTTATTCACCGGCACGCATCCGTTACCCGATGATGCGTGTCGACTTCGACCCCAACGGCGAGCGCAATCCACAGAACCGTGGAGTCAGCAAGTATAAGCGTATCTCTTGGGAACAGGCTCTTGATATCATCATCAGCGAGATGAATCGTATCAAGAAAAAGTATGGTCCCACGGCTCTTCTTTATCAGTGCGATCAGCACGGAGAGAATAAGGTTGTGCAGGCCTGCCATGGCGCTGGACGTAAGCTGCTGCGCCTGTGGGGCGGATTCACACTGCAGATTCGCCAGCCAGATAGCTGGGAAGGCTGGTGGTGGGGGAGCAAGCACTTCTGGGGCTGTGAACCGGTGGGCCAGGGGATGCAAAGCAACCTGCTCTATGACATCGCCAAGAACACCGAATTACTCCTTTTCTGGGGTTGTGATCAGGAAACCACTCCCTGGGGTTGGCAGGGACAGTTGCCAAGTAGATTAAGCTACTGGTGGACGGAAATAGGCATCAAGCAGATCTACGTACATCCTGACCTTAACTATGCCGCCGCTGTGCACGCCGACCGGTGGATACCGGTCCTGCCAAACACTGATGCGGCATTATATCTGGCAATTACTTACCACTGGTTTAAGAACGGAACATATGATAAAGAGTACCTGAAGACTCATGCCGTTGGCGTCGAGAAGTACCAGGCCTATGTTATGGGTGAAGAGGATGGGGTGCCCAAGACGCCCGAGTGGGCGGCACCAATCACTGGAGTGCCGTCACGGGTGATCAAGGCACTGGCGGATGAATGGGCGAGCAAACGCACTACCGTGGTTATTGGCAACGGTGGTCCCGGTATTCGCGGCCCCTATGCCACCGAGCCAGCCCGTCTACAGGGTATTTGCCTGGCCATGCAAGGACTTGGCAAGCCGGGTGTCAACCAGGCCAAGATGATCGAATGGGGGCTCTTTGATAAACCAGACCAGTATGCTCAACCCAAGCCGCTGCGCGTACCCTACCTGCGCAAGGCTTACACCGGTGGTCATCCGGCTGATACCAACCATCCCTCGTTTATCCCGAAGACTTATGTACCTAAGGCTATCCTCGAGGGAGAGTGTGACTGGTGGGGTTGCGAGTCAGAAACATGCGACCGTACCAATCAGTTTGTACACTACAAGTACCCGGCGGACGGTTGCTCTAAAATTCATATGGTCTGGACCGACTCGCCATCATGGATTACCTGCTGGAACTCGGGCAATGACTACGTCCGGGCTATGCGCCATCCTGATATCGAGTTCATGTTTGCCCAGCATCCGTGGCTGGAGAATGACTGTTTGCTGGCCGATATCATCCTACCGGTCAACACCAAGCTCGAAGAGGACGACATCGCTGGAGATATCTTCAGCGGCCAGTATAACCTGCTGTTCCCAGAGCACAAGTGCATAGAGCCTCTCGGCGAGTCATATAGTGACTATGAGATCGCCTGCAAGCTCGCTGAGCGCCTGGGGTTGTTGAAGGAGTATACCGGTGGTAAGTCTATCCCCGAGCTGATTAAATACGGCTGGGAAACTTCCCGTTGCGACGACCTCATTAGCTGGGAGGAGCTTAATGAAAAGGGCTACTACGTTGTGCCCACAGCCGATAATTGGGAGGATGTGCCCGCCGGCTTCTATAATTTCTATAAGGACCCGGAGAAGTATCCGCTTTCGACGCCGACCGGCAAGCTGGAGTTCGAGGCTACTGGACTTCTTGAGCATTTCCCGAATGACCTCGAAAGGCCACCGGTGCCGAAGTGGGTGGCAAAAGGCATCAGCCACGAAGAAACCATCGGCACCGAGCGTTCTAAGAAATATCCACTGCTGGTATGTTCCAACCATCCACGATGGGGCGTGCACTCGCAGCATGACGACGTCACCTGGCTGCGTGAGATCGAGACCTGTAAAGTAAAAGGGCCTGATGGCTATCAGTATCACCCGGTGTGGCTGCATCCCTTAGAGGCAGAGGAGCGTGGCATCAAGCAGGGTGATGTCGTCTCGATTTACAACGACCGTGGTACGGTGCTGGGAGGCGCATACATTACCGAACGTGTTATGCCTGGGGTGGTGTACATCGACCACGGTGCGAAGTGGGATCCGATTGTGCCCGGGGAGATCGACCGTGGCGGCGCTATCAACACCATCGTGCCACGCAATACCACTTCAAAGAATGCTGTAGGCCATGCGGTCAGTGGCTTTCTGGCAGAAGTCGAGAAAACCGATATAGAAGAACTCAAACGCAAGTATCCAGCAGCCTTCGAGCGCCCCTTCCACCCGTGTGCTGGTCCCGGCCTGGAAGCATGCATTATGGGAGGTGAATAATGGGTAAAGTCCTGATTATCAACTACGATATCTGCAACGGTTGCTACAACTGCCAGGTGTCATGCAAGGACGAGCATGTGGCTAATGATTGGTCGCCAATTGCGAAGCCGCAGCCCGATACCGGCCAGTTCTGGAACAAGGTCTACGATAACGTTCGTGGTCAGGTACCCAAAGTCAAGGTCACCTACGAGCACAGTATCTGCCAGCACTGTGATGATGCGCCCTGTATAGCGGCATGCAATGCCAAGGCTATCTACAAGCGGGATGATGGAGCGGTCATCATTGACCCTGATAAGTGTCGTGGTAACAAGATGTGTATCGCAGCCTGCCCGTACCCGAACGTCATCTACTTCAATGATGCGCTCAATATTGCTCAAAAGTGTACGTTCTGTGCACACTTATTGGATAATGGCTGGAAAGAGACACGGTGTGCTGATGCCTGTCCAACTGGCGCGTTTACATTTGGTGATGAGACAGATCCAAAGATTAAGGCGTTGATGAGCAAGGCGCAACCACTGAAGTCTGAGCTGAAAGTAAAACCAAGGGTCTATTACATAGGTTTACCTAAAAGATTTATTGCCGGAGCTGTGTATGACCCCGATGCCGATGAATGTACCGAGGGAGCCACGGTCACAGTAACTAATCTTGAAACTGGAGTAAAGGCTACTGCCAAAACTGATAGTTATGGTGATTTCTGGTTTAAAGAATTGGACAATGGGTCATATTCGCTTTTGGTGGAGAAAAAAGGCTACCGTGACTATTTTGTGAGCCCGGTTGATGTTACCCAAAAGGATATCAACGTAGGAGATATAAAGCTTTTCAAGAAATAGTTCTGGTTAGCCTGGAGTTTCTCCTGAGACTGCACAAAGGGGACATCATAGCTGGATATGATGTCCCCTTTATATATGTTCAGCGGCCAGAATGACTGTGGCATCAGTGGGTTTTTGCATTACTAGGAACTCGATTAGAGCGGCACCAAGCAATATATAGATGAGGGGGCTGGCAAACTGGTGCAAAAAGACCATAATTACTGGGCGTTTGCCCTTTTCTCTTAGCTCATTTGGTCCGTACTGATGTAATCGGCTCTTCGCTTCTTCGTCGGAAAGCCCTGAACGTACAGAGTTGAGCTTACTTAAAACCTCATCGCTGGCAAGATTATGCCAATGTCTTGTCATAGTAACTTAGTATAGCAGATAAGCTAAGGCTGACTTCATACGCTCACCGTCATCAAGCAGGCGGTGAGCGACTTTTCAGGAGAGCCAAGAGTCGAGTTAATAGTGGTCGATACCTTCTATAGTGGCAAAACAGATAATCTGAAGTTCAAGGGTTCAGCTTCGCTACTTTGTGGTTATGATTCTCTAACGATGACAAACCGTACAGGAGTCTGACTAAATTTGACCAAGATTTCAAGGTCCAACCATAGATTTTTTATATATTCACATGCCTGGTGAAAATCACTCACTAAATTGTACTGTCTTTATTTGCTTAGCTGTAAAATGCGCTTGGCATTGCCTTCAAAAATTCTCTCCTTGTCGGCATCGGAGATGTTCATTCTGTAGACAGCATCTATAGTTTTTTTGGTGAATTTATCTCCATCCGCCATGTCGTAGGGGAAATCGGTGCCGAAAATGATATGCTCCGGCCCGAAAAAGTCATAGCCGCACATCAGTCCCGCGGTATCGCCGTAAAGTGCGGTATCGCCGTAAAACATTCTGAAGTAATCTGCAGCGTTCTTACTTTTGAACGGGTCGTCGTCGCTGTTAATCTGGACACCCTTTAATATGCCTGCCGCCCTGAATTTATCGAACTCATTGGCGATTCTTCCGGCCAAGCTGGGCACAATGGCGCTGCCGCAGTGATGAATGATGAACTTGAGGTTGGGATATTTCTTCAGTATCCCGCTGCCAACCAGCCTCCCCATGGCCACTGCTGATTCCAGAGGCCATCCAAAAACATGAGAGAGAGCATATTGGCCTCTCTCTTCGCCGCTGTAAACCGGTACTCCACCCCAGCCAACGGGATGAATCCATATCGGCAGATTGTATTGAGACATTTTCTCGTAGATAGGCATGAACTCAGGTAAATCTATGGGTTTCATGGTGCTGAAATTGTATCCCTTCTCAGCCGGTCTGCCTTCTTCATAAACGTATATAGGTGTGTGAAGCAATATCCCCTTAAAGCCCAGGTCTTTAATCGTTCTATCGATCTCTTTCAATGTAGCATCGACATTGTTGATAGGCAATTGAGCCACGCCGGCTATGAATTTGTCAGGATGTTTGCGAATAATCTCTGCTAAAGCATCGTTGAATATTCTGGACAGTTCGGGAGTGTCTTTTGGTCCATAAAAAGGCTCGATTACCTGTCCCGTGGGCGTCAATACCTGTACATAGTCTTCATACCTATCCATTACTTCCAGCCTTTTGCTGAGGTCGTAAAGCGAAGTTCCGCCGAATGCTGGTGTAGTTCGAGCAACTATCTGCCAGCTTACCGGACGCTTGTCGAAAGCATCGATGAATTTTTGTGGTGTAATGTGGGCATACATGTCGATTTTCATCGGAAAGTACCTCCTGAAGTTTTAATATGCGGATTGTCTTTATCAGTGAGGGCTAATTGTGTCAGATTAGCAGTACTATTGTCAATGCTTTTTCGTAATTTTTGTCATGGATAATCCAGTGCTATGCCCGGAAAACCTCATCGCTTTCTTGACATCTTTCGGCCATTTGTTAGAAACTAGGACGCTGTTTGGTAATGAACTGATGTAGAGAAAGGAGAGACGAATGATTATCGATATTTACTCCCACCATATTTCACGGCAGGTGGGGAAGGTTTTATTGAAAAGGAAGTATTATGGCGAGGACAGGCAGTTCAAATATCCGCCTCAGAACGCTGATGCCGAGGTTCGGCTTGGACTCATGGATAAGTATGGCGTTGATGTGCAGGCGCTCAGCCAGACGACGCCGGTCTTGCTGGGATTTAATACCAGAGATGCGGCTGAGATATGCCGTCTTTCCAATGATGACAACTATGCGCTGTGCAAGGCATACCCCGAGAGATTCGTCAACATCTGCATGTTTTCTCTCCTTGACATGAAGAGCGCCATGAAAGAACTTGAGCGCGCCGTCAATGAGCTCGACTGCCGTGGGGTCACCATCTCGGCTAATCAGAATGGCAAAGGACTTGATTCTCCTGAGTATTTTCCTTTCTATGAGAAACTGGTGAAATATGATTTGCCTATGCTGATTCATCCCACGCACTGGGAGTCTTATCCTTTAGTCGATATGGAGAAGGGTTGGCGGATGATGCACCTGTTTGGCTGGCCGTTCGACACTACTCAGGCTGTGTGGAGGCTTATCTTTGGAGGAGTCCTGGAGCGATATCCTGCGTTGAAGGTGGTTACACATCACTTGGGGGCTATGCTTCCGTATTTCTCACGAAGAATTGAGACCAACTTTAATGGTTTTTTGAAAGATAAACTGCCGAAGCATATTTCTGAGTACTGGGAAAATATCTACGGAGACACAGCGTTGGATGGGACCGTTGCTGCTTATCCCTGTGGATATGCCTTTTTCGGTCCTGATCGCATGATGTATGGCTCAGATTATCCTTTCGGACCGGAATCAGGCGAGGATTTTATCAGGGAGAATCTGTTGGGTATTAAGAAGATGAATATTTCCGAAGAAGATAAGCAGAAGATACTGGGAGAGAGTGCCAGAAAACTCCTGAAGATCAAGTAATTTGTGGCCTGTATTTAGCGCAAACGGTTTATGATTTGTTCATAAAACGTTCTCATATCTTTAAAAGTCGAAGATAACATCAGGGTGATATGGTTCATTCCAGCTTCCTCTAGCTGGTGAACCTGGTCGATGATTTTAGCGGGAGACCCGACCAGCCCTGCCTTTAATGCCCAGTCGATTGTAGCTGGTTTCTCGGGGCAGAGCTTTTTAACCAGCTCCTCACCTTCTTTGTCCGTCCTGGTAACAAGGGCAAAGGCATAGGTAGCATACTCCAGCTGTCTTTCTCCTATTCTCCTCTTCATGTCGGCTATTTTTTCTCTGGTTTCTTCAACTGGGGCGGCGCTGATGAACCAGCCATCAATATCAGTTATCCTTGCCACGACCTGTCTGGACTTTTCTGAATTTCCTCCGTACCAGATGGGGGGGTGTGGTTTCTGCACTGGCTTCGGCACCAGGACTCCATCAACGATGTGATAGTATTTGCCATCGAAATTCACCTTATCCTGCGTCCATAATGCTGTGATAAGCTTAATTTGTTCCCCGGCGTGCTCAATCATATCATCATGTTCATTCCAGGGGATGCCATAGGCTTGAAACTCCCGTTTGAACCAGCCAGCACCAGTGGAGAAAATGAATCTGCCGTGGGATATTTCATCCAGCGTTGCCGCCATCTTGGCAAGCACGGCTGGGTATCGGAACGCCTGACACAAAACCGCGTGGCCGAGCTTGATGCGCCTGGTTTCTGTAGCTATTGCCGTGATGGTGGTCCAGGCTTCCAGTGCACCGAATTGTTCGCCTTTTCGGGGATTGAGTAAATGGTCAGGAACCCACAATGAATCGTAGCCTATTTTTTCTGCTTCTTGAGCTACCTTTTTCACATAGCTATAGCTTATCTCGGGTTCTTCGGGCGGTGCTCCAATGAGCCAGCCTCCATAGACAGGTAACCAGATACCGAATTTAATTTTAGAAGCCATCTCGTTGCCTCCTGAAAAGTGGGGTCAAGTGATAAGGGTACTCGGGCGTTAAAATGACAATAGAGAATTAGGCAACAATTATTTCGGCAGTCTCAAAACCATGTCGTGATTATTTCTTATTTTAGTATACTGGGTAAAAATGTGGCCAGTTGTGGAAACACGACTATTATCACTATGAATAATGCTAAGGTCACAACAAATGGGAATATACCTTTGAATATAGTTTCCATGGGCACATCCTTGGCGACGCCAGCTATAACGTATACATTCATTCCTATGGGTGGAGTAATCATTGCCATTTCTACTAATAAGGCTATAAGTATCCCGAACCATATGGGGTCATATCCCAGGTTCACGATCAGTGGAAAGAAAATTGGCACAGTAAGCAAAACCATTGCCATGGTATCAATAAAGCAACCGAGAATGAAATATAATAATATTATGAAAACCAATGCGATGGTGGGATAGATTCCAAGGTCAACAATTCTGCCTGCCATTTCCATCGGAAGAGTGCTTACTGCTATAAAAGGAATCATGATAAACGCACCTATAGCGCACAGGAAAATCATACCTGTAGACTTCACTGCGTCAGCGACACTGTCCTTAAACTTCTGCCAGTTCAGTTTTTTCCTGGCTAGGGATACCACGATACTGCCAAAGGCAGCAATTCCCCCGGCTTCAGTGGGGGTGAACCAGCCAATGAAAAGACCTCCTAATACCAGAGCTATTAAAACCAGAACTTCCAGGCACTCCGAGGCTGCCTGTAGTTTTTCGCGCATGGTTGTACTCGGTCCCCGTGGAGCCAGGGACGGATTTAGTCTTATTCGAATGTAGACCATTATCATGAACATGGTAGTCAGAATGATACCGGGAATGACACCGGCCATAAAAAGCTTGGATATTGATGTTTCGGTTATGATCCCATAAATGATCAGGATGGTACTGGGTGGAATCAGGAAACCCAAGGTGCCGCCGGCTGCAATGCAACCAGTTGCCAGTCCGCTGTCATAATTATGTCGTCTCATTTCCGGTATGGCTGATGTTCCTATAGTAACTGCTGTGGCTATGCTTGATGCACTAACCGCGGCGAAAATTCCGCATGCTCCGAGGGCAGCTATTGATAGACCTCCCGGTAGTCGCCCGAAAACGCTGTTAGCTAGATTGAACAGGCTGGTGCCCAGGCCTGCACGAAATAAGACAGTACCCATCAGTAGAAAGAGAGGTAGTACCAGCCAATCATAATTGGATATTAATGCGTATGGAACAGTGGATATGATATGAAATGCTGCCTCTATATTAACCAGATAGGAGAATCCCAAAAAACCAACTAAAATCATGGAGATACCTATGGGAAGGCCACAAAGCAGCAATAATAGGGTGACAATGATACCAATGATGCCGACAGTAAACGGGCTCATTTTTCCCTTTCAGTGCGTAGTGCTTCAATTAAATGGTATGCAAAGTATGCCCAGAGTGTGATACAACCTACTACCCAAACAACTTTAAATGGGACCGATGGGAGGTGAAGTATCAGTGTATAAGACCCGGGCTTGACAACTGCATCCCAGACGAGTACTACGCCTCCCCAAGCTAGAAGGGCGGTTGCAAGCAGACTGGTAGCCAAAGAAGAGACTGCAAAAGCCAGCTGAAACCGCTGTGGTAATCTGCGAATCATTAGCTCAATACTGATATGTACTCGCTCCCACTGAGCGTATGCAAGACCAAATGATATGAGAAAAACGCCGGATAAACTGATAAGCTCAACGCCACCAAATAAGGGAACATTAAAAAGGGCTCGCCCTATTACATGGACAGCGACAATCATCATCATTGTTAGCAAGGCAACGGAAGCTATTATAAGAGGTCCTTTGATGACTAAAAATTTTAACCAACTAGGCACGTTATATCCCTTTCTACTGCGTTTGACTAAACAATTCCTGACGGCTGGAGTAGTGATAAGTGGTGATAGGCAGAGTAAAGACATCGCCTAACTCTTTCGCTGGCAATGTTTCCCTTTCAATCTGCTTGTTTGCCCACGAGCATTGTCTGGAAAGAGGCTTTCGTTGATAAATAAGGGAGAATCTATCAGGCTCAAACAGATATTGTTTCAAGAGGGCAAAGAGTCTGGACATGCTGATTCCGGGAGTTTTTTCGATTGTTAGACTACTCAATATCTCCTAACTGTATCTTCTGGGCAAGACTTCTAGTTGCCGAGCAACTAACCGTTTGTATACCAATGCACTACATTCCTCTCCTCTTTGGAGAGGAATGTAGTAATGTAGTCACCGAATTGGACTTTGTTAACTCAAGCAAATACTTGTTATCTAGGTTTGTCCTTTTTATTCTTATTTCCTGAGTTTATTTACATACTCAAGCAATTTAGTAGCGGGATATCCTTTAGCATCAAGCTCACCTGCTTTCTTGCTGTAAGTGGCAATCACAATTTCAAGCCACTTAGCTCGTTCAGCAGTTGGCAGAGTTATAATCTCCACTCCCAGTCCTTTTGCATACTTAATCGCGGATGCATCGGCAGCATCATACGCTTTTATAGATTCTGCCCTGCCCCACTCAGCACTATCATCGATTACTTTCTGCAGGCTGGCTGGTAGCTTATTCCAGCTATCAAGGTTCATCACCATGAACCAGTTAGAGGACGAATACATGCTAAATTCATTTATATATTTAATAGGGAGTTTATATGATTCAATAGCCTCTTTGAAAACCGTGCCGCCATGTACGGTACCTTTTTCTATGCCAATTACCAGGTCAGCCAAGGGCATACTAACTGGAGTGCCACCCAGAGCTCTAAGAGCGTCGGCTGCTTCAGGTACAGGAACCCTGAGCGATAGACCTTTTAAATCTGCTTGAGTGCGGACAGGTTTGGTTGTGGCAAAAACTGCAGGTCCTGCGGCATGAATCCATAAAACTTTGGTTTTGTCCCATTCTTTCCGCAACTCAGGGAAGTCCTTCCACATTGATGCCACGATTTTTGAGCCAGCTTCTGCAGTGGGCAAACCAGTGAGAAACATTGAGGAAAGCCCGGTAAGCTCAGCGCCTGCTCGCACATATCGAAAGCTAGACCCCAAATCGGCAACGCCTTTTACCACACCATCATAGGTTTCAGTAGCACTGATTAACGTCGCGGCCGGGAACATGCGGAAGGTAATCAAACCATTACTGTCTTTTTTGACTTTTTCTGCCCAGGCGTTAATCGATTTATCTAATATAGAACCTGCTGGTGCCATGTGGGCTAATTTCAACTCTACAGGCTTTGTTCCGGCTGGTATTGCTGGCTGGCAACCAATTGCCACAAAACTGGCGATAATCAATAATGCTATAGAAATTAAGACAAACTTGTTTTTCACCTTTTCCTCCTCTATCGCTTATGTAGCTTAGCGATGACTTTTGCCATTTTATTCACTTCAACTCTTTAGCTACGTCACTGCTACCCCCTTGTCTCTATGGATGAATATATATTGTGAACATTTTGCCCGTATGACCTGGTGCCATGGTGTTATTTCTCATACTGTTCGGGCTGCCTGATATCAGCTCGTCTCAATTGTTCGGAGGGGATTTCCCCTTTTATTTTGTGACGAATTGATTGCTAGTAGCCATCACTTTTTGGTGGTAATAATACCCTGTTACTACATGACTGTCAATGACTTCTACGATATACGAAGACGAATGTTGACGCATAACAATCATTAAATCTCCTTTACAGGACATATCAGCCCACTGTTCCGCGAGCAAGAAAAACTATTGATATGCTCTTATCGTGGTAATTGACCATCATTCACGTGGTACCGCATACACTCTCATCACTATCTCACCAGTTCCTGTGAGACGCACTCCAACATCTGGACAGCGGACAGTATCTTGGAACACTGAGATACTATCATTGTAGAAAGCCTGCCACATCTTGGAAACAAGTGGCTTGAAAGCGTGAATGGCAGCAACACATAGTTTTGGAGGGCACTCCTCCGCGACCAGGAGTCCCACAGGGTCGACGGTGAACTTATCACCCGCTTTATACCCGGCAATACAATTATGCGCTTCCACCACCTCAATCACTACCTTATATTTCACAAAGTGAGGAGTATTCTCCATTGCCTTCACGTACCTGGGATTAGAACGGTACACTGCCATTTCTTCATATGTGTATCCAACCATTTCCTGAAATTTACGCCATCTCTTCTCTATGATTTGTGTATCGTCAGACATACCTCCTCCTTTTTGATGCAATTATGATTTGTGAACCTTGCTGACGAACGATTATACCTTATCTAACGCAGAAAACGAAGGCCGTAGTTTTAACGCATAATCGAATACTTCTAAACACATTTGTTTAAAAATTGAACTCTGTAATCTTGAGGGGTAAACTGGGGTGCCGAGTCTGGTTTCTCTCCCCATGCCCCATCACCAGGAAAAGGGTCAAGTAGAGAGTGAGCTGTGTTACTCTTCAGGCTCATTCTTCGGTTGAAACGGAGTTGGAAGTGGGATATAACAATCCGTTGGTGATATAATTAGTTTCGCACCAAAGATAGCGGGGGTTACGATGGACGAATTAAAAGTTTTCACCGGCAACGCTCATCCGTCTCTGGCACGGGCAATTTGTAAGTATCTGCGAATACCATTAGGCCAGGCTGAAATTTTTGAGTTCAAAAACGAGAACATCTTTGTGCGGATACTGGAAAATGTGCGCGAGAGAGATGTCTTCGTTGTCCAGCCTTTTTCGCCTCCAGTCAACAAAAATATTGTGGAGCTTCTGATAATGATTGATGCTTTCAAGCGGGCTTCGGCGGGCAGAATCACGGCCGTGGTTCCCTATTATGCCTATGGTCGCACCGATAAAAAAGACCAGCCCCGTGTTCCTATTACCGGTCGATTGATAGCTGACCTGCTAACCACCGCTGGTGCCAATCGCTTGTTAACGGTAGACCTTCACGCCGCCCAGATCCAGGGCTTTTTCAATATCCCTGTTGATGAGCTTACTGCTCTTACTCTCCTTGCTAATTACTGGAAGAAGAAATCGCTAGATAAATTGGTGGTAGTGGCTACCGATATTGGTATTACCAAAAGGGCTCGCGACCTGGCGGCTAAACTGAATGCCCCGCTGGCCATTATTGAGAAAAGGCGGGTAGGCAATCGAGATAAGACCAGGACCCACAATATCATTGGTCGGGTTAAGGGAAAACGTGTCTTGACTATGGATGATGAAATCGATACGGCGGGTTCCCTGGTCAATGCTGTGGAGGCTCTGCTCAGGGCGGGAGCCAGCGAGGTTTACGCCTGTTGCACTCACCCTGTTTTTTCAGGTGCAGCGATTGAAAATATTGCCAAGTCACCGGTTAAAGAAGTAGTGGTCACTGACACCATTCCTGTTCTGGGTAGTAAGAGATTGAACAAAATAAAGGTATTGTCTATGGCACCGCTTTTGGGTGAAGCCATACACCGCATTCATACTGGTCTTTCCATCGGCGCCATGTTTGAATAGGAGAAACTATGCTTAAGTGGCTGGGAGGCCTGGTCGATTCCAACGAAAAGGAATTAAAGCGCCTTGCCCCGATAGTAAACAGAATCAATTCCCTGGAGCCAGATTTCCAAAAACTTACTGGCGATGAGCTTCGTGCCAAAACTGATGAATTCAAAGTTCGCGTGAAGGAAGGCGAAACACTGGATAACATTCTGCCGGAAGCTTTTGCTGCGGTTAGAGAAGCTGCCCGTCGAACTATCGGGCAGCGTCATTTCGATGTCCAGCTAATTGGTGGTATCGTTCTGCATCAGGGCAAAATTGCCGAGATGAAGACCGGCGAAGGCAAGACGCTGGTAGCTACTCTTCCCCTGTATTTGAATGCTCTTGCTGGCAAAGGCTGCCATCTGGTTACCGTCAATGATTACTTGGCCAGGCGCGATGCTCACTGGATGGGGCCTATCTATCATGCCCTGGGCATGACGGTTGCCAGCATTTTTCCGCAGCAAGGTCCGACAGACTATCTGCCGGCTTATCTTTACGACCCTGGCGGTGAGCCGGCGGATAAGCGCTGGCCTCATTTCCGACCGATCATACGTAAACAGGCGTACGAAGCTGATATCACCTATGGCACCAACAATGAATTTGGCTTTGACTATCTCAGGGACAATATGGTCTTAGACCTGTCCCAATGTGTCCAGCGAGAACTGAATTACGCCATTGTTGACGAGGTCGATAATATACTTATTGATGAGGCACGCACGCCGTTGATAATCAGCGGGGCTGCTGAAGAAGCCGCCGATAAATATGTGATTTTTGCCCGTTCAGTCCTGCCTCTTAAAATAGATGAAGATTACACCGTGGACGAGAAAACGCGAACGGTCAGCTTAACCGATGGCGGTATTACCAGGATGGAAAAGATACTGCGGGGGGAGAAGGTGCTCAAATCTCCCAGCCTTTATGACCCGGCCAATTACGGGCTCATGCAGTACCTGGAGAATGCACTGAAGGCTCAGGTGATATTCAGGCGCGACCGTGACTATGTAGTGAAAGACGGGCAGGTTATCATTGTCGATGAGTTTACCGGCAGGTTGATGTTCGGCAGAAGATACTCTGAAGGGCTACATCAGGCCATCGAAGCCAAGGAAAGGGTAAAAATTCAGCGCGAAAGCGTGACCTTGGCCACCATAACTTTTCAGAACTATTTCCGTCTTTATCGAAAGCTGGCTGGCATGACCGGCACTGCCGCTACTGAGGCAGAGGAATTTTATAAGATTTATAAGCTGGATGTGGTGATTGCCCCCACTAATAAACCCATGATTCGTACCGATAACCCAGACCAGATTTATAAGGATGAGGAGTCGAAATTCAAGGCGGTTGCCAATGAAATAGAGAGCTTATACAGGCAAGGCTGTCCAGTGCTCATTGGTACCGTTTCAATTGAGAAGTCAGAAAGGCTTAGCGAGTTGTTGCAGAGAAAAGGCGTGCCTCATCAGTTATTGAATGCCAAGAATCATACCAAAGAGGCCGATATTATCGCTCAGGCTGGTAAGATAGGTGCAGTCACGGTCTCTACCAATATGGCGGGGCGTGGCGTTGACATAATACTGGGTGGTAATCCGTTTCGAGGTGATGCCATCCCGAGCGAAAAGGAGTTGCAGGACTGGCAGGCAGAACATGATAAGGTAGTGGTAATGGGTGGACTTCATGTTGTTGGTACAGAGAGGCATGAAGCCAGGCGTATTGATAATCAGCTTAGAGGTCGTTCTGGCAGGCAGGGCGACCCGGGAAACTCTCGCTTCTATGTCTCACTGGAAGATGATATTGTCCGCCGTTTTGGGGGCGACCGGGTAAAGGGTTTTATGGAATGGGCGGGCATGGATGAAAATACCCCGATAGAGCATCCCATGGTGAACAAAGCCATAGAGAATGCCCAGGTAAGGGTTGAAGGCTACCACTTTGATATGCGTAAACATCTGGTGGAATATGATGATATCGTGAACAAGCACCGGGAGGTAATCTATGCCGAGAGAAGAAAAATCCTGAGCGGTGCTGACCTCAAGGCAAATATTTTATCGATGGTGAAGCAGGAAGTTCAAGGCATAGTAGCGGCCCGCTGCAGCGATGAATTCATGGAGGCGGATATTACCGGATTGTTAGAGGATATCGCCGATATTTTTCCGCCGCCTTTGCCATCTGAATTGAGCGCTGCTGCCCTGTCGCAGGTAAAGTCGCAGAAGATAAGCGATACCTTGGTTGATTATGCTGCGCGCCTCTACGGGCAGCGGGAGAAAGAGATAGGTGCCGATAATGTGCGGTTGCTGGAAAGGCTAATTATGCTGCGGACTATCGACAGTTTATGGACAGACCATCTTACCAATATGGACCATTTGAGGCAGAGCGTAGGGCTGCAATCGGTGAGGCAGATTGACCCATTGGTTATTTATAAAAAAGAAGGTCATGCCTATTTTGACAGCTTACTTGCCAGTATCCAGCATGACGTTGCTCGCATTATTTTTAAGGCGAGTATAACCACAAAGGAAGCCCCCCCCTCAAAACAACCACAGAAAGCCGCTGTGCCAGTCGGTAAAAGGGTAGGCCGCAATGACCCCTGTCCCTGCGGCTCAGGCAAAAAATACAAGCACTGCTGCGGCAGGTAAATTACTAGCTCCGCTCCTCACTTTCGTTTATCATTGATTTTGTTATACTTTAGATACATGCCATGAAAAACGGTGAAATAGCCAGGGTATTTCAGGATATCGCTGACCTGCTGGAGCTTAAGGGGGAGAATGTTTTCAAGATACGGGCTTATCAGAAGGCGGCAAGGACTATCGAGCATTTACCTAAAGAAATCGAGATTATGCTGGAGGAAGGTGAGGACCTGCAGAATATTCCCGGTGTGGGTGAGGCGATAGCTAAGAAGACTGCCGAACTGGTGACCACCGGGAAACTGGGCTATTACGAAGAACTCAAAGGAGAGTTTCCAGAAGGCATAACCAAGCTGCTGGAAGTCCCCGGCATCGGCCCCAAAACGGCAATGAAGCTCAGTGAACTTGGAGTAAAGTCGACAGATGACCTGGAGCAGGCTATTCAAGATGGACGTGTCGCCAGTCTATTTCGCCTCGGCGATAAGACCGCTGAAAATATACTGCATCAGATTCAAGCTCTGCGTCGCAAAGACCAGCGCATCCCCCTGGGCGAAGCTTTGCCTGTGGTGGATGATATAGTGGCTGCGTTGCGCCATATGCACGGTGTGAAAAACGTGACTGCTGCCGGCAGCCTGCGGCGCTTCCGGGAAACGGTGGGCGATATTGACCTTATGGGTACAGCCGATAATCCCGAGAAGGTTATTGATGCTTTTGTAACTTTGCCCCAGGTAAAAGAGGTGCTGGCTCAAGGGCCAACTAAAGCCAGCGTCATTCTAAAAAAAGGGCTTCAAGCTGACTTGAGAATGGTGGAGCATGATTCCTTCGGCTCCTTACTGCAGTATTTCACTGGCAGTAAGCAGCATAATATTGATCTGAGGCAAAGAAGTCAGAAACAGGGACTGAAGCTGAGCGAATATGGTATCACTGACCTGGCCACAGACGAGTTGGAAAAATTCGCTACCGAGGAAGATTTCTACCAGCGATTAGGCTTGCAGTATATTCCCCCTGAGATAAGGGAAGGTCAACAGGAAATAGAACTGGCGGCACAGGGCAAAATTCCCAGGCTTGTCGAACTATCTGACATTCGAGGAGACCTGCATGTTCACAGCGACTGGAGCGATGGGCATGATTCTATCGAGGCGCTGGCATTGGCGGCTAAAGCTCTGGGCTATCAATACATGGCAATCACCGACCATTCGGCGGGACGTGGCATTGCTCATGGACTGGATGCTCAGCGCTTGAAACAGCAGATTGGCGAAATCAAACAGCTCAACCAGTGGCTGAAAGGCATGCGTATTCTTTCAGGCATAGAGGTAGATATCAAAGCTGATGGCAGTTTAGACCTGCCAGAGGAGATTTTGGCAGACATTGATGTGGTGATTGCTGCTATCCATTCAGGAATGATGCAAAGTGAAGAACAGATTACCGGGCGCATCGTTGGAGCTTTAGAGCATCCAGATGTTGATGTTATTGCGCATCCTACCTGTCGTCTGCTAGGTGAGCGAGAGCCGATAGCAGTCGATATGGAAGCCGTGTTCAAAGCTGCCGCCAGCAACAATAAGGCGCTGGAAATCAATGCCATGCCGGATCGCCTTGATTTGAAGGATATCCATGCTCAGAGGGCGCATGAGCTTGGCGTAAAGCTGGTGCTGGGCACAGATGCCCATAGTGTGAAGCAGTTGGAAGTGATGCGTTTTGGTGTTGGAATGGCACGCCGTGGCTGGTGTCAGCCTGAGCATATATTGAATACCGGAAAGCTGATGGAAGTACTGGCATTTTTGAGGAGAAATTAACGTGTCGTCCCAGAAGCAGCATAATCCCGAAGTTAACATTGAAGGCGACTTGCGGGCAATTAAACGTTTGCGAGAGGCGGTAGCCGGTGGTAAGCACTGGTATCTGGCGTTATTGGAGGCTATCAAGTTATGGAAGAGCCCCCAGGAGACCTATCACAGACGCCACTACCGCTATTTGATTGACGGCGAGGCGTTTGACTGGCTACTGTTAGCAGAGCGGCTGTGCCAGGAAATAAAAGTTCATATTCCGGAGGAAGAGAAAATAAACCTTCTTTTCTATGACCGTCCGCCTATCGAGTTGAGGAAAGAAGAGTTCAAAAAACTGATTGGTGCGGCAAAGTATCGAGCGTATCTGAACTATCTCTACGGCGTGCTGGTAGAGGAGGCTTTAATTTCAGCCGTGGTGGAAGAACTGCGCAAAGAGCGTCGGGTGGCTGGCTGGGAAAAATTCGACAATGTGCTCGATAAGGCGTATAAGCGGATTTATGGTGAGAATCAGCAGGTTTTACTCGATGATTTCAAGAAGGACAAGAAGTACACCAGACGGAAGACGGTGTCGCTAAGCATGCTCAAGGAATTCACCTACTGGCTGTTTAAATATCGGCTGAAGCACTGCGACAAGTCTCGCGTAGCCAGTGATACCAGGAAAGCGCTGCTGCATATGCAGCGGAATTTCATCCTCAAAAAGCAAGCTATCAGCTAATCTGACTTAGCTCCTGCTCTAATCTCTGCAGCTTGTCCTGATAGGAGAGGAGCCTGTTTCGCTCTTTCTCTACTACTGTCTCAGGTGCTTTTGACATGAAATCGGAATCCTTTAATCGCTGTTCCAGCCGGTCGATTTCACGTTTATTTACGCTGATTTCCTGTTCCAGCCGTTGTTTTTCAACGTCTATATCAACCATGCCAGCCCAGGGCAGGACGACTTCACTCTCTTTGAGCACCATGACCAGCGTCTTCTCTCTTCCGGCTTGTCGCTTGTGGCGCTCCGAGACGGTTAGCGGTCGAACCCGGGCGAGGGTTTCGATAGCTTCAGAATGCAGGGATAGTGCTGAAGCCAACTCATTAGCATAGACATGGGCTTCAATCCATTTTGATGCTTCTACCTTGTGTTCAGCCCTGGCATTGCGAATGGAGCGTACGATCTCAATGAGGGCATCCATGACGCGCTCAGATTCCGGGTCAAATGCCTGCTCCTGAGCAGTGGGATAGGGGGCAATCATAATGGAACTCGGGTCAAGGCTTCCTTCTGGCAATCGCTGTTTCAGGTTTTGCCACAATTCCTCGGTAATAAAAGGCATGAAAGGATGCAGCAGTCTAAGGCTATTATCCAGTACCCAAGCCAGGGTAGCCAGTGCTGTAGGATCTGACCTGGACAGGCGAAGTTTGGCTATCTCAATATACCAGTCGCAAAATTCGCCCCAGAAGAAATCGTGTATCTGTCGCTCAGCCTCACCGAACTGGTAATCATCCATGAGTTTGTGAACCTCGGCGATGAGGCGGTTAAGCCGACTCAGAATCCAGCGGTCTTCCACTGTTTCTGGCTGTGCAGCGGCTGATTTTACCGAAGCCTTGTCTTTGACAGGGTTGGTTTCGAGGCTCTGAAGCAAGAACCTGCCGGCATTCCACATTTTATTGGCAAAGTTGCGCCCCGCTTCCAATTTATGCTTACCGAGGTTGATGTCATTTCCCGGGGAAGTGCCGGTAGTTATAGCGAAGCGGAGGGCATCGGTGCCGAATTCTTCTATGGCTTTGAGCGGGCTAATGACGTTTTTGCGCATTTTGCTCATCTTCTCGCCTTTTTCGTCTCTAACCAGCCCGTGCAGATAGACGGTGTGGAAGGGGATGTCGCCGGTATCTTCCAGTCCCATCATGATCATTCTGGCTACCCAGAAGAACAGGATGTCGTAGCCGGTTTCCATGACCGAGGTGGGATAGAAGTAAGCCAGGTCTTCTGTTTGTTCAGGCCAGCCCAGTGTGGAGTGCGTCCACAGTGCTGAGCTAAACCAGGTATCGAGCACATCAGGGTCCTGGATGATTTCCGGTGAGTTGCAATGTGAGCACCGGGAAGGCTCATCAACGGAAACGGTTATTTTGTGGCACTTCTGGCAATACCATACCGGGATGCGGTGCCCCCACCATAGCTGACGGCTGATGCACCAGTCGCGGATATTCTCCATCCAGTTGAGGTAAATCTTGGTGAAGCGCTCCGGGATGATGGTAATGCGGCCGTCGGTGACGGCTTCTATGGCTGCTTGAGCCAGCGGGGCTGTTTTCACAAACCACTGTTTGCTGACCTGCGGCTCGACCATGGTCTGGCATCGGTCGCAATGTCCCACGGCATGGGCATGAGGCTCTATCTTTTCGAGCAAGCCGGCTTTCTTGAAGTCTTCGATTATTCGCTGGCGGCAAACAAAGCGGTCAAGCCCGGCATAAGGGCCGGCCTGTTCATGCATAGTGGCATCGGGGTTAAGTATATTTATCAGGGGTAAGTTTTGCCGCAGTGACATCTCGAAGTCCACCGGGTCATGCGCCGGGGTAATCTTAACGGCGCCGGTGCCAAAGGAAGTATCGACAGCCTCATCAGCGATTATGGGGATGACTCGTTCGATTATAGGAAGGATGACCTTCTTGCCTATCAGTTTTTTATAGCGCTTGTCTTTGGGGTTGACGGCTACTGCGGTATCGCCGAGATATGTTTCCGGACGAGTGGTGGCTACAGTGATGTAGCCTTTGCTCTCAGCCATAGGATAATGCAGATAATAGAGGTTACCGGTGATGTCTTTGTGCTGTACTTCGAGGTCGGAAAGGGCGGTCTGGCAGCGGGGACACCAGTTGTTGATTCGTTCTCCCTGATAAATTAATCCTTGATTATATAAGCGTACGAAGGCAGTGCGCACTGCCAGGGAAGGGCCTTCATCCAGGGTGAAACGCTCGCGGGTCCAATCGCAGGAAACCCCCAGCCTCTGATGCTGAAAGCTAATCGATTGCCGTGACCTGGCTACCCATTCCCAGACCCGCTCGATGAATTTCTCTCTGCCCAGCTTATGCCTGTCCAGGCCTTCTTCGGCTAGTTTTTGTTCTACCACTACTTGAGTAGCAATACCAGCATGGTCAACTCCAGGCAGCCACAATGCCGGCTCGCCCATCATTCGATGCCAGCGGGTCATGATGTCTTCCAGAGTGGCGGTGAGTGCATGACCTACATGGAGTTCGCCGGTGACGTTGGGCGGGCGCATAATGATAACGAAAGGCTTCTTCGTTCTGTCTATTTGGGGGGTGAAGTACCCCTGCTTCATCCAGAACTGATACCATTTCTGTTCGACCTGGCTCGCTTCATATGTTTTTGGCAGTTCAGTCATGCGTTAAACCTCAAAAGTTCTGTCCTACTGACGTTGTTCTCTTACCCACTGGTAAGTTCCCTTATCCTTCAACTCGGGATGGTCCTTGTCTTTCCAAGTTCCTGCTGCCTCTTTTAGTGCCTGCAGAAGTTGTGTTCTCTTTAGCTCTTTTCTTTTTGCTTTTATCACAAGCTTGCCCCTCTTTTATCAACAATCATAAGGAATTCGTGGGGCCCATTGATCCCACGGGATCGTCACGTCCCGATTTCATCGGGAATCACGATGACAGTTTATTGCGAAAGGATAAACCCTTTCGAGCTTTCCCATTTCCTAGTCCTGTCATTCTGAGTCCGCCGCAGGCGGACGTGAGAATCCCTTTCCATTTACTTTCACTCATACATTACTTTACTATGTATAGTCCCTTTCGTGAGGTCATACACCCACGCATGACTGACTTTATATCGCCTCCCGAAAATAGATAAACTTGTGTAGTCAACAACCATTCAAAAAAAGAGAGGCATTAAAAATCAATGAAGGGGCAAGCCCCTTCAACCCCGATTACTATATTGTCTAAATTCACCTAGATCATTTTCTATAATGGTGCAGTTATTATTAATCAGGCAGTAGTGGATTTCAACTTTTCAATGGGGGCACTTTGTGTGAAAGCTCTTTATTAGTTTCTATGATCAGATACAAAGCCTCGTTGAGATTTCCTCTCACTTCCTTTAAGGTTCTACCTTGGGTATTGACACCAGGAAGCTCCTCGACATAGCCGATATACCACCTCCCTCGTTTTTCAATAACTCCGACATTTCTTTTCCCCATGTTATATTAAGGCATTGCGTATGGCTATTTGTTTTGTAGTTTCTTTCGCAGGTCATGCATCAGATATTCTTTATCTTCTATCCGTGTTCTCCACCATACCCATCCGTCAGTTGATGTGTTTGTAATATAAATCAGAAGCACTTGATAGACTATTCCACGTTGTTTGGTCGTGTATGAGTTTTATTTTACCTTCTGTTATTATTTCGGCTTCATATTGATTGCCCTTATAAGTATTAAAAAGTCTTTGTCCTAGACCAATAATCCCAGCGTTAACTAAATCTTGAATTTTAACCCTTTTGCGAGGTGGGATAACTTTTTGTGGAGGAATTTGAGCAGGCAGAGACGGTTTAGGTGGAATGACTGTGTATAACGGCTCAAACAAATGAGTGTGTACAGGTAATCCAACTCCTTGTCTTGCAAAAGTTTGAAATTCTACCACGTGAAATCGTAGATTGGCTAAGCAACTTAAGGCTTCGTCGAGAGTTTCCGTTCGCTGTTCTATTACGACTGTAAGCTCAGGTGGCTTTGAAACAAGTTCAGAGAGAAATCTGTAAGTCTCGCTAGGCCCGATAGATTTTTTAACCTTTAATTTCAGATAATCGTCATCATCTATTAACCCATATATTATATTCACAATTTCTCTTTGAGTACTATGGTTCTTCACCCCGTTGATGAATTTACTTATTTGTGTGATAACATGGTCGTATATCGGATGGTTTGAGAGTTCCATTTCAACTATATGCCAGCATGGAGGACTATTGAAGACAATGGCGTACCCATCAGGTATCGAGCCGATTCCTGCTTTTGATTTTAGTTTTTGCTTGGTATCGAGGTATATTGAATTTTCGCCGAAAATATCTTGAACATGTTCTTTGACTACTTGTTCGAAGGCATCTTCGCTTTCAGGTTTCCATAACTCATATTTCACGCCGTCAATTAGCAACACATTAGACTACCTTATATTTATTTGCTTCAGGTTTATTTCTGGCATGGGATAGTGTTTGGGGTTGTCAGTAGCAAGAACAAGATTATTGCCGACAGCTACAGCAGCGATAGTGACATCGGCGAGTGAGAGAGTAATCCCCTTCTTAGCATATTCTCTTTTATACTCTCCGGCACTTTCAGCAAGCTCCCTGGTTACCTGGTAGTATTCAAGACTATCGAGCAACTTCCTGGTTGCTGGCTTTTCTTTGTCCTTCATGCCAGCATATACTTCGATGATATTAATCAGGCAGCATCCAGCTAATGAGCCTTCAGAGGCTATGCCCTCCAGAAAGCTTAGCGCTTCTTTTTCTCCACGGAGGCAATCGATGATTACTGTCGTATCCAGAAGATAATCAGCCATTGGCTATTTTGCTACTCTTTTCAGTGTCCTTTCTTGCTGACGCTGCTCCCTGACCCACTGATAAGTACCTTTTTCCTTGAGGTCGGGGTGGTTTTCATCCTTCCAGGTACCTGCTGCCTGTTTCAACGCGTGCAAGAATTGAATTCTCTTCAACTCTTTTCTGGTTGCTTCGACCACAAATCTGCTTCTCTTCCTTTTGCCAACCAATCTGTCTATCGATTGCAAAAGATCTTCAGGGAAGACTAGATGAGCCTTTGCTTTGTGAATAGCCATACTTTCTCCGCAATTTGTACCTTGTTTAGTTACACAACTAGTGTAACATAATAATGGACTTTGTCAAGAGTTAGCGCTTTCTTAGCAGTTCAGCCACCCTGTCCAAAATTTTATCTGCCACTTCCCGCTTGGGCAAGAGAGGTAGTTTTTCGGTTTTACCTTTTCGGTTGATGATGACTACCTGGTTTTTGTCGGAGCCGATGCCGCTGCCGGGGATAGTAATATCGTTGGCAACGATAAGGTCTAGCTGTTTCTTTCGAAGCTTGGCTCTGGCGTTGGCTATCAGGTTATCGCTTTCGGCGGCGAAACCGACGCGAACAAAATCGCCCTCCACTTCGCCGAGGATATCCACTGTCCTTTCCAACCCTAATGTCAGGTTGGTGTTAGCTTGCCTTTTTATTTTATTTTTGGGGACTTTCGCTGGGCGGAAGTCAGCCACGGCTGCTGCCATAATCAGGGAGTCAGCTTGCGCCGTAGCTTTCTTGACTGCCCTGCACATTTCTTGAGCGGTACTTACATCAACAATGTCCAGGCGAGTCGGACGGTGCAAGGCGGTAGTTGCTGTTATCAGTGTCACTCGGGCGCCGCGGTCTCGCGCCGCTTCGGCCAGCGCATAGCCCATCTTGCCGGAGGAATAGTTGGTCAAGCATCGAACCGGGTCAATCGGCTCTCTGGTGCCGCCAGCAGTGACCACGATGTGTTTCCCAGCAAGGTCGCCATTTCTGCCCAGTACCTGACAGATAGCACCGATAATCTGATTAACATCGATAAACCGTCCCATACCCATTTTGCCCGAGGCAAGCCGGCCGCTCTCGGGACCGATGATGGTAAAATCTCGGGCTCGGAGCTTTGCCAGATTATCCTGGGTGATGGAGTTGTCATACATATTGACATCCATCGCTGGCGCCACGAGCACAGGAGCTTTGGTGGCGAGGACAGTGCAGGTGAGCATGTTGTCAGCGATGCCGGCAGAGAGCTTGGCGATGGTGTTGGCGGTAGCTGGCGCAATGACCACTATGTCGGCGGCATCAGCCAGTGCTACATGCTCAACACTATATTCGGAGGCGAGGTCGAACATGGTGGTGACCACGGGTCTGCCGGTGATATTGCGAAAGGTGAGCGGTGTTACGAACTCGGCAGCAGCATCGGTCATGATGACCTCAACCCTGGCGCCTGCCTTAGTTAGCTGGCTGGCCAGGTCAGCAGCTTTGTACACTGCGATGCTGCCGGTCACTCCTAATACTATTGTTTTATCTGCTAATACCACTATTTTCCTGCCGTTTATTTCTTATTCATCTGGTAAATCAACCGCAGCCCGATTAAAGTCAGGTCGGGGTTGACTACATCAATAGCGGAAGTCTCCTTGGCAAAAAGTTTAGAGTAACCTCCGGTAGCCACTACCTTTGCCTTGCCTCCCAGTTCCTGTTGGATACGGTTCACGATGCCTTCAATCAATCCCACATAGCCAAACACTATACCTGATTGCATGGCGGCGATGGTACTGGTGCCGATAGCCTTTTGGGGATAGGTCAAATCTACTCTGGGCAATGCCGCAGTGCGGGTGAACAATGCCTCAGTGGCAATTACAATTCCCGGGGCAATAGCTCCGCCGAGATAATCGCCGCTTTCAGATACGGCATCAAAGGTGGTGGCAGTGCCCATGTCAATGACAATCACAGCGCCTTGGTACAGTCGATGGGCAGCCACAGCGTTTACAATACGGTCAGCGCCGACCTCTTTAGGGTTGTCCATGCAGATTCTAATGCCTGTTTTCACACCTGCCTCCACCACCAGAGGCGAAGTTTTGAAATAGTGCTGGCATATTTCCTCAAAGGTGGTAACCAGTGGAGGAACCACGCTGCACACCACGGCATCAGTGATTTGCGATGCAGCTATACCATGGCGCTCCAGAAGATAGAGCATCAGCGCCGCATATTCATCTGGCATGGTGTGAACGCCTGTGGCTATCCTCAGGGTAGTTTTCAGCTTATCGCCATCGAATACGCCGAAAATAATGTTGGTATTGCCTATATCGACAGTCAGTAACATTCTGTATCTCTTACTTCAACGTTTTTATTACCCTGGGCAATAGTGGCAGGAGATCGCTGGCCAGCATGCCGGCATCGCCCATTTCTTGCCTGACCAGGTTGCCTGCCTGGGCATGAAGATAAACTCCGCATGCCGCCGCATCGAAGGGTGGTAAGCCCTGTGCCCGCAGACCTGCTATCACGCCGCTGAGGACATCGCCGGTGCCTGCTGACGCCAGGCCGGCATTAGCCTCCTGACTTATTCTAGCCTGCCCATCAGGCGCAGCTACAATAGTGTAAGCTCCTTTTAGAACCACTACCTTCTGCCACTCCCTAGCCGTATTCTGAGCAATTTCCAGTCGCTCCTGCTGTATTTTATCCAGTGGAATGCCAGTCAATCGTGCCATTTCACCCGGATGTGGCGTTAGTATAACATCCTTACCTAGCTTCTGCCACCACTGTGGTACTTGAGCCAGAGTATTCAAGGCATCGGCATCGAGAACTAGGGGCAGGGAGCGTGTCTGCGGTAGCTCGAACAGGGTCGACTTGATGAATTTGATAACTTCAGCATTCTGACCCAGCCCGCAACCCATGAGTAGAACGTTGTAATCAGTTAAACGCTGCTGCAGCACTGAGGCTGATTTTGATGCAATGATTCCTGTTTCAACTTCTGGCAGGGGAATGTAGGTTACTTCGGTAAGCCTGGTAGCCAGTATTGGCTGTAGGCTATGCGCAGTGCTCAATGTTACCAGGCCGGCACCTATCCTAGCGGCGCCCATGCAGGCGAGATAGGCAGCGCCGATATAGTTAATGGAGCCAGCCACCACCAGCACCTTGCCAAAAGTTCCTTTGTTAGCGCTGGCAGGGCGGGTGGGCAGCACAGACCTTACCCAGTCTACAGTGAGTAGCTCTGTGGTTATGTCTTGGGCTAAACCTGGAGGTATACCGATATCAGCTATAATCACCTTGCCAACTCTCCCGGCGCCAGGGAAGTTGTACAAGCCTGGTTTGGGATAGCCGAGTGTGATAGTAGCATCGGCATAGGGGCAGTTCGGGTCAACAGCGCCGGTATTAGCATCGACTCCGGAAGGCATGTCCACAGCCACAATATAAAGTTCAGGGCGTTTTTCTTT
>JBBIPA010000005.1:0-1645 GCA_037443085.1 Chloroflexota bacterium | reverse complement strand
ACTCGGGACAACACCTCTTGGAATATGCCTTCCATAGTGCGGCTTCTACCGGTACCGAAGATGGCGTCAACTACTGCTTCTGAAGACGACAGGCGTTGTTCTAAGCTGGCGAAGCTTTTATCCTGCTCGGCGTTCACGGTGTCTATTCTGCGCTCCTGCGCCAGCTTGAAATTTGTATCATCAGTCGTCCGCTGGCTGCACAGATACAGGCTGACTTCAGCCCCCCAGTCCTCAAGATAGCGCGCTGCTACTAACCCATCGCCTCCATTATTGCCGGGGCCAGTCAAAACCAGGATATGCTTCCCGATAGCGCCGCCTAACAGTTTCTTGGTTTCTTCAGCCACAGCACGTCCGGCGTTTTCCATGAGTGTTTCAGTAGTTAAGCCGATGCTGGCAGCGGTTTGGTCGATGTGGCGCATCTGCTCTGCAGTTACAACCTTCATACGCTTATACCACCTTAGTTTCCTTCTGTTTCTTTTCCATGAAATTTTCCAACTCTTCGCTCATAGCCTGCCAGTGAGTTCCTCGCCAGAATATACGATGACAGGAGGGACATTCCATATATTGGTTTTGTGTTTTTAAGACATGGGGTGGCACCAGATGGGCAACCTCTTCTTTACGCCGTACTATCAGGTTTTGATTGCATTGCAGACAGACGGAAAACGGCTTGAACTGATAATTCAGATTCAGGGCGGTGGTGATTTGTTGCAGTTGAGTTTTCGGGTCATCACCCTTGATGAGAACCGCCTTCAGTTTGCCACTGGTTATAAGGCGTCGCTTCATGATTTGCGAGTCTTTGGTTAGAATCACCCGATTCTCCTTCAGGGCAATTTTAACCATCTCGCCATCGTCCTCATCGGTAAAAAGTGAGGCGTCATACCCCATTATTCTCAGCCACTTTGCCAGCTTGCCGGCATTGATATCAACGATAAACTTGGGTTCCATAGTCTATCTACCCATAATCTTGGCTTAACTGATCAGGAACGGGTTAAAGTTCGTTTTATAGTCAAAGACATCGAGTTGCTCTTTCCGCTTTAAGTAATTCACCACAATATAGGTTAGTGGCGTAGCTGCGGTCTCGTAGACTGATTTCAGTAGCCAGTGACTCAGCATCATGGCTCCCAGTACAGAAAAAGGCAATACTCCGGCAAAAGCAATAGTGAGCACGATTACGGTATCGAGTCCCTGTCCTACCAGAGTGGAACCGATAGTCCGTGCCCAGAGCCATTTGCCTCTGGTGGCGATCTTCATTTTAGCCAGAATGAATGAATTAGCGAACTCGCCTGCGAGGTAGGCCACGAAAGAGGCGATGAGGAATCGAGGTGTACTGCCCAGGATGCGTTCATAAGCAGCTTGTGCTTCAAAAACCGGTGCTGGGGGTAGTATCTCGCCTATCCAGAAAGCGATTACGGCAATTAGATTGCAGGCGAAGCCGAGCCAGATTACCAGTCGTGCCTGCCTGTAGCCGTAGACCTCGGTTAAAACATCACCGCAGATGTAGCTTATGGGGAAAATAATTATGGCTGCGGGGACAACAATGTTGCCAATAGCGATTTGTTTGACAATCATAATGTTAGCCGTAATCAGGCAGGTGACAAAAAGAGCCGAGACGGCCACAAATCTTAGTGAAACAGTCATATTAAAA
>JBBIPA010000004.1:0-88269 GCA_037443085.1 Chloroflexota bacterium | reverse complement strand
ACCAGCCAGTCCGAATACCAGTAACCCGCTCACCCCCAGCCCCATCGCCAGCCCTGGCGGGAATTTTTGATGCGATTGCTTCTTACCCAGGCAGAGTCGGAGCAGGATAATGCTGGTCGCCAGGATGACACCGCCCTGGAATCCTCCCCCAGGACCATAATGTCCAAAGCATATAACGTAAAGTCCAAAGAGTTGAATGAAGGGAACCAGCGTCTTGCAAATGACCTGAATTATGATGCTATCATACTTTTGAATCATCGCGGTTTCTCTTCATTAGTATTAGGGCACAAGCCAGTCCAGCCGTTACAATTACTATGGCTTCGCCCAGCGTGTCATAGCCGCGGTAGTCGGCGAGCACTGCGGTTACCAGATTGGGCGTCTTGGTATCCTCTATGGACCGCTCAATATAGCTCGGCGAAACATGCACATTCGCCGGAGCCTGGGGGTCGCCACGGTCAGGCAAACTGCTCGTCGCATAGAGCATTAATACCATGAAAAGAGCTATAAGCGGAACAGTAAGGTACTTCAATCTCTGCTTCTCCTTCTCATTACAAATATCGCCGCTACGAACAAAACACCAGTCACGCCCGCTCCTAAAGTGGCCTCGGTTAAAGCCACGTCTATAGCCCCCATTTGGGCAAACAGCAATGCCATAAAAAAGCTGTAAGCCGTTATTACCGCTACTGCAGCGAGCAGGTCACGTATGTGCAGGGCAACCAGCGCCGAAATAACCAGAAGAACCAGAAGCCAGAAATCAAGTTGCCATATCATGTTTTTCTCCCCCGCTCTCTTTTTGTCTCGCTTCCTGGCAGCCCTTTTGTTGCTTCATATCTACACTATCAATTTTACCGAAAGCTCTGCCATCCCTTCGTGTCCAGAGATCTAAGCGAGAGCGCAATGCAGCCCGTCCCAGGAGATGCGCTGCCGCTGGATTAGCTATCAACACGAATACCAGGATGAACAAGAACTTCAGGCTATCAATTGACAGCCCGTTATAGAACGCCAGCCCACCAAGTAGCAGTATTGCCCCCAGCGTCTCTGACTTGCCCACGGCATGAATCCGGCTGTAGAAGTCGGGCAGGCGCATTATTCCGATACAGCTCACAGCCAGGAAGAAGACCCCGGCAAGCATAAAAATAATAGCCAGTATTGTCATCTTGACTCTCTTCTCCGCTCAAAGTATTTCCCCAGCGCCACCGTGCCGATAAAGTTCAACAAGGCATAGGTGAGGGCGATATCAATGAACATGTCGATGCGCCCATAGATGAACCCTATCAAGACCACTAGGATAAAACCGTTAGTCCCAATCAAATTGGCTACTAGTATCCGGTCAAAAACGGTTGGGCCTACCGCCACGCGGTACAGGCAAACACCGGTCAAGACTACTATGAAGATCGTGATACCCAATAATAAAAGGTTCATTTCTCTACCTCATTCATAGAGTGACACCAGGCAATATCTGGTTTTTCTCGTATCTCACCAAAAATCGCTCCCACTTCGTTTTGCATTTGCCCTGTGGCAAGCCCATGCGCGGATGAGGGCACTAATGCATGAACGGTGTACTCTCCGTTCTTCAGATCAACCGTTACCGTGCCTGGGGTCAGGGTAATCGAATTTGCCAGAAGCACCTGAGCTGCGCTTCTACGCATCCGTGTTCGAAATTGAATAAAAGCTGGGTTGATAGGCATTTTGGGGTGCAGCACCAGATAGGCGACCTGTAAATTAGCCATCATGATTCTGGCGAACAGCGTGGGCACATAGGTAAAAAACCCCCATACCTGTGAGATAGCCGGCAGGATTTTCTCCCGTTTACCAGCATTGGATGGAGGGAAAACGAGGTCATTGGTAAAATACGTTACCAGGGCTGCTGAGGCGACTCCGAAGATGATATGCTCCAGGCGATGGCTCCCGGAAAGGAGAAACCAGAACAAGAATAAGACACTAAATTGCAGGGCAATGCCCGCTATTGTTCTGAGCCTAAACCGTGCCTTAACCTCGAGGCGCTTAAAAGAGACTGGTTCCTCGGCACGTACCTCTTCAAGTACTGCCCGCAAGTTTCTCCCGGTGAGACCCGGGCTGGGCCAGCTACATAGCCCGGCGCGCCCGTCTCCGGTCACAATCACGTCAATGTCATTCCTTTCAATATGCTCATCAATTTTGTCAGCAGGTATATTGACTCCGATGGTGATGGTCTCTATGCCATCTGCAGCCAGGGCATTGGCTAGTTTCAAAAGGTATTTGTTAGCTGCAGCATTGCCCATCCTTGCGGCCATGTCAAGTTTTTGAGCCGATACCCTGCTGCGGACCCTGGAACCAAAGGCGTGTGAGACCCTTGCCAGATAGACTACCATCCGTTCCACCGGAGGGAGTTCCTGAACCGCCGCAATCCTCTGTGACCCCGGGCTACTAGCAAGCGATACGCCTGCCAGATATACTTTTTTTACTCCTTGGGTCCTGATGATGTCCTTTAACTCAGGCAAGCGTTCCTCAATGTCCAGTCGACTAAGTAATACCAGCATTTTCCTTATACCTGCCTTGGTCCTATCACCTCTGGTTAACCCAACCTTCTCCTCAGCAAAGGTATGTTCATATAAGAGAGCTTGTCTCTTAACCAGACCGCCGCGGGGCCAACGACATAGCCCGGAGCGCCCATCACTGGTCAGAACCAGGTCAATATTGTTCTTATCGATAAACTCATCTAATTTTTTTGCTGGTATGCTGATGCTGGTAATATCGCAATTTATGCCATCTACACGTAAGTCATCAACTATTGGAGAAAGGTACTTGCTGGTTGCGGCATCGCTCATCTGTATTACCATATCAAGTTTATGTGGGGCTAAGATACTCCGCACCCTCGGGCCAAAATCCGGGGAGACTTTTGCCAGATACATTTTAACTATCCCGTGCGCTGTGGCGATTTTTTTTATTTCCGACAGATGATATTCAATGTCCAGACGATTGATTAGTACTAGCATATTTGGCATACTTCACACCTGTACTAAAAGAGTAATTTATAAGCTTGCTTTTTAAACTTTCTCTTCGATGCATCGGCCGCATATCGGCACCACAGCGACTCGTGACTTACAGCTTGACAATACAGAGAAATTTTCGGTGCTCACCAGCAGGTCAATATTATTTTTTCCGATGAACCCGTCTATTCCCCCCACTGGTATTCTGGTTCTAACTGCCTCCACAGCAAATCCCTCTTTACCTAATTCACCAGCTATTCTAGAGAGATACCTGCTAACAGCTTCATCACATATTCGTGCTGCTGTATCAAGCTTGTGAGGAGACACGATACTCCGTACCCCTCGGCTAAAAGCACGTGACACACTTACTAAGTACACTTTTTCTACCCTATTCTTTGTAGCAATTTCGCGTAGCTCTGATAATCTGCCTTCGATATCTTCCGGGCGACTTAGCAAAACAAGCATACTACCCATATCTCACCCCCCTACAAAAACACTATGCGGAGCTAATATTCTCCCTTCTTCAAGAAGCATAATACAGGTCGGTTAATCTGGTGTTGAATAGTGGTTAAACAATAGTGAAAGGATGGTTAAAGGATGGTTAATTTGTACTGGTTTACTTACCATCTGGGATTTTAACCATTACTGTACAGGGTGTATAATCAAATTGGGAAAAGCTGTTACGGACGCAAGGAGCTATTAAATATTGAAATGGTGACTATTCTTGTCATCGAAGACGATGTGAATACCGCTGACTTTATCAAGCGAGGGCTGGGTCAGAAGGGTTTTCAGGTCAAGGTAGCCATTACAGGAGTACAGGGACTGAAGATGGCAACAGCCATGTGCCCTGACGTAGTCGTTCTGGACTTAATGCTTCCGGATATGGATGGTATTGATATTTGTCGGGAGCTACGTTCCAGCGGAGACGTGGGTATTGTTATCCTCACTGCTCGCCATCTGGTGGGTGACCGGGTGCTAGGACTTGAAGCCGGCGCTGATGATTACCTGCCGAAACCATTTGCGTTCGAGGAACTGGTTGCCAGGATTCGCTCGGTACTTCGCCGAAAAAAGACCTTGACAGAGGGTGTTATCAAGGTAGGTGATTTGGAAGTTGATACAAAAAGTCGGCAAGTTCGACGCGATGGCAGAGAAATCGAGCTAACAACACGTGAATTCGAGCTGCTCAAGCTTTTGGCGGAGAATGCCGACCGTCCTGTCCGGCGTGAGGTCATCCTGGAGCGAATCTGGGGCGACGAGTACGAAGCAGATACAGACCCGGTGAAAGTGTATATCAACTCTCTGAGGCAGAAACTGAACTGGGGGGGAGCAGCTGACTTAATTCATACTCTGCGTGGCTTTGGTTATGTACTAAGGGAGGCCCTATGACTCTTAGCCTCCGTACCCAGCTTCTTTTGTGGTTTGTGCTGGCTGTCCTCTTCATAGCGTTTGCCATAACATTTCTTACGCAGGAGATTACAATCTGGAATATGGAGAGGTCAATTGATGACAGCCTGCAAAAGCGTACTCACATGGTCGCAGCTCTTGTCTCCTCAGACATAACAACTGACGAGTCAAGCTATGCCATATTGGTGACAGACCTCACCAGGCAAGAATTTCCTTTCGCACCCCTGTTGCTTCGGATAGTGAGTCCCGGCGGGAAGGTTATCGCAGAGTTAGGCGAGGTTGCTGCTCCTATTGCCAATGAGCTCGACGACCAGCTACAATTCCCTGACATTGGCAATGGTCGCTTCGATACCATAGCACCAAAGAATATCGACCCACTGAGAGTATACACTATCTCGGTATCTGACCAGCGAACTCGCGAAGTTCTTGCTTTCACACAGTCCGTTGAATCTTTAGAGCAGGTAGAAGAGGTTAAGCGTGGGCTGTTGCGAAATGGGATAATTGTGGGCTTGGGTGGAGGCTTGCTTGCTATAGCTCTGGGTCTGTTTCTGATTTGGCGTGGGTTTCGTCCCCTGCAAACTATTCTGCAGACCATTAACGAAGTCGACTATCATAACCTTAAGACCAACCTTAAAAAAGAATCTCGCCCTGCAGAATTGGAGCAACTGGCTAAAAATCTAACGGCTATGTGGCACCGACTGGACCTGGCTATCGCTGACAGACAAAAGCTCATTGGAAGCGTGTCTCATGATATCAGGACTCCGCTTACGGCATTGCAGGGACAGATGGAGGTCCTCCTTCTACAGTCCTCGCTAACCGTGGAAACAAGAGATAGCATAGAACGGATGCTCAAGGAAACACACCGTCTGATACGCCTGCTGAAAAATCTGCTGCTGAATGTGCAGTTGGAAGCTAAACCCTCCCTGGTAACCGAGAAAGTCAGCGTCAAGGAATTGGTGAGTGAGGTCGTCGGGGATATGTGGACACTGACAGGAGGACTAAAAATCAATATGGTAGCACCGCATGATATAAGCGTGCACGGAGACCGTGACCTTTTAAAGCAGATGCTGATGAATATCGTAGATAATGCCGTCAGGTTCACCCCTAAAACAGGGAAAGTTGACCTGATTTTGACTGGCGAAGGGGACTGGGCGGTTATGGAAATAGCCGATACCGGCTGCGGCATTTCCAGAGATGATTTGCCCCATGTTACCAAGGCATTCTATAGAACCGCACAATCTCGACGGTCTGTAACAGAGGGGACTGGCTTAGGTTTAGCCATTGTGAAGCAGATTGTGGAACTTCATGGTGGGCATATGGAGATACGAAGCCAGGAAAACAGCGGCACGTCAGTAAAAGTGCATTTGCCCAGAAGGGTGCTGATTATCTTGTCTGAACGCAAATGATGCCGCTTAGTAATATATCCCGTTGCGCCCTTAACCCCGATGGCTGACTTTTTCGACTTATTCGTGATTGTCGAAGTTAACACTTTGAGAGCGATTTAATTTCGGTATACTCATGACGGCGTAGATTATGACAGGAACCTGGATTTTAGAGCGATGTGCCAGTGACCGCTTCCCCTTCCGTTTACAGATTCAAAAGGAAGGTAAGCCCTGGTTTATCCTGCGTACCCAGGACCGCTGGCCGGCAGCAGGCAAAAGGATATTCTGCCTGCGAGAGGAAGAGCCACCTGAAGCCGGAGAGTTAGTCGGGGAAATAGATAGGGCTGAAATAGTTGCCTTTCATGAGCGCGGGCGGCGATTGTCCATCGTGCTTGACCGAAAGCGTTACAAACGATGCGATTTCCTGTTCCTTTCCAAGCCATACAAGAACCGTCCCGGTGAAAGCTACGAACAAATTTTCTGGTTAACCCAGCGGTCAATAACCCAGCAACGACCTGCTTATAAACTGATTTCCCGTTCCGGAAACAATGACTTTATCGTCCGAATAGACAGCAACGAACGCTACCCCTGGCGCTTTGCCGGCATATCTTTCTAGCCAATAGAATGTCAATCTCTCGATGGCGGGATACGGCGGTGAGATGCCCATTTTCTGGATTCAGGAAAACCGTATGTTGGGAACCTTCTCTATGGAGAGCGCACCTTTCTTTTCCAAGGTGGCCGATTAGGTCCCGGCCTTTCAAAAACTAGACCTGAACTTTTATTTGCTTCTTTATGATTTTCCCGGATACACCCTTCGCTCTAAGCTCATGCTGGCTTTCCAGTATAAGCTGTACCGCTTCCTGCAAGTTTTCCTGAACTTCCTTCACTGCCTTGCCCTGGCTGAACGCCCCGGGAACTTCGTCTACCCACCCAATATACCATTTATCACGTTTCTCAATAGTTGCTTCAAATACTCGGTTCATGCTTTGTTCCCCTATGCAGGTATAAGTATACAGCAGCCATTTAATCGAAGTTTAGCTAACTTAATTACATAAATGCTGCTAATCTTGTATTCGATTGCCAGTACACATTTTTGGTAGAAGTCAACATGCTATTTTTGACATGCTAACAGCGGAATAACGAAAAATCGCTAATGCAGTCCTTGCTAAATTTGAAAGCGGCCAGAACCGACGGCTATAATTGGCAGGTTGGGATTATTATGGCAGCTTCACTGGAACAGCTTCTCTACCAGGTCACCAAGCCCGCCCGCTACACCGGGGGCGAGTGGAACAGCGTGGTGAAGAATTGGCAGAAAACCCGCATTCGCATAGCCTTAGCCTTCCCTGATGTCTATGAAATCGGCATGTCCAACCTGGCAATGCCCATCCTCTACAGGATATGGAACAGCCAGCCGGACGTTCTTGCCGAGCGGGTTTACGCCCCCTGGGTTGACCTGGAAGCGCTGCTGCGCCAGCACCACATTCCCCTGTTTAGCCTGGAGAGCAAACGCCCCTTGAAAGACTTCGATGTCATCGGCTTTTCCCTGGGCTATGAATTATGCTACACCAACGTAGTCAACATGCTCGACCTGGCCGGAATCCCGCCCTTCAGCCGGCAACGGGATGACTCGCACCCCCTGATAATCGCCGGCGGCAGTTGCGCACTGAACCCCGAGCCGGTGGCTGACTTCTTCGACTTATTCGTGATTGGCGAAGGCGAGGACCTTGCAGTAAAGCTTGTGGAAGTATTCCGCGCTTACCGGGACAATAAGGCAGCGCTGCTGCGCCAGGCAGCCAGACTTCCAGGCATCTATGTGCCCGGCCTGTACCATGCCGAGTATCGCGAAGATGGCGCCTTTGCCAGCCTCACCCCTGCGGCTGCCGAAGCTAAATCAAAAATCGAGCGTCAAATAGTAACACCGCTGTCTTACCCCGTCACCAATCCGGTTGTCCCCTATATCGAGACGGTTCATGACCGCGGAGCCATCGAAATACAGCGTGGCTGCAGCCGCGGCTGTCGTTTCTGTCAGGCAGGAATGATCTATCGCCCGGTACGAGAGCTACCCCAGCAAGCAGTAATCAGCAGCGTTGATGACATTATCCAGAGCTGCGGCTACAATGAAGTCTCGCTGGTTTCGCTGAGCACCGGCGACTACCACCATATCAATGAGCTGGTCGCCCGGCTATCGCATAAATACTATCACGCCAACCTTTCCGTCTCGCTGCCCAGCCTCCGCCTCGATACCTCATCAATAGACCTGATCGAGGCATTGCCTCGGAAGCGCAAGACCACGCTCACCTTTGCCCCCGAAGCCGGCAGCGAGCGTCTACGGCAAGCCATCAACAAAGTGGTGTCGGATGAGCTAATCTTGAATACGCTGGCCGCAGCCTTCGAAAAGGGCTGGATGAATATCAAGCTCTACTTCATGATTGGCCTGCCCACCGAGACCCTGGACGATGTTAAAAGCATCGTTGAACTGATAAGCAAAATCGGCAAGGCAGGAAAGCGAGCCGGGAACAGGTCTCCCCGGCTGAGAGTCAGCGTATCCACCTTCGTCCCCAAACCACATACCCCCTGCCAGTGGTCAACACAGGAGGCGGAAGCTACATTATCCGTCAAGCAGGAGCTACTGAAGCAGGGCTTGCGTCGCGCCGGGGCGCACCTCTCCTGGCAGGACCCCAAAATCAGCCTGCTGGAAGCCACCTTCTCCCGCGGTGATAGGCGACTGGGCAACGTCATCTATAAAGCCTGGGAGACAGGCTGCAAATTTGATACCTGGACGGAGCACTTCAACTATCAGAGCTGGCTCCAAGCATTCCGGGAAAACGGGCTTGACCCGGCGTTCTATGCGCACCGGGAGCGGCCGCTGGACGAGCCACTGCCCTGGCAGCATATAGACATCGGCGTCAGCCCAACCTTTCTGCAAAAAGAATACCACAATATAGCACAGGAAAAGGCAACTCCCGACTGCCGCTACGCCTCCTGCAGTGCCTGCGGCCTCCACCACTCACAGCCCGCCTGCCAGCAATTGCTCCAGAGCAGGCAAACAGCCAGAGATAGTCAAAAAAATTTGACTTCTTAACCCAAAACGTCTAATCTGTATAGTCTGTATTTTTGGGAGAGGGTAATACCATGGAACGAATTCAACTTAAAGCATCAAAACGTGAGGCAACCGGCAAGAAAGTACGCTTTCTGCGCCGCCAGGGCACCACTCCAGCCAATATGTACGGCCATGGACTGGACTCGGTGGCGCTTGCAGTAGATACCAGGAAGCTCAAGCAGACACTGGCAAGCGCTGGTAAAACCGACCTCATCTCGCTGAACATCACTGACGGCGACGCCCCTGTCATGGTGCTCATCCGTGACGTGCAAAGGCACCCCGTCACCAGCGACCTATTGCATGTGGATTTCTACCAGGTCAAGATGACCGAGAAAATTAAGGCTGACATCCCGCTGGTGTTCGTAGGAGAGGCACCTGCCCTCAAGAAAAAGAATGTTTCCCTCCTTCACCTTCTGGATTTCATACATATTGAGGCTCTGCCCGACCACCTACCTCATAACCTGCCTGTCGACGTGTCCAGCCTGGTAAATACCGACCAGGGAATTTTTGTAAAAGATATCCCTTTGGGCGAAGGCATTACCCTGCTCAGCGACCCGGAGCAGATCGTGATTAAAGCTGTGGAGACACGGCATGAAGTTGAGGCTCCGGTGGCAGTTGAAGCCAAGGCTGTGGAAGGTGCCGAGGCAGAAGAGGGCGCCGAGGAAGCACCTGGAGGAGAAGCCAAGCCGGGGGCTAAGGACAAGTCCGCAGCCAGAGAATAAAGACCTCTTTGAAGGGGGTGAAAGCCCCCTTCAATATTCTCAGTACCGCACGCTTTTTATCTGCCCGGCGACCTCATCGTCAATTTGCAGGATGCCATATGAGTTTTTCGCCTGACCGGGGTTGAAGAAGAGCACACCGCCAATCACCTCATTTTTTGCCTGATGCGTATGCCCGAAGAGGATAACGTCCACCTGGTCGAATTGTTCCCTCACCCTGTTTTCTATGCCCCAGGGAGGCCCTGAGCCGTGGATAATGCCTATCCTCTTACCGTTAATCACCAGGAGTTCTTTCTCGGGAAGCACCTCTCTAATTTCTGCGGAGTCCATATTGCCCCGAACCGCCTTTACCTCCCCCATCTTTTGCAGGCCTCCCAGCACCGGCAGCATAGTAAAATCGCCAGTGTGGATTATCAAATCAACGTCAGAGAAGGCTGTGACTATATCGCGAGGCAGCTCTTCGCCTGAATGCAGATGGGTGTCAGAAATCACACCTATCCTCATCAAAACCTCGCAAATTCGTCTTCCTTATGGCTTAGCTCGCTCGGCTATCTTCTCTTCCACCAGATACACCTTGTTTCCGTCCACAGCAAGATAGCTCAATTTGCCAGCAGCACCAAAGGTAATCTTGGCGCCGAAAAGGGTGGTAATACCGTCATATCGTTTGCCTTCCTGCCCATCCACCGCCACGGAATATTTCTTACCTGACTTGGCAGCAAATGCCACGTGCTTGCCATCCGGGCTAAACACTGCGCTCCCAACGCCATCATATTGCTTTTGCCGATATTCCTGGCCATCAATTACCAGGAGCCAGCCGCCTTTCTCCCAACCAAAATAGGCAAAACGCTTGCTGTCAGGGCTATAAATAAGAGTACTCCCAATCATATTATACACTTTCCCTTCCTTCCCCTCCGCCACTACACACCATTCTTCCTCAGCCTTATGAAGCTCTTCGTCTTTCTTCCTATCTATAACCGAATGCACGCATCCCTTCAGCAACGCTGCATAAGCGAATCTCTTGCTGTCCGGACTGAAAACAAGCGAGCCAACACCGATGCCAAAATAGGGCTTGCCCTCTTTTCCATCGAGAACCACAAAGCCTTTATTATCGGCTGAGGCTGCGTAGGCAAAACGCTTGCTGTCCGGGCTGAAGCTGTACTCTCCAATGTCAACCTGGCTATAGGGCTTGCTCTCTTCTCCATCCAGTACTACCACTAAGTTATCACCAGTCCTGGCAGCATAGGCAAAACGCTGGCTATCTGGACTGAAGACGAGGCTGCCCGGCAAAATGTCGTCGTATTGCTTTCCAGGCTTTTCATCTACCACCACCATCGACTTCGTACCCTCCCGGGCGATATAGGCAAAACGCTTGCTGTCCGGACTGAAGATAAGCGAAGTTGCCTCAATTGCATCATAGGGCTTGCCACCTTTGATGCCCATCTGAAAGGCCCACTTATTCCCAATTCGGGCAACAAACACCACCTCTTTGCTATCCGGCGTGAAAGCCAGAGAATCCCGAGCAATCTCATCGAGGCGAAGCCCTTCCTGGCCATCGACTACTACAAACCACCTGCTCTTGAGCAGAGCAATATAAGCAACACGTTTACTATCTTTGCTAAAAACAGGGGAACCCCCAATAGGGATTTCTTCATAGGGCTTACCTTCCTGACCATCGATGACAGCTACCACATCTTCTCCGCTGCGAGCCACATATGCCAGTCTTCGGCTATCCGGGCTAAAAGCCAGAAAATACGCCGCAATCTGGTCATACTTTTTTTCATCTTCCCTGCCATTCACCACCACAACCTTCTTGTTATCAACCATGTTGACATAAGCTACCGTTTGCCCATCCGGGCTTACCTTCAATGACATGGGTACCCAGGTATCAAAGTTGATCTCGGTAAGGAGCTTTTCCTGCACTTCCCTGTCGAAAGGCGTCGGGGTTGGCTTCGGCACCGCGTTACAGCTCAGCGCCAGCACTAATACCATAATCAATATCAGGAAACGAACAAATTTCATTATCTTTTCCTTTTCTCCAACAGCAAGATTGGATGGATAAGCTTGCCTAGAGGGAAATTATAACGCTATTAAAGAAATTAGCAAAGTAGGGCTAACCCAGAATCTCCGCTAGTCCCTGGCTGATCATCTTTATGGCTATTGCTGCCAGAAATAGACCGATTATCTTCGATATCACTTTAGCCCCGGCCTGCCCCAGAACCCTCATAACCCGGTTCACCTGCATGAAAAGCAGCCAGGCAATTGCCAGATTGATGATGAAGGAAATTATCACCATGTAAATGGGGTATTTCTCAATAAGTATCAACAGCGTCGTCAGCACGGCTGGACCTACTATCAGTGGGGTGCCCAGAGGAACAGCGCCTATGGCCCCACCCCCTGCTAAATCCTGTTCACTCATCATCTTGCCGGTGATGATATCTTTGGCTGCCAGCAGAAACAGGATAATGCCGCCAGCAACCAGGAAATCAGCCACCTTAATGCCTAAAAGCAAAAAAATGCCCTTGCCCACCACCACAAAACCCAAGCCCAGCCCCAGAGCGGTAATCATCGCTAATCGTATTACTCTATTACGCTGGCGCCCATCCATATCCACGGTCAATGGCAGCAATATCGGCAGAACCCCGATGGCATCCATGGCAACAAAAAGGGGGACAAAGGTCAAGCCAAATTCCTGAAGAAACTGCAGCATCTCTGTCACTTAGAATAACCGGGGCGCTTCTGGGGGTGGTTCCTTGAGCGTTCTTTTGGGTTCTCCCCTGGGCGCCTCTTTCGGCGTCTCTTTCAGCGTTTCTTTTGGTGTCTCTTTCGGCATCTCTTTCGACGCTACGGCGCGGCTGGTAGCAGTTTTATCCTCCCCGGCATCCTCTGCCTCTCCCAGGTAGGAGATAGAAGCTACCTTATCATCTTCATCGAGCCTGTTGAGATGCACTCCCTGGGTAGCTCTGCCCTGAACCGGCACTTCATCATCAATGGAGATACGGATGACAATTCCTTTGGCAGTAATGATAATCAGGTGCTGCGAGGCAGGCACTGTCATGGCGGCGATAACTTTACCGGTTTTATCGGTGACTTTATGAGCGATAACCCCTTTCCCGCCACGGTTCTGCAGAGGATAATTCTCTACGCGGCTGAGCTTGCCGAACCCGTCCTCAGTTACGGTAAGCAAACGAGCCTCAGAGAATACCTTGCTCATGCTCACCACACTGTCGCCGCGCTCAAGTCTGATGCCCCTGACACCACCACTGGTGCGGGAAGCGATGCGCAGGTCTTTTACCGCAAACTTAATTGCCTGGCCGTTCTGGCTCACCAGTATCACTTTCTCTGACTCGCTCATCACGGCGGCGCTGACCAGCTCTTCATCGCCGACAAGCTTCATGGCAATAAGTCCACTGCTGCGTACAGTAGCAAATTTGTCCATGGCAGTTTTCTTCACGATGCCTCGAGAAGTAGTCATAATCATAAACAGCGATGGCGAAGTGTCCTTGGCTACCACCAGGGCTGTTATCTGCTCCTTGGGGTCAACGGCTAACACATTTGCCAGAGCAGTACCCTTGGTGGTTCTGGAGGCATCCTGCGGAATATCATAACATCTCATGCGGTATACCTTACCCTTGTTGGTAAACAGGAGCAGGTTATCATGCGTGTCAGCAACCAGGATATGCCGCACCATGTCGGTGTCCCGCGTGATCATGCCCGTCACACCCCGACCGTAGCGGTGCTGCTTCTGATAGGTGGCGGCTGGTATCCGCTTGATATAGCCCTGCTCGCTCAGAGTAACCACCACATTCTGATGGGCAATGAGGTCTTCCTCATCAAACTCCTCAACTTCATCGCGCTTGATGGCAGTGCGCCGTTTATCTCCGTATTTCGTCTTGAGCTCGGTAGCCTCCTGCTGAATCAGATACAGTATCTTCTTGGGATTCGCCAGAAGGTCCTCGAGGTAAGCAATGGTCTTCAGCACCTCGTTATACTCGTCAATTATCTTCTGTTGCTCCAGATGAGCCAACCGGCGCAATTGCATATCCAGAATTGCCTGCGCCTGAATCTGAGTCAAATTAAAGGACTTCATTAAATTGGTACGCGCCAATTCCACCGTCTCCGATTTCCTGATGGTGTTGATGACCGCTTCCAGGTTATCGAGGGCGATTTTGAAGCCTTCCAGAATATGGGCTCTATCCTTTGCCTTTTGCAGGTCAAACTGGCTGCGGCGGGTGATGACTTCCTTGCGGAAATCAACGTAACAGACCAGAGCTTCTTTTAAATTAATCACGCGCGGCTGCTGGTCAACCAGCGCCAGCATATTGATGTAGAATGCTGACTGCATGGCGGTGTACTTATAGAGATTATTAATTACCTTGGCAGGCTGGGCGTCCTTTCTCAGTTCGATAACGACTCGCATCCCGTGACGGTCTGACTCATCGCGGACTTCGCCAATGCCTTCAATCTTCTTTTCTCTGGCCAGCTCGGCTATTTTTTCCACTAGGGCAGCCTTATTGGTCTGATAAGGAAGCTCGGTAACCACCAGTTGCGAGCGGCCGCTCTTCAGTGTCTCCTCATCTATTTTGGACCGCACTACCACCTTGCCCTGACCGGTGGCATAAGCATTAACAATGCCCTGCCGTCCCCAGATAATGCCGGCGGTGGGGAAATCCGGTCCCTTGACGAATTTCATCAGGTCGTCAACATCGGCATCGGGATTATCAATAAGATAGTTTATGGCATCACAAATTTCGCTGAGGTTGTGAGGCGGTATATTGGTAGCCATGCCCACAGCGATACCCGAGGAGCCATTGACCAGCAAATTGGGCAACCGCGCCGGCAATACCGATGGCTCCTTCAAACTATCATCGAAATTGGGCACAAAGTCCACGGTCTCCTTATCGATATCGGTCAGCATCTCGGTAGCAATCCTGGCCAGACGTGCTTCGGTGTAGCGCATCGCCGCCGGAGGGTCATTGTCCATGCTGCCGAAATTACCCTGCCCATCAATCAGGCAATACCGCATGGAGAAATCCTGCGCCATTCTTACCATAGCCTCATAGACAGGCGCATCTCCATGAGGATGATATTTACCCAGCACTTCACCGACGATGCGGGCGCTCTTCTTATACGGGCTGTTATAGTGGATTCCCAGCTCATCTATGGCATAAAGTATGCGCCGATGCACCGGCTTCAAGCCATCACGCACATCGGGCAATGCCCGGGAAACGATAACGCTCATGGCGTAATCGAGGTAAGAGCTTTTCATCTCTTCTTCGATAATCACTGGCTTAATCAGTCCAATTTCCATCTGGCTTACTCCTCGTCCGCAAATTCTTCATCCGCCATATCATCTCCATAAACACCGGCTTCAAATATGGAAAAGCCGTCGGGCAACATTTCACCTTCCTCCAGCTCAACTTCCTCGCCTTCCTCCTCCTCCAGAAGCTCCTCCTCGCTATCCCTTAACAGAGTATCTTTGACGTGAGGCTGGAAATCCTCAGCCATCTTGGTCGGGAATGAGTGCTTACCCGCCAAATCAGGATGCTGAAAGGTCTCCCGCACAAAAATCTTTGCCTTGCTATTATCCAGGCTGGAAATCGCCGCCTCGTATTTATTGCCCCCCTCCATCAACTTGGCCAATCGATTGCCGTGCTGAGGCTCAAGTATCCCCAGGTTTTCCCCGTGTTCATTCTCCACCACCACATTATGCCCCTCCAATTTCAAATTAACCCGGTCGCTCACGGTCATCGCAGCCAGGGCAGCATTAGAACCCATCTTCTGCAGAGTTACTGTTCCGGTTTTTCCCATCTCACCAATAAAGAAATTTGGCGAAACTTTGGAGCGGGCTTTCTTTTTGGACACGCGGGAACTCTCTTTTTGAGCAAGTAAATCAAGGTTTTTCCTGGCAATGTTGTTGTGAGGATTCAGCTCCAGGGTTTTGGTGTACGCTTCCTTCGCCAGGGCAAATTCACCCAGCTCAATGTAAGCCTTCCCCAGACGATTATAGGCATCGACATCGGTAGGCACCGCCTCGATAATGCTCTGATTGACAGCAACAGCTTCCTTCCATCGCCCCTTCATAGCCAGGGCAATGGCTTCCTCGCTCATCTGCCGCTGCAACCGCGCTTTTTCATCAGATATATCAAACATCTCTAACTCTCTGTATTCCTCACCGTACACACAAAAGTGGCTAGTGTAACGCAAAAGTTAATTTTAGTCCAGCAATATTAATAAAACAAGCCGATAATTTCAAGCAGCTTCTGGCTTATTTAGGGAGTCGCCATATTTGACAATGGCGAGTCTTTATGTTAACTTAACAGCCGTTTTGTGTTTAAGCCCAGTCTTAAAAGGAGATTCCAATGCGTGAAAAAGTAGAAGACGCCCTCAATAAAATCCGCCCCGCCCTCAAAGCCGATGGTGGAGATGTAGAACTGGTTGATGTCAAAGACGGTATCGTCAGCGTCAGGCTGACCGGTCACTGCGCCGGCTGCCCGATGTCCACGATGACGCTCAAGAACGGCATAGAGCGGGTACTTAAAGAGCAAATTTCCGACGTAAAGCAGGTAGTCGCCGTCTAGGCGTTAAAGCTACGCTTGCTCCAGGTCAAAAGCTTTGTGCAAAGCTTTCACCGCATCCTTTACTCTGTCTGCCGCAATAATGCAGGTTATTCGTATCTCAGAAGTAGTAATCAGCTGGATATTGATGCCGCGCACCGAAAGAGTCTTGAACATGGTAGCAGCATAGCCCGGCGCGTTCTGCATGCCGGTGCCCACAATGCTTACCTTCCCCAAAGTGGCATCACTGACGCAATCTTTAGCGCCGATAGACTTCACCACTGGCTTGATAATGTTCAATGCCTTGTCTAAATCACCACTGGCTACGGTAAAGGATAAGTCCGTTATATTATTAATGCTGGCGTTCTGAACGATAGTATCCACGCTTATGTTCGCCTTCGCCAGCGGCTCAAAGATAGCTGAGGCAATCCCCGGCTGGTCGGGCACACCGACCACCGTGACCTTGGCCACATCAAGGTCATGAGCAATCCCCCGTACTTTGTTTCTTACTTCCATCGAAGCCCCTCCATGAATAAGAGTTCCCGGTTTATCATTGAAACTGCAAGCCACCAGTATCGGCATATTGTAGACGCCCCCCAGCTCCACAGCGCGGGAGTGCATCACTTTGGCGCCGCTGGTAGCCAGCTCCAGCATTTCCTCATAGCCGATTGCCACCACCCGTCGCGCCTCAGGCACAATGCGGGGGTCGGCAGTAAACACTCCCTCTACATCAGTATAAATATGGCATTCCTTTGCCTTCAGGCTGATTGCCAGGGCTACTGCCGTGGTATCCGAGCCACCTCGTCCCAGTGTGGTGATATCCTTCTCCTCGGTGATACCCTGAAAGCCAGCGACGATGACAATGTTTCCCTTCTCCAGTTCCTTGACGATGCGTTTGGGATCAACTCTGGTAATCCGCGCCTTACTGTAGATAGTATCCGTCTCGATGCCGGCTTGAGCACCGCTGAGGCTAACCGCCCGGTGCCCTAAACTGCCGATAGCCATCGCCATCAGCGTGCTGGAAACTACCTCGCCGGTGGAGAGCAGCACATCCATCTCCCGCTCCGGAGGACGGGGGTTTATCTGCCTGGCCAGCTCGATAAGCTCATCAGTGGTATCACCCATCGCTGAGACCACCACCACCACCTTATTGCCCGCTTCCTTCGTCTTCACTATCCGGCGAGCCACATTTTTAATCTTCTCGGCATCAGCTACCGAACTGCCGCCGTATTTTTGAACTACCAGCGCCATATCTAAACCTTTCCCCGTATTTTAATCAAAAAAAGAAAAACCTGCCACCAGGCTAAGCACCTCTCACCAACCTGTCCATAATTTTATAACCATCGTCGAGAGCGAGTCCTGTCCGTTTAGCCTCCGCCTCGGTATACGCCGCAGCACCCGAAGGTTTGAACCCTGGACCATAGAGTAAAAACGGCACCGGGTCATCACAGTGGGTCCGAATCTGTATCGGCGTAGGGTGGTCGGGCATTATCAATAGCCGCAACCCGTCAGCTTTCCAGGCATAAAAGCGCCCGATTACCTCGCTGTCTATCTTCTGAATAGCGGCTACTTTATGCTCGATGGAGCCGTCATGGGCCGCCTCATCCGGAGCTTCGATGTGTACCACCACCAGGTCATACTTCTTCAGCGCCTCCAGCGCGCCAGCCGCCTGGGCGGCATAGTCGTTATCCTGACCGTCAGTGACTCCGGCAATATCCAGCACTGCCATGTTAACCATCCTGGCCAGGCCCCTGAGCAGGTCAACGCCGGAGGTCATGGCAGCATCCAGACCATAGACTTCTTTAAAAGGCGGCATCGCCGGTATTTTGCCGCTGCCCCAGAACAGCCAGAGCATCGTGGCCGGGATGCCCCCCGTTGCCTGGCGCTGCCTATTCACCTGATGCTCTTTTAACACCTCCTGCGAGCGAGCCATAAGCTCACGCAGCAAATCGCTCCCCTGGCCCTTGGGCAGGAATTCGGCAACCGGCTTGCCCGAAATGTCATGCGGCGGTGTGCATACTGCTTCCAGGGTATCCTCTCGTCCGGTTATCCGGCAGATATGGCGGTAGCTGGTGCCCGTGAAAAAGCGAATCTGGTCATTGCCCAGCTTTTCATTTAACGCTGTAATAAGCTGGCGGGCCTCTTCGGTACTGATATAACCTGAGCTATAGCTCCACATGGTGCCATCGCGAACCGCCACCAGGTTACAGCGAAACACCACGTCCTTTTCCCCGGTGGGAACGCCCATACTGATGGCTTCGATGGCGCTCCTGCCCCGGTAGTAAACTTTGGGGTCATAGCCCAGCACTGACATGCAGGCACAGGCGCTGCTGGGCTCCATGCCCTGTGGCACAGTCCGCGCCAGTCCCAGAACGCCCTGCTGAGCCAGGGCATCCAGATTCGGCGTATGTGCCAGCTCCAGGCAGGTCTTGCCACCTCGCTCCGGCAAAGCCCAGCCCGAGGCACCATCGATGATAATTACCGCATACTTCATGGTAAGGCTATAGTTTACAATCCTTGCCATGAAAGTTAAAGCCGCTTATAATAGTGGGGTTTCGGGGAGTAGCGCAGTCTGGTAGCGCGCAGCGTTCGGGTCGCTGAGGTCGGAGGTTCGAACCCTCTCTCCCCGACCAGTTATTCTACCCTACATTTTTCTTAGCTTCTGCCCACAGGGCATTTTGCTGGTCAAAGGACAGGTCGTCGAAGCTGACGCCGCGCTGGCGGCAGAGCTGCTCCATATAGCCGAAACGCTGATAAAAGCGCTGGTTGGCTCCGGCGAGAGAAGTTTCCAGGTCGATGCCCAGCCGGCGGGCAATGTTCACCAGCACAAACAGCAAATCGCCAAACTCCCGGGCTTTCTCTTCCTTGTCCGTCGCCCTGATAATTTCAGCCACCTCTTCAGCCAGCTTTTCCAGGATATCCTCGGTCTTCTCCCAGTCAAAACCCACCGAGGCAACGCGGCGCTGGATGGACTGGCTGTAGGACAATGCCGGCATGCTCCGGGGCACGCTATCCAGCAGTGAGCCATAGCCCTGTCGCTCGGCGCTTTTCAAAGCCTCCCAGTTATGCCGCACTTCCACGGCATCTTTCACCTCAACATCACCGAAGACATGGGGATGGCGGTGGATAAGCTTGTCGCTCAGCCCCCGCACCACCTCCTCGATAGTAAACTGTCCCTCCTCGGCAGCCATCTGGGCATGGAGCATAATCTGTAGCAGCAGGTCGCCCAGCTCCTCGCAAAGCTTCTGGGGAGCGCCATCTTCCAGCGCCTGCAATACCTCATAGCACTCTTCTATTAAATAAGGCCTCAGGGAAAGGTGAGTCTGCTGCCGGTCCCAGGGGCAGCCCTCGGTGCTGCGCAGTTTGGCGATAATGGCTTTTAGCTCGGTGAAGTTCGTAGGATTGGTTTCTTCGGTCAAGATAGTTTCCTTGTGTGACTTGATTCAGGGTCAAGAAATGTAGGGACAGACCTGACGGTCTCGGACAGGTTTAAAAACCTGTCCCTACATTATATTGTGCTGGCTCAGGGGCAATTATAGTTGGACTTAGTGGTTATAGCAACTGGGGAAAGTCTTCACCACGCACACCACCGAGATTGCTGCGGCACTACCGTGCCTCGCAATGACAGGAGAGGATTAGTTCCTGCCGCGCATGCCCAGCAGCATAAATACCCAGTAGAAGAGCTGGGCTAATGCCTGAAGGGTGGCTGCCACATAGGTCAGAGCGGCGGCGGATAACACTGCGCTGGCACCATTAAGCTCCTGCACCGAGACCAGGCCAGTGCTCTGCAGCATCTGCCTGGCACGACTGCTGGCATTGTATTCCACTGGCAGGGTGATGAGGCTGAAAATCACTGCCAGGGAAAACAGCAAAATGCCAAAGAGAGCAATGCTGAAGCCGAATTCAAGCCGACTGAAGGCATAAACGATCATACCCAGGATAACAAAGATGTATCCCAGCTTGCTGCCCAGGTTAGCTGCCGGCACAAACGAGGTGCGAAACTTCATAAAGGCGTAGCCGGTTTTGTCCTGCGCGGCATGCCCCACCTCATGCGCCACCACCCCCAGCGCCGCCACCGAAGCGCTGTTGGCTACACCCGGCGACAGCCGCAGCACTTTCTTGCCCGGGTCATAGTGGTCACCCAGCCTGCCCTCCACCCCTTCCACCTTGACATTAGCCAAGCCATTAGCCCGGAGCAAGCGCTCAGCGGCAGCAACGCCGGTTAAGCGCTGCGAGTTGGCAACACCGGAGTACTTCTTGAAAGTTGAGTTTACCTTCGCCTGAGCATAAAGCATGAAAATCAACGGCGGTATCATGAACAGAAAGTACGTTGGATCAAAGAAAAACATGGCTCTACTCCCTTCGCCTTATTGCTATGTTTAAACATAAATTCTAGGCGAAACAGAGTGTAAAGTCAAAGCAGAAGGCTGCCCACAAAATCTCGCTGTCCCCTGATAAACTCGCCGGCAGACATAGCCCTTTTCCCTTCCAGTTGTACTTTCACCAATCCTAAAATACCATCCCTGGTCTGCACTCCCACAGCAGTTTTTGCCGCTGCCGGCAAAGCCATCACCTTGCCTGTTTCCTCAGACTTGCCGCCGGGCAGCGGCACCGCTTCAATAACCTTCAACCGTCTCCCCTGCCACCAGGTATAGCAGCCCGGCCAGGGGTCATATGCCCTGACCCATCGCCACAGCTCCAGGGCAGTCAGACTCCAGTCCATCTTGCCATCTTCTTTGGCAATAACCCTGGTGTAAGTAGCCCGGATCTCATCCTGCGGCTGGGGCTTGATGCCGCCAGCGAACCACTGGGGCAACGTTTCGATGAGCAACCGGGCGCCAATGTCAGCCAGCTTCATGGTGAGCGAGCCGGTGGTATCTTCGGCAGCAACAGGTACGGTTCGCTGGGCCAACGCCGGGCCGGTGTCCATGCCTTTATCCATTGCCATAATGGTAACGCCGGTGACATCATCTCCCTGCAGTATAGCCGAGGCAATGGGTGAGGAGCCTCGATAGCGGGGGAGCAGCGAAGGATGAATATTAATGCAGCCAAATTCAGGTAGAGCCAGGATTTCCGCAGTAATAATACGCCCGTATGCCGCCACCACTATCAGGTCCGGCGTCACATCGGCTATACGCGCCACTACACTTTTATCCTTTAGGGTTTCCGGTTGCACCACTTCCAGACCATGGGATAATGCCAGCTCTTTCACTGGAGACGAAGCCACATGCCGGCCGCGGCCGGCCTCTTTATCAGGTTGCGTGTATACTGCCGCAACGTGATAATCTTCATCGAGCAATGCTGCCAAAGCAGGCACGGCAAACTCCGGAGTGCCCATAAAAATGACGCGTTTTTTCATCAAAAAGATTTTGCCTAAAAACCCCTGTTATGTCAAAAACCCCCTTGACACCCCGAAAGTGGGGCATGATAAGCTTTAACTGTTTTTGGAGACGTGTTGGGTGGCCATTATAGATAACCCAAAATCCCTTCTCATTTAGCTTTAATCTGAATGCAGAACGACTAAGCACAGAAAAGGTCTAGACTCTATGTTTTGGGGGGCTTTATTTTCCCTGTTTCAGGTTCAGCAAAGCTCCTAATTTAGAAAGGTTTACGGTTGAAATCACCTCAAGCAATATGGGAAGCGGCTCTGGGCGAGCTGCAAGTTCAAGTTACCCAGCCCAATTTTGATACCTGGCTAAAGGATACCGAAGGTGTAAAGTACCGCGACGATGTTTTCGTCATCGGCGCTCCCAATGCCTTCGTCGCCGAATGGCTGGAAAGCCGTCTTAAATCCCTGATCAAAAAGGCTTTGACCGGCATCGTCGGCAATGCTGTGGAGATTAGGTTTGTAGTGAAATCACCGTCGCCAAGCAGTGTGCCACCAGCGCCACAGCCCCGTCCCGCTGATGGAGGGGTAAGCACTAAAACCAGCAAATCAGCGGCGGCAGCTAATCTTAATCTCAGGTATACCTTTAGTACTTTTGTCACTGGTGAATCGAACAGGCTGGCATATGCGGCTGCTCTTGAAGTCGCTGAAAATCCCGGTGAGGTGTATAATCCACTGTTTATCTATAGCGATACCGGCCTGGGCAAAACCCATTTAATGCTGGCCATCGGGCATGCTGCTAAAGCCGCTGGTCACCGGATTCTTTACACCAGTGCTGAACAACTAACCACTGAATTCGTCATCGCACTCAAGAGCAACACCATTGATGCCTTTCACTCCAAATATCGAAGCACTGATTTCCTGCTGGTTGATGATTTCCAGTTCCTCAGTGGTAAAGTCCAAACGCAAGAGTGCTTCTACCATATCTTTAACGACCTCCATGAAAATAACTGCCAGATTGTGGCCACCTGCGACTGCCTGCCCAAAGCTATCTGCGCTCTGGAGAAAAGACTGCGGTCGCGTATGGAAGGTGGACTGATCGCAGACATCAAGTCGCCCGATGCGGAAACTCGCCTGGCTATCCTGAAATTGAAGGTGAAGCAGTTAAAAGCATCAGTATCTCCGGAAGTGCTCCAGCTAATCGCCACACAGTTTCACCAGAATGTGCGCGAACTGGAAGGCGGCTTAAACAGGGTAATCACCTATGCCAAGCTCAGCGGAGCAGACCTGGACATAAAAACCGCCACCAGGGCACTGGCAGACCTGTTCACCAGAGACAGCCGCAAGGATACCGTGCTGTCACCGGAAAAAATCATAGACGCAGTCGCCAGCTACTACGAGCTTACTCCTGAAGCACTAACAGGGCAGAGAAGAGATAGAAAAACAGCCCTGGCTCGCCAGGTGACCATGTACTTACTGCGCGAGCATAATCACTATCCTTTATCCGAAATTGGCAAGATGCTGGGGGGCAGAGACCATACCACCATACTGCACGGTCATGACAAGGTCGCTGCTGAAGCCAGTATCAACCCACAGTTAGCCAGGGCAATCAACGAGCTCCAGAAAGCGCTGGGATTTAAGAAATAATATCTTTCTTGTGTATTCCATGTGTAAAAGCCCCTCTTGACTCTGTTTATAACATCTTCCCTGAATGTTGATAACCCATCGTATATAGTAATTCGGCCCTTCTTCCTTTTAGCCAATCATTGATAATTTAACTTATTCACCTCTAATAATTACTATCAGTTATTATTAGAACAATGCACTGAAATCATGTAGTATATTGGGTTATAAATTATCGACTTTGGTGGATACTGTGAATAAAGTGGAAATCATGGTAAAGGCAGGCAAGGGGGGTGACGGAGCGATTAGCTTCAGGCATGAGAAATACGTGCCTCTGGGTGGTCCTGATGGAGGAGATGGTGGCAGGGGAGGGAATGTATATGTGAAAGCGAATAGAAGTATTCACAGTCTATCCCTGTTTCGCTATAAAAGGATGTTCAAGGCGGAAGCAGGTAAAAACGGAGCCGGTCAGAAGAAATTTGGCAGGCGAGGCGGTGATGTAGAAATTGCTGTGCCTCTGGGAACTGTGGTGGATAAAGTGGAAAGTGGGGAAAACACATTCCTGGCTGATTTATGCCAGGAGGGGCAGAGGATTCTGGTGGCCAAAGGCGGCAGAGGTGGTTTGGGGAATGTACATTTCGCCACATCAACAAACCAGGCACCTAGAAAAGCTACGAAGGGTGAAGCGGGTGAAGTGGCACAGCTCATTCTGGACCTCAAGCTCATCGCCGATGCGGGTATTATCGGCTATCCTAACGTGGGCAAGTCGACGCTGCTGGCTGCTGTTTCTGCTGCTAGGCCGAAGGCGGCTGCCTATCCCTTTACTACAGTTGAACCTGTTCTGGGAGAGGTTCGCTTGGGCGATAGCTCTTTTATTCTGGCAGAGATCCCCGGTCTAATTGAGGGTGCTCACCTGGGTAAGGGGCTGGGTCACGACTTTTTGCGCCACGCCGAAAGGACCAGGGTCCTGCTTCATCTGGTTGACGGCACGTCACCACATTTGATCGATGACATACGCACGCTGAATAGAGAATTAGAGGTTTACAAGCCAGCGATGGTGCAAAAACCTCAGGTAGTGGCGGTAAACAAGATAGACCTGCCCGAGGTGCAAGACCGCCTGCTGGAAATCAAAGACCTGTTGAAGTCCGAAGGCATAAAGGCTTACTTCATTTCCGGGGCCACCGGGCAGGGGGTGACAGAGCTGATAGCTGCCATTGACGACATGCTGGAAAAGACTGGTGAGGTTACTGTGGAGGAGACCGAGGCGTCGGTAAAAACATTTCGACCGAAACCGAGGACAGGGCGGGACTGAGATGAAAACAGGTATACTGGGCGGCACTTTCGACCCCGTTCATCTGGGACATCTGGCTATTGCCGAGAAAGCTAGGCAAAGGCTCCGCCTCAGGCGTGTTATCTTTGTTCCCGCGGGGCAGCCCTGGCTTAAGGCAGACAGGGAAATTACACCAGCCAGTCACCGGATAAAAATGGTGGAGCTTGCCATCGCTGACAAGCCCTACTTTGAGGTCTCGACAGTTGAGGCAGACCGCCGTGGTCCTTCCTACACCGTGGACACACTGGCGGTACTGCAGCAGAAGCTGGGAGCACAGGCAAAGCTGTTTCTTATTGTTGGCTGGGACAGCCTGAATGAACTGCCCGAGTGGTATAATCCTGCGGCGCTGGTGAAGATGTGCTCGCTGGTGGCTGTCACCAGACCGGACAGCACCAAGCCCGATCTGGAGGCACTAGAAGCACTGGTTCCCGGAATAAAACAGAGCACCATACTGCTGGATATCGCTCCTGTTGCTATTAGCTCTACGGATATCAGGAATCGTGTGGTGAATGGCCTGTCGCTCAGCGGGCTGGTTCCCGATAAGGTGGCCAGCTATATCAGGGAACAGAAGCTGTACCGCTACGCTCTGGCAGACTAGATATCCAGGTTTTTCACGCTTTTGGCATGAGCCTGGATAAATGATTTTCGCGGTGGCACTTCATTCCCCATGAGCATGTGGAATACCCAGTCGGCTGCCATGGCGTCTTCCACCTCAACCTTGAGCAGAGTTCGAGAGGTGGGGTTCATGGTAGTCTGCCATAATTGCTCTGGACTCATTTCGCCCAAACCCTTGTAGCGCTGCACCTCTGTTTTATTGCTTTTCAGCTCTTTAAGTTTGGCGTCCCGCTCTTTATCCGAGTAAATCCAGAACTCCTGCTTGCCCGACTTGATTCGGTACAGCGGAGGTTGAGCAATATAGAGATGACCCTGGCTAATAAGCTCAGGCGTATTGCGATAGAAGAAAGTGAGCAGCAGGGTGCGGATGTGAGCACCGTCGACATCTGCATCAGTCATAATTATGATTCGATGATAGCGCAATCGGGAAAGGTCGGTCTGCTCGCCAATCCCAACGCCCAGTGCTGTGATCATTGCCCTGATTTCTTCATGGCTGAAGACCTTGTCCTTTGCCGCCTTCTCCACGTTAAGAATCTTGCCGCGCAAGGGTAGAATTGCCTGAAAGCGGCGGTCGCGACCCTGCTTGGCAGAGCCGCCGGCGGAATCACCTTCGACCAAGTACAGCTCGCAGTCCTGGGGGTTTTTCTCCGAGCAGTCGGCCAGCTTTCCGGGAAGGGTGCCGGCTTCAAATCCGCTCTTCTTGAAGATGAGGTCACGGGCTTTCCGTGCTGCCTCCCTGGCTTTTGCAGAGACGATGCACTTCTCTATAATCGATTTGGCAGCGTCGGGATGCTGCTCCAGGTAAACGGTTAAGCCCTCGGCGACTACGGACTCGACATGAGTTTTCACCTCGGGATTGCCCAGTTTGGCTTTGGTTTGCCCTTCAAACTGAGGCTCTGTGACCTTTACACTGATGACCGCGGTTAAACCGTCCCTGACATCTTCACCGATAAGGTTAGGCTCGGACTCTTTGAGCAGCTTGCTTTTTCGTGCGTAGTCGTTGAGGACACGGGTTAAAGCTGAGCGGAAGCCGGTGAGATGACTGCCTCCGTCGATGGTATTGACGCAGTTGGCAAAGCTGAGCATGAACTCAGCAAAGCCGTCGTTATATTGCAGTGCCGTTTCCACCACCGTGCTGTTAACGCTGCCCGACAGGTAGATAGGCTGGATGTGCAGGACGCGCCTGGTTTTGTTAAAACGGTTCACCAGGCTGGCGATGCCACCTTCGAAAAAGAAGGTCAGCTCTTTGTCGCTTCTCTCGTCTTTGAAGTATATCTCCAGATTCTTGTTCAAGAAGGCAAGCTCTCTCATGCGCTGGCTAAGGATATTGAAGTCGTAGTTAGTTTCGCCGAAGATTTCAGAGTCCGCCATGAAGGTTACCGTGGTGCCGGTATCAGTGGCATTGCCCACCACCTTTACATCTGCCGTCGGCACGCCACGCTGATACTTTTGGTAATAGGCTTTGCTATCGCGTCTCACTTCAACAGTGAGCCAGGAAGAGAGGGCATTTACCACTGAGGCACCAACGCCGTGTAAACCGCTGGAAACTCTATAGCTGGAGCCGCCAAATTTGGCTCCGGCGTGCAGCTTGGTCATCACTGCTTCCAGCGCAGATTTTTTGGTGGCGGGGTGAATATCCACCGGAATGCCCCGTCCGTTATCTATAACGGTTACCGAGTTGTCTTTGCGGATAATGACCTCGGTTCTGCTGCAGAAACCTGCCATGGCTTCATCAATGGTGTTGTACACAATCTCGTATACCAGGTGATGCAGCCCGTGCTGGTCAGTGCTGCCGATGTACATGCCCGGGCGCTTGCGCACTGCTTCCAGTCCGTCCAGTATGCGGATATCTTCAGCGCTGTAGCTTTCCGAGCCGTTTCCTGAGTTGTTCTTATGATTTACGTCTTGTGCCATAGATTACAGTCCTACAAAAATTTTTTGACGGGCAAAACGCTAGGGAAAAGTGGCTTTCAGTCGTGGTCTAAAGTCCCACATATAGTGTTGGCAAAGTCGAATTATACAACGTATTGCAATTTCTTATTTTACCATATAACTCGCCAAAATAAAAGGCAAACCCAGGGTCGTTCCGCAATCCAGATAACGGCTATTGCGAGAATTCCTGCTTAAAAAAAAGCTTTTTTCTGGGGTCGTGTCTAAAGGGCAATGTGGGGCGTTTTGACACGTTTGCGATAGTAGTGGTACAATGTCCGTTGGTTTTGGCTTCCGTTGGGAAATGGGGGGGCATGCAAGCTCCCCTTTTGTATGTTACCGCTACAAAATTAAGGAGGCATAGATGGTTTTAATTGGCGAAAGCATCCACATTATCTCCAAAGACGTAAATGAAGCAGTCAAGAACCGTGACCCCATGGTTATCCAGGATTTAGCCAAAAAGCAAACCGCTGCTGGAGCAGACTACATCGATATCAACCTCGGCCCTGCCAAGAAAGACCCCGAAGAAACCACCAGATGGCTGGTGGAAACCATTCAAGCAGTTACCGATTTACCGCTTTCTGTGGATACCTTGAACTCCGTGGCCATGGAAGCTGGTTTAAAAGCCGCCACCAAGAAGCGGCCGCTGCTCAATTCTTCCTCAGGCAAAGCGGTCAGCAAAGAGAAAATGCTTCCTTTAGCCAAGAAATATAATACCGACGTGGTGATATCGGTTATTACCGACAAGGGTTGCCCTCCGGATATCGACTCCAGGACGGAAAGCATCATGGAGACGGTAGCCCTGGCCAATGAAATGGGAATCCCCAATGAGGATATCTGGGTTGACCCCATTATCCTGCCGGTCAGCGCCGACCAGAAGCAGGTCGCTGAAGCCGGTGATTTTATCGCCATACTGGCTGACCTGTTACCGGGCGTGAAATCGACCATTGGTTTGTCAAATGTCTCCAATGGCACGCCGGACCATCTCAGAGGCATTCTCAACCGCACCTATATGGTGATGCTGGGCAGGCGGGGGCTGTATTCGGCGATTGCCGATGTTCTTGACCCCGAGCTTATCGCCCTAAACCAAGGGAAAATGCCCAAGATTGTCGACCTTATCTATAAAACCATGGATGGTGAGGAGATACCCTTGTCCTCTTTGTCCAAACAAGAACAGGATTATGTAAAGACTGCTAAAGTGCTCACGGGCAAGACGCTCTATTCCCATGCCTGGCTGGAAATGTAGCACTCTATAGAGAAATCTAGCATAAGGAGTAGACACATGGAATACAAAGCACCGGTAGAAACCTATAGTGGCAAAGTGGCAGAGGTGGTCATCGGCAAGAGTGATAAAGCTATAAAAATTGGAGGGGAGAGCGTTCTTCCCTTTCATTTTTTTGAGGGAGCAATTCAAAATCGACCCAAGCTTGCCCTGGAGCTCTGGGATATAGACCCCGCAGGCTGGGCGGAATGGGTGCGCGAACCATATAAAGACGTGCTGGCGGACCCGGTTGCCTGGGCCAAGAAAGCTCTTGACTACGGCGCCGATTCAATTTGCCTCCGGCTAATGAGCACCGATCCAGCGGGAAACAATGCTTCAGCCGATAAGGCTGCCGCCACGGTGAAGAAAGTGGTGGACTCGGTAAAGGCGCCGGTCATTATCTACGGCTGCGGTGACGAGGCCAAGGATGTTGAGGTCTTGACTCAGGTGGCAGCGGCCTGTTCTGGCGAGAAGCTGCTCATCGGCCCGGTGGTCAAGGAGAACTTCGAGCCTATCAGTAAGGCAGCTATAGACCACGGCCACAGCATCATCGCTCAGACTCCCATAGACATTAATCTGGAAAAAGAATTGAACGTAAAGCTGCTGAAAACCGTACCGCCGGACAGGATTGTGATTGACCCGTTGAGCTCAGCCCTGGGCTATGGCATGGAGTATAGCTTTACTATCATGGAGAGAACCAAACACATCGGCATTATGTTCGGCGATAACACCATGCAGATGCCGGTCATTGCTGACCTGGGCAATGAAAACTGGAAAACCAAACAGGCGAAGGTGAGCAAGGAGCAGGGCATACTCTGGGAGAGCGTGGCAGCTGTCAGCCTGCTTCTCGCCGGAGCTAATCTGGCGGTAGTGCGGCATCCCGATAGCTGTAAATATATGAAGGAGGTTATCGAAGGGAAGCTGTAATATTTTGATAATAATTCCTAATGTTATTATAATCAAATGTGAGACTACTTGAATTCACGGTATTAAAGGAGGTTAATCTAATGGCAGTAGCAGCAAAGAAGAAAAGTTTACGAAAGCAGCAGGTTGAGGAAATCATCAGGGCTGAGGACAACTGGGAACCGGTGGGGCATACTCCCATGCCGGAGTTGCCGGATTTAAGGAACTGGGACCGCAGATTGCTCAAGACCTATAAGCCGTTCTATGCCCCCATGTGCGACATGTGTTGTTTCTGTACCTACGGCAAATGCGACCTCACCCAGGATAGGAGGGGCGCTTGCGGTATCGATATTGCCACTCAGCAAGGGAGGATTGTGGCATTAGCCTGCTGCATGGGCATGGCGGCACATGGAGGCCATGCGCGCCATGTGCTCCACTACATGATTGAGAAATTCGGCAGGGATTACAAGATTAATCTTGGAGATGCGATTTTAGTAGAAGCACCCCATGTCAGAACCATCATGGGACTAAAGCCAGAAACTCTTGGTGACCTGGAAAAGGTCATGGACTATGCTGAGAGCCAGCTCATCCATGTCGTTTCCTCGCTGCACACGGGTAATGAAGGCTCTAACCTGGACTATGAATCTAAAGCCTTCCATATTTCCATGCTCGACCATCTAGTTATGGAAGTAGCCGATATCGCTCAGATTGTGGGCTTCGGCTATCCCTCCTGTAAAGCTGATACTCCTCTAGTTGGCCTGGGCTGGGGTGCCGTGGACAGGACCAAGCCGGTCATTTGCTTAATCGGGCATAACCCTGTGACGGCAATTCCCATTGTTGACTACCTGAACCAGAACAGCTTGCAGGATAAGGTGGAGGTTGCCGGTATCTGCTGCACCTCTCTGGAGGTGACCAGATACAGCAGCAGGGCAAAGGTAATTGGTCCATTGTCTCGCCAACTCTGGTTCATCAGGACCGGTATTGCTGACGTTATTGTTACCGATGAGCAGTGCATCCGAACTGACGTTCCTATTGAGGCTGCCAAATTGGGTACAGCAGTAATTGCCACTTCAGACAAGACCTGCTATGGCTTTGACGATGTAAGCAAACAGGAAGCCGACCATATTGTCGAGGATGTGGTCAGGCAGGGTAAACAGGTATTGGTTCTGGACCCGGATAAAGCGGCTGAGGTGATAGTGAAAGTAGCCCTGGAAATAGCGCCGAAGCGAAAGAAGGTACTGGTAACCAAGGAGCAGGTGCCGGAAATGGCGAAGAATCACCGGCTATGCAACCTCTGCAGCCAATCTTGTCCCAATCTGTTGCACGTAGGCGATGCTATCGAAGCTGCTAAGAACGGCGATTTACAGCCGCTGGTTGAAGTATTCAACAAGTGCATCGGCTGCGGCAAATGCGCTCAGGAATGTCCGCGTCAGGTACCTATCCTCCACATGATGCAGGCTGCTGCTAGCTGGGAAGAATTTAACATAAGGTCAGGCCGTGGGCCCATTACCGATACCGAGATCAGAAAAGTGGGTGCCCCCATTGTTCTGGGCACTATCCCCGGCATAATTGCCATCGTGGGATGCTCTAACTACCCTGAGGACTACCGGGAAGTGGCCGATATCGCCGAGGAGTTCGCCAAGAGGAAATTCATTGTGGTGCTCAGCGGTTGTTCGGCGATGGCGGCTGGTATGAAGAAGGACGCTGAGGGCAAGACCATCTATGAAAAATACCCGCCCACCTTTGACGCCGGCGGCGTTCTGAACGTCGGGTCCTGTGTGGCCAATTCCCATATCACCGGCGCTGCCATGAAGGTGGCCAATATCTTTGCTACATTACCGCTAAGAGGTAACTACGAGGTTATCGCTGACTATATCCTGAACCGCGTTGGCGCCTGCGGTTTAGCCTGGGGCGCTTACTCCCAGAAGGCGGCCACCATCGCTACTGGATGCAACAGAATGGGTATTCCTGTGGTGGTCGGCCCGCATTCAGCCAAATATCGGCGGTTGTTTATCAGCCGTAAGGAAGAAGATGACTGGACAGTCATGGATGGACGTGAGAAGAAACTGGTGAATACTGGAGAGCCGTCTCCAGAGCACCTGATTACCGTGGTGGAGTCCAAGGAGAGAGCTATCGTCACCATGGCCAAGCTGTGCATCAGGAAGAACGATACTCCTCAGGGACGACAGCTCAAGCTCACCCACTACATTTCTTTGCACAAGCAATATATGGGAACTCTGCCCGATGACCTGCACCTGTTTATCAGGAAGGCTTCCGACATTCCTATCTTTTATAAGAAGGAGGTAATGCCGTACCTGGAGAAGGTCGGCTGGAAAGAGAAGCCGGTTCTTACCCTGCCCACACTCATCGGCACCTATCCGTCTGAAGTTCCTATTGATGCTGTAGTACACTAGATGGGAAAAGAAAGTATGAAATCCTTTAGTAAAGATTAAGGAGGTTTAAAATGGCAGTTACAGTTCTCCCTTATCACTCTGTGAACACCATGACGGGGACCAAATACTCCAAGCTCATCGAGGACCCGGCAGAGTACGGACACCTGATCAAACGGGCTACCAGGCCGCTTCTGGTAGTTGGTAGCTGGGCGGTAACCAGGTCGTTGCTGGGAAAGCCCATTATTGAATATGCGCTGGAGATAGCCAAGGCTTTGAACATACCTATCTGCGCTACCGCTCATACCAAGAAAAAGCTGATGGAGATGGGCGTTGATCCCGCCAGCAGCTATGACATCATTGAGATAATCAACCATCTCAAGGACCCGGCCTGGAAAGGGGTCAAGAAAGAGGGCAATCATGACCTGGTGATGTTCATCGGCTTCAGGACTGACCTTGCTGAGCAGGGATTGTCCACGCTGAAGCATTTTGCCCCGCACCTGAAAACCATGACCCTGTGCAAATTCTATTATCCCAATGCCAGCTATTCTCTTCCCAACTACCGAAAGGATGAGCAGTGGAAGGAATTTCTGGAAAAACTGATCGCTAATTTAAAGGAAAAGGAGGCATAAAAACAAAATGGCAGGAATGTTCCCGGTAGATGTTGGTCCCCAGTATGAAGGCGAAGTAATCAGGAAAGCCGATGCTTACGTCGATTTCGGCGGCCCCAAGTCAAAGTCGAAGTTCGAGCTGGTTACTTTGAAGAACATGGATGAAGTGGAGCACGAGAAGGTAAACGTTATCGGCCCGGATATCAATCAACTTAAAGAAGGAGATAACTACTCCTTCGCCGTGATGATCGATGTTGCCGGAGCCAAGCTGGAAAAGGACATGGAGCCTGTATTCGAGCGCAGAATACACCTCTATGCCAACTATATTGAAGGTCTGTACCACATGAACCAGAGAGATGAAATCTGGATCAGGCTGGGTAAGGCTGCTTATGGCAAAGGACTCAATTCCTTTAATGTCCTCGGCCAGATGCTGATGTTCCTGTATACCTCAGAACTGGACGTTATTGAGAAAATCTCCATAACCTTTGTCACCGATGAAAAGAAGGTTGAAGAGCTTCTGGCCAAAGCCAAAGCCGTCTATAAAGCCAGGGACGAGAGAGCCCGCGGCTTGAAGGACGAGGATGTCCAGGAATTTTATAGCTGCGCTCTATGCCAGAGCTTCGCTCCCACTCATATCTGCGTGGCAACCCCGGAAAGGGTGGCCAATTGCGGAGCCATAAGCTGGTTTGACGGCAGAGCTGCTTACAAGCTGGACCCCGAAGGACCGGTGCAGGAAGTGAAAAAAGGCGATGTTATTGACCCGGTGAGGGGTGAATTTTCCGGCGTTAATAATTTGGGAGCAGAGAAATCGATGGGTGCCTATACCCGCGTTTATCTGTACAGCGCTTTTGAATATCCGCATACTTCCTGCGGTTGCTTCCAGGCAATCTGGTTCTATATACCAGAGGTGGATGCCTTCGGCGTCGTCCACCGCGATTTTGTGGGCAATACCGTAACCGGGAAACCGTTCTCCACTATGGCAGCTGACACCAGCGGTGGCCGGCAGGTAGAAGGCTTCATGGGCATTTCACTGGAATATCTGCGCTCGCCGAAGTTCGTCCAGGCTGATGGCGGCTTGAAGCGATGCGTCTGGATGCCCAAGGAGATTAAGGAGCGGTTCAAGGATGATATACCCGCCGATTTGTTTGATAAGATAGCTACTGAAGACGATGCCAAAAATGTGGATGAACTGATTGCATTCTTGGATCGGAAGGGTCATCCCTGGGTTAAGGGCGAGGTACAGCTTCCCGTATAACATAAACTAGGAGGATTGACATGGCACTTAAAGGAACTGATGTCGTCAAGAGGCTTCCTGATGCCGGTAAAAAGAACTGTCGCGAATGTGGCTTTCCCACCTGCTTTGCTTTTGCCATGAAGCTGGCGAGCGGTGGTGCTACCGTGGATAAATGCCCTTATCTGGCTCCAGAAGTAAAGGCTGAACTGGAAGATGCCCTGGCACCGCCAGTGAAGCTGGTTACCATCGGCTCAGGCAGTAATGCTCTGAAAATCGGCAATGAGGAAGTTATCTACCGACATGAAAAGACCTTTGTGAATAAGCCGGGCATTGCCCTGCTTATTTCAGATAAAGAGCCCGACGCCAGAGTTGACGAGAAGATGAAGAAGCTTAAGGAATTGCAGTTCCCCTGGGTGGGCGTGACCTTGAAGGCAAACCTCTTGGCGCTTCAGTTCGAGTCAGGAGACAAAGCAAAATTCGAAGCCCTGGTAAAGAAAGTGTGCAGCAGCGCTGACTTCCCCATCGTCCTCATCAGTGAGGATACCGACGCCCTGCTGGCCGCACGAGCCATCTGCGGTGACAAGAAACCCTTGCTCTATCCGGTTACCAGTGATAATATCGACAAAGTAATTGCTGGCATTAAGGGGTCGCCGACGCCAGTGGCGGTTAGAGGCAAGAGCATCGAGGAGCTGATACCTCTTACCACCAAATTGAAGGAAGCCGGACTAGACGAGATAGTGCTTGACCCCGGCTCACGAAATATGCTGGATGCGATCAAAGACCAGACTTTCATTCGCCGGGCGGCTTTGAAGCAGAGCTTCCGGGCGCTGGGCTATCCCACCATTGGTTTCCCCTGCTTCATGGCTAAGGACAAGATGAGGGAAGTGCTGCTGGCGGCGATGTTTGTTATCAAGTATCCCGGCATTATCGTTCTTTCTGATTTTGATGCCAGCTCATTGCTGCCTTTGCTGGTGCTGAGGCTAAATATCTACACCGACCCGCGCATACCGATGTCCGTGGAAGAAAAGGTCTACGAAATAGGTGAGCCGAATGAGAACTCGCCTGTCCTGATCACCAGCAACTGGGCACTGACCTACTTCATTGTAGCCTCGGAAGTGGAAGGCAGCAAGATACCGTCCTGGCTCTGCGTCAAGGACACTGAAGGACTGGGTGTGCTCACCGGCTGGGCGGCTGGTAAATTCAGCGGTGATTCCATCGGCCCCTATGTGAAGAAGTATGGGGTTGAAGGCAAGGTCAAGCACCGGAAGCTGGTTATCCCCGGCAAAGTAGCCCGCATCAAGGGAGAGCTGGAAGAAGCTCTGCCGGGCTGGGAGATTATCGTTGGGCCCAGGGAAGCCAGCGAGATACCAGCTTACCTGCCATCTCTCGTGAAACAGTGGAAGAACTAGAGAAGCAGCTATCGGATGTCCTGACACCTGATAAAAAAGACAGGCGCTACTTAATTTCGCTTCTCCAGGCTGTCCAGAAAAAGTTAGGATATATCTCTAAAGAGGCGATGCTGAAGATTGCTGAGTTCCTGGAAATCCCGGGGACGGCAGTCTACGGCGTCGCCACTTTTTATAATCAGTTCCGTTTCAGTCCACTGGGAAAGCATCCGGTGAACGTGTGCATGGGCACTGCCTGCCATCTGGCTGGTGGCAAGCTGGTCCTGGAAGCCATGGCACGGGAGCTGAAAGTCGATGTGGGGGGCATTACCGAAAATAAAGAGTTCAGCCTGGACCGGGTAGCCTGCGTTGGCTGCTGTGCGCTGGCTCCGGTGGTGGTCATAGATGAAACCGTCCACCCCAGGATGAATGCCCAGAAAGTGGAGGAAGTGCTGGTAACCATTAAACCAGTGACACAGGAGCAACAATAGGCTTCTCTTATCTCCTTATTGAAGGAGAGAGGCGGCAGGGGTGAGAGGTTGTTAACCTTTGACCAAATTCAAAAACAGGCAAAATCCAACTGGGATTCCCTGTACCATGGTGAAATTCCCCATATCCTGGTGGGCACCGCCAGTTGTGGTCGCGCCGCCGGTTCGTTGAAGGTGCTCGATGCTCTAAGGAACGAGCTGATGCGGCAGAATGCCAGAGCCATAGTATCTGAAGTAGGTTGCCTGGGGCTTTGCTCCCTGGAGCCGCTGGTTACCATAATCAAACCCGGTGCCTTTACCGTCTGCTACCACCATGTCAGCCCTCAAATTATCCCCACTCTGGTCGATGGCTATGTGATGGGCGATGACCCCTGCCTCGACCTGGCGCTGGGCACTGTCGCTGGTGGAGACGGCAAGGCGGTTTATATTCCCGAGCTATCCCGCTTTGAGCACGAATACCGGCTGATACTGCGCAACTGCGGCTATATCAGTCCGGTGAATATCGAGCATTATATTGCTAACGGCGGCTACAGCAGCCTGGTAAAAGCATTGAATATGGACCCCGTGGTTATCATCGAAGAGGTAAAGAAGTCGGGCTTGCGGGGTCGGGGTGGCGCTGGTTTCCCCACCGGAGAGAAATGGGAGCAGTGCCGGCTGGCTGAAGTCCAGCCCCGGTATATCATCTGCAATGCTGATGAAGGCGACCCCGGGGCGTTCATGGACAGGGTTATCCTGGAAAGCGACCCGCATCAGGTGCTGGAAGGCATGATTATCGCGGGCCATGCTATCGATGCGCACCAGGGCTTTATTTATATCAGGGCGGAGTATCCGCTGGCTATCGAGCGGCTGAAGATGGCTCTGGCGCAGGCAAAGGATTACGGTTTTTTAGGGGACAAGATCCTGGGCAGCAATTACAGCCTCAATATAGAAATAGCTGAGGGAGCCGGCGCTTTTGTCGCCGGTGAGTCCACAGCGCTGATGTATGCCATCGAAGGGAAACGGAGCATGCCCCGTTCCAGGCCTCCGTACTCAGTAAAGGCAGGCTTATGGGGCAAGCCCACTGTTCTTAACAATGTAAAGACCTTTGCCTATGTCCCGCTGATACTGGAGCATGGGGCGGTCTGGTTCGCCGGCATGGGCACCAGCGGCAGTAAAGGAACTGCCGTGTTTGCCCTGGCGGGCAAGCTGGTGAACACTGGATTGGCGGAGGTGGTCATGGGCTCAACTCTGCACGAGCTGATTTTCGATATCGGCGGCGGCATCAGGGATAAGAAAAAGTTCAAGGCGGTGCAAATCGGTGGCCCGTCAGGTGGCTGTCTGCCTGAAAGTATGCTGGAGACGCCGGTTGATTTCGATTCGCTGCGTAAGGCTGGCGCCATTATGGGCTCCGGCGGTGTCATTGCCATGGATGAGGACAACTGCATGGTGGATACCGCCAGGTTCTTTATCGATTTCACCCAGAAAGAGTCCTGCGGCAAATGCACCCATTGCCGGCTGGGCACCAAGCAGATGCTGGATATTCTGGAGGATATCACCACCGGCAAAGGCACCATGGAGCAACTTGATTTGCTGGTGGAGCTGGGCGAGGATATTAAGAATGGCTCCCTCTGCGGGCTGGGGCAGACGGCGCCCAATCCCGTGCTGACCTCAATTCGCTATTTCCGTGACGAGTTTGCCGCGCATATTCTGGAGAAACGCTGCCCGGCGCTGGTGTGCAAAGAGCTTATCGCTTACTATATCCTCCCGGAAAAGTGCCAGCGTGCCTGCGAGCACTGTGTTCTGGCCTGCCCCGCGGAGGCAATTAAATCCAATGAAAAAGGCATCAAGGTAATCGACCAGACCAAGTGCACTAAATGCAGTAGTTGCAAGCTGGTCTGTCCCAAGGAATACAACGCTGTGGTCAAGCTGTCGCCACCCAGCCTGGTCCCTCCCGCCGAGGTCAAAAGCTCCACATGACTCTTCTTATTGCTGCAAATGATGTGACTAAAGTTCTTTTACTTAACTAGCACAAGGTGTTACAATCATCACTTGGGTAGTTTAAGTCCAGAGTCTGAAAGTACGACCTCTTCCGTATAAGAGGAGGTTGAAGGGGTGGAGAAAGGGGTCAGGGGTGAGAGTTAAAAAGGAGCCAATATGACCAAAACGTTTACCGTAGCCGGGAAAGGCGGTGTGGGCAAGACCGCTATTTCCTCGATGCTTATCGACTTATTATCCAGGAAAGGAGTGGTACTGGCTATCGATGCTGACCCCAGCACCAACCTCAATAATGCCCTGGGATTGCCGCTGGAAGCGACAGTCGGTGATGCCCGCGAGGACGTGACCGAAGAAATAACCAAGGGACGTGCCAACCCCGGTGTTTCCAAGCAGGACCTTCTCGACAGGAAAATTCGAGAGGCACTGGTGGAGTCGTCCAAAGTTGACCTGCTGGCTATGGGACGTCCGGAAGGCCCGGGCTGCTACTGTGCCGCCAACCATATACTGCGCGTGTCCATTGACCGCCTGGCCAAAAACTACGACTACGTGGTGGTCGATAGTGAAGCCGGCCTGGAGCATATCAGCCGCCAGACCACGCAGGATGTCGATTATTTGCTGGTGGTTACCGACCCTACCATGCGCGGGCTTACTGCCGCAGCTAGGGTGAAGGACCTGATTAAGGAGATGCGAACCAGGGTGGGCAAGGTCGGCCTGGTGGTGAACCGGCTGAAAAATGGCCTGCCGCCGGAGTTAGCCCAGGCAATCAAGGACTTTGGGCTTAACCTTATCGCTACTATACCTGAGGACCCCAACCTGCCCGAACTGGAAATCAAAGGGAAACCGATACCCGAGCTCCCGGAAGGCTCACCGCTGCGGGTGGGGGCTCAGGAAGTCTTAACCAAATTCGGGCTGTGAGCAGCGTTGGGGATAAGCAGAAGAGCGATAGTGAACCGATTGATATCTTTAATCGTCCTGATTTTTCTGGTTCCCGTTATTGCCTGTGCATCGCCGGTGCCAGCATTAGCCCCGGGGCAATCTGCCGGGACATGCCCGGTAGACGTTCAACCTGTGCCAGCACCAGCGCCGGCTGCGCCACAACCTCCACCAGCCCCAGCCCAGAGCCAGCCTTCTGACAAACCCTCGCCCTCGGACATGGTGCCCCGCATCACCATAGAGGAACTCCGGCAAAAAGTGGAGAGCGGGGCGAACATCCTGGTTGTGGACAACCGGTCTAAGGGAGAATATGATGTTGACCATATCAAAGGGGCGGTATCGGCACCGATGGCTGCCATCACTGCAGGAGAATGGACAGCCCCTCCTGATAGAGAGCTGGTACTCTACTGAGCCTGACCAAATGAGCGGACAAGTGCCCGTGCGGCACTGGAACTGGTTGACAAAGGTGTTTTGAACCTGAAGGTGTTGAAAGGCGGGTATAGTGCCTGGAAAGAGGCCGGCTATCCTGTGGAAACAAGCCCTGCCGGCAACAAGTAGCGAAAGGAATTGGCTATGGCAGATAACGTAACAAAGCTGGTCAGCCTCAAGGAAATCGAGGGCGCTGTCAGCCCTCATTCCGGGCAAATTGCAAGAGCCTTGAAACTCCGCCAGGAGGCTCTGGGGTTTGTCACCGATGTGGCAGGATTGGCTGACTTCATCGGTGGCAAGGTTGAATCCTTAGGCATCAAAGAGGACTGGGCGGTGAGCAAAGAGATTTATCCCGGAGTGGTGGTGCATTTCGTGTATAATCGTGCCGATGATGAATTTCCCGGTAACCTCAGGGTATTGTTCTCTGGTGAGCGCCTGAACCTCGTGTCGGGCGAGGATTTGGCGGGACTGGTCATCACCTATGTCAGCCACATGCTCCGCTACGTCCGCGCCAGTAACCCGGACAAGAAGCTCCCCGAAGTCTGCTATCGAGTATAGTTCCCTTGCCTTTCTTACATGAATAGTAAGTTCTCCTCCCTCTGTGCTATAATTGACGCGGCCTGTGGGGTGGAGGTTTAGCGCTGTTTCTTGTCTGTATTGTTATTCGCCCAGGTAGCACGTTCAAGGAGGCTCCAGCATGCCCAGGAGACATGACATCAACAAAGTAATGATTATCGGCTCCGGTCCCATTATCATCGGGCAAGCGTGTGAATTTGACTATTCAGGCACGCAGGCCTGCAAGGCGCTGCGGGGTTTGGGATATAAAATTGTGCTGGTCAATTCCAATCCAGCCACCATTATGACAGACCCCGGCACGGCTGATGCCACCTATATCGAGCCGCTGACGCTGGAAGCGGTGACTCAGGTTATCGAGAAAGAGCGCCCAGATGCCCTGTTGCCTAACCTGGGCGGACAGACTGGACTTAACTTAGGTGCCCAGCTCGCCCGAGCTGGAGTGCTGGAAAAATACGGGGTGAAGATAATAGGTGTTGACCTTGATGCCATCGTTCGCGGGGAGGACCGCATTGAGTTCAAGAAAACCATGAATGCCCTGGGCATAGATGTACCTGAGAGCGAGGCGGTATACACCGTGGAGGATGCCGAGCGAGTAGCAGCGGAGCTGGGCTATCCCGTGGTAATCCGCCCTGCCTATACCCTGGGTGGCACCGGCGGCGGGCTGGTATATAACGTCGAAGAATTGCGCGTGGTAGCCAGCCGCGGCATCTCCGCCAGCCTTATCGGCCAGATACTGGTGGAGGAGTCGGTGCTGGGCTGGGAGGAGCTGGAGCTGGAAGTGGTGCGCGATGCTAAAAATCAGATGATTACCGTCTGCTTTATCGAGAACGTCGACGCTATGGGAGTTCACACCGGCGACTCTTACTGCGTGGCGCCGATGCTGACCATTTCTCCCGAGCTGCAGAAGAAACTCCAGGAATATTCCTACAAAATTGTGGAGGCGATACGGGTGATTGGCGGCACTAACATCCAGTTTGCCCATGACCCCAAAACCGGACGGGTGGTGGTGATTGAAATCAATCCGCGCACCTCGCGCTCTTCGGCACTGGCTTCCAAGGCTACCGGTTTTCCCATTGCCCTGGTCTCCGCCAAGCTCGCCGGCGGGCTTACCCTGGAGGAAATACCCTACTGGCGGGATGGCACACTGGAGAAGTACACCCCTTCCGGCGATTACGTGGTGGTGAAGTTCCCCCGCTGGGCATTTGAGAAGTTCCGCGATGCTGAAGACAAGCTGGGCACGCAAATGCGCGCCGTGGGCGAGGTGATGAGCATCGGCAAAAACTATAAAGAAGCCTTCCAGAAGGCAATACGTTCCCTGGAGAACGGCCGTTATGGACTGGGATTCGCCCGGGATTTTCACCAGAAATCGCTGCCGGAGCTGATGAAATTGCTCAACTATCCTAGCAGCGAGCGGCAGTTTATCATGTATGAGGCGCTGCGCAAAGGCGCCAGCATCCAGGAGCTTTGCGAAAAAACGTATATCAAGCCCTGGTTCATCCAGCAGATGAAGGAGCTGGTGGAGCTGGAAGAACAAATACTGAGATATAAAGGCAACAAGCTGCCGGACGAACTGCTGATAAAGGCCAAGAAGGACGGCTTTGCCGACCGCTACCTGGCGCAGGTGCTGGGCTTAACTGAAAAGGAGGTCCGCGACAGGCGCATTGCGCTGGGAGTGGTGGAGTGCTGGAATGCTGTTCCTGTCAGCGGTGTGGAAAATGCTGCCTACTACTACTCCACATATAACGCTCCTGATAAAACCACCGTGACCAATCGCCGCAAGGTGATGGTACTGGGCGGCGGTCCCAATCGCATCGGGCAGGGCATAGAGTTTGACTACTGCTGTGTCCATGCTGCCTTTGCCCTCCGGGATGGGGGCTATGAAACCATCATGGTCAACTGCAATCCAGAGACCGTTTCCACTGATTACGATACCTCGGACAAGCTGTACTTCGAACCGCTCACGGTAGAAGATGTCCTCAGCATTTACCACAGGGAAAAGCCCGAAGGCGTTATCGTCCAGTTCGGCGGCCAGACGCCGCTCAATATTGCCAATGAGCTGGCAGCGGCGGGAGTGAACATACTGGGCACCTCGCCCGAGTCCATTGACCTGGCTGAGGACAGGGACCGCTTTCGCCAGCGGATGAAGGAACTGAACATTCCCATGCCGGATTCGGGGATGGCCAAAAATCTGGATGAGGCGCTGGAAATTGCTGCCCGGCTGGGCTATCCGCTCATGGTGAGGCCGTCATACGTGCTGGGCGGGCGGGGCATGCAGGTGATCTATGATGAAGAGATGCTTAAAGAGTATGTGGCCAAGGCGGTGGACGTGACTCCTGACCGCCCTATACTGATAGACAAGTTTCTGGAACATGCCATCGAGGCGGAGGCAGACGCCATTTCCGATGGCGTCACTGCCTTCGTACCGGCAGTGATGGAGCATATTGAGCTGGCGGGCATCCACTCCGGCGATTCCGCCTGCGTCATCCCGCCGGTCAGCCTGCCTCAAAAGCATATCGATACTATTTACAAATACACTAAAAAAATCGCCCTGGAGCTTAACGTGGTCGGGCTGATGAATATGCAGTATGCCATCTGTAAAGACGTGGTTTATGTGCTGGAAGCCAATCCGCGGGCATCGCGTACCGTGCCGCTGGTTTCCAAGGTTTGTGGCCTGTCCATGGCCAGGGTGGCCACGCAACTGATGCAGGGGCAGAAGATTGACGGCCTCGATATCAGGCCGCGAACAATTCCCTTTTTCGGGGTCAAGGAAGCGGTGTTCCCCTTCCCCATGTTCCCCGAGGTAGACCCGGTGCTGGGTCCGGAGATGCGCTCCACCGGGGAAGTGATGGGCATGGCCAGCTCCTTCGGCCTGGCCTTTTACAAGGCATATGAAGCGGCACAGCAGCGGCTTCCGGAGCGGGGCACGGTTCTGGTAACCGTAGCGGTGAAAGAAGAACCTGACCTGGCTGACATGGCCAGGCAGCTTGTAGACCTCGGTTTCAAAATCAGGGCCACCCAGGGCACACAGCAGTACCTGGCCAGCCGCGGTATTCCGGCGGAGCCGATTCTCAAAATGAAGGAGGGGCGTCCCAACATTGGTGATGCCATCATGAATAAAGAGATACAACTGGTCATCAACACCCCCAGCGGCAAGCTGAGCCAGCAAGACGACTCCTATATCCGCAAGGCAGCGGTCAAGTACAAGATACCCTATATCACCACGCTGGCGGCGGCGGCTGCTGCTGCCAAAGGCATCGCCGCCTACCTCCATGGCAAAGCTGGGGTCAGGTCTCTACAGGAATATCACGCCAGCATTAAATAATCGCCCGCAGCCATCGCTTCACGGGAGCCGAATGGCGACCCTTCCACACCTGCACCAGCCTCTGGAATGGGAAAGGTAATGTGTAGTGAAGAGATTCTCTCGTCCGCCTGCGGCGGACTCAGAATGACGAAAATGGAGGGGAGGGGGCTATCCTATAACCTGCCAGCTACGACTCTGTGCATATGCTCTTAGCTCCTCGTCGGGGTAGACCGCCACCGGATGCCCTGCCAGCTCCAGCACGGGTTTGTCCCACTTGGTGTCGCCGTAGGCGTAGCTCTGTCCAAAGTCGACCTCAATCCCCGCCTGCCGCAGGTACTGTTTAATCATGGTGGCTCGCTGCTTGTCATTGCAGATGGGGGTGGATACCCGCCCGCTGTAGACGGTGCTGTTCAGTTCCAGTCCGGTGCCCACGATGTGGTGTATCCCCAGCCTCCGCCCCACCGCTTCCAGCAGTGGCTGGAACAAATTGGAAACCAGTATCACCTGGTGCCCCTGCCCGCGGTGCTTTTTAAGCAACCCGGCGGTATCGGGGCGCAGCGTTGCCGTGACCTGATCCGCCAGCAGTTCGGCGAACTGGCTCATTTCATTGCGGCTCAGCCCGTTGAGCAGGGTAGCCATGCCTTTGATGGCGTTGACGCGGGTGCTCTGTTCGCTCCTCAGTCCCAGCTTGTGCAGATAGGCAAGCACCGTCTGGGAGATGATATACCTGATGATTCTGAAGATGCCGCCGCGCTGCTGATAGCATCTCTTGATGAAGGCTCGCCAGATGAGCTGTCCGCCCTGGCACAGCGTGCCTTCCAGGTCGAACACGGCAATGATTTCAGGCATGGCTATCCTTTACTTCCATGGTGCCGGGCATTTCACATAGCAATCGCCGCAGGCAGGGCCGAAGGTAAACATGTGGAAAGTCCGGTCATGCGGATTCATCTTTTGCATCAGATTTTTCATAATCTCGGGCAGCTCTTCATCGGATGGCAGTGCTGGGAACATGGCTTTGCCCCGCATGTATTTGCCGCCGAGGCTCTGAAACTTGCATCGCTGCGAATTCAGGGTGGGGTATTCAAAAACCCGGCCGCCGATGTTGACGGAGACCGGTTTATCCTGGAACGCCTTCACCGGGCAGGTCCTGACGCAAAAACGGTTACATTCTTCGGGACGGCAGAGCTGGGGCCCGCGGTACATGGGGTCGGGGTCGAGGGGGGCACTGGTCACCACGGGGATCAGCCTCTGATGGGCGCCGAATTGAGGCGTTAACAGCAATCTATTCAGCCCGAACTCGCCCAAGCCGGCAGCCACTGCCGCATGCTTATTGTAGAAATCGGGGAGGTCTTCGTTTTTATCGATATGACGGTAGTGAATGCCGGTGGGTGGGAACGGCAGGGCTTTATAGCCGTTGTCTTCCAGCAATATGCCCACCTGGATGGCTATCCAGGAGTTAGCCCAGTTCAGTTGTGAATAGCCGTGCCAGAAATGGGGGCTGATGGTTTTGCCTTCTGCCTCGAACGACCCGAAAACGTCGCAGATACCTTTCAGTATGCGGGTAGCGATGACGATGACGCTTTTAGCCTCTGGCATATAATACTGGGGCTTTCCTGAGTCGGGGGCGGCATCAAAACGCTCCACCGGAGCTATGCCCACCAGGTCAGCTCCCAGCGCTCTGGCGCGCTCTTTTACTTTAGCGGTCAGGTTCACTGTAACCTCCTTGTGATAAGCTCGGCTGATACCCTAGCTATCAGCTTGCCCATTTGTGGTTCTTCACGGCAGCATGGCTGCTATTATATCATGGCGCCACATCTTCATCGCCGTTCGCGGCGGAATACTGGCTTTCCTGCCGAAATAGCATGGTACGCCATGATAAAGGTGGCGGCGTTCCAGCTCTGGTACTTGGCGCCTGATGGTGCTGCGGTCTGAGCATGCAACCACTCGGGGAACTCCCAGTCGCCCTGCGTGCCCAGCTTATTGGCTGCGGCCAATCGGGCAAGCTCAGCCCGCGCCAGGTCAGCCTGCCCGCTGCGGGCGAGTGCCAGGACGTAGCAGCCGCCGACGAAGGGCCAGACGCCGGCATTATGGTAGCAATAGGGGGGATTGCGCCAGGGGGGAGATTGAAACTGTTCTACGTTAGATTTGAGCATGCCCCAGCGGTCGTTTTGCCCCGTCACCGGTTCAGCCAGGCATTTGGCGGGATAGGGCTGGGAAACGGCACGGTCGCTAAAGTAGCGCAGTATGGAAGCTGCTTGCTGCTGGTCAGCCAGGTCAAACATGATAGCCAGCGAGTTGCCCAGCACGTCGCAGACATCGGCGAAGGTGCCGTAAGCCACATGGGACAGGTAGAAACGTCTATCTCTGGTGGCCTCCTGATAGGCGGCAAGGGAGCAGGGGTGCGGAAAGCTGGCCTGGGCATTTTTAGGATAGCCGACATGCCGTAGCAGGTCGGAGTAGTCACTGTCCACCGGCGGCCAGAAAAGCAGATTAAACTTGAATTTAATGTCAGCGACGTCAGCGCTTGTGTTTTTATCTTTCAGATCTCGTCCCAGTCCCCTGATAGCCAATGCTGCCCAGTAGTACAGTGCGTTCACATACATCACCTTGCCGCCGCGGTTGAGCGTAGAGTCCATCCAGTCGCCGGCCTGCGGCGAATCAATGAGGCCGATATTGCTGGCATCCTGGGAGCGCAGCCAGCAGAAGGCTTTCTGTACCGAGGGGTACAGCTCCTTCAGCAGCTTCTTGTCGTGGCTGGTCTGGTAGTAGTGCTCGACGGCGATGATGAACCAGGCAGAGGCATCGGTAGCCCCGGCTTCGCCCCAGTCCCAGTAGCTGCGCTGCGGCCAGTACACCGCGGGAATCTGCCCCATAGGCGCTTGCAGCCTGGCCAGTGTCAGCAGGGTGTTCTTCGATGTTTGGAGCAACTCCTTGTCTTCTGTTAGGTTCGCGCCGATGGCAGTGATGCAGGCATCCCGCGCCCAAATAGCAGCATAGTGGGGGGTAGCCGACGAAGCCACAAATCCTTGCGGCAGCGAGTTTTTCTTCAGCAGCTCTACAGATTTTTGGTAGCAGGTGTCTACTAAAGTTCTATCCATCTCATTGCCATTTTATTTATTTGCGCTTATTCAAGGACAGAGAGAGCAAGGCTAATTATAGTTTGAGCGAATTGAGCGGTCAATCATTGTTTCGGTAAAATGTATTGACAAATGATGACAAGTGTTGTAAAGTATTGACAAGGTTAATTTAACCTTTCTACCACAACTAAAATGGACGAAAAAGCAAAGTATACCACGAAGGAAGCCGCTAAATTACTTGGAGTAAGCGAAGCCACTATCTACCGCATGGAGAAAAAAGGACTGTTAACCTCCATAAGGACGCCTGGCGGACAAAGACGATTCAGTAACGAAAGCATTGAGATTTATTTAAAGAAAAGTCGGAAATTCGAAGCTCCTCAGAATCCGAGTCAATTCAAAAAGGCATCGGTATTAGTAAAAGAGACCAAGGTAGATTACCTTTTTAAAGGCTTAGATGAGACTTTGGATGATATTTTATCCCAAAAGTCTCCTGATACTAGTTCTCCGTTCTTCCATAAAGACTCCATATGGATATACAATGCCGACATCTTAAAAACAGACAGTATTGAAGAGCAATCTGTTGATTTAATCGTAACCTCTCCTCCGTATAATGTTGATATTAAATATAATTCTCATGATGATACCATGTCTTACGAGGAATATCTCTCTTTCACCAGAGAGTGGCTCGCCAAATGTTACAGATTGCTAAAGGATGACGGCAGGTTTTGTTTGAATATCCCTCTGGATAAAAACAAAAATGGACAGCAGAGCATCTGCGCGGACATTACCACTATTGCCAAGAAAGTAGGCTTTAAATACCATTCGACAATTATCTGGAATGAGCAAAATATATCACGGAGAACTGCGTGGGGGTCGTGGCTTTCGGCAACGGCACCATATGTAATTGCTCCTGTTGAGGTTATTGTTATTCTTTATAAGAGAACGTGGAAAAAGCTCAGCGGTAGCCGGAAGTCGGACATAACGAAGAAAGAATTTATGAATTGGACAAACGGTGTGTGGACTTTTATGGGTGAAAGTAAAAAGAGGGTGGGGCATCCTGCCCCCTTCCCTGTGGAATTACCCAGGAGGTGTATCAAGCTCTTTAGTTTTGTGGGTGATACCGTGCTCGACCCGTTTTTAGGAAGTGGGTCTACGCTTATAGCCTGTTTACAGACGGGGAGGAAAGGCGTAGGCATAGATATAGACGCAAGATATTGTGAACTGGCTAAGGTCCGTTTGAAAAAAGAGGTTAATGCTCCTGTGATGCTTTAAAGCGCTGTAATCAATCCTTGAAATAGCGATAGCCCCTTCTGTCTTTTGTAGGTACAATATTTTTGCCAGTTCTTTTTCGGATTCTACGCAATGCCCTTTGCCAGTCGAAAGCACCCTTTGATACTATTTGAATCAGTGATGATGGGATATCTTGATTTGGGAAATTATCAAAAAGAGATTCGATTCTGGCTTCAACAGTCGTGTTATTCATTATTGTTTTCATATTATTCGAGGGGACAGAGTTTAGCCAGGCTTTTTTCCCTCTATTGCATTTATCACATAAAGTAATCAGGTTTGCTTTATCGTTTGTTCCACCCCAATCAACCGGAGTCATATGGTCAACCTCCAGTCTGATTCCATCATCAGCGCTAAGGCCGCAGGCTTTACATCTAAAATTATCTCGCGCTAGTATTTCATATCTGGTTTTTTCACTTATTGTTTTTCGTTCACCGCGCCCCTCACCTTTCTCAGGGGATTGTAGTAAATTGAATCCGTCGCCACGAACATGTATTTCCCAACCTTTTTGTCTTAATAGCCTTATAGCCCTTGGAGCATCATCCAACCCTGAAATCCGCCGTAATTCCTGGTTACTTATCCACTTACCACGATTTCTAATAAGATATTCGAGAATTTTTTCTTGACCACTACTCATCTTTTGCTTTCCTCTTTCAAAATCGTAAAATAGCTTAAATTTAAGGCTTCTTCAGCAGTTATGTCAAGGATAATTCGCGAGGAGTTCATTAGCCGTAGGGGTGTTAGCTTTTGCGCGCATACGTGTTGCTAGTTTTGCGACGGGTTTCAACTGCCGGTGGCTAAAAATTTTCGCACCGCTGCCGCGAAGCCCTCAGGGTTGTCGCCGACGATGTTATGGGTGGCGCGGGCAACCTCGGCAAGCGAGCCCTGCGGCAGCCTGGATACCATCTGCTGTGCTATCTCCGGGGTGAGCATATCGCTGTCGGTGGCGCGTACCACCAGCGTGGGGCAGGGGATTTTGGCCAGGTAGTCCCAGAGCCATAACGGCGACTGCAAATCAATCTGGCATAACGACTTGTCGTACTTGAAACGGAGGCGGCTGTCCTCGTCTCGTTTCAGGGCATGGCGCACCTGGTGGCGGAGAAAGGCGTCGGAATGGAAGGGCTGAACCTTCTTCAGATGCTGAAAGGCTTCCCCTTCTGTGTTGAAGGACTCCGGCTCATTAGCCAGGTCTCGCTGGATATGAGCGATGCCAGCGGGGGCAAACTCGGGGCCGATGTCGACGATGACCAGCCTGGTTATTCGATTGGGGTAGGTGGCGGTGTAGTACATCGAGATAAGTCCTCCCATAGACAGCCCCACTAGTACAATGTTTTCCAGCTTCAGCTTCTGCGCAAGCTCCTCCAGGTCGGCGGCGCCGTCCTCAATGGAGTAGCCGGCGGCACGGTCGCTGTCACCGTGGCCGCGGAGGTCCGGTACTATTACGTGGTAGTCTCGCCTCATGCTTTGAGCAAAAGGGTCCCAGTAATGGGCATAGCTGCAAAAGCCATGGAGCAGCACCAGGGGCTGAGCCGAGGGATGGCCCCAGTCCAGGTAATGGAGCCGGGCACCGTTGAGGTCAATCCAGCAATCTCCGGGTAGCATGGTTACCTGCCAAACTCCCGGGCCAGTTGCCGGGAGCTTAAATAAATCATGGTGGGCCTGCCGTGGGGACAGGTGCGGGGCGAGGCGGTTTCCTCCAGTTGCCTGATGAGGCTGCGCATCTCTTCGAAAGTGAGTTGCTGCCCGGCCTTAACCGCACCGTGACAGGCCAGGGACTGGGCCACTGTTTCCTCCCGCTTGGTAGCCGGCTCGTCGTCGCTGGCCAGCGAGTCGAGCAGAGCTCGTACCGCTTCAGCCAGGTTAGCTCCGGCCATGACCGCGGGCACGGCGCGGAGCAAATAGCTCCTGTCGCCGAAATGCTCCAGGTTGAAGCCGAACTGACGGAGCAGCTCATTTCGGGAATTCAGGGTTTGTTCCTGTCCCGGACTCAGCTCGATATTCAGCGGTTCCAGCAGCCCCTGCACCTCCACCCCCTGCTGGGCGCGCTGCGCCAGAACTTTATCGAAGATGATGCGCTCGTGGGCGGCATGCTGGTCAATCAAATACAATCCTTCCGGACCTTCAGCCAGTATGTAGCTGGCCGCCATCTGCCCCAGCACCCGGAGCACCGGCAGCGCGGGGACGTCGCCGTTTTTTACCACCGAGGCGGCGGACTGGGGCGTGGGATAGCTGGTGGTCGGAGGGGGAGCAGGCTTATCTTCAGGTACGGCGGTGAACAGTCGGGGCGCTGGCGGGGCAGCGGCTTTGCCAGTTTTCACTCTGGGTGGCGGCGATTGCTGCAGGGCGGTTTTCACCGCTCTGGCAACGGCGGCGTAGACAGTCTGGTTGTTGCGGAACTTGACCTCGGTCTTGGTGGGATGAACGTTGACATCTACTTCCTGTGGCGGCAGTGCCACGTTGACCATGACCAGGGGGTGCTTGCCGCTCATGAGCAAGCCCTGGTAGGCGTCTTCGGCCGAGCGACTTAGCAGGCTGCTGCGCACCCAGCGTCGGTTGACAAAGAAGCTGAGATAGTTGCGACTGGAACGAGATAGCGACGGCGGGCTGACCAGCCCGGTCACGGTGTAGCCCGGCTCGGTGCTGTTTACCTCCAGCATCTGCTGGGCAGCTTCCAGTCCGTAGATTTCAGCCACGGCATCCCGCAAATTGCCGTTGCCCGGGGTGCGCAGGGTGAGTCGACCATCGAGGGATAAACTGAACTTTACCTCAGGGAAAGCCAGGGCATACTGGGTGAGCAGGTTGGCAATATGGCTATTCTCGGTGGTGGGCGATTTGAGAAACTTGAGCCGCGCCGGGAAATGGCGAAATAGGTGATGGACAGTGACAGTGGTGCCCCGGGGCCGGCTGCGCTTCTCGCGATGGGTTGCTCTGCCGTTGGCCAGTCGGATATAGCTGGCGGCAGCATCGTCAGCGGCGCGGGTCAGCAGTTCCACATCAGCCATGGCGGCGATGCTGGGCAGGGCTTCGCCGCGGAAGCCCAGGGTGGCTATCTTTTCCAGGTCGGGCAGGGCGCTGAGCTTGCTGGTGGCATGGCGGGCGAAGGCCAGCTCCACCTCGCCAGCGGGGATGCCGCTGCCGTTATCGCTGACCTTGATGAGGCTGATGCCGCCGCCCTGCGCCTCCACCGTTATCTGGCTGGCGCCGGCATCGAGAGCATTCTCCACCAGCTCCTTGACTACCGAGGCCGGCCGCTCCACCACCTCGCCAGCAGCAATCTTGGAGACAACCTGAGGGTCCAGAATTTTGATGGGCATGCTAGTTTATTTTACACGGTTAAGTGTAACAAAGCAATTCAAAGTGCGGGACTTAATAATGTAGGGATAGACCTTCAGGTCTGTCTGTCCGCCTTTGGCGGAGTGCATGACCTGTGTCTGCCACCGGTTGCTTCATATTCGAAGGCCTGATGGCCTCGGACAGGTCTAAAGACCTGTCCCTACATTATCATCCTGCATCATTATAAATCTTTGGTATCGAATACAAAGGAACCCGAGAAGGGATAGATTTTGTAATCACTTGCCAAGCCGGCACGGATAGGATTATTGAGAATGTATAAAGCCACGTTTTTAAGGGCTTCGTCCTTTCTGAGAACATGGTCATAATAACTTCTTTGCCAGAGAACGTCTCCGAATTCTTTTCTGAACGTAAAACTGCTTCTCTGTTTAAATGTCTTCATGAACTGAGATAGTTTTGAATTATCAGACCCGCCTAAGAGCAAGTGAAGATGGCGAGGCATGAAGCAGTAGATATAGATGCTGAAGCTATTCTGTTCTCCCCCATATCTCAACACCGGTAACACCATATCAACCGTCGCTTTCTCATTGAAATAAGGCCTTTTTTGATATGTGGAGCATGTAACGAAGTAGGTATAAGGTCCGGCATACTCGAAATCGTGAAGCCTCGGTGAAGTTTTTCTTACGTAGTTTTTCATTCTTTAATCGGGTAATGTAGGGACATACCTTCAGGTTTGTCCGCTCCGACTGTGTCGGAGGAACTACATGACCTACGTCTGGTCACGGTTGCCTTATTTGAAGACCTGTCCCTACATCTATCCTTTGGGTCACCACGAAAACAATCGGTTGTGTTAAGCGAAATACGGGAAATGCTGTCTACCTATTTTTATTTCCTGCCTTGACATATTTACGCAGGTAGTCGCTGATGGTGTCCCATGTGATACCCAAAGTGGCGTTGTGTTTGCGGTCAATCTCGTCAACAATCTCACGTGCGCATTTGCGACTGCAACTGATACCTTTTTCTCTGGCTAGTTCCAGGACATCATCCTCACACCAAATAGCAACTGCCAGGTGTTGATTTTTAAACCACCTCAAGCGTTCGGTAACTTCTCGTGTTGTTGGCATTTGAAAGGTTTATTTGGTGCTCGTATAATTTGCTATCATTTTACACGGTTGCGTGTATATTGTCAATGGTTTTACGGAAAATTTTCTCAGTTTTTCTCCACCTTTTCCAGTCGGGCCAGGCTGGCCAGGAGACGCTTGACGCCGGCGGAGGTGAAGTTGACCGCCACTTCCTGGTCGTCTTTGGTGGGCGAGTAGCTTAGCACCACGCCTTCACCGAAGGTGGAATGTCTCACGCGGTCGCCGACGCTCAGGGTGACGGTGCTGGCAGGTCGAGGCGGCGGCTGGGCATAGTGCTCGGCGACGGGGATGCGCTTAATCATGCTGGAGTTGCCCGGTGCTTTAGCCGGAGCTTTGGAGTATAGCGCGGTGACCATGGTGAAGTCGTCATCGCTATACGGCTTTTGCTCCTGTTCCCAGAGGTGCTTGATGACCACCAGATGCTGGGGGATATCATCGAGGAAGCGAGACGGCTCGCTGTCGGAGACACCGCCGAACAGGCTGCGACGATAGGTATGCAGCAGGTAGACACGTTTCCGGGCGCGGGTCACGCCCACGTAGCACAGTCGCCTTTCCTCCTCCAGTTGCCCGGAGTCGTCCAGCGACTTGCGATGGGGCAGCAGTCCCTCCTCCACGCCGACGATGAATACCACGGAGAACTCCAGCCCCTTGGCCTGATGCAGGGTGGTGAGGACGGTGGCCTGGCTCTTATCTTCCAGCTCGTCGATATCCGATACCAGGCTTATCTTCTCCAGAAAGGTGGTGAGCGCCTCATCCGGTTTCAGCGCATCGTATTGCCTGGCTTCGGTGCGCAGCTCGCGAATATTGTCCCAGCGCTCCTCGCCGTTTTCTTCATGCACGATATAGTCGCGATACCCCGATTTCTGCACCACCTCTTCCAGCAGGTCGCTCAGCGGCAACTCTTGGCTTTTAGCAATAAACCCGCTCATCATGGTGTAGAAGCCGCTCAGGGCATGGCTGGCGCGGGCTGCCAGCGGGGGGCCCTGGTCCCGGGAGATCATCTCCAGCACCTGGTACAGGGGTATGCCCTGGTCGCTGGCCCAGGAGGATAGCTCGGTGATGGTGCGCGGGCCGATGCCCCGTCCCGGCACGTTGATGATGCGCAGCAGGCTGACATTGTCGCTGGGATTGTGGATAAACTTCAAATAGGCGATAACGTCCTTGATCTCGCGTCTCTGGTAGAAGCGGGTGCCGCCGACCAGTCGGTAGGGCATGCCGTAGCGCATGAAGGCTTCTTCCAGCGCCCGCGACTGGGCATTGACGCGGTACATCACGGCGCAGTTGCCCGGCGCTGCTAGCTTCTCGCTGACCAGCTTATCAATTTCGCTGACCACGAACTGCGCCTCTTCGTCCTCGTTATAGGCTCTGACGATGGTGATGGGGTCGCCTGGTTCATTATCGGTGACCAGGTTCTTGGGCTTGCGCTGGGTATTGGTGGAGATGAGGTTCAGGGCCACCTCCAGGATTTTCTGGGTGGAGCGGTAGTTATGTTCCAGCAGGACAATGCTGGCATCGGGATAATCTTTCTCGAAGCTGAGGATATTGCGCAGGTCGGCGAAGCGCCAGGAGTAGATGGACTGGTCGGGGTCGCCTACCACGCAGACATTGCGATGCTTGCCGGCAAGCTGCTTGATAAGCAGGTACTGGGTGGTGTTGGTGTCCTGAAACTCGTCGACCAGCAGGTGGAGGTAGCGGGACTGGTATCTGTCGAGGACATCCGGATGCTGGTTGAATAGCTGCACCGTCTTCATCAGCAAATCGTCGAAGTCAACGGTATGCGTCTGGTTGAGCAGTTGCTGGTAGCGCTCGTAGACGCGCTGGGCTACCTCTTCAAAGTAGCTGCGGGTCTTTTCGGCGTACTGGCTGGGGGTGAGCAACTGGCTTTTAGCAAATTTGATGGCCGACTGGATAGCGGACGGCGTATACTGCTTGGGGTCGAGGCCCACTTCCTGGATACTCTGTTTGATGAGGCTGAGCTGGTCGTCTTCGTCATAGATGGTGAAGTTGGGCTCCAGTCCGATGGCTCTGCCCTCCTGGCGCAGGATGCGGGCGCAGATGGCATGGAAGGTGCCCAGGGCGAGCGCAGCCACCGCCTGCCCCAGCAGCTTTTCCAGCCGCTCCCGCATCTCATTGGCCGCCTTGTTGGTGAAGGTGACTGCCAGGATGCGATAGGGGTTGATGCGGCAGACCTTGATGAGGTAAGCGATGCGATGGGTGATGACCCGGGTCTTGCCGCTGCCGGGACCGGCTAGGATAAGCAGGGGACCTTTGATAGTTTCCACCGCCTGCTTCTGGGCGGGATTAAGTTCAGCTAAGATATCCATCTTGGTGGGTCAAATCCTAAATTCGAAATCCTAAATCCTAAACAAATTCCAAATTCAAATCACCAAATGCAAAATCCATCCCACCCCATCATCGCGAATCCCGATAGAATCGGGATGTGGCGCTTCCTGCACATCTCCATCCCGTCGCAATGCCGTGTGTCGTCCTGGCTGGGGAAGGGTCGCCTTCGGCTCCCGTGTAGCTCTGGCCACGCCCGCCTGAGGCGGACTCGCCCTGACAGAGTAAGTCCGGTGAGCGGCGGCGATTTCTGCTCCCTACTTGCTGGTGGACTCGGTTTGCCACTGCAGCTCCACCTGGTCGGACTTCACGCCGGTGAAGGAGGTGCCGTCAGGGCCGATGACCACGGTGGCGCCGGAGGGGTTCAGCTTGATGGTGGTTTTGCCGCCGCTGGTGCTGATTCTCACCTCGTTGGAAGCCACCTTGAGCTTCAGGTTTACCTTCTGCGAGGGCAGGCCGGAGACCGGTTTGCCTTCCATGGACACCGAGCCGACGCTGACGCCTTCCAGAACGACCTCGGCGCCGCCTCTGACCACGTCGCCGCAGCCCAGGGCAGCCAGTAAGCCAGCAGTGAGCAGTGCTAACAGCGCAATTTTAACAGCAAAGGGCTTGTTCATAACGATGGTATAACCTCCTTTGGGCAGCTATGGTTCGCTGATGCTAACAGCGCTTTCGCGGATTTGATTACCACAGGCATCATTTGGTGTAGATAATTATATCATTTTTGCTGCCGCCGCCTGATTTAATTTTCGCAATTCGGTGAGGATTTCTTTGAGCAGCATCAGTTGCAGTCGCCGCCACTGTATCTCGCTGGAGAGCTTGCCCCAGCGGGTGGGGTCTTCCGGCAGATATTCTGCAACCAGCTCGGCAATATCTTTGGGCATAGGCACCTCCTTAATCGATGAAAACGATTCCTGCGGTGATGGCGCAGGGTATCTGGTCCAGGTCACCGACCAGGGCATACAGCTCCCATCCCACCTTATTGAGCAGGCTGGTAACGTCGATGCCCAGAGCTTCCATGGCGGGGCGGGAGCGCTGGGGGAAGCGGCAGCGGCCGCTGTCCAGAAACTGGCAGACCACTCCCTGGCATAGATAGTCCTTACAGGAGCCGCCGCCCAGCCCCAAGGCCAGGTGGTAGCCATCCTGGTAGGCCTGGCGTTCCAGTTCATAAACCACGTCGGCACCTTGCTGATGGAACAGCAGGGTCTTTCGCTGCTCCTCTTTGGCCCCACCCTTTTTGGGGGCATAGTCAGCCATGGGCTTCACCTCGCATTTGATGAGGACTGCCCAGCGGTAGCGGCTGAGGGCGCCGCGCACCAATTCCAGGGCGGGGGCATGGGGGGGGCAGTTGGGGGTTTCGCCAGCGCGGAGGCAGCGCGGTACCAGACATTTCAGCCGTACCCGTTCATCCACGCTGACATCGCTGGCGGGGATGATGGCTGCCCCTGAAGCTCCCAGCTCCAGCGCCATACTGCGGTAGCGCTCCAGGTCAGCCCGTAGCGTTTTTTCGTCTACCACTTTGCCCAGTGCCCTGGGCTTGGCTTTTGGCATTGTCATTGCATATCTCCTTGAGTAAGACTCGGGCTTGCCTTAATGTTTATTGTACATTTGCGTTAACATGACGGCAAGATAATGCTGTTTAATTCGTCTCCCAATAGTGTTATGATATAGTGCTGAAGTGAGGCCAGTTGTTCGTGATAGAAAGGCTAACAAACATGATAATTAAGGATGCAGTGTAATGTGGGCTCTGGAAGAGGCCCTGGGTTTTATTGCGGGACTGTTGATGACGGTGGGGTTCATGCCCCAGGTGTGGCGACTGTATAAGCTCAAGAGCGCCAGGGAAATCAGCCTGCCCTTCACTTTATTGTTCCTGATAGGGGCGATGCTATGGCTGTCCTATGGCGTTCTGCTGCAGTTGCCGCCGGTGATACTATGGAATGCCATCACCCTGTTTCTGGGTGGGGCTATGCTCTTTGCCAAGCTCAAGTACGGCAGGTAGTTATGAAGAGAGGGCGAGAACCAACTGGTTCTCGCCCTCTCTATACTTGCTGATATTTCACGTGCTGACATCACGGGCAAAGCACTACTATGCTTTTGGAATTGTTGCCCTCATCACTTTCGTTCACTGCACCAAGCGCGTCAGCTACTATTTTTATTGAATCCGAGACAGGGGAGCAAGTATAGGCATAAGCAGCATAGACGCCATTGACGGAGGCGCCAGCAGGTATGGTGGCAACGTTGTCGTATCCCTTGGAGACCCCGTCAACAAATAACTCGCATTTGGAGGCGGGAGCATCTATAGCCCCCTGATTTTTAATGGTGTAGTTGATTTTATTGCCCACTCGCCAGATGTTAGTGACTACCAGGTCAGCTTTCAACAACGGCAACAGAGGTGGCAGTATTATCAGGCAGCTCCATGATTCGGAATAGGCATTGTTGCCCTCGTTGCTCTCATCCACCACGTTATCTTTATCCACCTGTACCGCTAAGGCGTCAGAGGTACCGGAGCAGCTATAGGAATAAGCAAAGCTCTTGTTGCTGCTGGCGCCAGCGGCAAGGGGACCAACGGGGTCGTTAGCCTTGAGCACGCCATCAACCGTCAGTATTGAAGTCGAAGGCCCCGCGGTGGCGGTGCCCTGATTCTTAATAGTGTAGGTTATAGTGCTCCCCGAGCGGCTGATATCGGTAACAATTAGGTCGGGTTTATCAGTGCCAGGTACGGGTATGGGTATCGGTATGGGTATGGGCATAGTCGGCGTTGACCCTACCAGCACTTCAACGTTGGCTGTGGTGGTGCCACCGGCGCCGGTAGCGGTGAGAGTGAACACTGTAGTGGCGCCGGGATATACCGTTCTGGTCCCGGTGAGGCTGACATTGCCCACTCCCTGGTCAATGGAAACGGTGCTGGCATTGGCAACGTCCCATTTGAGTGTGGCCGAACCGCCGGGACTTATATTTGCCGGGCTGGCGATGAAGGCGGTGACCACTGGCTGTGAGGCGGCTGGTGGTGGGGCAGTACCGGTGATGGTGATGCTGCTGCTGGCTTCCTTTGACCAGTTGCCGTTATTATCCTGCACTGCTAGGGTAATAGTATGATTTCCCGGTGCCAACGAGGATGTTTCGAAGCTGGCCTGTGCGCTCAAATCACCGTTGATACTGGAGCGCCACTTGAAACCGACCACGGTGCCATCAGGGTCGGTGCCGTGGCCCTGAAACTTCACCGCCTGCCCTGCCGAGGCCGTTGCCGGTATTATGGCGTCGATATAGGCGGTGGGCGCCTTAACTGGTGCTTGCATAAAAGGAAGACATCCCGTGGTCATAAGGAGAACTGCCAGAAGTGTTAAAAGCGCTTTTTTAATGGTTAACCCCTCCCCTATTCAGCAGGCCTCTCCTCGTATGGAATGTAAACAAGTGAAGGGAGTTGTTGAAGCCTTATACCACACACTATAATCCTGCTGATTGGCTTTGTCAATAGGACGTTTACTATTGGTGCTATTCTTAAAGGTGCCGGCAGTGCAGGCTACGAAATAAGTCTCTGCGCCCGTTTGCTTATTCCAGAGGCAAGCGAAGCACCATCCTGGCCAAATCCCAGCAATGTTCATAGAGGTGCAGTCCTTTGCTGAAGGCGGACATGGTGCCGTCCTGCACGCCGATCTCCTTGGCCATATGCTCCTTCAATAGCTGCAGGCCGCCCAGGTTGGTGGGCAAGCCGCCCCATAAGTCCCAGCTGCGGAAGTACATGATAAAGTGCAGGGCGCCCTCCTGAATTCGGGTGTCGACAATCCGCAGGCAGGGCGGGTCTTTCAGATAAATGCTGTTACGGCTGCCGATGGTCATGCACATCTGGTTGGTGTCATATCCACCCTGCTTATAACGCTGAATGACCTCGTCGATTTGTGATGCCAGGTCCTCTCCGTAGGTGTACTCTTCGTTCGGCTGCTTATCGGCGGTCATCAAATAGGACATGTACTCTTCAATCACCTCGTCGGTGGTCGGCGCGGGCACGCCCGGCGGCACATCGGGACGTAGCGGTCGGATGCCGGGGTTGCGGATGGTGATGGCGACCAGAGGTATCTCCTGGCGGTGTTTGCCCTCGAAGCTGCCCTGCTGTATCAGATAGGTCCTGCCTTCAAATAAAGCTTTGTGCAGGCACTGGAACCAGGCGTCTCCGATGGTATGGGCTTCGATAACGGTTAAATTCATGGATTGCCTCCGCAGGTTCGTGGTGATTGTGCGGTACAATCAACTGGGCTTGTACGGGTGGACAATGCTCACAGTGCTGGCCACATACTTGAATTGCTTTTCCTCTTGAATTTTATTGATCGGCTCAAAGAGGAGTGCCTGGAACGGGCATACTTTCACGCAGGCGGGCGGGAGTCCGGACTCCACTCTCTCAGTGCATAGATGGCATTTCTGCATTTTATCTTCAGCGTCGTAGCGGGGCACTCCGAAGGGGCAAGCCAGGGCACAACTGTGGCAGCCGATACAAAGCTCCCTGTTGACGATGACCGCCTGCGTTTTTTCGTCTTTGGTTATGGCGCCGGTGGGACAGGCGATGATGCAGGGACTGTCTTCGCAATGCAGGCAGGCTATGGCGACATAGTGAATGCTGGCATGGGGATACTTGCCGTCTTCCACCTGGTAAATATTTCTCAAGGCAAGCTGCCCTTTTTCTGGATAGATATCGTTCTGGTCCATGCAGGCCACGGCGCAGGCCCCGCAGCCTACGCAGCGGTCGATATCCAGGTATAATGTTTTTTCCATCACTGAGTTCCTCCTTAGCTTAAGCCTTTTCGATTTTGCACAGGGCTGATTTAAATCCGGGAAAACCGGAAAGAGGGTCCAGGTAATCTCCATCGAAGAGCTGGTTGACATTGGCTTCCGGGTGGCCATGGAAAGCATGGACCACTCCGGGCTGCACCATCTCGGTGGGATTGGCTCTCATAGTGATAGCGCCTCTGGGTGTGACCAGGCGCACCGGGTCATCCCGCTTGATGCCCAATCTGGCAGCATCGCTTGGATTGATGTCCACTGAGGGGTGATTGGGGCGCAGGCTGCTGGTCCAGGTCAGGCGGAATGTGCGCGTATGGACAAACATGGGCAATCGTGAGCCCGCATTTAGGATAAACGGGTATTCCCGGGCGAGGTCAGGGGACGCTTCCCTGCTGTGCCTGGGGGGGTGGTAAGTGGGCAGGGATTCGAAACCCAGCTTACCGTTATATTTCTCCAGCACTTTGGATTTGAACTCCAGCTTACCTGACGGAGTTTTAAAACCGGCACTGCTGTATTTTTTCTCTTGCGGCTTTATGGGGTTGGGGGCAAACATTCCCCCCGGATGCTTCTTTAGCTCCGATATAGTAATCCCGCTGGGCTCGAGGACGAAGTCGATACTGGCTTCATAACCAGCCTTAAACAGGGGGTCATCCAGTCCCAGCCTGACCGCCAGTTCGTAGATAATATCAACGTCAGAGCGGGACTCGTACAGGGGCGCAATGGCAGGCTGAGTGAAAATGATATATCCCATGCCATAACAGCGCAGCTCGCTGCGCTCTACCGAGGAGCAGGCGGGCAGCACGATGTCGGCGTATTTGCAGGTGTCGGTCAGGAACAGGTCCACATTAACGAAGAGGTCCAGTTTTTCCAGGCTATTCAGGAATCCGTTAGAGTCCGGCCACATGCGGTAATTGAGACCAAAACCGATGAGTCCTCTTACTGGATACGGCTTCCCGGAGCGGATCTGGGCGGGCAGGTGCATGGACTGACCCTCCTCGTCGTTTATCTCCACCCACACCGGAAATCTGTCGGCACCGATCCTGGTGGCCATATCGCCCCAGGGTTTGCTCTGGGTAAACTCGTGTTCCCTGGTAGGGATTCGTCCCGGGGTGTGGATGAAGCTTGTGGGCACCACCATGTTGCCGCCGCTAATATCGTAGTTGCCCGTCAGACCGACCAGGGAGAAAACGGCACGGTAGTTCTGTACGCCGTTGGTATGGTGTACCACTGACGAAGCGCCGGGCATGATGGCTGCCGGTTTGGCGGCAGCATACATGCGTGCCGCAGCTCTGATCTGGTCGGCCGGAACGCCCGTTAACTCTTCGCCTTTCTCGGGTGTGAACGGCTGCACATGTTCCCGGTATTCATCAAACCCGTAGGTGTAACGGGCTATGAAGTCCTTATCATAGAGCTGCTCGTTGATGATGACATGTGCCATAGCTAAAGCCAGTGCCCCATCGGTGCCTGGCCTCAATTGCAGGTGCATATCAGCAATGGCCGTCGTTGGCGTTTTGCGGGGGTCTACCGCGATTAGCTTCATTCCCCTTTCCCTGGCTTTTAAGATAGCCCTGGCATTACTATGATTGGTATAGAAAGAATTGGTGCTCCAGATAAGCAGGCATCTGGTGTTCATCAGGTCAGGTCCACCGGGAACACCAAAGACCAGTTTCTGAGCCATAACCATGGCTTGATAGCAGGTGCTGGATTCTGTCAGATAGTTGGGCGAGCCAAAGGAATGAGCCAGGCGTTTAAGATAGGGTCGGAAGTATTTGGTATAACCCGCAAAAAAGACGACCGACTCAGGGCCATTTTCTTTTTTGATAGCATTAAACTTGGTGACAATGGTATTCAGCGCCTCATCCCAGGAAATTGGCTGGAACTTACCGGAACCCCGCGAGCCCACTCTTTTCAAAGGTGTTTTGATGCGGTTTTCATGGTAAACGTACTGTCGTAAAGCGGCTCCCTTAGCACACAGAGTGCCCGCATTGGATGGATGTTTCTCGCTGCCCTCAACCTTGATGATTCTGTCATCCTTCACATATAAATCAACTCCGCACATTACCGATGGATCGCAAATGGCGCAGATAGATTTGCGAATCTCAATTCCTGTTTCCGGGGAAGGGATTTTACCTTTTATCAACTTCTGAGTATCCATCAGGCTTGCTCTACCTCCGTTAAAATTTTTCTGATAAGCAGATTTTGAGCTGCTGGTAATGAATTACCATAAAAAGTTTTGTTTTGCATCAGTCCTTTGACCAGCGCCTGTTTGATAACGCCGGCTTCGGTGCAGGTATCCACAAAGTTGGCTCCGGTAAGCAGACCTTTTCTCCAGAATAGCTGCATGAACCGCTGTCCATCAGATTTCTGCTCCATTCTATCATATTCGCAGATATCTCCAATCCCCACGAAGTCCATTCCCATAAAATGGGCTACGTTGTGGGGGATATTTCCCGGGAATGTCTCCCGCATACCAGCCATGTTTCTTCCTGCGGTTCTTCCCTGGTAGCGGGCATTGGACCATAAACCTATGATTTGTGGAGCTCCGGTGAGCAGATTGTTGCCCTGAGACACGTCTCCGGCAGCATAAAGGCCCGGCACATTGGTTCTCATCTGTTCGTCAACCAGTACTCCCTGTTTAACCTCGACCTGCTTCCGGTCAATAAAACCGGTATTCGGCCGAACGCCAATGCAGATAACCAGCAGGTCAGCGTCTTCATGTCTGCTGCTATCGCCAAAATAAGCCCTTATGCCTTTAGGGCGATTCTCGACTCGTTTTAATTCTACGCCAAATCTAAATTTTACACCTGCTTGGCTCAAGCGGTGCTGTATGATGCGGGAGCTTTCCGGGTGCGCCATCAGCGGAAAGATACGGTCGGCTATATCGGCAAGGCATACTTTCATTCCAGCATGATGGAATAGCTCCACCAGTTTTATGCCGATCATGGAAGCGCCGATTACCAGCGCTTTGTGGGGTTTCTTATCCAGGGCCTGTTTGAGCCTGATAGCATCTTCCACCGTCCTGATGAGATAAATACTGTTACAGTCCCTGGTTTCCAATGGCGGTAAGAACGGGGAAGCTCCCGAGGCGATGAGACACTGCTCATATTTGAGTTCCAAGCCAGCCTGATTAGCTACCACCCTTTTTCCCGCTTCCAGCGCCACCACCGGTGAGGCAGGGTGGACGTCTACTTTGTATTCCTGGTAAAACTCATCGCCTTTGCCGTAAGGAAAGAGACGGTCAAAGCTTATTTTGTCGGCGATATAGTACGTGGTCAGCATGGGATTGTACACGGGCCACTTGCTATCGGTGAATATATGGATTTCTCCACTGTAACCGCTTTCCCGAAGGGCTGTTATACATTCCGCAGCAGCACAGCCATTGCCGATGATAGCAATTCTATTCGAGTGAGTCGTTTCCACTTGAGGCAGTATCCAGACGGTATTTTGCTATACTGCATGCTATTATACGCTACTTTTAAGTTTCGGGCTAAAATCTGGCGGTGCTTTGGTGGACTTACTCTATTTGTGGTGCATTTGGTGAAAGCACAGCCAGTACCCTTTACCTGCACCATTATTTCCCCTATAATTCCTGTTAATTTCAGAGACGAGCGATGAGAGTAGTATCCATTGTGGGCATGGCCGGCGCCGGCAAGTCGGCAGTGGCCAGGGTATTTGAGCGAGCCGGTTATAAGCGGGTGCGGTTTGGTGATGTCACCGACGAGGAGGTGAGGAAGCGGGGGCTGGAGCTGAACGAGGAGAATGAGCGCCAGGTCAGGGAGCAGTTGCGCAAAGAGCATGGCATGGCGGCGTATGCCATGCTGAACCTGCCTCGTATCGATGCCCAGCTAAAATCATCCAATGTGGTAGTTGATGGACTGTACTCCTGGGAAGAGTATACGCTGCTTAAAGAGCGTTATGGCGATACCTTAAGCATGGTTGCAGTATGGTCGTCGCCATCGACCCGGTATAAGCGGCTGGGCGGCAGGGCGGTGCGCCCGCTGACCGTGGGGCAGGCGGCCAGCCGGGATAAGGCTGAAATTGAGAACAGCAATAAGGGCGGTCCCATCGCCATGGCTGATTTCACCATAATAAACGAGTCCTCGATGGAGCAGTTAGAAAAAGAAACCAGACGGGTGCTGGCGGCACTGAAATGAAAAAAGCATCAAGGCCGACCCTGGATGAATATTTCCTCAAGGTAGCCTCGGTGGTGGCGGAGCGCTCCACCTGCCTCAGGCATCATGTGGGGGCGGTGGCGGTGCGGGACAAGCATATACTATCCACCGGTTACAACGGCGCTGCTGCCGGGCTGAAAGACTGCCTGGAGCTGGGCTGCCTCAGGGATGAGATGAATATCGAGTCGGGGACTCGGCATGAAATCTGTCGTTCTATTCATGCTGAGCAAAACGTCATCATCCAGGCGGCGCTGCATGGCATCAGCCTGGAAGGCGCCACTATCTATGCCACTCATTCCCCCTGCATCCTCTGCGCCAAAATGCTGGTCAATGCCAGGATCAAGCGGTTCGTCACCTTCAGTCGCTATGCCGACAACTCTTTTACTGACCTGTTCAAAGAAGCCGGCGTAAAGTTCGAACTGCTCAAGAAGCCGTCGGCGCAGATAACGTATTTGCCGTAAGTGTGGGGTGTGATAGCTACGCGACCTTCATGTGTTTATCGATCAATGCTCTGGTCAACTGAAAGTCAGTCTCCAGGTTTAGCCAGAACCGTGCCGGGATTTCCGGCATTACTTCCTCGAGTTGTAAGGCAGTTGCGGCTGTGATGGACTTCTTTCCATTAATGATCTCATTAATCGCGTTCAGTGGTCGCCCCATGCGCTTGGCCAGTTCCTTTTGAGAAATGCCTCGAGCCTCGATTTCCTCCGCGAGGTATTCACCAGGCGGGATAGCAATATCAGGGTAAGCATCTGTCTTAGTCACCATGATAATCCTCCACATCTATAATGCGCACTTTGTCCTCTTGAACTTTTTCAATAATAAGCCGATAGTTTCCAGTTAGAGTTATCGAATACTGTCCGGCACGCTTTCCTTTCAAGGAGTGCAACCGTAACGCCCGATGCCCATGAAGTTGAGTGAATTTGTCTGTAGCCCTCAGAACTGCCAGCCGTTGGATATATTTCCGACCGATTGGAACACCGAAAAGTCGGCTAGCCTCTGAGATATTCACACTTGCGTAGGCCAGGCGATTCGACGAGAAGTCTATTTCCACCCTTACACCCTATAGGTGTAAGGATACCTCAGTATATTCAAGTTTGTCAAGCCTCTTCCTGCCCGGTTACTTTAATCTAAAACCTGTAGAGAAAGTGCTGCCTCGGCTTAGGCGGACGGCATAGCAGCATAGCGATGAAGGCGGTGGCGGTGCTGACCCAGCCGAACAGCACCGTCAAATTGAAAAACACCAAATCCCAAATTCTAAATCCAAAACAAGTTCGAAATGCCAAAACCTGTAGAACTGCTATTTCTGAGCTTGTTCTTTAATTCATAATTGGTGAGTAGCGGTCGTTCGGGTAAGTGACAGATAGTTGTCCCGGGGAAATGGTAAAATATCTAGACTATACATTGAATTAGAAGAGGAAATATATGGTCAGTCTGGGCTTCTATGGTGGCATCAACGAAATAGGGGGCAACAAGATACTTCTGGAGGACGGGGAGCGGAGGCTGTTGCTAGACTTCGGCTTCCCCTATAAAAGGCATAAGCTGTTCTATGAGGAGTATCTCAAGCCCCGCGGTGGAGCCGGTTTGCTCGACCCCCTGGTCATGGGCTTGCTGCCGCCGCTGCAGGGGATTTACCGCCCCGATATCGAGCCGGCAGACTTATGGCAGAGGCTCAAGCAAGCTGAGGCGTATAGAAAGATAGACCATGTTGACGGCGTGCTGCTGTCACATGCTCACCTCGACCATTCCGGGCATATTGCCTTTTTGAAAGAGGAGATACCGGTCTACTCCACTTCGGTGGCGGCATTTATCGCCAAAGCGATACAGGATTCGGGCAAGGCCGACTTCGACCAGCAGGTATGCTATTTTAGAGCTGCCGAGCGGGGCTGTCCTGCCGGTTTGAAACAGGAAGCCTTCCTTTCCGGCGATACCCGGCGGCGGCAGTTTTGCCTGGGTGATATGAATCCCTCGGCGCTGAGCCTGGAGGCATACCGGTTCTGGAACTTCGGCTTCTGGGAGAAGACGTCCAAGCAGAAAGAGCCAGTTTCCTGTCCCATCAAGGACCATCACGGCAACAGCTTCAAACTGGAGTGTTTCCCCGTGGACCATTCCATCCCTGGCGCCTGTGCCTGGGGCATGGAAACCAGCTCCGGCTGGGTGATTTATAGCGGGGATTTGCGGTTGCACGGCAAACGCGGCCACCTCACCAAAAAGTTCATGGAAGAGGCGGGCAAGCTGAAACCCAGGGTGCTGATTTTGGAAGGCACCAATGTGCGCCGCGAGACCAATGTGGCTGAAGCGGAGGTGTATCAGAACGGGCTGAAGGCGATTAAAGGGGCGAAGGGACTGGTGATTGCCGACTTCTCTCCCCGGGATGTCGACCGCCTGCTCACCTTTTTACAGATTGCCCGGGAGACCGGCCGGAAGCTGGCGATACTGCCCAAAGATGCCTATTTGCTGAAGACCATGCGGCTGCTGGAGCCGGCAACACCCGATATTGCCCGGGAAGATAACCTTGCCATTTACCAGGAGACCACGTCCAACAGGGCGCCTAACCAGTGGCTGCGGAATATCTATGGCGACTATGAAAGCAAGGTGGTGCTGGCGAAGGACGTTCGTGATGCTCAGGACCAGTTTATCCTGTGCTTCAGCTTCTGGGACTTAAATGAGCTGCCCAGCATCAGCCCCGGGCCGGGCAGCCTCTATGTTTTCAGCTCCAGCGAGCCGCATGATGAGGAGCAGGAGATCGACTTTCGACGGCTGCATGAGTGGCTGAAGCATTTCCGGATGAAAGGCTTTGGCTTGCCGGTGGAAAATGGCGAAGAATGGGAGATACCGGAGGAGCAGCGGGGGCTGCATGCCTCGGGGCATGCCTGCGGCCCCGATTTGCTGCGGATTGCCCTTCAGATAAAGCCGGAGCTGCTGATACCGGTGCACAGCGAGCAGCCCGAGTTTTATAACCGGGTAAAGTCGCTGAGCAACAATACTATTGATGTCCTTTTCCCCGAAAGGGGCGGCACGATACAGATTTAAGCCTGCCCACAGGTGACCGCACATTTACCTTTTAATTGTCAGTCTATCTTTTTGAACATCTTGCCGGCGGTGCCGCAGATGGGACAGTTGACGGGAGGCTCTTTCTCTGAGGTATAGCCGCAGACGGGGCAGACGTAGTAGGGATAGACCTCCTTGCTGGCGCCCAGGCTGTTCAGCAGCTTCTGGTACAGGTCAGCATGTCCTTTCTCTACCTCGTTGGCGTAATTAAATGTTCTCTCGGCGTCTTTGTTGTCCTCGGCTTTGGCGGCGGCAATCATCTCGGGATACATCTTTTTAAACTCATGGCTCTCGCCATTGACCGCTTCCTGAAGATTTTCTTTGGTGCTCTTTATCCCCTTAAGCACCCTGAGATGGTTATGGGCGTGGATGGTTTCCGCCTCGGCGGCGGCGCGGAACAGTTTGGCTGCCTGGGGGAAGCCCTCTTTATCGGCGGCGGCGGCAAAGGCAAGGTACTTGCGGTTTGCCTGAGATTCACCGGCGAAGGCTTCCTGGAGATATTGCTCTGACTTTGACATGGTTTCCTCCTCCTCTTTAGTTATTCTTTATTATATCAATGTAGAGCGGGCTACATCTTGCTGGCATCATTTCAATAATGATAATTATTATCAATATTACTGCCCGGTTCCCCATTTGTCAAGGGGGGGCTCGTTGAGTTCGACAATGTTATCGGGTTAAAATTCTACGGTATAAGTCAAGAAAGGTGAAAGATGCCAGAGTTCAGGTTAAAAGCGAAGTGCCCTGCCTGTGAATATGAGAGTAGCTATTGACAGGCAATTTGCCATTGTGTTATATTATTTATTCGTCGTCTACTAGCCATAGTAATAGGCTTAGAAAAAAACGATTAAGCCGGCTGGTTGAGTCGGGCTACTGATTCGAGCAGAAAAAGTAGACCGGCAGACAACTAGGTGGCTTTTCTATTGTAGGACGGCGGTATTTCAGGTGAGAAAAAGGAATAGGGAATAACGTATGCCAACGGTTAATCAACTGGTAAGAAAGGGTCGCAAGAAGGCTTCCCGGAAGACCAAAGCCCCGGCGCTGCACTTTGCCTACAATGCCCTGAAGAACAAGGTAAAGCGCGGCGCAGGTTCACCGCAAAAGCGCGGGGTATGTGTTCAGGTGAAAACTATGACTCCGAAGAAGCCAAACTCGGCTCTGCGCAAGATTGCCAGGGTGAGATTGTCCAATGGCATCGAAGTTACCGCCTATATCCCCGGAGAAGGACACAATTTACAGGAACACTCGGTAGTCCTCATCCGCGGCGGCAGGGTGAAAGACCTGCCTGGAGTCCGCTATCACATCATTCGCGGCGCACTGGATGCTGCTGGGGTGGAGAATCGCCAGCAGGGTCGAAGCAAATACGGTGCCAAAAAGGGCAAGGGCACTGCTACCGCAGCAACTGCTTAAGGAGATTCGATGCCACGACGCGCTAGTGCAATTAAGAGACCTATGCCCCCTGACCCTAAGTATGGTAGCTATGTCCTGTCCCGGTTAATTAAGAAATTGATGCAGGACGGCAAGAAGGCTACTGCAGAGCGGATTATGTATGATGCTCTGGACGTGGTAGGCGAGCGGACAAAATCCGACCCTATGGAGGTGCTGGACCAGGCGTTAAAGAATGCCACACCGCTGCTTCAGATTAAGGCGCGGCGTGTGGGTGGCGCCACCTACCAGGTGCCCGTAGAAGTGAAACCGGAACGTGGTCAGTTTATGGCCATTAAATGGCTGGTTGGCTTTGCCAGAGACCGTTCCGGCCGGACCATGGCGGAAAAGCTGGCGAGTGAGCTTATGGATGCGGCCAAGGGCGAGGGGAACACCGTTAAGAAGCGACAAGATACTCATAAGATGGCTGAAGCAAACAAGGCTTTTGCTCATTACAGATGGTAACAGATGGTAACGGCAACGACTAAAGAACTGAAACCGAAAACGGCAGGACGCTCGGGAAATGGCGCCATGTCTAGGACTTTTCCTTTAGACAAAGTAAGAAATATCGGAATCATCGCTCATATAGATGCGGGCAAGACCACCTCTACTGAGCGGATACTGTACTATACCGGGCGCACGTATAAAGTTGGCGATGTCGATGACGGCACCACTGTCATGGACTGGATGCAGCAGGAGCGTGAGCGAGGTATCACCATCACTGCTGCGGCAACTACCTGCCACTGGAAAGACCACCGCATCAACATCATCGATACCCCGGGGCATGTCGATTTCACTGCTGAAGTGGAGCGCAGCCTGAGGGTTCTCGATGGCGGCATTGTCATTCTGGATGCGGTAGCAGGTGTGGAAGCACAGTCGGAGACGGTATGGCGGCAGGCGGACAGATACAAGGTGCCCCGTATCTGTTTTATTAACAAAATGGACCGGGTCGGGGCTGACTTTCACCGTACTGTCAGCATGCTCGAGGAGCGCCTCAGGGCAAAAACATTAGTAATCCAGTTGCCCCTGGGCAAGGAGAGCCTTTATGAGGGCGTTATCGACCTGCTGGAACAGAAAGCCTGGGTCTTTTCCGAAGATGTCACTGAACCTCCCGCGGAAACGCCATTGCCTGCTGAATATAAAGATGAGGTAGCCCACTACCATCAACTATTGATTGAGAAGCTGGCCGAGAACGATGACCAGCTTATGCTGCACTATCTTGAGAATACTGAAGTCCCGGCAGCGGAACTTAAAGCTGCCATACGGCGGCTGACGCTGACCAATCGCATCGTGCCCATTCTTTGCGGCACTGCCTTGAGAAACAAAGGCGTTCAGCCTCTGCTGGATGCTGTCGTGGATTATTTACCTTCTCCGCTCGATATTCCTCCGATCAGCGGTATTGATACTAAGACCGGAGACAAGGTCGTTCGTGAAGCCAATGACGATGCACCGTTTTCTGCTCTGGCATTCAAAGTTGTGGCTGACCCCTTTATGGGCAGGCTGGTCTATTTCAGGGTGTACTCGGGCAAAATCAGGACAGCCATGCCGGTATTTAATGCCAGCAAGGGACGCAAAGAACGAATTGGCCGACTGGTGCTGATGCATGCCAATCGCCGCGAGGAGATAGACGAAGTTGACACCGGCACTATCGCCGCCACTGTTGGGTTAAAGGATACTTTCACCGGCGACACCCTGTGCGATATGGCGGAGCCTATCATTCTTGAGGCTATCCGCTTCCCCCAGCCGGTTATCTCCATGGCCATCGAGCCGAAGAGCAAAGCAGACCAGGATAAACTGGGCGAGGTGCTGAACAAGCTCTCGGAAGAGGACCCCACGTTCAAAATCCGTTCTGATGAAGAGACCGGACAAACCCTCATCTCAGGTATGGGTGAACTGCACCTGGAAGTATTAATAGACCGCATATTGCGGGAATTTAATGTCAGCGTCAACGTAGGCAAGCCGCAGGTGGCTTATAAAGAGACCATCACCGAGGAGGTGGAATCTGAGGGCAGGTTTGTCCGCCAGTCCGGCGGCAAGGGGCAGTATGGTCATGTCTGGCTTAAGGTTGAGCCTGGTGATAAAGCCAGCGGTTTTCAGTTTGTGAATCAGATTAAAGGCGGAGCTATCCCGCGAGAATTTATTCCGGCAGTGGAGGAGGGAGCCAAGGAGGCGTTGGATAGCGGTGTGCTCGCCGGCTATCCCGTGGTTGATATTAAGGTGACATTATATGATGGCAGCTATCACGAGGTTGACTCCTCGGAGATAGCCTTCAAGATGGCAGGCTCCATCGCCGTGAAGGAAGCATTGAGGAAAGGTCGGCCGGTGCTGCTGGAGCCGTTCATGCAACTGGAAATAGTATCTCCAGCGCAGTTCATGGGCGATATTATCGGCGATTTAAATTCAAGGAGAGGGCATATCGAGGGTATTGAGACCCATGGGGAGACCTGTGTCATCCGCTCTTTTGTACCACTGGCTGATATCTTCGGCTATGCTACGGCGCTCAGGTCGCTTAGCCAGGGCAGGGCCACCTCTTCTATGCAGTTCCATCACTATCAGGAGGTGCCTGATAGTTTAGTGGACCAGATTAGCGGTCGAGTTAAAGGAAGATAACATGCCGAAACAGAATATTCGAATTAAAGTAAGAGGTTATGACCATCGCCTGGTGGACCAGTCGGTGGCTCAGATTGTGGAAACTGCCGAGCGTACCGGCGCAGTGGTCGCTGGTCCGGTGCCGCTGCCGACCAGGATAGAAAAATTCTGTGTCATCCGTTCTCCTCATATCGATAAGGATTCGAGAGAGCAATTCGAGATCAGGACGCATAAGCGTCTGATTGATATTTTAGGTCCCACGTCGAAGACCATTGATGCGCTAACACAGCTCCAGCTACCGTCTGGGGTGGAAATAGATATTAGATAGGATTGTAGAAAGTACCATGGTTAAGGGTTTACTTGGCAAGAAAATAGGCATGACTCACTGGTATAAGGACGGCAAGGAAGTGTCAGTCACTGCCATCGAGGCTGGCCCTTGCTTTGTTACTCAGGTGAAATCGGCAGAGAAGGATGGCTATAATGCCGTGCAGCTTGCTTTTGAGACAGCCAAGAGACTGAATGCTCCGCTGAAAGGGCATCTCAAGGAACTGGGATTATTTAAGCATCTCCGCGAATTTAAGGTTGACGATGTCAAGTCGGTAAAGACAGGACAGAAAATCGATGTTGACATGTTCAAGTCAGGCGATTTGGTGAATGTTACCGGCATATCGAAGGGTAGAGGTTTTGCAGGCGGTGTGAAGCGCTATCATTTCAAGGGTGGTCCCAAGACGCACGGCCAGTCTGACCGGCAGAGAGCGCCGGGTGCCGTTGGCTCCACGACCTCGCCGGGCAGGGTGTTCAAAGGGTTGCGCATGGCGGGACATATGGGAAACAGCAGGGTGACGGTGCGTGATATTGAAGTGGTCGAGGTTGATCTGGAAAGACATGTATTGTGGGTGAAAGGGGCAGTACCCGGTGCCAAGAACGGGCTGCTGCTTATCAATAAGGCGAGTAAAGGTAAGAAATAGCAGTGAAAGTTGACGTTTATAATCAAAAAGGCCAGAAAGTAAGCAAGATAGAGTTGAATGACTCTGTTTTTGCTGTGCCTTTTAACGAGTCAGTGGTTCATCAGGCGCTGGTAATGCAGTTGGCCAATGGCCGCCAGGGAACTGCCGATACCAAGACCAGGGGCGAGGTCATCAGAAGTACCAAGAAGCTGTTCAACCAGAAGCATACCGGTAGAGCCCGTCGCGGTAGCGCCAAAACACCGGTACTGAGAGGTGGTGGCGTGGCCTTCGGCCCGCATCCGCGCAGCTATCGGCAGGCCATGCCCAAGAAGATGAGGCGACTTGCTTTGAGATGCGTTCTCTCTGCTAAAGCGAATAGCGGAGAGTTAAAAGTTATCGATGAGTTCGACCTGGATAAGCCGAATACCAGGGCAATGCTGGATATGCTGGTGGCGCTGGGTATTGATACGTCGGCTCTTATCGCTACAGGCGGAGTCGAGCAGTATGCCTTTAAGTCGGTACGGAATCTGGCTGGTGTCAAGATGCTGCCGGCGAATTTGCTTAATGTAGCTGATGTGCTTTCGTCCCGGGCGTTGATTATGACCAAAACTGCTGTTCAGAAGGCAGAGGAACTGTGGGGGCAGAGTGAGGTCAAGAAAGCGGCAGCGAGCAGCTAACGGTGAGGATTTAGATAAATGCATCTGTATGAAGTATTGCGACGCCCCATAATTACGGAGAAGAGCACGTTTCTCCAGGAAGGGCATAAATACGCTTTTGAGGTAGCACATAAAGCTACCAAGCGTCAGGTGAAAGATGCTGTTGAGGCAGCGTTCAAGGTGAATGTTACCAAGGTAAATGTGGTTGCCATGCATGGAAAGCAGAAAAGAGTAGGCCGACGCATGGTGATGACGCAGTCCTGGAAAAAGGCGGTAGTTACCCTCATGCCGGGGCAGAAGATAGAATTCTTCGAGGGAGTTTAAATTTAAAGTAGGGAGCAGCATTGGGTTCTGTTATTAAGAAACGAAAAAAGAAGATGGCCAAGCATAAGCATCGGAAGCTTATCAAGAAGAACCGATGGCAAAGACGGCATCCCTAAGTAAGAGGAGATAAGTTTTGGCATTAAAGACATATTTGCCAACGTCACCGACCTTGCGGGGTAAGGTGAGTACTACTTTTGAGGAGATTACAAAGACTACTCCGGAGAAGTCTCTGGTTTTACCGCTTAAGCATAAAGCCGGGCGGAATAGCCGGGGTGTGGTTACCACGCGTCATCGTGGTGGTGGTGCCAAGCGCATGCTCCGCATCATCGATTTTAAGAGAGATAAAGTTGGTGTCCCCGGTAAGGTGGCAGCGATAGAGTACGACCCGAATCGTTCGGCGCGGATAGCGCTGATTTACTATGCTGACGGGGAGAAGCGCTATATACTGGCGCCACTGGGACTCAGTTTAGGGCAGACGATTGAAACTGGGAACAATGCCGAGATCAGGCCTGGCAATACCATGCCGCTGAGCGCTATTCCTGCGGGCACATTGATTCATAACATCGAGTTCGAGCCGGGCAAAGGCGGCCAGTTGGTGCGTAGTGCCGGCACTGCGGCGCAGTTGCTCGGTCTGGAAGGCAAGTATGCGCTGGTCCGCTTGCCCTCTGGAGAAATGCGGCGATTTTTATCTAATTGCCAAGCCACAATAGGGCAACTGGGCAATGTAGATCACCAGAGCACGAAGTCAGGCAAAGCTGGGCGGACCAGATGGCTGGGGCGGCGTCCCAAGGTGCGCGGTTCTGCTATGACGCCGCGTGACCACCCGCATGGCGGTGGTGAAGGAAGGTCGCCTCGTGGTATGTCGCCCAAGACGCCACAGGGCAAGCCAGCACTGGGGCATAAAACACGCGGTCGAAAAGCGTCAGACAGGCTGATTGTAAGACGAAGAAAGGTAAATGTGTAATCACATAAAGAGGTAGAGCAGGATGCGTTCAACAAGAAAAGGTCCTTATTGTGATGAAAAGTTAATGGAGAAGGTGAAGAAGGTTAATCGCTCCGGCGAGAAAACCGTAATCAAGACATGGGCACGCGCCTCTACTATCATGCCTGAGATGATTGGCCTTACCATTGCAGTACACGATGGTCGGCGCCATGTGCCTATCTTCATTACGGAGAACATGGTAGGACATAAGCTGGGCGAGTTTGCCATGACCCGGATATTCCGGGGGCATGTGACTAAAGCCCAGGTAACTGTGGCTCAGAAATAGGGTATAAATTATGAAAGTACAGGCGATAGCGAAAGATGTCGGCATACCGTCCCGCAAGGTGAAGCTGATTGTTGACATGGTGCGGGGCAAGCCGGTTGACGAGGCATTGAATATACTTAAATTTGTGCCTTCGCCGGCGGCTCAGGCAGTAGCGAAGGTGATTAAATCGGCAGTGGCCAATGCTGAGAACAATTATGAGATGGCACCCTCTGAGCTAAAGATTGTAGAGATACTGGCTAATGAGGGACATACCTTCAAGCGATATCGCCCTCAGGCGAGAGGGCGGGTAGCGCCTGTGCTGAAGCGCTCGACGCATATTGTAGTTTCCGTCTCTGAGGAGGGAAAATAATTGGGGCATAAAGTTCATCCTTACGGTTTCAGAATCGGCATTACCAAGGATTGGCTGGCGAAGTGGTATGACCAGAAACATTATACCGAGTTTTTGCAGGAAGATTTGAAGCTACGTAAAGTAATTGAGGTCAGGTGTAAAGATAGCGGCGTTGCCAGTACCGAGATTGACCGTCAGGGAAACGAGATTGTCATTACCCTGTATTCATCTCGCCCAGGTGTGGTGATTGGGCGTGGGGGACAGCGGGCTGAGGAGCTGAGAGCGGCACTGGAGCAGGCATGTGGCAAGAAGGTGCGCTTATCGGTTAAGGAAGTAGAGCAACCGGAGTTGGAAGGTGCTCTGGTGGCACAAAATGTATCTGAGCAGATTCAGCGCAGGGTAGCGTTCAGACGTGCCATGAAGCAGGCTGCATTTAGAACAATGCAGGCTGGTGCTAAGGGAGTCAGGATAAGTTGTGCTGGCAGATTGGGCGGTAATGAAATTGCTCGTCGTGAGACTACCCGACAGGGTCGATTACCTTTGCACACGGTCAGTGCTGACATCAGCTATGGCTTTGCCGAGGCCAGTACTGTGATGGGCCATATCGGTGTGAAAGTGTGGATATACAAGGGCAACATAATTCCTGAGACAAGGAGAGAAAGTGCTACAGCCGAAGAGAGTGAAGTATCGTAAAGCCCATCGTGGGTCACGAAAGGGCAAGGCTCAATCTGGCAACACCATTGTCTTCGGTGAGTTTGGATTGAAGTCTATGGAAGCGTGCTGGCTTACTGCACGGCAGATCGAAGCTGCTCGTCGTGTGATCGTGCGTTATTTGCGACGCGGCGGGAAAATGTGGATTCGCGTTTTTCCGGATAAGCCAGTGACCAAGAAGCCGGCTGAAACCAGAATGGGTAGTGGTAAGGGTGCTCCGGACCACTGGGTGGCTGTGGTCAAACCCGGCAGTATGATTTTCGAGATAAGTGGCATTAAGGAAGGCATGGCACGGGAAGCGATGCAGCTGGCTGGCCATAAATTGCCCCTTGCCACCAAGTTCATAGTCAAAGAAGGAGTTTCCGGGGAGGCTAAAGTTGAAGCTAGATGAGATTCGTGCTCTCGGTGACGTGGAGCTTAAAAAACGGTTAGAAGAGGCTCATCAGGAGCTTTTCAACCTGCGCTTTCGCGCCTCTACCAGACAATTGGCTAACCACAGGGAAATTCCCAAGGTTAAGAAAAGAATAGCCCGAATGAAAACGGTAATAAGAGAGAGGGAGCTAGGCATAGGATCAGCCCATGGAAAAGAAAAGAAAGGTTAGAACAGGCACCGTAACTAGCAATAAAATGGACAAGACGGTAGTCGTCTTGGTAGAGACATTGCGCCATCATCCGGCTTATGGAAAGGTGGTGCGCCACCGGGCTACATTTAAGGCGCATGATGCCAAGAATGAGTGTGGCATCGGTGACACTGTGAGAATCGTGGAAACCCGTCCTCTGTCGAGAGACAAGCGGTGGCGGGTGGAAGAGATAGTGAGAAAGAAGGAAAGAGCTGAGGTGCAGCCAGCAGAAATTGCTGATGTAAATTCAGGGGTAGCATAACGTGATTCAGTCATTTACCAGACTCAAAGTAGCTGATAATACCGGCGCCAGGCAGGTCATGTGCATCAGGGTGCTTGGCGGCAGCGGGCGAAAATACGCTAGCATAGGTGACATTATCGTGGTTACAGTGAAGCGGGCTATACCCGGTGGCATGGTAAAAGAAGGTGATGTGCTGAAAGCTGTGGTAGTCCGAATTACCAGACCGTACCATCGGGAGGATGGCACCTTTGTCAGATTTGACGAGAATGCAGCAGTTATTTTGGATGAGAAGGATAATCCCAAAGGCACACGCATATTTGGTCCGGTAGCCAGGGAACTCCGGGAAAAGAATTTTATGAAGATTGTATCGTTGGCTCCAGAGGTACTGTAGGATGAAGATTAGAAAGAACGATACTGTCCTGGTCATTGCTGGTAAGGACAGAGGAAAAAAGGGTAAGGTGCGGAAGGCTTTGCCCAAAGAGGACAAGGTAATAGTGGAAGGCTTGAACATGATTAAGCGCCATTCCAGAACGAAAGGCCAGGCAAGACAGGCTGGCATTATTCAGCTGGAATCGCCTCTTCATGTCTCCAAGGTGATGCTTGTTTGCAGCAAATGTGGCAAACCGGCTCGAGTCGGTCTTCGTTTTCTCGAGGACGGCAGGAAGGCACGGGTGTGCCGCGCTTGCTCTGAAGTAATCGATTAAGGTGCTGGTGACAGATGTCTAGATTAAAGGAACTCTATCTAAAGAAGACTGTGCCGGAGCTGAAAACGAAGTTCGGGTACAAGAATGTGATGCAGGTGCCAAAGCTTAGCAAGATTGTTTTGAACATAGGCTTGGGCGAGGCGATAACAAATGCTAAGGCTATGGAATCCGCCGAGAAGGATTTAACTGCTATCGCCGGGCAACACCCGGTGGTAACCCGAGCTAAGAAAGCGATTGCTGCGTTTAAGCTGAGACCAGGTTTGCCGATAGGAATCATGGTTACCCTGAGAGGTCAGCGCATGTATGAATTCTTTGATAAACTGGTCAGCATTGTGCTACCCCGCATACGCGATTTTCAGGGCATATCACCGGATGCCTTTGATGGTCAGGGTAATTACACCCTGGGAATGCGAGAGCAGGTGGTGTTCCCCGAGATTGAGTATGACAAAGTGGAAAAGCTGCGAGGCCTGGAAATAGTCATTGTGACCACGGCAACTACTGATGAGGAAGGCAGAGAACTATTGAGGTCTATGGGCATGCCTTTCCGGAAGAATTAGCAGGCTGGAGTAACACATGGCAAAATTATGTAAAGTATTGAAGTCGCAACGCCCTCCCAAATACCGGGTGCAGCAGCATAACCGCTGTAAACTGTGCGGCAGGCCGCGTGCCTATATCCGCAAGTTTGGCTTGTGCCGTATTTGTTTCCGGAAACTGGCACTAAATGGTCAGATCCCGGGCGTGAGAAAATCTAGCTGGTAATTGAAAAGTGGAGAGTACTGTAATGGTGAGTGATCCAATTGCTGATATGTTAACTAGAATACGTAATGCCATTTTGGCGCATCATGATAGTGTGCAGGTGCCGCTGTCGAAGACAAAGCTGTCCCTCGCCAAGATTCTTAAGGACGAGGGCTATATTACGGATTACTCAGTATTGAAAGATGGCTCGCATCGGGTGATCAAAATCGTTTTAAAGTATGTAGATAATCGGCCAGCCATTCTGGGGTTGGAGAGAGTAAGCAAACCCGGACTCAGGGTGTATGTGGGGCGTGGTGAAATTCCTCGTGTGTACGGAGGCCTGGGCATCACCGTGCTGTCGACGTCGAAGGGTTTGATGGTAGGACACGAGGCATATAGCAAGAATATCGGTGGCGAATTGATGTGCTATGTTTGGTAATGAATATTTTCAGAGGTTGAGCTAGTGTCACGAATAGGATTAGTTCCCATAGCGGTACCTTCGGGTGTCAAGGTAAAAATAGAAGGGAATAACATTACTGTGGAAGGCAGCAAGGGCAAGCTGTCCCGTTCCCTGCACCCGGATATTTCGGTTAAATTGGAGGGTGATAACCTGATAGTGACCAGGCCCAGTGATGATGGTCCCCATCGTGCTTTACATGGTTTGACCAGAACGCTTGTCGCCAATATGGTGGATGGAGTTACCAAAGGATTTGAAAAGGTTCTGGAGTTGAGCGGTGTTGGCTACAGAGCTCAGAAAGGCGATGGCGGCATCACGCTGCAGATCGGTTTTTGTCATCCGGTGGCTTTTGCAGCGCCACTGGGCATAAGTCTGGCGGTAGAAGGCAACAATAAAATCATTGTGAGTGGTATTGATAGAGAACTGGTGGGGCAGACAGCAGCCAGGATTCGCGCTCTCAGGCCTACTGATTCCTATAAGGGCAAGGGTGTTAAGTATGCCAACGAGAGAGTTAGATTAAAGCCGGGCAAGGCGGGCAAAGCTGCATTCAAGAAATAATAATGGAGATTAAAGAATACTAATGGCGAAGACTAGTGCTCGTTTGGCAAGACAGCGGCGGCATGCCAGAGTAAGAAAAACGGTGAGCGGCACGGCGGCAAGACCCAGATTTTGCGTTTTTCGGAGTTCGAGTCATATTTATGCCCAGGTGATAGACGACTCCGTCGGTCAGACTCTGGCGGCAGCCAGTGATCTGGACCCGGAAGTGAAGGAAAAGGCTGCTGAGAAGAAGAAGGCAGAGAGTGCGGAACTGGTAGGTTCTCTGGCAGCGCAACGTGCTTTGAGCAAAGGCATTAAACAGGTAGTTTTTGACCGTGGTGGTTATCAGTATCATGGCCGTGTTAAGGCTCTGGCTGAAGCTGCACGGAAAGCTGGACTTGAGTTTTGAGGTTGGAATATGAAAGCGATAACCAGAGTAATAGGAAAGCAATCTAAAATAGATGCCAGTGAACTGGACTTGAGTGAACGGCTGGTATCCCTTTCCCGGGTGGCCAAGGTGGTCAAGGGAGGCAAACAGCTTCATTTCAGAGCTTTGGTAGTGGTTGGCGATGGCAAGGGGCATGCGGGAATGGGTTTAGGCAAGGCGAGGGAAGTACCTGAAGCTATTCACAAGGCTGGCGTGGTCGCCAGAAAGAATCTCATCGAGGTGAAATTGGCTGGTAATACCATAGCCCATGAGATAACGGCTAAATACGGCTCGGCTAAAGTCCTGCTTAAACCAGCATCACCGGGCACCGGTGTCATTGCTGGCGGCGGCGTGCGAGCAGTGCTCGAGGCGGTCGGCGTTAAAGATGTGCTCACCAAATCCTTGGGCAGTGCTAATTCCATTAACGTGGTCAGGGCAACATTATTAGCATTAGCCAGCCTCCGCGACCCCAAAGAAGTCGTGGCGAAACGGAAAGCCGGCATTGAGATTAAGGGGGTTGAGGCCGGTGGCTAAATTGCGGATTACCTGGATAAAGAGCGATATCGGCTATCCTGATGAACAGCGACGGACAGTGAAGGCGCTGGGTTTTCACCGCCTGAATCAAGTGGTAGAGCATGAAGATACTCCCAGTATAAGGGGTATGGTAGCCAAGGTGAATCATTTAGTGAAATTTGAAGTGGTTAACGATGGAAAGAAATAATCTGTTAGGACATCATACTGTAAAGCCTGCGTCTGGCGCCAAGCATAGCCGGAAGCGCGTTGGTCGCGGCGATGGCAGCGGGCATGGCACGTACTCAGGCCGAGGCTTGAAGGGGCAGAAATCACGCGCTGGTGGCGGCACGCGACTCGGCTTTGAAGGCGGGCAGTTGCCTCTGATTAAGCGTTTACCTCACAAAAGAGGGTTCTTTAATATTTTCCGAACTGAATATAATGTTGTTAACATAGGCAAGTTGAACGTATTTGATGCTAATGCTGAAGTGACGCCGCAAGCGTTGCTTGAAGCTGGACTTATTACATCTGTGCAGCAGCCGGTAAAAATACTGGGAGATGGCGAGATTGATCGCCCGCTCGTGGTGAAAGCAAACAGATTTTCCGCAACAGCCAAGTCGAAGATCGAGGCGGCTGGTGGGAGGGCTGAGGGGATTTAACCATGCTGCAACCATCCAGATCACGCCTGATTCAAGCTCTGATCGACGCCTTTTCCCTGCCAGACCTGAGACGAAGGCTTCTTTTCACTATAGCCATGCTGGTAGTTTTTCGTTTTATTGCACACGTACCTATGCCTGGGGTAGACCTTGCTGCCTTACGAGACCTCTTTGAGAAGAACCAGCTTCTGGGCATGCTCGACATGTTCAGTGGTGGGGCGATGAGAAATTTCAGTATAGCTGCCATGGGAGTGTATCCCTACATCACTGCTTCCATCATCATGCAGTTGCTGGTCCCGGTAATCCCCAGTCTGCGAGCTTTATCCCAGGAGGGAGATGCTGGCAGGCATCGTATTAACCAGTATACTCACTGGCTTACCGTGCCCTTGGCAGCGCTTCAAGGTTATGCCCAACTGGCATTGCTGCGCAGTCAGGGTATTGTCGGTACTGCTGACGCTTTGTCGACGCTTGGCATGATTATCTCACTGACTGCTGGTACGGTGTTTCTGGTATGGCTTGGCGAACTGATTACCGAGCGCGGCATCGGTAATGGCGTCTCGATTATTATCTTCGGCGGTATTATCGCTGGTTTGCCAGACATGGTCCTTCGGGGTTATATAGCTAGGGAACATTTGATGGGACTTATCGTATTTATCATTTTGGCTCTGGCGCTTGTCGTATTCATCGTGATCTTTACGGAAGGACATCGGCGTATTCCTGTCCAGTATGCCAAGACCGCATTCCGTGGTGCCCGCATGTATCGGCAGGCGGGTTCGACATATGTTCCTCTGCGGGTTAACTCCGCTGGCATGATACCGCTGATATTTGCTATGTCACTGATGATTTTCCCATCAACAATCGCCAGCTATTTTGTCAATCCCCAGGAGCCGAATATTGCCAATGCCATTGTGGACTGGTTCAGCCCTAATACTGCGCTGCCTATAGGGTTGTTTTACTGGGTATTTTACTTCGTGCTGGTAGTTGCCTTTGCTTTCTTCTATACCATGGTGATATTTGAGCAGATGAATCTGGCACAGACGTTGCAACGGCAGGGTGGTTTTATTCCCGGTGTGCGTCCAGGCAAGCCGACAACAGAGTATCTTAGCAAAGTTATTAATCATATCACCTGGGGTGGGGCACTCTTCCTGGCTATTGTGGCGATAATGCCGTTCTTTGCCCAGCAGTTAACCGGCGTTGCGGCGATGACCCTGTCCAGCACTGGTATACTCATCGTAGTTGGCGTGGCTTTAGATACCATGAAGCAAATAGAGGCGCAGCTAACCATGCGTCGGTATGAAGGATTTTTGAAGTAGGAGTATGTTTTTAGTTTTTCTCGGTGCTCCGGGAGCGGGCAAAGGAACTCAGGCGGCCATCGTCTCCCAGAAGTTAAATCTGGCGCATATTGCCTCGGGCGATTTGTTTCGCCAGGCAGTGAGCAAAGGGACCGAGCTGGGCAAATTGGCCAAGTCCTATATGGAGAAGGGGGAACTTGTTCCCGATGAAGTGACCATCAGCATGATTTCAGAGAGGCTTAATGAGCCTGATTGTAAGTCAGGTTGTATCTTCGACGGATTTCCCCGGACGCTGGACCAGGCTAAGGCGCTTGACCGAACGCTGGCTGAGCATAAAAAAGCCATAGACAGGGTTATTTCTATAGATGTGGTGAGTGAGGAGCTGCTGAAGCGTCTTGGTGGGCGATGGACATGCCGCCAGTGTCAGGCGGTTTATCATGAGATAGCGTCACCACCCAAGGTTAGTGGTAAATGTGATAAGTGTGGCGGCGAGCTGTATCAGCGTGCCGACGATAATGAGCAAACCATAAGAGAGCGGCTCAAGGTTTATTTCACCCAAACTGCTCCTTTGCTGGATTACTACAGGGCAACCGGCAAACTGGTCAATGTGGATGGACACGCAGGTATTGAGGATGTAACCAGGCAGATAATAAAGTCTGTGGAGAAAACAGCAGGAAAAGTTGCATGACGGTTATCAAGTCTAACGGAGAGCTCGCTAGCATGCGAAGGGCGGGGAGGGTGGTAGCGGCTGTTCTGGAGAGACTGAAAAAAGAGGTGAAGCCGGGGATTAAGACGAAGCAGTTGGATATGGTGGTTGTAGATGAGTTGAGGAAATGGGGAGCCAAAGCTTCTTTTAAGGGTTATCGGAGTTACCCGGCAAACCTGTGTGTATCTGTAAATGATGAAGTGGTTCATGGCATTCCTGGAGAGAGAGTGCTTCAGGAGGGGGATGTAGTTTCGCTGGATTTTGGGGCGTATGTTGATAGCTTTCACGGCGATGCGGCAATCACGGTGGGAGTTGGTCAGCTCAGCCCCGAAGCACGAGGGTTGCTTGAGGCTACTGAGGCTGCCCTGATGGAGGGCATCAAAGCAGCACGGGGGGGAGCTTGTTTGGGGGATGTGTCGGCAGCTATTCAGGCTTATGTGGAGGCGAGGGGGTTTTCGGTAGTGAGAGAATATTGTGGGCATGGGATTGGGAGAGACCTGCATGAAGACCCGCAGGTGCCCAATTTTGGTGTGGCGGGAAAAGGTCCAGTGTTGCAGAAAGGATTAACTCTGGCTGTAGAGCCAATGGTAACCGCTGGGGACTGGCGGACGCGCTTAGATGATAACAAATGGACGGTGCGTACCGCGGATAGCAGCCTCGCAGCGCATTTTGAACATACTATAGCTATTGGTAATGCTGAACCTGAGATACTTACTGTATTATAATAGATAGGGATACAGCATGCCTAAGAAGGAAACGATAGAGGTCGAAGGTGTAGTGCTTGAGTGTCTACCCAATGCTACGTTCCGTGTGGAATTGGCTAATGGACACAAAGTGCTGGCGCATATTTCGGGCAAAATGAGAAAGAACTATATCAGGATTTTACCAGCGGATAAGGTGCTGGTGGAGCTTTCGCCATACGATTTAACCAGAGGAAGAATTACGTATCGGTTGAAATAAATTGACATAATAGGCAGAAAAGTTTATCATAAGTGGCATTTTTGAATTCAGGATTGTAGAAATGAAAGTTCGAGCATCAGTAAAGCGTCGTTGTGAAAAGTGTAAGATAGTGAGAAGACGCCGGGTTGTCCGGGTGATCTGTCAAAATCCCAAGCATAAGCAACGGCAAGGATAAAAACGGAGTAATAAGAGATGGCACGTATTGCTGGCGTAGACCTTCCCAAGGAAAAGCGAGTGGAGATCGCTTTGCGGTATCTTTACGGTATTGGTCCTGCGAATAGTCGCTGGATTCTGTCTGCTAGCGGGGTAAATCCAGATACCAAAGTGAAGGATTTAACCGAGGCTGAGGTGAGCCGCATTCGTGAGGCTATTGATAAAGAACATAAGGTCGAAGGTGAACTCCGCAAGGAAGTGAATCTTAACATTAAGCGGCTGATCGAGATTGGCTGCTATCGGGGGATGCGTCATCGCCGCAGCCTGCCGGTCCGCGGGCAGCGGACGCGCACCAACGCCAGAACCAAGCGTGGCCTGAGGAAGACAGTGGCTGGACGCGGTCAGAAGCGCGGTGTGGCTAAGAAGTAAAAGGAGTATGAGGAAATAATATGCCGAGGAAAGCACGTGTAAGAAAAAAGGAACGCAGGCTCATTGCTGAGGGCAAAGCGTTCATTCAATCTACATTTAACAATACCATTGTCACCTTTACTGACCCCAAGGGCAATGTGATTGCCTGGGGAAGCCCGGGAACCGCTGGATTCAAGGGCTCACGAAAAGGCACTCCGTACGCAGCCCAGTTAGCTGCTCAGACAGCCGCAACCAAGGCAAAAGATGCCGGGTTGCGTCACGTAGAGGTCTTTGTCAAAGGACCTGGCAGTGGTCGTGAGGCGGCAATACGTTCAATTCAGGCTGCGGGCATTAATGTTACTGCGATTAAAGATATAACTCCTATTCCTCATAATGGTTGCAGGCCCAGGAAGAGAAGGCGAGTATAGAAATGGCACGATATATTGATGCGAAATGTCGGTTATGCCGCCGTGTCGGCGATAAGTTGATGCTCAAAGGCGAACGGTGCTTTAGCTCCAAATGCGCTATGGAGCCGAGGAAGAAGAGCAAGGGTTCTAAAGATGCGGCACAGCCAGCACCACCAGGGCAACACGGTGGTTCCAGGAGACGTTCGAAAATGTCCGAGCGAGGGATTCAATTGCGCGAAAAACAGAAGGCTCGCCATATCTATGGTGTCTTTGAGCGACAGTTCAGGAAGGTATTCGCAGAGGCAGAAAGGCGGGAGGGAATCACCGGAGATATTCTGGTGGCATTGCTGGAGAGCCGCCTGGATAATATTGTGTATCGTTTAGGCTTTGCCGACTCTCGCTCTCAAGCAAGACAGCTTGTGCGCCATGGCCATATTCTGGTAAACAGACGCAGAACTGACGTTCCTTCCTTTCTGGTGAAATCAGGAGACGAGATTTCGTGGCGTGCTGGCAGCACTAAAACTGAGTACTATAAGGTAGTGGTTGAAGCAATTGCGGATAAAGTTGTCCCTGCATGGCTGCAGCTTGACGCTAAGAACATGGTGGGCAAAGTTCTGGCTTTGCCAAAACGTGAGGATGTCGAGGTCAAGTTTAGTGGCAAAGATATCGTGGAATACTATTCAAGGTAGGTGGTTTAAGTGGTTGGATCAGGATTATCTGTACCTAAAGTAGAATGCGTAGAAAGCAATGAAACTTATGGCCGCTTTGTTGTTGAGCGATTGGAGAAGGGTTTCGGCACGACGCTGGGTAATAGCCTGCGCCGTGTGCTGCTTAACTCTTTGACTGGTGCTGCTGTGACCTCAGTGGAGATCAGCGGCATTCATCACGAATTCTCCACCATTCCTCATGCCAAAGAAGATACACTGGATTTTCTATTGAATATCAAGGCGATTCGCATTCGCCCTCTTTCTCGTCGCACCGGGAAGATGACCCTGGAAATTTCTGGTGAGGGCGAGGTTACCGCTGCCGATATTAAACCATCGGCAGATTTTGAGATTATCAATCCCGGCCTTCATCTCATTTCTATGAACTCATCCAAAGCCAAGTTGAGCGTTGAGTTCAATGTGGAGATGAGCAGGGGATATCTGCCTGCCAGGTCCAGTGATGGTCTTCCTGTTGGCGTTATCCCCGTTGATGCAGTTTTTACCCCGGTTCGGCGTGTGAACTATTCAGTGGAACCCAGCGGCGCCGGCGAAGGCAGCAGCCAGGAGAGACTGGTTCTGGAAGTGTGGACTGATGGCACTATATCACCCACGGAGGCAGTGAGCCAGAGTGCTGCCATTCTCATAGACCAGATTGCCAGTTTCCGCCAACTAGCTAAGGCGCTCACCGAGGAAAGTGCTGAATTGTCCTGGAAGCGGCTGGTACCGCCTGAGCAGTATGACATGCCGTTAGACCAGTTGAATCTGTCTACTCATACTTATAACAGCTTGAGGCGAGGCAGCATAATTACACTGGGTCAACTATTGGAGAGAAGAACCAGTGAAGGTTTGTCATCGCTGGCAGGATTTGGTGCTAAGTCGCAGGAGGAAGTGGAGGCAGCACTGCAGAGCCTGAATCTGCCTGAAGTTCCCGAGGGAAAGAAGCCAGCGAAAAAAAGGGCACGACCTAGGGGCGTTGATAAGGATACTGGTGAGATCTCAGACAAAGGAAAAAAAGAATAAGTTTCCTGTACCACACGGAGAGGATAAACAATGAAACATCAGATAGCCGGACGGAAACTGGGGAGACCCATCGGTCACCGTCTGGCATTATACCGAAATCTCGTGGCTGATTTGTTCAGGCATGGTAAACTCGTGACTACCGAAGCCAAGGCGAGGGAAATTCGCGGCATGGCTGAGAAGATAATTACCCTGGGCAAGGAAAATTCCCTGGCTTCTCGCCGCCGTGCCCTGGCTTTCATCACTGATAAAAACGTCGTAGACAAGGTTTTTGCCGATATTGCTCCAAGATACAAGGATCGTCCTGGAGGCTATACCCGGCTAGTTAAAATAGGTCCCCGACCGGGTGATGGGGCACCTACTGCGAAGCTGGAACTGGTAGAATAGCAATACTTTTTACTGGTGAAGCTTATTAACAACGTAAATAAGATTGTGCTGGTTGTGGAGTATGATGGTAGGCGGTATTATGGCTTTCAATGGCAAAGCAAACTGCCTACGATTCAGGCTGAGCTGGAGAAGGCTATCCACAGGCTGACCGGTGAGAGAAGGCGGGTTTTATCCGCCAGCCGGACTGATACCGGCGTTCATGCCCGGGGGCAGGTGGTGAGCTTTCGGACAGCTTCCAGGCTACCTCCACAGACAGTAGTCAGGGCACTCAACTATTATCTGCCAGAGGATATTGCAGTGCTTTCGGCTTGCCGGATGCCGGACAGTTTCAATGTCAGGCGTGACGCGGTGAGCCGTGAGTATGAGTACCGTATCCTGAATAGACGGGTAAGGTCGCCGCTGGCTGAAGGCTTTATGTATTTGGTGACAGGTAAATTGAATATGAAGACGATGAATAAGGTGTGTCAGCTTCTCAATGGCAAGCATGATTTTGCTTCCTTTACTGCTGCCTTGGAGCCAATGAGAAGCACCATGCGCACGGTGTATGAGGCGAGATTCACACGAAAGGGCGACATAGTGACCTTTCATATGCTGGCAAATTCCTTTCTGCCTCATCAGGTACGCAATACTGTGGGTTTGCTCATCAGAGTAGGCTTGGGCAAGGTGGGGCTTGATGAGTTCAAGCAAATCATGGAGGCGAAGAAGGTGGGATTAGCCGGTCCAGCGGCGCCGCCCTGTGGTTTATGTTTGATGAGAGTGAATTACGCCGCTGATTTGGAGTTATGATATGAAAACATACGCAACTAAAGCGAAGGAAATTGAGCGTCAGTGGCATGTCATTGATGCCTCAGGAAAGACTCTGGGCAGGCTGGCAGCTCAGGTAGCCAGGCTGCTTACGGGCAAACAAAAGCCGAACTATGCCCCTTACCTGGATTGCGGCGACTATGTCATTGTGCTCAATGCTGCCAAAGTAAAACTTACTGGAAATAAAGCTAAGCAGAAAACGTACTACCGTCACTCTGGCTATCCCGGTGGACTGAAGGCAGTGGGTTTTGAAAAGATGCTCCAGACACATCCTACCAGAGTGATTGAGCAGGCGGTGAAGGGAATGCTGCCGCATAACCTGCTGGGCGATGCCATGTTCAAGAAGCTCAAGGTCTATGCTGATGACAAACACCCTCACCAGGCTCAGGTCGGTGGTGCTAAACCAGTTACAGGAGGTGTTGAAAGCTAGTGGCTACGACGCAGACTCATGACCGCGGGATAGGCAGGCGCAAATGCGCCATTGCTCAGGTGAAGCTGTTTCCCGGCAACGGTGAAATCATTGTTAACGGAAAACCCTATCAGCAGGTGTTCACGCGCGTGGAGCACCGCCATGCTATCGAAGTACCCTTTAAGGCTACTGACACGGTAGGCAGATACAGTGCTGAAATAAAAGTGACCGGGGGGGGAATGACGGGGTGGGCTGGCGCCATTCGTCTGGGCGTCGCCCGTGCTCTGGTTCATGTGAACGAGCACTTTAAGCCGTTATTACGCAAGGAGGGTTTGCTCACCCGCGACCCCAGGGTCAAAGAGCGCAAAAAGTACGGACTCAAGCGCGCCCGCAAGGCACCTCAGTACACCAAGCGTTAATGAGTTTCCGGGATTAAAAGCAAAGGGGCAGGTCAGAAAACCTGTCCCTTTTGGTTTTCTTACCGCCGGGCGCAAGAAGTCCAACACTCTTGACGCTTGCTGGAGAAGATGTTAGTCTCTTTTGAAAAACAGGGGGCAAAACCATGTCGGAAGAAATTGGGAAAATAGAAAGACCTGAAGTTGAGGGGTTCAAAAAAGGTAGAAAGCTATACTTTGTCCCTCTGTTCTACGTAGGCAGAGATGCTCCTGCTGAATACTTGGAAAAACTGGACAAGTATTGGAATCAAGTGGAGCAACATATCAACAATCTGGAAGCGAAACTGGGACAGGTCAGCAGGATATTTCACGAGCTAATTCCAGACAGTGGTGAGGATGGCGCTAAGGCAGTAAAGGACTTGAGTGAGAAATGCTATGAAATTGTGAAGAGCAGGTTGGATAAAGGCGTGCCACTGGAAGCAACTGAAGATAGCGACCTGTTGACTGAGTTTATGGACTGGGGTAGATGCTTGAGCATCGGGCTACAGAATCAAAAAGTGTTCACCAGAGTTTACGAGTCGTATGTCGAGATAAGCAAAAAGCGGAATGAATTTATTGCCAGGCATATTGATGGGACATTGAAGGCGGATGAGGCGGGAATACTGTTTATGAGAGAAGGACATCAGGTGCAGTTCCCCGCTGATGTAGAGGTTTTTTATGTCTCTCCTCCTGCCCTGGATGAGATAAACCGCTGGATCCGAGACCGGGAGGCTAAAAAATCGCAGTAGGGATGTAAGTTTAACATTATGGAGCACAGAGAAGGCACCTTTAAGGGGCAAAAAAATCTTAATCTCTATTACCAGTGCTGGCTACCAGGCGGGGAGCCGAAGGCGATACTGCTGGTGGTGAACGGGTTGGCAGAGCACAGCGGGCGCTATCAGAATCTGGTTAATTACTTCGTGCCCAGAGGTTATGCTATCTACAGCTATGACCATCGAGGCCATGGCAGGTCCGAAGGTGCACGATGCTACGCTGAACGATTTTCTGAGTATATCGATGACCTCAAGGGCTTTTTCGATATGGTGCGTGTTGAGCATAAAAAGGCGAAGGCTTTTCTTATTGGGCACAGCATGGGCGGCACTATCGCCACCAGGTATGCTATTCGTTATCAGCAGGATTTAGCCGGGCTGCTGCTGTCTGCGGCAACGCTGAAGGTAGGCTCTACAGCGCCACCAGCATTAGTAGCCGTGGCTGGAATTCTCTCGGCATTGTTGCCCAAGACGGGGACCATCATTATCGAGGCCACGGCTATTAGCTGCGACAAAGCGGTGGTGGCTGCCTATGTAAATGACCCCCTGGTATATCGTGGCAAAATTCCTGCCCGTACCGGCGCTGAGCTGGTTAAGACTATACAGGAACTGCCACCGAAAATGCCGGAGATAAAGCTGCCTGTTCTCATTATGCAGGGAACTGCTGACCGCTTATCTGACCCGGAAGGCAGCCAGCTGCTCTATGAGCGGGTCAACTCAAAAGACAAGACACTCAAGCTCTATGAGGGTTGCTACCACGAAATTTTCAATGAGCCGCAGCGAGAGCAGGTGTTTGAGGATATGGACTCCTGGCTTGCCTCTCATATTTGATTGAGATAGTCTCGACCTCTTCTGTGATGTTCTTTAACCCAAGCAGTCGTTCTATTATACCCGTAGCAGTTAGCCATATTATCATATACGAAAGTACTAAAGTACTGGAGATTCAAATAGAGTAAGAATGTGAATAAACTACCTATTTTCTTCCACACGTATTGACAATTACACCTACCGAGGCTACAATCTATAGCTCATGTTAATACACTGTGGGGTGGCTACTCATGGCAAAGATGAAAGGTAGAGAAGTATGTCACTGCGTCGTAGGGCCCTGTTACTTGTTATC
>JBBIPA010000003.1:89510-108258 GCA_037443085.1 Chloroflexota bacterium | reverse complement strand
GCAATACGAGGTAAAATAACCTAAAAAACATTAAACTGTTAGCTTCATGACTTTTGATAGAACCTCTCAACTAGTAGAAAACGCGGTAAAACTAACAGCCGCGCTTGTAAATACCGCAGGGGTAGCAGTGTTGGTCGTGATGATGTTATTCACGACCAGCGATGTATGCCTGCGGTATTTCTTTAATAGCCCTATACTTGGTGGCTATGAGCTGACCCAACTGCTGATGGTGATATTCGTTTCTTTTGCACTGGCATACACCGCAGCGCACAAGGGACATGTAAGCGTGGAATTGGTAGTTCCACGGCTTCGTGAGAGAGCGCAGGCAGTTGTCAATAGTCTGACGACACTGTTAAGCTTCGAGATCTTTCTGATGATTGCGTGGCGTAACATTGTCTACGGAGGTCAGATGGCGCTTGCCCAGCAGGCCTCAGCTACCTGGCAAATACCCTTCTATCCATTCTATTACGTGGTTGCTGCTGGCAGCATCATCATTTGCTTTGCTCTCCTGTCAAATCTCATCGAGTACCTGCCCAAAATCGTCAGTGGGGCACGCCCCGCAACATGGCTTGGTTCGTTAGTGCTTATCATAGTCGTCATTGCTGTTCTTAACTTGCCTATCTGGGGAGCTGGCTATATCTGGAAAGCGAGCCCTCTGATATCAGGGCTGATAGGTGTTATCGTTTTATTGATATTTTTATTTGCAGGCATGTCTGTGGGTTCTGTAATGACCCTCATAGGATTTCTAGGGATGGTTTATGTGAATAATCTCTCGGCAGGATATTCTATCATGGCATCCACCCCGCTCAGCACTTTTGCTTCCTATGATAATAGCGTTATCCCACTTTTTGTGCTCATGGGAGCCTTTTGTTTTCAAGCTGGGCTGAGCCAAGCACTTTTTTTTACGGCATACAAGTGGTTGGGGCATTTGCCTGGTGGTCTGGCTATGGCTTCGGTAGCCGCCTGTGCTGGCTTCGCCGCAGTAAGTGGTTCCAGTGTGGCTACCGCGTCTACTATGGGGACTGTGGCTTTACCAGAGATGAAAAAATATAACTATGCACCCTCTCTGGCTACGGGCGCTGTTGCAGCAGGAGGAACCATTGGCATCCTGATACCACCAAGTATACCGCTGGTTATTTACGGGGTTATCACAGAACAATCAATAGGGAAATTATTTCTTGCTGCATTTATTCCTGGTATTTTGGAAGCTGTTTTCTATATAGTAACCATCTATATTATGTGCAAGACAAACCCCTCGCTGGGGCCGCCTGGCCAAACCACTACTATTAAGGAAAAGGTTGTTTCCCTCAAGGATACATGGGGCGTTGTCATTCTCTTTGTAATAGTAATTGGTGGTATCTATTTTGGTGTTTTCACGCCAACTGAAGCTGCAGGTGTAGGTGCTTTTGGGGCTTTTCTATTTGCACTGGCCAAAGGAAAATTAAAGTGGAGTAATTTTGTTGCTAGTCTCAAAGAGACATCGCTTACGGCGGGCATGGCGCTGCTGATACTATTAGGTGGAGTTGTCTTTGGCTACTTTATAGCAGTGACCAGGTTTGCTTTTGACTTGGCTACCATTGTGAGTAATCTCCAGGTAAGCAGTTATGTTATTCTCGCCGCTATCCTTTTAGTCTATTTATTCCTCGGTGCTATCATGAGCGGATTGGCAATGATTATCATTACTGTACCCATCTTTTTCCCTGTTATTACAGCGCTTGGATTTAACCCGATATGGTTTGGCATTATAATTGTGAGACTTGTAGAGATAGGCCAGATCACACCTCCAGTAGGTATCAATGTATTTGTAATCAAGGGTATAGCTAAAGATGTGCCGCTTTTCACTATATTTAAAGGGATAGTCCCGTTCCTTATCGCTGACATATTACACGTTGCCATGCTCATCGCTATACCTCAGATAACACTCTTCCTGCCAAGCTTGATGCAATAGGTTATACCAGAGGATACATAGTTTGCTTTTCACTACCGGTAAGAGGATAAAAACATGGTTGAGAAATATCTGGTGATACGACACCCCTAATCATTATTTCTCCGAAGAAAGCCTTAAACTTTCTGGGTATTGTCGATGGCATGGACTGTAGAGATGGTGGATGAAGCCATCATAGACGTGTCAGAAAATACTCAACCAGTCGACGCCGAGTCTAAGCGGAGAATGGCAGTACACTAGACACTGAAGGACGGTTATGCGATGTCATAAGTTCTATTGACACTGATTGCTCCCCTGGGTTTGTATGTGTAAACGGATATTGCGTACCTCAGCATGCCTTGTAAGGTTTTGTTGTTTAAGCGCTCACTGGTCAGAGTGAAATCCCCGGTGTGAAACCGGGGATTTCTGTTTTCTGAAGAGCGATCCCATTAAGTGATATAGCGCGATTCTAGTGATGACCGGTTAGAGTATTATGGTGGGGGCTAGGGATATTGTGGTTTGTTATCTACTGTCCAGAAGCTTAGCGTATCACTATTGTTGATATCTCTGTAAACGTCAATTTTGGGTAAGATCATGAGATTAAGATCAAAATGAAGGTGTGGAAATTTACCAACCCATTCGCCACTTGCTCCAGACAAGCCTATTTGTTGTCCTCTGGTCACCTTGTCTCCAGTACGAACATTCCTTTTGCTGAGGTGGCCGTATCTGGTAATGAAAAGTCCATGGCTTATGGCAATCACATGACCGCTCTGCCGGTTATATTCACTACTTAACACCAGCCCCGGAGCGGCGGCTATCACTGGTGTACCAATTGGCACTCCGTAGTCAATACCTGAGTGCTGGTCGTATGTTTCCTGGTTCCCCTGCCAATCTCTTACGAAGTTCTCTCTTCCATCTACATCGAAAAATACAGTGTTAACATAGGCACTGGTAACTATGGAAAAAGGTAAGGTCAGGAATCCCTGCATGAGCGCCAGGTCATACGTCATATCTTTGTTAATGGTGAGATAAATACGCTCGTCAATGCCACGGATCTCATTGTTGGAGGTGTATAGATACCGGAGAGGCTGATTATTGTAGCCAGGGAATTTTTCACCAATGATTAATTGATAATTGCTGGCAGGAAGGGAGCAACTGTAGGCGCCGTAGCTATCCGTCTGTAGTTTAAATCGCTGATTGACTTCTTTGTCCCAGAATTCAAAGGATATGCCTGATAGAACTGGCTCATTATATTCTTTAGTGCCATTGCCGTTATAATCATGGAAGGCAATGCCCTTAATGTTGACTATTAGATGTCTATTAGCTGGTGGGGCTGACTGTTCTGAAGTCAGCACTGGACTTGATTGAGAAGGTGCTGGTGCTGGCAAGCAAGCTGACAGTACGGCAAGAGCAAAAATGATTGCTGCAACGGACACATATTTTGGGCGGGATTGCAGTTTTCCATGTTTTGCTGGTGAGATTATATGGTAGAGTTCCCTGAACTTTTCAACGTGAAACCAGGTAATCATATTCATGGTCTCTTAAAGACTTTTCAATCATTGAGCCAATTGGCATGTTGCTCTGTCGCTAATAATTGTACCACTTGTGAAACTATTATATGTTAGCGTAATATAATTGGAAAAGGAGGCGAGGAAAGATGAGTCGGAGACTATCGATTGCTGTAGTGATTCTTGGCGCAATCGTTATTATTATGGGTGTTGTATATGTATATCAAGGAATAAGTAAGGAAATGCTGGTGCGGGATGGTATGCGGGACGAGAGAGTAACTTATCTTTTACCCAGAGAAGAGGTAGAGAGAGGTAATGTAATTGATACTGCTGAGGAAGCACAGAAGGTGGCAGATGCCATAAAGGCACACAGGCGTAGCATAGCTACAACTTATGATGATCTTCTAAAGGGAGGACAATACGACCCTGCTAACCCTCAGCATGTAATTTATACCCAGGCGATAAATTTAGAAAACTACCTCTACATGGCTGTCCTGGCCTATGGGCTGACCACAGTAGTATTAACCAGCGGGGTAACCTTAATCGTCATCGGAGTTTGCCTGATTTTGCTCGGATTGGCGATAAATCGTTTGGGGAGTAAAGTAGTAGGCTCGGTTGAGGTGAACTAATTTCTATTATTTTGTTTGCCCTCGAGTTAATCTTCCAGCTTGAGGCAGCTTATTTGGTGTATCAGTACGCCCCCCAGTCTAGCCAGGTGCGGCAATTGGGACAGGGATTCATTCCTTTGTTAATGGGTGCACCGCAGATAGGGCAGGAAAAAGTTTGATATACTTGGTATGTTTGTTGCTGAGTTCCTCCAGCTAGGCCTGTACCGCATCTGTTACAGAACTTTTGGCCTGGCGGATTTGGTGTGCCACATGAAGGGCAGACATTGGCTTGCGGTGTTCCTTGTGGTGGCTGTTGGCTGCTAATAAATAATGTGGCACCGCAATTGACACAGAATTTTTGCCCGGGGGGATTATTGGGGTAGCCGCATGCAGGGCAGGTGGCACCCTGTTGCGGTGGAGGGGGGGATGCCCATGCTTGTTGATGTCCCCCGCTCATTAGATTTGCTCCGCAGTTATTACAGAATCTTCGGTCAGGTGTGTTTGGAGCACCACAAGCGGGGCAGGTGAGGGTTTGTGATGTTCTCGGTGGTGGCTGACTCCGCCATTGTCTCTGTCCTGTGGGGGGAGCTTTTGGTTTCGTCAAGGCTAGCAGAGCAATAATGATTATTAGTATGATACCAGCTATGCCGCCGACTAGCGGCCAGCCGAGTTTTTCTAGTTCAGCAATTAGTGAGGACTTCTTTGTTGAGTCTTTTGAAGGAGCCGTGATGTTGTTGGAGGAGGCAGCGGCAGCTTTTGTGGTGAAGATAGATACTGGACTCTCGGGGCCAAGCGGTTTGGAAACCTTTACTCGCCAGTAGTATGTGGTGTTGTATTCCAGTGTGCCTGTAAATTTATAGGCATTGGCATCACCGCTGGCGATAGCTTGAATAATAAGATTGCTCATGTCAGCATTTTGGGATAGCTCAAGCGTGTACTCCTCGATTCCAACGTAGAATGGTTTCCAGCGGAAGTCTATTAGTGTGATATCAATACCGGTGGCATTGGCTTTTGGATATATTGGCTCGGGGTAATCTCGTGCCTGGGCTAGTGCTACACCGGGCATCAAAAGAACGAGGATAATGAATATTATCAATATTGAGGAAGACCTTATGCCTGGTCTTTTCCTGTTATTCCAGGCTTGCTTGCCCAGTCGTCTGGTCATTGTTGTCCTCCTGCAAGTATCCTCGCTATATCATTGTTAATTTCTGATTATACATTAATATGGGTTAAAGTAGAATAGGTTGGCATATTGGAAACTCTGAATTTTCAGAATACGCCAACTGGCGGTGAGGATATTGTCTATTGTTCCGGGGACTCCGTGAATGTAGAGCGGCTTGACTATAATCACTGCTAGTGATATTGTGAAGGCATAGAAAGTTAATTTTTTAACGAGGTGCGAGATTATGAATTACGGACGCGAATTACTCAAGGGCAGCACGGACTCTCTGCTTTTGTGTCTGATTAATAACCAGCCTTTGTATGGCTATCAAATTATTAAAGAGTTGGGTGAGAAGAGTAACGGCTATTTTCAGTTTAAAGAAGGTACTCTTTATCCGGCTCTTCACCGGCTGGAAAAGACGGGGCTCATTAAGGGAAAGTGGCAAAAGTTGCCCAGCGGCCAGGAAAGGCGATATTACTATATTACAGAGAAAGGACAGAAAGCTTTGAATGAGAGGTTGGCTGTGTGGCGAGGTTTTGCTGAAGCCGTCAACTTGATCATGCTGCCAACCATGTGATTTGATAGCGAGGCCGGCGTGAACTACTTGGATAGCTTAAAGAATTATCTGAGACTTGACTTCACTGTCAAGGATGAGTTTGTTCGTGAGATCCGAGGGCATCTCGAAGATAAGATTAGAGAATTACGGGAGGACGGGATGTCTGAGGAGGAGGCTAACGCCACAGCCATAAAATTCTTGGGTTCCCCGCGTATTCTTGCCCAGCAAATCTACGAAGTATACAGCCAAGGCAGTTGGCAGGAAACACTTTTTGCGGTGCTACCTCATTTCCTGACTGCTTCTCTCTTTGCCTTGCGATGGTGGTCTAACCCTTTATGGTTAGGACTTATTGTTGCGGGAGTCATTGCCACTGTTATTTATGGTTGGTGTCATGGTAAGCCAACGTGGTTGTTCTCCTGGCTGGGTTATCTACTCATACCTGTTGTTGCTGCGGGTGTTATGCTGCTTTACCTGCCCGGTGACTGGGCCTGGGTTGCTGCTCTTTTTTATGTTCCGTTAGCGATATTTATTTTGGTTCTGGTAGCCAGGCAAATCTTAAAGATAGACTGGCTGTTTGTTTCGTTAATGATGATACCAATTCCCATAGTACTGGGCTGGGTAATGGTATTGAGTACCAGCGATATCTTTTTGGGTAGTGAGCGGGTGCATGAAGCTGCCTCCTGGATTGCTTTTAGTTTTGCTTTGCTGGCATTGTCTGTGGCTACCTTTATTAGGGTCAGGCAGCGCTGGCTTAAGGCAGGGGCTTTGCTGGTTTGTGCCACTATGGTTCTAGCCGTGATGGCATTGATTAGTAATAACGCTTTGAGCCTCTGGGCCTGGCTTCTGCTGAGCTTACTTGCTTTGTCTCATCTTTTTGTGCCTGCCTTGCTGGAACGCGGAATGAGAGGCAAAGTAACGCCTGATAGTTAATTAAATTTTTCTTTGTGGTTCTCCCCCGGTGTTCAAGGTGATTTCCAAATTCCTCTTTTCAATCGTTTTGCCTCTAGCTCCAGTGTTTCTAAGTATTGTTGGTGTTTAATATCTGGCGGATAGGATTTGGCGTAAGCATAGCCGAGTCTTACTATCTCGGCATTGACGAAGACATTGTTCACATAAACGTAGCATAACAGCCTTCCATACCTGTCTGTTTCGGAGGTGTCCTTTTCCATTCTGACCTTCTTGCCTTCAACTAATCTCCTATTTAGTTGTGTGGCTTCTAGAAAATAAGGCTCGCCTTTTTCCGGTGCATCAATTCCAATGTAGCGAACGTGATAACTACCTTCAATAACTATGCTATCACCGTCGACGACTTTAATAACCTTGGTACCCGAGGATGGTTCCTGGCAGGCGACGAAAAGGAGTGTTACCAGGATAATCAGTAAAATGTAGATTCTGCGTTTGATAGGCATTATTTGTGTTCTTAATGGTCAGGGTGTTTAAGTGAAAATGAGATTATGAAGTAAAGCATTGCTGCAGTTGATTCAATTAGTGATGAACTCTACCATAGAGTTGGCTGCTGGGAAGTTTGTCCTGCCTTGAAAAGAAGGCCCAGATGTTCATAGGCAAGCCTGGTGGCTACTCGACCGCGAGGTGTTCGGTCGAGAAAACCCAGTTGCAATAGATAAGGTTCATAAACGTCCATTATGGTGTCTGCTTCTTCACTAATGGAGGCAGCAATAGTGTCCAGCCCGACTGGTCCGCCATCAAACTTCTCAATGATAGTGCGGAGTACTTTATGGTCAATTTCGTCCAGGCCGATGTTATCTATTTCTAATTTTGAGAGGGCTTCCATAGCTATGGATTTGGTAATGACTCCGTCAGCAGTGACCTGTGCATAGTCGCGAATTCTCTTAAGAAGTCGGTTGGCTATCCGCGGTGTACCGCGGGCTCGGCAGGCTATTTCGCCCAGGCTGGATTCCTCAGTCTTGACGTTTAGGATCTTTGCAGAACGTTCCAGGATGGTTCCTATTGCTGCTTTATCGTAGAAATCGAGGCGATATACTGTCCCAAATCGGTCTCTCAATGGGGGACTAACCATAGCGTACCGCGTAGTGGCGCCGATGAGAGTGAAGCGAGGCAGGTTGAGCCGTAAACTTCGGGCACCCGGTCCCTTGCCAATAATAATATCCAGTGCAAAATCTTCCATTGCGGGGTAGAGGATCTCTTCTACAACTCTACTAAGGCGGTGTATTTCGTCGATAAAAATGATGTCATGTTTTTGCAGGTTACTCAATATGGCGGCCAGGTCGCCGGGACGTTCTATTGCTGGGCCTGAGCTTATCTTAATATTTACTCCCATTTCAGCAGCGATGATATGCGCTAAAGTGGTTTTGCCCAAACCAGGCGGACCGTAAATGAGGACGTGGTCCAGTGCCTCTCCACGCTTGGTAGCGGCAGCTATGCCTATCTTGAGATTACCCTTAACTTTATCTTGTCCAATAAAATCAACCAGGTGTTTGGGACGAAGATTATTATCAAGGGAGGCATCGTCATTAGTGGTTTTAGACGATGTGATACGTGCTGCTGCTTTTTCTTCACGCATTACTGCGATTATATCACAGGTTGAGATTGTGTAGCCAAAGCCTGTCTGGTGAAAAATCAAAGAGGAATCTGACAGAGAACCAGATTCCTCTTATTGATACTCTAAAGCCGGCTTTTCACCTTGAATTTAATTTTCGGACTCTTCTTTTAAGGATTGTTCTTTTATCTCGCCAGTATCTTTGTCAACTGTTTTTCCCTTGGGTGACGGTTCGGCTACTGCTACGCCAGCTTCTGACAGTATTCCAGCGGCTAGTTGCGGTGGTTCCAGTCCAAGTGCCTCAGCAAAGCGTATCGATTGTGCCGGAATGAGCTTGCCGATAATAACATTCTCCTTCAATCCGAGTAGTCTGTCGGTTTTCCCCCAGATTGCGGCTTCAGTAAGAACCCTGGTGGTTTCCTGGAAGGAAGCAGCAGCCAGCCAGCTACTGGTATTGAGTGAAGCCCTGGTGATGCCCAGCAGGACTGTTTGAGCCGTAGCAGGTTCTCCTCCCTCTGCTAGGCTCTTGGCATTGATGCTCTCGTATTCAAAGCGGTCTATCAGGTCACCGGCGAGAAGGTCGGTATCGCCCGGTGTTTCTACACGTACACGCCTGAGCATTTGACGAACAATAATTTCAATGTGTTTATCATTGATGTTTACACCCTGAGACCGGTAGACCTTTTGCACTTCTTCGATGAGGTACTCCTGCACCTTTTCCCTACCCATAATCCGCAAAATGTCTTGAGGGTCTATGGCACCATCAGTAAGTTGGTCACCGGCTTTGACTTTGCCTCCAGACCTTATACGGATGTGTCCGCCGGGTGGGACTGTATATTCTCGTTCTTCCTTTTCCTCGTACCGAATATAGAGATGCCCATTCTCAATTACTACCTGTCCGGAGACCCGGGCAATGGGAAGAGTATCCTGGGATATTAAGGCTTGCTCGTCTCCTTTTAATTCTCCGTTTTCCTTATTGGCTTTACCCTTTGTCTTCTTTACTTTACTCTTTCCGGGCTCTTCATCAGTTGTTTTTTCCGTGGCCTTGATTAGTGGTGTGCCGGAAACAACAGAATCCCCATTTTTAACAGCAATTTTAGCCCCTGCTGGTAGCACGTATTCGTCAAGGTATAGCTCGGTGTTGGTCACTATAATTTTGCGGGTCTCTTCGGTATCGATGACTTCGGCAACGCCATCGATCTCAGTGAGCAAGGAAACTCCTCTCGGTACTCTCGCTTCAAAAAGCTCCTCAACGCGCGGCAGACCGCTGGTGATGTCAGCACCTACGACTCCGCCAGTATGGAATGTGCGTAATGTAAGCTGTGTTCCTGGCTCTCCAATACTCTCGGCAGCGATAATGCCCACGGCTGTTCCCTTGTGCACCGTTCCTCTCTGGGCCAGGTCTCTACCGTAGCAAGATTGACAGATACCTCGTCGGGCACGGCAGCACATTGGTGACCTTACATATACCTCAGTGATGCCTGCGTCAATAATTTGTTTTGCTTTCGCCTCATCAATTTCTTCGTTTTTGGCGACAATGATTTCACCGGTAGCTGGGTGAGCAATGTCGCTCGCAGCCATGCGTCCCAGCATGCGTTCATAGAGTGGCGCCAGTAATTTCTGGTCACTCTTGCCAAACAGGCGGATGCCTTCCTCTGTGCCGCAGTCCTCCTCGAATATTATCAGGTCTTGTGAAACATCTATAAGACGCCGGGTAAGGTAACCGGCGTCTGAAGTTCTTAACGCGGTATCGGCTAAGCCTTTGCGGGCGCCATGGGTGGAGATGAAGTACTCCATCACGCTTAATCCTTCACGGAAGCTTGACTTAATGGGGAAGTCGATTATTCTGCCCGATGGGTCAGTCATCAAACCACGCATGCCTGCCATCTGCGTGATTTGCCCGATGTTACCTTTTGCGCCGGAGTTAGCCATCATATAGACTCCACCATAACGATCCAGGGAACGTTCGATTGTATTTCTAATCTTGTCCGTTGTTTCTGTCCAAACTTGTACTGTGCTGTAATAACGCTCGTCGTCGGTAATTAATCCACGATTGAACTGGCTTTCGATAACGGCAACTTTTTCGTTGCCTTCTTCGATTATCTTAGCTTTGCTGGAAGGCACTTCAACATCTTTGGCAGCGATGGTGGTGCCGGATTTGGTGGCATATTCAAAGCCCAGCTTTTTAAGATTGTCGAGCATGGTCGCCGTTGGTTCATTTCCTAGTTTGTGGTAGCACTTTGAAACCAATTGCTTCAAGGCAGATTTGTTCATCGGTTCATTGATGAACTGAAATTCTTGAGGCAACACATCATTGAATATAATCCGCCCCACACTCGTTTTCAGTTTCCTATCGCTGGTGTCGGCAGCTTTCACCAGTATCTCAGCATTTATGGCAATGATGCCCAGCTCGTAAGCTATTTTTGCCTCATCGAAATTGGCAAATTGTAACCCTTCCCCTTTGGCTCCCGGCCGAACGTTAGTAAGGTAGTAACAGCCCAGAACCATATCCAGTGTAGGAGTCATTACTGGCTCACCACAGCTAGGAAGCAGCATGTTATTAGTGCTGAGCATGCGCTCTCTGGCCTCTCTTACTGCTGCTTTGGAAAGAGGCAGGTGTACTGCCATCTGGTCACCATCGAAGTCGGCGTTAAATGCCGAGCATACCAGCGGATGGATTTGTATGGCACTGCCATCGATGAGCACAGGCTCAAATGCCTGGATGCTCAGTCTATGTAGCGTTGGGGCTCGGTTGAGCAATACAGGTCTTTCTTTAACCACTTCTTTCAGGATGTCCCATACTTCTGGCCTGGCTTTCTCTACTTGTCTCCTGGCGCTTTTGATATTATGTGCATATCCCTGTTCAACAAGCCGGCGCATGACAAAAGGTTTGAACAGCTCTAATGCCATGTGTTTGGGCAGACCACACTGGTGAAGTTTCAATTCAGGACCAGCGACGATGACGGAGCGTCCACTATAATCTACCCTTTTACCCAGGAGATTCTGACGGAAACGTCCTTGTTTACCTCGTAGCATATCAGATAGTGACTTCAGTTTATGTGTGCTCGCGGCTGCAGGCTGTCGGCCTCTCCGCCCGTTGTCAATCAGCGCATCCACAGCTTCCTGAAGCATGCGTTTCTCATTATTAATAATGATCTCTGGTGCCCTGAGTTCGAGCAGGCGTTTGAGACGGTTATTACGGTTGATGACACGCCTGTAAAGATCGTTAAGGTCGCTGGTGGCGAAACGACCGCCGTCCAGCTGCACTATAGGGCGCAGGTCAGGTGGCAACACCGGGAGTATAGTAAGGATCATCCATTCTGGCTTGTTGCCACTGCGCCAGAAGGCTTCCACTACTCGCAGTCGTTTGTTAGCTTTCTTGCGGCGTTGTCCAGTGCTGGTTTTAATTGTGTTGATGAGGTACTGGCGCAACTCTTCAAGATTTATATCTCTCAGAATTTGCAGAATTGCTTCAGCACCCATACCAGCTTCGAAGCAGTCGCTATATTTTCTTTTTAGCTCCTGATATTTGGCCTCAGTTAGTGTCTTTAGGGGGTGCAGATTTTCCAGCTCGTTTATTTTAGCCTGCAGCTCATCTCTTTGACTAATTAAGTCAGGTTGTGCTTCCTCTTTCGTTTCCGAATTGGGAGTTTTTGAAGTAAGCTGACTTTTTTCTGTTTCGAACTGGTCAATTTTCCCCTGGCAGCGGTCTTTATTGACAGAAATAACTACGTATTCAGCAAAATAGAGTACCCGCTCTAATTTTCTAGGAGATATATCGAGCAATAAAGCCAGCCTGCTCGGTACTCCTTTGGCAAACCAAATGTGAGCGACTGGGGCGGCCAGTTCGATATGTCCCATGCGGGTGCGGCGCACTCTGGAGTGTTCTACAGTGACTCCACATCTATCGCAGGTAATGCCTCGGTAGCGTATTTTCTTGTACTTGCCGCAGTAACACTCAAAGTTCTTGGTTGGGCCAAAAATTCTCTCGCAGAAGAGGCCGTCCTTTTCAGGCTTTAACGTACGGTAATTAATTGTTTCCGGTTCGGTGACCTCGCCATAGGACCAGCTCCTGATTTGCTCAGGTGAGGCGAGTGAAATACGAATGGCATTAAAATCATTTACTTCAACCATTTGGCTCCTTTAGCTTAAACCTCTCGATTTTGGGGCAATTTTTTTCCTCTCTTCAAGGAAGCTGACCATCTCCTCCTCTTCGTTCAAGAGCTCAACAGCAAGCCCCAGGCTTCTTAGCTCCATAAACAATACCTTGAAGGATTCAGGTACTCCTGGTTGTATTATGTCTTCACCTTTGACCAGTGCTTCGTATGTTTTAGCTCTACCGGCAACGTCATCTGATTTTACCGTGAGTAGTTCTTGAAGTACATGGCTGGCGCCATAAGCTTCCAGTGCCCATACTTCCATCTCGCCGAAACGCTGTCCGCCGAACTGAGCTTTACCTCCCAGCGGTTGCTGAGTAATGAGCGAGTATGGCCCAGTGGAGCGGGCATGCACTTTGTCTTCGACAAGATGGATGAGTTTCATCATGTAGATACTGCCTACAGTGATAGGCTGATCAAACTGGTCACCGGTCTGTCCGTCGCAAAGGGTGATTTTGCCAAAAGTAGGTGGTATCTGTCTTTCTTCAATGTATACTTTTTCCACCATTTCTTCTAAGTTTTCATCGCTGCCGACTTTCTTGCCCAGGCTTTCCAGCCAAAGGCGTAGACAAACTTTTTTGGCTTCTCCAGGATATTGATCATTGAATACTCTTTCAGCATCGTAGCCGTGGTCGCCGAGCCATTCCCTGGCATGTTTAATGATGGAGTGATAGGAATGCCCATTGCCAGATAGATTAGCCGCACCGCATTGCCGGATTATCCAGGCTCTAGAAAGAGCATCTTCAATTGCTGTATTGTCGGCTCCGTCAAAGATGGGGTTTGTCACTTTTAGTCCCAGTGCCTCTGCTGCCCAGCCCAGGTGAGTCTCCAAAATCTGACCGATGTTCATGCGTGAGGGCACGCCTATGGGGTTCAGAATAATGTCAACAGGCCTCCCGTCAGGCAGGAAAGGCATATCTTCTTCGGGCAGAATTCGGGCTATGACTCCTTTATTCCCATGCCTTCCCGCCATTTTATCCCCCACTGCGACCTTTCTTTTTTGGGCTACCCAGACACGCACCAGCCGATTTACACCTGCAGGCAAGTCACGGTTGCTATCGCGTGAGAATTCCTTGACGTCGATCACCTTTCCCCATTCGCCGTGTGGCACTCTAAGCGAGCTATCTTTCACTTCACGGGCTTTCTCGCCGAAAATGGCTCGGAGTAGTTTTTCCTCGGCGGTTAACTCAGTTTCTCCCTTAGGGCTGATTTTGCCTACCAGAATATCACCAGGGCCAACCTCTGCTCCTATGCGGATTATTCCGTGCTCGTCCAGGTCACGGAGACTTTCCTCACCTACATTAGGTATGTCCCTGGTAATTTCCTCCATGCCAAGCTTAGTCTCACGTGCTTCAATTTCATATTTCTCGATATGGATTGAAGTGAACTTATCTTCTTTTACTAATCTCTCGCTTATGATAATGGCATCCTCAAAGTTATATCCTCGCCAGCTCATGAAGGCGCAGATAATGTTCTGTCCCAGGGCCAGGTCGCCTTTATCAGTGGCGGAACTATCAGCAAGTACCTGTCCTTTCTTCACTACTTCGCCTTTAGAAACGATAGGTCTCTGATTAATGCAGGTTCCTTGGTTGGTGCGAACAAATTTCATTAATGGATAGACTTGTTCATTGCCATCCTTTTCTTTAACTATGATTTGGTTGCTGGTAACAGTGACAACTTTTCCCGCCTCTTTGGCAAACAGCACCTGTCCACTATATTTGGCTACCTCTCCTTCCATTCCGGTGCCGATCAATGGTGCTTCAGGGCGGATTAAGGGTACTGCCTGTCGCTGCATATTGGATCCCATTAGTGCCCTATTGGCATCGTCGTGCTCCAGGAATGGTATCAGTGCGGTGGTAACGCTGAAAACCTGCTTGGGGGAAACATCCATGAGGTCTATTTTATCTGCTGGCTCTTTGAGATATTTGCCCCCTTTTATTACATCGACTTTATCCTCGATGAATTCATTCCTTTTGTTAAGAAGGGCATTTGCCTGTGCGATAGTATATTGCTCCTCTTTATCAGCAGTTAGATAGACTACATCTTCTGAGACAAAGGGGACGACCTTTATCCTTTTCGGGCTATCTTCTGCAGTTTGCTCAGTATCTTTGTCGCCCCTTTTGCCCTTAAGAGCCTTTCTAGCTGATGCTATTACACCGGTACGCTTGTCGACTTTTTTAGCTGAGCCATCTAGCTCTTGCAGCTTTTTAGCAAGCTCGTCGGTTACTACTGTTCTGGCAGGGACAATGCACTTTCCTTTTTTATCAAGGATATCATGCAGGACTGTTTTCCCGGTGATGTTAGCAGGAGGTACTTCATGGATAACCTTGCGGTATGGTGTCTGGATAAAACCGTATTCATCAATGGAAGCATAGGTTGCTAAAGAACCTATGAGGCCGATGTTTGGCCCCTCAGGAGTTTCTATGGGGCAAATTTTTCCGTAGTGGGAATGGTGGACGTCACGGACATCAAAACCTGCACGCTCACGGGAAAGCCCCCCTGGCCCCATAGCTGAAAGTCTACGCTTGTGAGTTAGTTCTGCCAGTGGATTAGTCTGGTCCATGAACTGCGAGAGCTGCGAACTTCCGAAGAATTCCCTCATGGCAGCAATAATGGGACGATTGTTGATGAGCGTGGCTGGTGTGGCAGCTTCTGGGCCAATAATGCTCATACGTTCTTTGATGGCTTGCTCCAGACGCAAGATACCGATGCGAAATTGATTTTGAATGAGATGCCCTGCTGTTCGTACGCGTCTGTTGCCCAGGTGGTCTATATCATCAGCGCTTGCCTGACCATTATTAATCATGATGATGTACTTTATTATGGCAACAAAATCCTCTGTCTTTAAGGCACGATATGCAGCTGGTATGCTGAGTCCCAACCTTTTGTTCAGTTTATATCTGCCGACTTTTCCCAGGTTATAACGGCGTGGGTTGAAAAACAGGTTATTAAGGAGTATGTTAGCATTTTCCACCGTCGGTAACTCGCCGGGACGTAATCGGTTGTAAATTGCTGTCAAAGCTTCAGCTTTAGTTTTGACGGCAGGGTCCTTGTCTATCGTTGAGCGTATATACTGATGCTCTTCAGAAGTGTCTACGTCTTTGAAGAGGTTGGTCATTTCTTCATTTGTCTCATAGCCTATAGCACGCAATATTGTGGACATTGGGATTTTACGTTTCCCATTTACCTTGGTGGAAATAACGTTCCTGTTGGATGTTTCAAATTCCAGCCATGTGCCGTGTTCGGGTATTAATTTAGCTGTGCACAGCTCCCGCCCACTTCCTGGATCTTCTTGTGTGGAGAAATAAATTCCAGGAGAACGAATGAGCTGGTTGACTATTACTCTTTCTGCACCACTGATAACGAATGTGCCCTTGTCTGTCATGAGAGGGATATCGCCGAAGAAAATTTCCTGCTCCTTTATTTCCCCGGTTTCTTTTACGATTAACTGGGCTTTCACATAAAGTGGTGCGGAATAGGTTATGTCTCGCTGGTAGCATTCTGCTATCGAGGATTGTGGTTGGCGGAACTCATAGCCAGTAAAGCGAAGTTCCAGTCTGCTTCCCGTGAAATCTTGTATGGGCGAGACTTCCTGGAAAAGTTCTTTAAGTCCCTCTTCTTGAAACCAGCGATACGAATCAAGCTGGACTTGAATGAGATTAGGGATATCCAGGACTTCCGGGAGTTTGGCATAAGATTTTGTTTCTAATAAAGCACCTTTTTCAGACACTGACATATTAGACATAGATTCTCCTCAATAAGATTTGGGGGAAACTTACAAATCCGTTTAGCTAAAAAAGAGATAGACGTTTAGGTGGTAGTGTATAGAAACTTAGAATTATGTTATGTGGCATCCCAATATGTAAACAATTATTGTAACACATGTTTTTTCTTTTGTCAATAGGATTGACTGTATATGATACAATAGTATCAGAGCAATTACATGGAGTCTAAACGTTAGTCGCCAAAATAGTATTAACATAACCGGCATTGTTTTGGCCGGGGGTAAAAGCTCTCGTTTAGGGCGCGAAAAGGCTCTGGAGAGGATAGGAAATAAACGGGTTATCGAAAGAGTTGTCGATAGCCTTTCTCCCATCAGTCAGGAAATACTGATAGTTACCAGCAAGGAGCAACTTGACATAATTGCCCCGGTTAACCTGAAGGCAAGAATTGTCATTGATATATATCCGGGTAAAGCTGCTTTTGGTGGTATTTATACGGGGTTGGCGAATGCGAGCACGCCTTACGGGTTGGTTGTAGCCTGTGATATGCCTTTTCTCAATGGTGCTCTCTTGCGCTATCTGGTTCAGATTATGCCCGGTTTTGACATAGTGATTCCTAGAGTGGGAGGCAAAATTGAGCCGCTTCATGCTATTTACTCCAAGGATTGCCTGGTAATTATAAAACGGTTGTTGGATGGAGGTGTACTGCAACCGTTACAGATATTAGACCTGGTTAGAACAAGATATGTTGCTCAGGAGGAGGTGGACAAATTCGATCCGGCACATTTGAGTTTTTTTAACATAAATACTCAGCAAGATGTAATCGAAGCTGAGAGATTGGTGAATTGAGAGGAACGAAATGCTGTGATGGGTAAAAATGAGGAGCATTCATGATTAGTGTTGAAGAAGCATTAGACAAAATTCTGAGTTTCGTAGTTACGCTGGGAGACGAGGAGAAACCTATTCTTGATTGTCTGGGACAGGTTATAGCCGAGGATGTATATGCGCCATTTAATGTGCCTCCTAGTGATAATTCAGCTATGGATGGTTATGCAGTTCAATCTGCGAGCATTGCTGGTGCTAAACGGGATAATGCCAGGGTTCTGAGGGTCATAGGTGAGTTGCCTGCCGGGCATGTCACGAAGTTGGCGGTTGAGGCGGACACTGCTATAAGAATCATGACTGGTGCCCCAATTCCCAGTGGTGCAGATGCTGTGGTTCCCTTTGAGGATACTGATGAGGAGAATCGCAAGGGGATGCCGAACTCAAAGACGGAAATCGGTATATATACTGCGACAAAGCTAGGGGCTAATATCCGTCGGCGTGGTGAAGATGTGGCTAAGGGAGATCTGGTTATAGGGAAGGGTAAATTATTGCTACCTGCCGATATAGGTGTGCTTGCCTCATTAGGTAAGGCGAAAGTTTCGGTTGTTCGCCGGCCGGTTATTGGTATTCTGGCGACTGGTAACGAGGTAGTAGAAATCGATCGTCCTCTTAGCGATGGCCAAATATACAATAGCAATTCGTATAGCCTGGCTGCACAGGTTCTGCGGTATGGGGGTGTTCCCAGGCTTCTTGGAATTGCGCAGGACAATGTTGAGCAGTTGACTTCTGCCATTCGCCATGCCTTGGATTGCGATATGTTGATAACATCGGGTGGTGTTTCGGTAGGGGATTATGATATGGTCAAGGAGGTTTTGGCGGTGGAGGGGAATATATCTTTTTGGACCGTGCGCATGAAGCCCGGTAAGCCTTTAGCCTTTGGCACCTTTAGGCGTGATGATGGGACAAAAGTGGCTCACCTGGGTTTGCCGGGGAATCCGGTGAGTTCCATGGTCACATTCGAGATTTTTGCTCGACCGGCTATTTACAAAATGATGGGCAGGATTGATTGGGTTAGACCTGCTGTGAAGGCAGTTATGGAGGATTCAATTAAAAACAAGGACGGCCGTCGTGTATTCACGCGTGTGGTAGTGAGCAAGCGAGGTAATGAATATAGCGCTCGCCTTACCGGCGAGCAGAGCTCAGGTGTATTGACGTCTATGTCAAAAGCAAACGGCCTGGCTGTTATTCCAGAAACAACCAATGAGGTTAAACCCGGTACTATTGTCGATGTGATAATGCTGGATTGGGATGATGAAAGGGGTTTGTAGAAAGTTGAGTGTCAGGCAGAGATGATTTACGAAGCATCTGAATTTACCTTCACACCACCGCCCTTAATTTCCCGGGCGCGGCGTGTTTTAATTAAACCAAATGCTGTGGACGGGCAACCGTATCCGGTAAGCACGAGCCGGGAGATGCTCAGTGTTATCATTGATAGTATTAAGCGAGTCAGCGACGCCGATATTATTATCCTTGAGGGCACTTCTACCGGCGAGCCGATATATCCGGTTTACAAAGCTCTGGGCTATGATTTTCCTAGAGTGCTTATGCTGGATGTAAAAGATTGTATCTGGGTGGAGGTGGAAAATCCCCTGCCGCATCCTTTTGCCGTGGCTACCTTCTGGGTACCGAACGTTGTTATTTCCAGTGACTATTTAATCAGTGTGACTCCACATCGGGTCTCGGGGAAGAATGGACTTTTCAGTATTAA
>JBBIPA010000003.1:26533-89500 GCA_037443085.1 Chloroflexota bacterium | reverse complement strand
GTCTATTGCCTGTGAGCAAATACAAAGGTGATGCCTCGGGTGGCTGGGGGTCTTTGAATGAATTCGGAATGGATAAGGTTATTGCAGACCTGTACTTCACTCTGCCTTTCGATCTGGGGATTATTGATGCTCGCCAAAAACTATTTTGCGAAACTGGTAAATTGCAGGGCAGAGTAGAGAAATATGGAAAGATATTTGCTGGCGAGCCTTATGAAATAGACCGGGAAGCATCGCAGATAGATAAACTTGCCTCTGGCTATCTGGAGTTCATCGAAGCTGGCAAGTCTGAGCTTGAAACCTGGGGCTAATAACCCCATAAATCATTTAACCACTTTGCGGAACATCTGGTGAAATAAATTATCAATCAGTTGAAGTAAGTTAACTGGTGCTTTTGAGCTTAAAAAATGTAAAGAGAACGCTGTTTTTCAGGAGACGAAATGATATTAAAAACTCTTGCTTTGGGAATGTACGAAACTAACTGTTATATTGTTGGTTCAGATACTGGTAAATCGGGGATGATAATTGACCCTGGTGCCGAGCCGAAGAATATTCTGAATATGGTGGAAAAGCTGGGGCTGTCCATAGTCTGGATAGTAATTACTCATGCCCATTTTGACCATACTGGTGCTTTAAAGCCAGTGAAAGACGCTACCGGGGCTAAATTTGCCATACACGAGGCCGAGGCGGAAGGGGCAAGTCAGGCTCTTAATCAGACGTTGGGCAGTATGATGGCAGGTTCTATCAGCAAGCCAGTCAAACCGGACAGGTTGCTCAGAGATGGCGATGTTATAGATATAGACGAGCTGAAATTTACTGTTCTGCATACTCCCGGTCATAGCCGTGGTGGGATTAGTCTGGTCGGACATGGTGTTGTCTTTAGCGGGGATACCCTTTTTAATTTGAGTGTTGGCAGGACTGACTTTCCCGGCTGTAGCCATGCTCAGCTTATGGCCAGCATCCGAAATAAGCTGATGATGCTGCCCGATGAGACTATTGTCCTTCCCGGTCATGGGCCGGAAACTACTATTGGTGCTGAACGGGGGAGGAATCCTTTTCTGCACGAATAAGGAAGAGATTATCTGGTTAGCTGCAGACAAGTAATAAGCCCTCTCTCGCTTAAGCGAGAGAGGGCTTATCTTATTTTAACTTCCTTGCTGTTAATTTATTGCTGAATTAGATTGCCAGAAGTCCGGGGAATTGTGACAGTAACGGAGCTAATAACAGCGAAATTACTGCCATTAACTTTATCATGATGTTAAGCGATGGCCCGGCAGTATCTTTCATGGGGTCACCGGTGGTGTCTCCCACCACTGCTGCTTTGTGAGCGTCTGAGCCTTTTCCTCCGAAGTTGCCAGCCTCGATAAATTTCTTGGCGTTATCCCAGGCGCCGCCGGCATTATTGATGGCTACTGCGATGATAAAACCAATGGCGAGGGAGCCCAGCAGGAAGCCGCCCAGAGCATATTTACCTAATACGAGGCCTACGATGATAGGAGCGACTATGGTCATGATTGAAGGTGCGAGCATTTGCTTAAGCGCTGCCCTGGTACAGATGTCCACGCATTTGCCATACTGTGGTTTGGCTGTGCCTTCTTTTAATCCCGGTATTTCACTCCATTGTCGTCTTACTTCGTTGACAATGTATCCTGTGGTGACGCCCACCGATTGCATAGTCATGGCAACAAAGACAGCGGGGAGCATGGCGCCGATGAAAACGCCAGCAATCAATGGCGCACTCAATATACTCAGTGCTGCTGATGCTTCTATTCCTCCACTGGGCGTAACTGTTACTAATCCTGCTGCTAGGCCGTAGGAAAGGGTGAGTCCCAGGGCATTGAGAACTGCAGCGCCGATGGCAAAGCCCTTGCCTGTGGCTGCGGTGGTATTACCCAGAGAGTCCAGAGCATCAGTCTTTTCTCGGACATCGGCTGGCAATCCTGCCATGGTGCTGATGCCTCCAGCATTATCGGCTATGGGGCCGTAAGCATCGGTGGCTAGGGTTACCCCCAGAGTAGAAAGCATACCAACGGCTGCTATGGCCACGCCGTAAAAGCTGGCGAAATAAAAAGCTACGATAGTAGCAATAACTACCAGTAATACCACTGGCCAGGTACTCATCATCCCGGTGGCGAAGCCACGTATGATGGTAGCACCAGCTCCGAAGGTCGAAGCCTGTGAAATGTCTCTTGTCGGCTTGAAAACATAGGAGGTGAAGTAGTTAGTGCTTTCACCCATAAGCACGCCGGCAATAAGCCCAGCCAACATTGCCCAGAAAATTCCGAGATTATTAACGCCTCCTACGAAATATATGATGAGGAAGGCGAACACGGCGCTTAATATCGAGGCACTAAGTGTACCTCGTCGCAGCGCTCCAAGCAGAGCACTCATTTCTGGCTTTTCTCCAACCTGTACCAGGAAGCTTCCAATTACTGAGGCAATTATGCCACCAGCACAGATGAGTATTGGGAGGTACCAGGCGATTTGATTGTTTGAGACTATTTGCATACCTACGGCCAGCGCGCCCAAAGTAATAGTAGCGATAATGGCTTCAACATAGGATTCAAAAAGGTCGGCACCCATGCCGCAGACGTCACCAACGTTATCGCCGACAAAGTCGGCAATGACGGCGGCATTTCTGGGGTCGTCTTCCGGTATTCCTGCTTCAATCTTGCCTACCAGGTCAGAGCCGGCGTCGGCTCCTTTTGTAAAGATGCCTCCTCCCACCCTGGCGAAGAGTGCTACTAATGAAGCTCCAGTGGCATATGCAGGAAGAATAGTTATGTAAAAGGGGTCGTTATGCCAGATGAGATGCAGGATAGAAATGCCCAGCACTCCAATGCTGACTACGGTGAGTCCCATCACTGCCCCGCCTCGGAAAGAGACACGAAGTCCCTGGTTAAGGCTTTTCTCTGCGCCCGCAGTGGTTCTGCCATTGGTTCTCACTGCCATGCTCATGCCAGCATAACCAGCGCCCAGAGAACAGATTGCGCCAAAAATAAACGCAATTGCTACTTTCCAGCTCAAATCAGGGCTAATGAATCCTAACAGACCTAGGATTATGGCTACAATGACGACAACGATGGCTTCAGTACGGTATTCCCGATGAATGAATGCCATCGCCCCTTCCTTTATGGCGCTCGAGATTTCCTTGATCCGTTCAGTTCCTTGGGATTGTCGTAGTACGTAGCGGGCGAAGTAGCCCACCACGCAGCCCCCAATGATAGCACTTACCACGGCTATCCAGATTAGGTAGTCCATACGCACTCCTTTCTATGTTTTTTATGTTTTATGCTTAGGAGAATACTCTTTGCTGCAACAACCTGGTTCTCAAGGGCACAATAAAGGAGCTATTCTGAAAAAGTTAGCTCCTGTGTTATGAAAGCCAGCTTAATGCCGAGGTGATAATTTACTATATTTGAGGTAATTCTGCAAGGGCTTTTTACTAATCAAGCAGAAAATTTCGGATTTCCAAACTTACTTCTTTGACTTTAACCTTTCTTCAAGCCTTTTTTGCCTTAAAGCCAGGGTCAGGTCACCACGGGTTTTTTCCAAGATACCCCGGACATTATCGGTGGTTCTCCTTAAGCCGTAGGTAATGGCATCCGGGAAGTCCATGGTTATCAGCATAGCATAAATATCGTCCATAACAGATAGTAATTCTTCGCACCGGCTGAAATCATTTCTCCTCAAGCTGTCCAGGAGATAGCGCCTTAATTCTCCGGTAGCCTCAGCAATACCGTGGAGATAAGCGGGATAGTTTACCTGTAGTTTCTCTGGAGTCGGAATCGGCTCGGAGTTGATAATGGCCAGGATGATGCTGGCTTCGACAAATTCCTTCTGGGCATCATGGACAAAGCCAGCCGAGAAAAAGTCGTTGTTGCTGTCTTTTATTTCTTGATTTAATTCCTGGAGCAGGGCGGCGGCTAATCGCAGTTGTTGTTTTGCCTCGGCGTATTCCCGCCTATGCACAATGCGGATGGTATTGGCGCTGTGGCGGATTATGTCCCGACACAGGCGTAACGCCTTCTCTCTGGTGGCGTCTTTGGCTGAGAAGTTAAGCCGTATCTTCTCAGCGATTTTTTCCAGATTTCCTGTTGCCTTTTCTTTTTGACGCAATTTTGTTCACCATTTCCCGGGCTGCCTTTTCTATATCTTCTTGATTTAGAATGGCGCTGATAATAGCAGCGGCATCAGCACCAGCCGTCATTACTTCTGTGATATTATCTCTGCTAATGCCGCCGATAGCAACTACCGGGATAGAAATTCTCTGTTTGACCTGCTGAAGGCGCTCTATGCCGACTACCTCGTAATCTCTTCTGGTAGGTGTGGGGAAGATAGCGCCAACGGCGATGTAATCTGCACCTTCCTGCTCGGCTTTCAGGGCTTGTTTCAGGTTTGTTGCGGAACAGCCAATGATTTTATCAATGGGCAATTCCCTTCGGGCTACAGACAATGGCAAATCCTCCTGCCCGATATGCAGCCCGTCGGCAGCAACAGCCAGAGCTATATCGAGGTGGTCGTTGATTATAAAGAGTGTTTTCGACTTCTGGCATAAATCTTTAAGTTTCCGGGCGATATCCAGGAGTTTGCCTTTTTCGCTGTGCTTATCGCGGAGTTGTATAATTCTTGCTCCACCGCGGATGGTTTGTGCTGCTGCTTCGACGGCATCCCTGCTTCCCAGGACTTGCATATCCACGATGACATAGAGACCCTTCAGTAGTACTATCTTTTGTTGGCGCAGTATCTTCGACAACAGCTCTTTTTCTATGGTGTAGAGGTCAAATCTGGCTCGTTGAAAGCGGCTTGAGTCAATAACCTGGTTTATGTCTGACAGTTTGGCAAGCTCCTCCAGCACCCGCAGCCCTTCCTCCACCCTTCTGGCATTGGCGGTGACCAGCGATGACAAACCTTGCTGTTTGCCTAGAGATGCGGCATTAGCCCCGACATCGCTTTTGGAATCCCTTGCCGAGATGAGTTTTACTCCCAGTTGGCTCACGTTTGTGATAACGTTATGACGTATTGCCCTGAGCTTCTTGCTGAGGGAGGCATCGCCTAGGACAAAGCGAGCCACATCTTCCAGGAAGCGCAACCCTTCGCCGATGCGATTGCAGTTGGCGTCAATGATACGAAGCGTCTGGCGTGGCATTTTTTAAGTCCTTCAACGAGTCGGGCAGCTCGCCTTCCCTGGCAGAGTTAATCTTTTCCTGGAGTTCGCCGGGCATTTCTATGCCCATCTCCTTGAACCTTTTTTCTGCCCATCTGCCGATATTGCGCGGGTCTTGATAAGAGTCTGGACTGGGGAACATAGTCGGCTCGCCGCTATCCTCCCATACCGTTTTGAGCGATTTGCCCACGGCAAAGCCAGAGATGGTGCGCATCAAATGACCATTACCGCATAGAGAGCATTTGAGGTCAGCCGGGGATGCCCAGCCTCTGATAAGGAAGCTTACCCTTTTTCGGCAATCGGGGCAGAAAAACTCGTAAATCGGCATAGCTATTGCCTCTTCTTCCTGGTTGGCTTTTTCCTAGTCTTTGGTTTGCCTGCTGTTTCGGCGGGCATCTCACCCCTTTTCATTTTTCCCACTATGTCTTCATATTCCGGAGCTACTTTTTCGCCCCGGCTCATTCGTTTGTTCCACTCTGCCAGTGCCTTGGGGTCGTTTCTCAGCATTGCTCTGGTTAACTGGGAATCACCAAGTATGTCTTCATAGATGTCTTTGTCTGTCTTACGCATGGCGAAGGTCGAGAATAACCGCTGGAGGGTATTGCCCTGGCATTCCGGACAGGCCGGCGTAGCTTGCGATGATATGGGAAGATACAGGGTGACTTTGCGGCGGCACTTGTGACACCAGTATTCATATAATGGCATAGATACACTCCATAGTACAGAAAAATTGTAGCATACGGCAATGGGACTATGGAAGTTGTCTTGCATTTTCTTGTGTTTCCCTACTCTCTTATGCTATAGTAAGTCAAACGAATATATTTTGCTCGCCGCTAGGGGTGCTCAGACAAGTTTAGTACCTGAGGCTGAGACTCTGTAATCACAGAGAACCCTGGGAACCTGATCTTGGTAATTCGAGCGTAGGGAAGCGGCATCGAACCAAGAGTTAGCATTACCTAGTTGGGCTCTTGGTTTTTTGTTTTAGGAGAAATATGACACAGTTAGAACTGGCAAAAAAGGGTATCCTCTCTTCTCAAATGCAACAGGTCGCCCAGCATGAGAACGTCCCGGAAGAAACTGTCCTGCAGCATGTAGCAGAAGGCAAAATTGTAATCCCCGCCAACATGAACCATGCTAACCTCGTTCCCTGCGGCATTGGTAAAGAATTGACTATTAAAGTCAATGCCAACATCGGTGTGTCATCAGATTATGGCACAATAGATTCAGAGTTAGAAAAACTGCGAGTGGCCGTTCAATTTGGTGCTAACGCGATCATGGATTTAAGCACGGGAGGGAATATCTCTGCCATACGCCGAGCCATTATCGCTGCCAGCACTGTGCCTGTAGGAACTGTACCTATATATCAAATAGGCATCGAGTCCATTGAACAACATGGTGCTATTGTCAACATGACTATTGACAATCTGTTTGCAGTGATTGAACAGCAAGCCCAAGATGGTGTTGACTTCATGACACTTCACTGCGGCGTCACACAAGCAGCGATAGCCCGCCTGAAGCAACAGGGCAGACTGACCGATGTGGTATCCCGTGGTGGAGCTTTTATCATCGGCTGGATGCTCTACCATAACAAAGAAAATCCCCTCTATGAACACTATGACCGGCTCCTGGATTTAGCACGACAATTCGATACTACTTTAAGTCTGGGAGATGGTATGCGCCCTGGTAGCCTCGCCGACGCTACGGATAGGGCACAGATAGAAGAATTAATTGTTCTGGGAGAACTTGTAGATCGTGCTAGAGAAGCTGGAGTGCAAGTAATGGTGGAGGGTCCGGGACATGTGCCCCTTAATCAAATTGTGACAAATGTCCAGCTAGAAAAAAGCCTCTGCCACGAAGCACCGTTCTATGTACTTGGTCCTCTAGTAACTGATATTGGGGCCGGTTATGACCATATTACTGGAGCCATCGGAGGAGCCCTCGCTGGACTTGCCGGAGCCGATTTCCTGTGCTATGTGACGCCAGCAGAGCATCTCTCATTGCCCGATATAGATGATGTAAAACAAGGTGTAATCGCTTCGCGCATTGCAGCTCATGCTGCTGACGTAGCCAAAGGCATATCTCACACCAGCGACTGGGATAAGAAGATGTCAGCTGCACGCAAGAAACTCGATTGGGCAAGCCAGGCCGAGCTATCTCTTGACCCTGAGCGAGTGCGCCAGATGCATAATAAGTATGCTACGCGTGGGCCAGCTTGCAGCATGTGCGGTGATTATTGTGCTATGGCACTGGTAGAAAAATACCTAGGCATTTCCACAATCAGGTGCTAATTATTATGGCAGATCCAGATAATGAAGGCAGAAATAATTTCCATCGGTACTGAACTGCTCCTGGGTGAGATAACTGATACCAATGCCAGTTACCTTGCCAGCCAACTTCCGTCACTCGGAATCGACCTCTATTTTATATCCACAGTCGGCGACAATCAGCAAAGGCTGGTCAGCACCCTTGGACAGGCATGGCGGAGAGCAGACCTTATTATCACCACCGGCGGGTTAGGTCCTACCCAAGACGATATTACTCGGGAATCCATTGCCGAACTGCTTCACGAAGAAATCACTATCGATCCCCTCCTGGTACAGAAAATGCAGGCGTTCTTCTGCCATCGTAAGCTTGATATGCCACAGAGCAACGTGAAACAGGCGGCGGTGATTCCTTCGGCACAGACACTCGACAATCCCAGAGGCACAGCCCCCGGTTGGTGGATAGAGAGGGATGGACATATTATCACAGCCATGCCTGGCCCACCTCACGAAATGCAACATATGTGGACTAATGAAGTGTTACCCAGACTAGCAAAAAGAGTAAAGTCTGGCATTATTCTATCTAGAACCCTCAAGACCTTTGGCTTGGGCGAAGCCAGAGTAGGCGACCTGATCAGTCCATTTTTTATCTCCACCAACCCTACTCTCGGCATTTATGCTAAGCGTGATGGCATCCATATCCGCATCACTGCCAAGTCTCTACAGAGGGAGGAGGCAGAATACCTGGTAGCACAAAGAGAAGGTGAAATCAGAGCAATCCTGAAGGATTATATCTGGGGGACAGATGCTGATACTATTGAAGGCGTCGTCGGAAATCTCCTCATCGAAAAAAGCTTGAGCCTGGCTACCATGGAATCGGAAACTGGAGGCTTACTGGCCCAGACTCTTTCCAATGCTCCTGCCAGCTCATCGTACTTCAAAGGCGGCCTGATCACATCCTCGGACAAATCGCAAATAGCGTTCGGGATTGATGTTAACCTCATTTCACGCTATACTTCTGCCAGCATTGAGGTCGCTGAGGCAATGGCAATAAAAATACGAGAGCACTTTGATGCCGATATCGGTATTGGCGTTACTGGAGTGCTAGAACCAACAGCGTCTGAGGATAAACCAGTTGGCAGCGTATTCATAGGTATTCATGATGGCAGAAACAAACATAGATTTTTGCGAAATGTACCAGGACAACGCCACCAGATTAAACAAAGAGCAATTACCTCGGTTCTCTTCGAGTTGAGGAGAATCTTACTTCAGGGAGGAAACCCATGCACCTGATTATCGATGGTTACAGTAGCAATAAACAAATCCTGCAGGACGAAGGACTTCTTCGTGAGATGCTTGATTCTCTTCCTTCTCAAATAGGCATGACCAAAATCACCGAGCCCTTCACTTTCCGGTATGCTGGAGATAAGCCCAAAGAGTGGGGAATCTCCGGATTCGTTTTTATAGCTGAAAGCCACATCAGTTTTCATACTTTTGTAGAGTTTGCTTTCATCAATATCGACGTATTTTCCTGCCGTGACTTTGATACTGATAAAGCACTGGAATATTTTCAGCAAAAGCTACAGCTTACTAAATACAAAAGCTATCTGGTAAACAGGGATTGGAATTCCGCAGACTTCAAAGGAACTGAGAAGATAACATTGCTAAGCTCACGATGAACAACTTAGAAGGCCTGTTTTTGCCATCCCCGAACTTCGCCGGTTTATCTCCACCATACTCCGATTTTGAAACCGCCAGAGCGGTGATCTTGCCAGTGCCCTACGATGGTACTACTGAATGGCGTAGTGGCACTCGTGAAGGCCCTCAGGCTATCATCAATGCCTCGCCATATCTGGAGCTCTATGACATGGAACTAGAACAGGAAATTCATGAAGTGGGCATACATACCTTGCCTGCACTACAACCCGTGCTAAGCAGTCCTGAGGATATGATACACAGGGTCTACACAGTAGCCAGAAACCTCATCGAACAGGATAAATTTATAGTCTTGCTAGGTGGCGAACATTCACTTAGCCTGGGAATAATCAGAGCTCTTAAAGAAAGACATAAGCACCTCTCCGTTTTGCAACTGGATGCCCACGCTGACCTCCGCAATGAGTATCTGGGAACAAGGTACAACAATGCCTGCGTCATGCGCCGCGCGTTGGAATACTGCCCGATTACCCAGGTAGGCATACGAAGCCTGAGCCTGGAAGAGAAGCAATTCTTAGACCAGAACAATATGCAACCATTTTACAGCCCGGCACTAACGCCCGACTTATCGACCATATCGCCGATATTAAATTCGCTCAGCAACGATATCTACATATCAATTGACCTCGATGTTTTTGACCCCTCAATTATGTCAGCAGTAGGCACTCCTGAACCGGGCGGTATGCAGTGGACAGAGGTGTTGACTATGTTGAAGACCATAGCCAGGCAAAAACATGTCGTCGGGTTTGATTTAATGGAGCTTTGTCCCAGTGAAGGTTCCGCCGCCTGTGCCTTTCTTGTGGCTAAACTCGCCTATAAGCTTATCGGTTACTGTCTATTGCAAAAATAGTACACTGGCGAATTGGACTCCCGCAGGAAAACGCAGATGTCAAAAAAGATACACCTGGATTAGTCATCAGATAGGCTACCATGCTCAGCATCGAGCTTTTTATACAAGCAATGGAGTCTTTAGAAAGCAAGGCACTCCATGTTCGTCCTCTGCAATGCTCCCGGCTCAGGCATCAGCTATCGAAATGCCGGCTCTGCGTCACCTGCTGCCCAACAGGCGCTATAAGCTGGGGAGAGCCCAACATCGATGCTGATAAGTGTATTTACTGTGGCATCTGTGCCACTGTTTGCCCCAATGGCGTTTTTGAGGCAAATACGCCATCCAACGAAGTTCTGCTTCAGAAAATTGCCGCAGGTTTACAGCATCAACGCCACATTATCTTTGCCTGTTCCAAATACCAGCAGGAACTTGATATCACCAGCATCAATCACAATATCGTGACCGTTCCTTGCCTGGGCAGAATCGATGAATCTATACTGGTGGGCAGCATTTCTCTCAGCGCTGAAGCAGTGGGATTAGCTGATGCTTTCTGCCGTCACTGCGACCTTAAATCAGGGTGGAGTATCGTTCAGCAGACTGCAGTTATTGCCAGCAATATGCTCGGTATGTTTGGAATTTCCGAGAGGATTTATTTTTTGGCGAAAACACCGATATTGGGGAAAAAAGAGGGGAAGGTAACAGTTCCTGCATCAGATTTAAGCAAACGATATTCTCGTCGTGATTTTTTCAAAGCCCTGACTCAAGGGACGACAAGGGCAACTGTTCTAGCCGCCAGCAGCCTCATCAATAATGATGAAAATACCGGTAAAGCAGAGATAAGAAAGTCAGGACTGCCTTTTTATCTGCCCTTAAAACGCAAGCTGCTCCTACATTCAATAAAGAAGCTGGGGAGGCCTACTTGCGCTGCTATGAATGCAGATAATCTTCCCTTTTACCAGCTAAAAATCGATGCCAGTTGCACCGGTTGTGGCATGTGCGCCTATTTCTGCCCTACTAGCGCATTAAAAAAGATTGATAAGGCAGAAAAAGTTGCTATCACCTTCCAGTTATCAAGTTGCACTAAGTGTAACCTGTGTCAGGAGATATGCTATCAAGGCTCTATATCCGCTGCACCTGAAATCAATCCAGATAAGCTCCTCAATGATAAATATGGCCTGCTTTTTGCTGGTATTCCTATCATAAAAGAACCGGGAGAAATCTCATGGGGCAAATGACTATCTACGTCTTTGTCGCAACGCTTCATACATTATCAATGCCGCAGCGATAGAAGCATTGAGCGAGGTAATTCTCCCTTTCATCGGGATGGACGCTAGATAATCACACCTTTTCCGGACTAAATCGGATAGTCCCTTGCCCTCGCTGCCTATGACAATCGCTGTCGGCAGCTTGAAATCCGCCTTACTGTAATCAATTTCGGCAGCAGCATCAATGCCAATAACCCAGACATTGCTTTTCTTCAGTGTCTCGATTGCCTGAGAAATGTTAGGCACCTTTGCCACCGGCACATATTCTACTGCCCCAGCCGATGCCTTAGCTACGGAGGCAGTAAGTCCCACCGCTCTCCTCGAACGAATAACCACGCCATGAACACCGCTCGCTTCTGCAGTTCGGATAATCGCTCCCAGATTATGTGGATCTTCAATACCATCTAGAATACAATACAAAGGCGGCTCATTTCTTCCTCTCGAAATAGCCATTAAGTCATCCAGAGTTATATATCCCTTAACCGCAACGTAAGCAATAATCCCTTGATGACTACCAGTTGTGCTTAGCTTATCAATGACCTCCCGGGACACATACTCTACAGGTATTCCCTTGGATCGGGAAAGATGTATTATCTTGGCGATCGTGGGATGGTGCCCGGTAGTATGGGCAAGCAGCACCTTGTTAAGGGGACGACCAGCCTTGAGCGCTTCGATTACGAGATTCCGACCTGCTACAATGTCTGACATGTTTTACAATATTATGGCAAGCAGCACTGTTTTTCAGTAGACTTTAGGGGAAAGGCCAACTACGTTGTGAATAGACCATGCAGAGCGATTTATATTTGGCTGGGGATCCAGGATTCGAACCTGGCCTCACGGATCCAGAGTCCGCTGTCCTACCGCTAGACTAATCCCCATTGCGGATGGATTATAGCACGGTGCCGTTACTGAAACAACCTTAAATGGTTGATTTTGGTTACCAACTTTGCTTATCACTTTGAGGCGAGCAGGTCTTGTGCCGTTCTTGATTTTTTCTGTACACAGCATTGGTTTGTTCCAAGCATTCGACCTGGGCTGCTGTTTCTCCCAGGGCGAACCATTTTTGCTGCGGCGGGAAAGCGTCCCACGAGGCATAGTCAATATCCCAGGTAATGGAAGGAGCTATCTGGTATGCAGTCTTGGTACCATCCCTAAGAGTGAAGAGGACTTTATTCAATCTGGCCTGGTGATGTGCCTTGAGTTCTGTAATTGTGTTCTTATGACTATTCCAGATACGCCGATGCCCTGGCAATATCAGGTCCATATCGAGTGCTAGCACTTTCTCCAGGCTCGGCAGGTATACTTTTGGTGGATTCTTGGAATCAGTCCAGAAACTGATGTTGGGAGTGATATCGAAAAGGATGTGGTCTCCAGAAATGAGAATTTTCCTATCAGATTCATAGAGGCGCATATGCCCCGGGATATGGACTGGTGTTGGAATACACTGGAAGGAATAATCACCGATATCTACGCGGTCGTCTTCCCTTACAATATGAGAGGCTATTCTTCTCTTTGCGCTATAACGCCTGCCGGGATGTGATGCTATTGCCTTTTCCAGTTCATCTTCCGGGAAGCCATGCGCTCTATAGAGCTTGCTATCTTCCTCACATTCATCCTCACTTAGCCCCCTGTTGACTATAGAGGCATCTGTTTCATTAAAATAGCTTTTTTGAGGTACTGGAGGCCAGATGACCTGTCAGCCCAGCATAGTAAGCATGAAGGCGGGTAATAAAAAATCTGTTCTGTTTAAATCAACACATAGCTCTGCTAGCCCGGATGCCATGGCGCGGGCGCACTCCTCTCGATTCATGCCAGTGTCGATGAGAGAGCGTTCCGGTGCTTTTATCAGGTAGGAGTTTAGCACTTTCAGCGGATTGTTAGGATTGGGATTTCAATTCGGTAGAGATTTGGTAAGATTTCTTTGACCAAAGACTGGGACTCCAATCTGCGAAATTTAAAATATTAGCGTAGATTTGGGAAATAGCTTATAATTTTTCAAGGCGCATGAACCAAGTACAGTTAAACCACGATGTAGATTGCCTCAGGCAAAGTTTGACAGAGCTTTCAGAGCCGGTGGCGGCTCCAGCTTTGGTGGTGGTGAGCGGCCTTCCCGGTACCGGCAAATCATTTTTCTGCCACAAGCTAGCCGAGAAAGCGCCTTTTCTCATCATAGAGAGCGATGTCATGCGTAAGGTTCTGTTCTCAGCCCCAAATTACAGCGCTGAAGAAAACACGCGCCTGTTCAGAGCTCTCCATGGTCTGGTCGAGGAGCTGTTACAGAAAGGGATACCTATAATATTTGATGCCACCAATCTGGTAGAGCATCACAGGGAGCGTCTCTATCGTATTGCTGACAAAACCGGGGCAAAGCTTATCCTGGTAAGCGTTGAAGCTCCACCTGAACTGGTCTACCAGAGATTGCAGAATCGCCATAACGGCAGCGAACAGGAAAATAAGTCTGATGCTGATTGGAACATTTACCAGAGGATGAAGCCGGCAGCCGGGAAAATCAAGCGCAGCCATCTGGTGGTGGATACAGCACGGGATATCACTCCGGTGATTGATAAAATATTACGCCTACTAAGGCGGTGAAGTTGGTAAGTATTTCCCAATAGTATTTAGGTATGCAGGAGGAAATAAGATGCAGATAAAGGTTGTCATCGGAGATATTACCAGGGTAAAAGCTGACGCTATCGTGGTCAACCTTTTTGAGGGAGTGGAACGACCTGGTGGTGCCATGGGGGCTGTAGATAAGGCTCTCAATGGAGCTATAAGCAAGCTCATTGACCACGGGGAAATAAAAGGCAAGCTTTCCGAGATAAGTATCATTCACACACTGGGCAAGCTCCCGGCACGCATTGTGGCAATAGTGGGTTTGGGCAAGCAGGCTGATTTTAGTGTCGATAAGACACGCAGAATCGTGGCACAGGCTTGTCGTACGCTGCGAAAACTGAATTGCCAGCAGATAGCCACGATACTCCACGGTGCTGGTGCCGGCGGAATTACTTATGAGGAGGCAGCGCAAGCCATAGCCGAGGGGAGTATCATGGGATTGTACAGCTTTCGAAAACATATTACCAAAGAGCCTGACTATAAAGATATCGACCAGCTTATGATTGTTGAGCGTGATGTTGCTCGGAAGAAACAGTTGGAGCAGGGTTGTCATCGAGGAAAGATACTGGCTGAGGCAGCTAATCTGGCCCGGGATTTGGTGAATGAGCCAGCTAACTATATGACGCCGACTGACATGGCAAAGGTAGCCGAGCGGCTGGCGAGGACATATGCTTTAGATTTGGCTATTCTGGACAGGGAGCAGATGAAGAAGCTGGGGATGGGTGCCCTGTTGGGTGTGGCACAGGGTAGTGAGCAACCACCAAAATTGATACTGCTTAGTTATAAAGGCGATAAAAGCTCTAACGAGGCTATGGGTTTGTTAGGCAAAGGAATTACCTTCGATTCTGGAGGTATTTCCCTCAAGCCGTCAGAGAATATGCATGAGATGAAGGGGGATATGTCAGGCGGTGCTATTGTGATGGCTGCTCTAAGCGCCGTTGCCCAGTTGAGATTGAGGGTCAATGTTACCGCTGTTGTTCCTGCTACAGAAAACCTGCCCAGCGGCAAAGCGCTCAAGCCTGGAGATGTGCTTAAGGCACTTAATGGAAAGACTATTGAAGTGGTCAATACCGATGCTGAGGGGCGGCTGATTCTGGCAGATGCTTTGAGCTATGCAATGAAGCAAAAGCTCTCACCGCTGATAGATATAGCGACATTAACCGGCGCCTGCCATATTGCCCTGGGAGATGTTTGCAGCGGGATTTTCACCAATAATCAGGAGTTTGTGGATAAGGTAATTAAGGCGGGTGCTGATGCTGGTGAGCGTTTATGGCAATTGCCGATGTATGAGGAGTATAAAGAGGCCAACAAGAGTGATGTAGCCGATATAAAGAACAGTGGGGGTAGATGGGGTGGTGCCATTACGGCTGCACAATTCCTATCGGAATTTGTCGGTGATACTCCTTGGGCGCATATTGACATTGCCGGCACGTTTTATACCGATAAAGAACAGGGCTATATGGTAAAGGGCGCTACTGGAGTTTGTGTGCGAACTCTGGTTCAATTAGCTATGGCATCAGCTAAGCGGACTAAGTGAGAGGAGGTACATTATGAAGTTAAAATGGTTGGGTCATGCCTGTTTTCTGATTACTTCGAAAACGGGTGTCAGAATTATCACTGACCCCTATAGTGCTGTGCAAGGGGTAAGATATGCGCCCATCAAAGAGGCAGCGGATATCGTCACCATGAGCCATGACCATTTTGACCACAATGCCGTGGCATCGTTAGCTGGCAAACCAGAGCTGATAAAAAGCAGCGGCATAAAAGCAGTGAAGGGGATACAGTTTAAAGGTATTGGTTCTTATCATGATGATTCCAGCGGGAAAAAGCGCGGAAGCAATATAATCTGCTGTTTCGCTGTGGATGGAATAAGGCTCTGCCATCTGGGGGATCTGGGTCATGCCCTTGACAGCGGACAAATTAAGGAGATAGGCATTGTAGATGTGTTACTTGTTCCTGTCGGTGGCTTTTACACCATCGATGCCAAGATGGCAACGCAGGTGTGCAATGATTTAAAGCCGAAGGTGATTGTACCCATGCACTATAAGACGCCTCAGCTTGATTTCCCGATTGCTGGTGTAGATGATTTCCTGGCTGGTAAGAAGAGTGTAAAGAAGCTGGATACCAGTGAGGTGGAGCTTACGGCAAGTGCATTGCCGTCTGCGGCAGAAATTATAGTTCTAAAGCCGGCGTCATAGTCTGGTTATGTTATTTTGATTTACCTGGCCGGATATTAGATTTTTACAGGCGGAGCGGGCTGCTGCCATTTCTGCAGCCTTTTTGGTCTTGCCTGACCCAGTGCCCAGAACTTTGCCTTCCAGTGTTACCTCCACGATGAAATGTTTGTCATGGTCTGGTCCCGAAGATTCTATAATGTGGTAAGCCGGCAGTTGTTTGCAGGTGGCTTGAGTGAACTCCTGCAACTGTGCCTTGTAGTTTTGTCCTGCTCCTCTGGCTTTAGTTTTAACAAGGTGCTTATCCATTTTGCGCCAAACAAAGCTTTTGGCGGCGTCCAGCCCCTGGTCCAGGAAAATAGCACCGACCAGGGCTTCGAAGCAATCAGCAAGACTACTTTGCCTTTGTCGTCCTCCTGATGCCTCTTCGCCTTTACCCAGTTGAAGGTAGTCACCGAGTCTAAGCTCTCTGGCTAATTGAGCCAGTGTATCCTCGCAGATCAGAGAGGTGCGAGCGACGGTCAGCTCGCCTTCAGTCAATTGCGGAGATTCCTGATATATTTTTTCAGCGACTATAAGGTTGAGCACGGCATCCCCTAGAAATTCGAGCCGTTCGTTATCCGGTGTGGCGGACTCAGGGTTTTCATTAATGAAGGAGGAGTGCTGGAATGCCTGCTGGAGCAGTGCTGTATTTTTGAAGGTTATGCCGATATTCTGCTGCAAATCCTGCCAGTCAGCCAATTTGTGTGACTCCATTGAGCTTTATGGGAGAACTGCTCAATTATAAAGCCTTTTGGGACAATTAGAAAATTTCGCTGAGCAATTTTGCTATAATAACGAGGTAATGTGAGATGGATATCCTGATACTTACCTTTCAAGCGGTGGCAGCGCTCCTGGGGATTGGCATTTTAGGATTCTGGATCATCGCCAAGCGGATTTTGCCCGAGAATTTACTGGGCTTTCTCACCACATTAGCCATTGACATCGCATTGCCCTGTCTTGTTTTTTCTAACATAATCCTTGATTTCTCGCCGGAGAAAGACCCAGACTGGTGGCGATTGCCATTATGGTGGCTTTTCTTCAGTATCACTGCTCTTGCGCTGTCACTGATCACCATGTTCATTTCTAAAAAAGAGACACGCGGAGAGTTTGCTATAAGTCTTTTTTATCAGAACGGGTTATTTTTTCCCTTGATCATCCTGACTGGGATTTTTGGGAAAGGGACACCGCATCTGGTACAGCTTTTCTTATTTATGTTCTTACATCCATCAGTGGTTTTCGGTACATACTATCTTTTCTTCAGGAAGCAGCAACAAGCCGAAAAAGTGAACTGGAGAAGAATACTGAACCCGGTGCTTATCATCACACTGATTGCTCTGGCAATTCGATTGCTGGGATGGCAAATCTATTTGCCCAACTTTGTTATCACCATTTTCCAGATGCTGGGGGCAATGTCATTACCGCTGCTCATGATCATTCTTGGTGGTAACATCTACTTGGATTTCAAAAGGCAAAAGCAATTTAACATCCAGGAAATCATCAAGTTTGCTCTGGTTAAAAATATTGTGTTTCCCCTGGTATTCCTGGGCTTGTTGATTCTGCTGCGCCCGGATTATGGCATTGCTCTGCTGATTATTCTGCAGAGCGCGGTTCCACCCATCACTGCCATCCCATTATTGGCAGAACGCTCAGGCGGTGACCGTGTTATCTCTGGTCAGTTTGTCGTTAGCAGTTTTATTCTCTCCATAATCTCGATTCCGGTAGTGCTTTATTTGTTCAATATGTTTTTCCCCACCCCTTAAGTTTTAAGACTCCGTGCCACAGTCTATGATACCGTAGAAAGTGACTTCGCCAGTTTTGATTTTTCTCAACCAACAAGTGTTTACAGGTTCTTTGGATTGTGGCAGTGTTTACCCTTTTTTAACCAAATATTTACTGATTTTTTTATTCTCGACTGCTATAATTTCTCCGATAATGTTAATTACAAGGATGGAGGAAGCCGTGAATAAAGTTCTTGTTCTGTCAAAAGACTCGGGTTTGAGGCAGAGGTATGTGAAAGAGCTGGTTAAAAGCGGCTTTCATGTTGCCGATGCCTCGGATTTCTTTGATGGTATGCTCACTGCTACGAAAGCGAAGTTCGATATTATTATTATTGATGAGGAGATATATGGTGCTGATGACCGTCTTGAGTTCTCCAAAGTGCGGAAGTATTCCAGCGCCTTCATAATTCTTTTGGGGAAAAGCTCGGTTAACGAAGTGCCTACTGGCAGCGACGGTTTCGATGCATATTTCCAGAGAGCCGCTAATCCTCAGGAGTTAGTCACCTATATTAAAGGTGTGGTCAATCAACCTGAGGGGAGTAGAGAAACGATGTCGCCAAGAAGAGATATGTCTCCGGTGACTTCTTCCCAATCTGAATCGGTGTTTAATATTGTTACTGATTTGGAGCAGCAAATTGCCAGAATCAGGGCAGTCATGGTGGGACTCAGTCAGATGCAAGGCAAGATAGCTGAAGCTGAAAATATTGTTCAGAAGCAGCAGCAAGCATTAGAGGTAGCCAGGTCCCGATTGGCTGAGGTGAACTCTTATTTAGAGGGGCTCTCAGGAGATCACGCTTCCAGGGGATAAAGCAGGCAGCCGCTATTTCGTTTGGCCTCGCAATTGAATATCTTTTAGTTAGAGTCTAAAATTATCTTAATTTGAATGTAGACAATAACAAATTAAAGCATTCTACGTACTGGTCATAAAACTCTTCCGGAGTATCATATCTTAGGGCGTAGACGGTATCGTTTTTGATAAAAGCGACTAGGGTGTTTTTAAACCTATAATTCTCGTCGTTCATGTTAATGGTGTACGTATAAAGCGATAATTTAGCTGGCACATCCGCAACCGTGGTGTTCTTTTCGCTGATAGTGGCAAAGTCTGTTAATGTTTTCTCTGCCTCTTTTATCCCGGCTTTTAGATAGTCATCAATACTGGTATTCTTCGACACTTTATAAGCCATCACGTAAATGCCAATACGGTGTTTAAAGTCTGCCAGCAGGGGGCCTATTTGCGCAGCAATGGCTTTACCATAATTTTCAGAGAACTCAAAGTCAGGATTATTGCAGATGCTGAAGGAGAAACCGTATTTAGAGTTGGAATACACTTTTGTGTTGCCCACTGTTGTTATTGAAGACGGTGGTGGTTTAGGAGAGGTGGTTGCCGGCTGACATGCCACCAGCGATATTGTTATGATTAAAATAGACATTATTCTTAGTGACCAAATTGCGAATGTTCTCATTCTGACCTCGTTATCTATTTGAATAGTTTTCCCTATTGCTATATGACTATGTAATCATAGTACAGTATTTGACCTCCAGTCAAAAAAACTCCAATAGACTAGCTGCGGTTCGAACCTGTTAGGAATCTTGTGGGCGGTGGCGGCTGATTACTTTTTCTTGGGAGCGTCGCACCTATTATTTTGTTTTTTACCATACTATAATAGGGACTACTTTGTAAGTTGTATTTCTCAATGGTTTTTTGAGAATGTGAACGCAAGGGCAGTTTTTATGGCAAATGAAAAGTCGAGAAACATTTACGCAGCAATCCGCCGGTTTTTTAAAGATTATGCCGTGGTTATTGCTGCTTTTCTCATCATGATGGTGTCCTGGGGTATTTACTATTCTTTTGGCATATTTTTCAAGCCGATACTCCACGAGTTCGGCTGGACCAGGGCAATGACGTCAGGAGCTTTTTCCTTTTCCTGGCTGGTAGCAGGGTTTGTTGGCATTTTCATGGGAGGCCTGACTGATAAATACGGTCCCCGTCTGGTACTGAGTATCAATGGCTTGCTGGCTGGCAGCGGGTATTTGTTAATGTCACAAATCAATGAGTTCTGGCAACTGTATCTGTTCTACGGAATATTAATCGGTGCCGGCACTTCCACATTTACTTCATTAGCATCAACGATTGCCAGATTATATGTGGAACGCAGAACGATGATGACAGGTATCGTTACTGTGGGTATCGGTATTGGTTCACTATTTGTGCCGCCACTGGCAAATCAGGTAATTTTGACTTACGATTGGCGGGCTTCGTTTATAACGCTTGGCATCGTTACCCTGGTAGTTATTATTATATCTGCGCAGTTCCTGAAGCGTGACTCAGCAGAGGCGGGACACACAGTTTCGGACACAAATAATGCTGTCATACAAGACTCAGTGTCAGATGTCAAGCTCTTTACTTTCAAAGAAGCCATTGTTACGAAGCAGTTCTGGATAATCTTTGTCATGTTCTTTTGCCTGGGATTTAGCGTGCTCACGGCTCAGGTACATCTGGTTCCCTACGCTACCGATATTAATATTTCGCCGACTACTGCCGCCAATATTCTGGCTACTATTGGTGGAGCTAGTATTATAGGCAGGGTGGTGCTCGGTGGTGTGGGGGATAGAATTGGCAACCAGAGGGCTTTCATCCTCGGCTTTGCTCTGATGGCGGGGCCTGTGCTTGGCCTGGTGTTCGCCAGAGAGATATGGATGCTATTTTTAATTGCGGCTGTTTTTGGAATTGGCTATGGCGATTGTGTTGCCTCCGAGTCACCGCTGGTAGCAACGGTGTTTGGATTAAAATCTATCGGCTTGATTCTGGGGGTTCTTTCCTTGGCTTTTACCATAGGGGGTGCGGTGGGGCCGTTTATAGCCGCTTATATCTTTGATATTACCGTAAGCTATCAGGCTGCATTTATTCTCACTGCGGTGATAGGTGCTATTGGTCTGGTTCTGACTATTATCCTGTCTCCAATAAGGTCACGATCCAGAACGTAGAACGTTGTAAGCTGGACTTTTAGGACTGTTTCCGGCGGAAGAGCCAGTTAAACGATTTTGCCACATACAATGCTATCAGTTTAATGCATAGCCAGAGATAGCGTCTGACCACCAGGCTTTGCGGACTGTTAAAGCCGAATTCGCTGGTGAAATAGCGCTGCGTTAGCTCTTTATTGGCATAAGGGGCGTAAATGGCATCAAGGCTAAAAGATTTTCTGGTATCACTGATAAGGTCGTTTATCCGTGATTCCCTCGTTCCCTTTTCCGCCTCTTGTCTTTCCTGATTAGAAACCTGTTCTAATTCACTCATATTTTCTTGGAAACCGTGCCAGTACTATAGCAGTATCATGAGCTATTTTCAATAAATGGCAGTATAACTAGTCTTTTCTAATCGAAAAATGAGCATGAAGAAGTAAGAGCCTGGAAGAGACTTGGCCTTTACTATGGACACTTATTCGCATATAATATCTGGCATGCAGGAGGACGCCATGGCACTACTTGATGAGGTGTTGCCCCGTGGGGTCGTCAAAGCGGCAGGGACAGCGGCAAAATTGAAGTCCTGCATCGTGCGTGCCCCTGTAGCTCAGATGGATAGAGCAGCGGTTTCCTAAACCGCGTGTCGGGCGTTCGAATCGCCCCAGGGGTACTTGAAAATTAACAGATACAGTCATATTGTTAGGGGTGTAGCTCAGTTGGGAGAGCAACGGTCTCCAAAACCGTAGGTCGCGGGTTCAAATCCTGCCACCCCTGCCAGTGCCGAGGTGGTGGAATCTGGTAGACACGCCATCTTGAGGGGGTGGTGAGCGTAAGCTCGTAGGAGTTCAAATCTCCTCCTCGGCACCATAAGCTTGTTGAAGGCTGATGGTGCAGGGGGGTGGGGGTTTCGTAGAGCTGAGCGGAAGTAGTTCAGCGGTAGAATGCCTCCTTGCCAAGGAGGAGGTCGCGAGTTCGAATCTCGTCTTCCGCTCCATTGAGTACCACGGCGGCGTAGCCAAGTGGTTAAGGCGGGGGTCTGCAAAACCCCTATGCAGCGGTTCAAATCCGCTCGCCGCCTCCAGTTTTCCATTCCAGTATGATTGATATGCCGAGGTGGCGGAATGGTAGACGCGGCGGACTTAAAATCCGCTTTCCGCGAGGAAGTGTGGGTTCGAGTCCCTCCCTCGGCACCAGTTGTCTTACTCTCCCATTAATACAATAATTCTGTGACGGAGTTTTGAATGGATATATCTTACCTGTCCTGGCTGATAATACTTCTGGTAATAGTGGTCATCGGTGTGATAGTCTGGTTTTCCCGAAGGCCGTCGCGAAGCGAACGCACTAAAATCCGCGGGCAGACATGCCATAAATGCGGCAGCAGCGATGTGCGCTGGGCAGGATATTCCGACAGGAAAGAATGTGCCAAATGCGGCAAGATATTCGGGTGAATTCTCGTGCGCTCTCTCTGATTTGGGGCTTCGATTAGATAGTGGCCTTGGTTGGATCATTTTGATTCTGCGGAGGAGATATGCAATTTGCCCTTGACTCGATGTATAATCTGTAGGCAGAATAGCTGACATAAGCTATGCAGGAGTTACAAGGATGCAGGATAAGTTAAGGGCGGCGTTTTTCCGGAAGGAAAAGGCTGAGACATACCTGGCGAACCTGGAGAAGCTGAAAGAGGAGAAGAACGTAGGAGATGCCCAGTACCGCGTGCTGAAGATAGAGTATAACCAGATGCGGGACGACGCCATCTCTGAGATAAACAGCGCCAAGAATGCTGTTAAGAAAGAGCTTGATGGCAAGCAGAGTAAGCTGGAAGTGCTTAAGCAGGAACTGGGTTATCTGGAAGCCAGGTTTAAAGTAGGGCAACTATCGTCTGATACTTATCTAGCCAAGGAGAAAGGTCCGAAGAGGCAGTTGATGGAGCTGGAGAAACGAATCTCGGAACTGCAAACATACCTCAATGCTACTGGTTCTACAGAGCTGGGAGGCGCTGCTGAAGAAGGAATGAAGATACTGGGTTTGGGCTTTGGAACGTCTAAAAAGCAGTCTGCAGGGCAACCCATACCTGATATGACAGCAGCACCTGTTGCTGATGAAGCGCCGCCTCCTGAGCCGATACCGCCGCCACCTCCGCCTCAACCACCGCCACCTCCGCCGCCAGTGACCAAAGTCAGCGGCTTGCAGATTATGCCTGCCCGTATTGTGGAAGGCGGCAGTGTGGGCATTATCGTCACCGTAGCCAATATTGTTATGGGCAATGTGCGGGACAAGGTGGAGCTGAAGATTAACGGCGGTGTTAAGGATTCCCAGGAGGTGAACCTGATGCCCTGGGAGAGCCAGGAAATTACCTTTATTACTTCAGCAGAGGCGCCAGGCAGTTACCAGGTTGATGTCAACGGAGTGACGGGTTCTTTTGAGGTGATAGATGCCGGGAAAGTACGGTTTTTGAGGTAGTGTGATGGTGAGCAATGGCAGTATGCTGTAGGGGCGATTCATGAATCGCCCCTACGATTTATAGAAGGATTTCGCTTTTTATCCGTTCTGTCTGTGTGTATAATATGCAGAAGTTTTGTGAACAGAGGGGACTGCATGTTGAAGCATAAGTTAAGCATTTTGTTGCTTGCCTGTATTATCTTGGTGCCACCGTCGCAGTGCACCGGGCAGGCGACGACAGGTCAACCTGCGCCCGGTCGGTCTGCGGTATCGCCGGAAATGGCTTCGCATAGGGCGAAAAGGCATGTGGAGCAGGGAAATGTGCATTTCAATCAGGGAGCTTACGGTAAGGCTGTTGAGGAATACACAACGGCAATCGGGCTTGACCCCAGGCTGGCGGAGGCATATGTCTCCCGGGGCAGGGCTTACTATTTTACCCTGGGTGCTACGGCGAAAACGGATGATGACTTGTTAAAAGCCATAGAGCTGGACGCTAAATCTGCCATTGCCTATTATTATTTGGGATTGTCTGATGCTGTCACTGGCGCGTATGACCGGGCGATAGCTAATTTCAGCAGGGCGATTGAGTTCGACAAGGGGCTGGCGAGGGCGTACAGTTTTCGTGGCTGGTGCTATGCCATTAAGGCTCAGTGGGACCAGCCCTCGCAGCTTCTTCTGTACCAGTTGTGGGAGAGTGACTCAGGCATAACCAAAGCTTATGATGGTATCGGCTGGGTCTATGTTCGCCAGATGCAGTGGGAGTTCTTTGCTGCTCCTGACTTGGTTCATGCCGCAGAGCCAGTTCCTGTTGTGGCTGAAGCCTATATGAACCGTGGTTTTGCCTATTTCAAGAAGGCACAGTGGGCACGCGCCATTGCCGACCTGGACAAAGTATATGCGCTGGACCCGAAGCTGAACCGTGGAGACTGGAATAAGGATTGGGCTTTGGGTAAACAAGCGCAATGGGACCGGGTTATTACCGATTATCAGAAGGTCATTGAGATAGTTTCGGGGCAGGCTATGCCATTGCCAGGTTCAGGTACTCTGAAAGAGTCGCTGACACAGGCAATTGCCGATTATAGCAAAACTGCTGAGCTGTCCCAAGACCCCTCTCTATCTCCGAGAATCAAGGACGCGCTGAGGTTTATCGACGAGTGGAGCAAGGTGGCGGCAAAGTAGCCGGCTACTTTTTAGCAGACCAATTCCCGGGTTCTTTGGGTTTATTTCTCCAGCATTTCTTTCATGGGCGTCCAGTAAAAGTCATACCAGCCCTGGCTGATGTCCTCGTAGAACTGCTCGGGAACGCCGGTCTGGGTAAACTCCAGGATGGTGCCGTTGCCAGCTTCTTTCAACAGGAAGGTAGCCTCCGAATAGTGGCCATTGGGCCAGTCACTGCCACGCCATGACTGGACTATTTTCTGGTCGGGGACAAGGTCTAAGATAACGCCCTCGATGTAACCATCGTAGGCAGTAAATTTGGCGCCTTTTTTCTTGCCGATGACCGCTTTGCCGCCGCTGAATTTGGAATGCTGGCGAGAGTCCATTAAAGCCTCGTAGATCTGGTGAGGCATGGCCTGGAATTTCACAGACTGCTTGATGGTTTTGGTTTTCATGGCTGGCTACCTCCGTGCTGGCATTATGCATTACATCATAACAGAAGTTCAGGCTCGAGGGTAAATAAACCTCTCACTCCCTGCCCAGTCTCTTCTTAACAAGGATATAGAGGATTAATAATGAGCAAAGGCAACGAACGTTAGGAAATGCCGGCGGCTTTGAGGATGTCGGGGACGACCTCTTCTTTGCCGATAGCCATGATGTGGACACCATCGCATAAGCCCTCTTTTTTCAGGGTGGCAATCATGCGGCCGGCGATTTCGATGCCCTTGTTAAGCGCTTCGCCCTTGGGGGCAGCGGCAAGCTCGTCAATCAGCTTCTGGGGCACAAAAATGCCGGGCACGTTTTCGGTCATGTATTTTGCCATCCGCGCCGATACCAGCAGCACAATGCCGGCGAGTATTTTGACAGGAAACTGTCGGGCATGTTTCATGAACCTGGCGAAGTTGTCCAGGTCGTAAATTGCCTGAGTCTGGAAGAAGTCGGCTCCAGCCTTCACTTTCTTCTCGAATTTAATCAGCTGTGGTTCGATGGGGTTGGCTTCGGGGGTAACGGTAGCCCCGGCACAGAATTTCACGGCGCCATCGAGGTCGTTGCTGCCGAGGTCTTTGCCCGATTCCAGGAGGCGGACGGTTTCCAGCAATTGCAGTGAATCCAGGTCGAAGACGCCTTTAGCTTCTTTATGGTCGCCCACCGGCACGGCATCGCCAGTGAGGCAGAGAACATTGGTAATACCGCGGGTATAGGCGAGAAGTAGCTCGGCCTGGAGCGCCAGCCGGTTGCGGTCGCGGCAGGTCATTTGCAGTATAGGCTCACCGCCGCGTTCTCTAATAGCCAGGCAGCCGCCTATGGAGGGGAAGCGCATCACTGAGCTCTGGTGGTCGGTCACATTTAGTCCATCCACTTTATCCTTGAGCAGCTCGATGTGGTGGAACATCTTCTCCAGGTTAGTGCCCTTGGGTGGGCCGATCTCGCTGGTGATGACGAATTTGCTGGAGTTAAGAGCTTCTTTAAAGCGCATTGTCATGGCGGTATCTCCTTCGCTCAAGCGATTTTAATCTTTCGCGGTTTGGGCGCTGCTTGGTAGTTCTTGGGCGGCAGGTGCTGGCGCATCAAATCCAGCCTGTTCTGCTCCTTGAGTCGATTATAGATAAGCGTCCAGGCACAGTCCTTGTCTTTATCTACCTCGCATTTGCCCTTGTTGGTGCCGCCGCAGGGGCCATTAAGCAGGCTTTTATGGCAGAAGGTGATGGGGCAAATACCTGCAGTAAAGCCCAGGACACACTGGCCGCACTGGGCACAGACTTCGTAGAAGTTGCCGGGCACATCCTCAACGCCGATGAATAAGGTATCCACTGCGGGCACGGCGCGCTTGCTTATGTAGGAGTTTATCTTAAATAATCCCAGCGCACAGGACATGACCAGGATGCAGTTGGTATTCTGGATGGCGGCACTGCTCTCCTTGAGGTGCGTCTCGGTCATATCGTCGCAACTGGTGGGAATCACCACCCAGCCGGTTACCAGCTTGCCGGTATCCTGCAGCCACTGCTTCATTTCCAGAACCTGGTCAATGCCGCCAGTTTTGGTCATAGTAGTACAGGTGCCGCAGCCTGTAATGAAGACCCGGTCACAGCCTTCCAAGAGCTTCATTATTTCATCGAATGGTTTCTGCTTGGTAATAGATTTCATCAAAGTCCTCCTTAGGCAGCCAGTAAGGTTTGTAACAACCTCTCACCCCTTGCCCCTCTCTCCCTATCAAGGAGAGAGGGGATGAAGTCAGTTGTAAAATGGGCTTTGCCCCTTTCAATCCCCGCTGCGGGCTGTTGATTTATTTCTCGAGGTCGCATCTCAAGCATCGTTTGGCTTCCTGTATGGCAATATCTTCTCCGAAGCTAAGCTCGATTTCTTCGAAGCTGCGTTTTCTTTGTTCAGTGGGAAGCGTGGGTACTTCTACACGACCTTGCTGCTTCCATTCTTCTTCTTCCGTCTTGGCCGCGGCTGGTAAGATAACCTCTGTCTTAATGTCGTACATTTCTATCCAGGTGGTATCGCCTCTGAGGTATTTATCTATGGCGAGGGCGCCTCTCTTGCCCGCAGCGATCGCATGGATTACCATCCCGGGTCCAGTGACGAAATCGCCACCAGCAAAGACGCCGGGGATATTGGTTGACAGAGTATGGGAGTCGACCTTCAACGTTTCCCAGCGGGTGCGCTCCAGGGCGCTATCTGGAGGCAGGAAGGACAGGTCTGGTGCTTGGCCTACTGCAGCAATAACAGTATCTGCTGAGGCAAGAAAATCGGAGCCAGGGATGGCCACAGGGCGACGTCGTCCACTTTCATCCATCTCGCCTAGCTGCATGCGGACACATTGTAATCCGGTAACCTTCCACTTATCGCTTACAATGCGAGTGGGACTGACCAGGAAATTGATGTCTATGCCTTCGGCGACCGCCTCGTCATATTCGATCTCAGTGACCGGCATTTCTTCCCTGGAGCGACGGTAGAAGATTTCGACATCGTCGGCGCCGAGGCGTAAGGCGGTGCGCGCTGCATCGAGCGCTACGTTGCCACCGCCGATGACCGCTACTTTGTGGCCGACCTTAACAGTTTTGCCGACCTTGATATCTCTGAGGAACCTGAGTCCATAGTAGAAACCTTCAAGGTCTTCCACCTCGCCGGGTATGCCTAAACGCTGGCTTCTCTGCGCGCCAGCGGCAATGAAGACTGCGATAAAACCATCTTTCTTCAGGTCTTCTACAGTGAGATTGACGTTAATAGGTGTGTCGTATTTTATTTTCACGCCGCGTTTAGTGATGTAGTCAATGTCTTCCTGGATTATTTTCTGGGGCAGACGAAATTCTGGCAGGGCCACGGATAACATGCCTCCACCCACCGGCAGGGCTTCAAACACGGTGACACCGTAACCCAGCTGTGCCAGGTAGTAGGCGCAGCTTAAGCCGGTAGGACCAGCACCGACCACGGCTATGTTCTGTGGTTTGGTTCTGGGGAAGGGTTCGGGTGGTGGTAGTTCAGTAAAATGCTCAGCATACCAGTCGGCAGAGAAGCGCTTGAGCGAGCGAATGGCGACGGGGGCATCCAGTTCACCACGGCGGCACCTGCCCTCGCAGGGATGGTGGCAGATACGTCCGCAGACTGCGGCGAAAGGATTTCTGTCTCTGATGGTTTGGATGGACTCCAGATATTCTCCGGCGGCGATGTGGGCAACGTATTTGGGAATGTTAATGCCCACAGGGCAGGTGTGCTGGCAGGGAGATATCATCAGTGCGTCGCATACAGCCGCCGGGCACTTTTTGTCCTTAATATGTGCTTCATATTCGTCACGGAAATAGTTCAGGGTGGTGAGCACAGGATTGGGACAGGTTTGTCCCAGGCCACAGAGCGAGCAATCTTTGACTGTCCTGGCTATGGCAAGCAGAGTATCAAGGTCACTGGTTTCTCCTCTGCCCTGCGTGATTCTGGTCAGTATCTCCAGCATCTGCCTGGTGCCCAGGCGGCAGGGGACACATTTGCCACAGGACTCTGTCTGGGTAAAGCTGAGAAAGTAGCGTGCCACCTCAACCATGCAGGTGGCTTCATCAAGTACCACCATGCCGCCTGACCCCATGATGGAGCCAAGCTTGGCGAGCGTGTCGTACTCTACCGGTGTGTCAATGAACCGCGCTGGGATACAGCCGCCCGAGGGACCGCCGGTCTGCACTGCCTTGAAGCTTCTGCCACGGGGGATGCCACCACCGATATCAAAGATGATATTGGATAGTGGTGTGCCCATGGGCACTTCCACCAGTCCGCTATTGGCGATTTTGCCGGTGAGGGCAAAGACAGCAGTGCCCGGGCTTTTCTCAGTGCCTATCTTGGAAAACCATTCGGCTCCTTTATCGATAATGATAGGGACGGTGGCCATAGTTTTGACGTTATTAATGTTGCTGGGCTTGCCATCGAGGCCGAATTGTGCCGGGAAAGGTGGGCGAGGGCGGGGCATGCCGCGTTTGCCTTCGATAGAAGCCATGAGGGCAGTTTCCTCGCCACAGACAAAGGCACCAGCTCCCTCTTTCACGTGAATAATGAAATTAACGCCTGAATTGAGGATGTTATTGCCGAGGAAACCTTTGGTACTGGCTTGTTCCAGGGCTGCATAGAATCGTTTGACTGCCAGTGGGTATTCAGCGCGGACATATATGTATCCTTCAGCGGCCCCTATAGCATAGCCGGCGATAGTTAAGCCTTCGATAACGGCGTGAGGATCGGCTTCCAGAATAGAACGGTCCATGAAGGCGCCGGGGTCGCCCTCATCGGCGTTGCAGATGACGTATTTGATGTCACCTGGAGAATTTCGACAGAATTCCCACTTACGTCCAGTGGGGAAACCGGCACCGCCGCGACCGCGAAGGCCGGATCCTTTGATTTCCTCGATAACCTCTTCAGGTTTCATTTTAAGGAGAGCTTTTTTCAATGCTTGATAGCCGCCCCTGCTGATATAGTCATCGATGTTTTCAGGATTGATGTGACCACAGTTACGGAGGATAACACGCTGCTGTTTTTGGTAAAAGTTGATCTCATTGTACTGGGGTATGGCTTTCCCAGTTGACGGGTCAACATAGAAGAGTCGTTCTACATGTTTTCCGTCGCGCAGATGTGAAGTGATGATGTCTGGCGCATCTTCAGCTTGGACATGGGTATAGAAAATACCTCCGGGTTCAATTACAACATTTGGTCCCTGCTCACAGAAGCCATGGCAACCAGTGAAGTCCACACTGACGTTTTTGAGTTTGTGTTGGGTTACCGCTGCTTTTAGTGCGGCATAAACAATGTCAGATCCGCTGGAAATACATCCTGTGCCCTGGCAAACAAGAATAATCTTCTGTTCTGGCATATTAATCCTCGTTCTTCTTACCGCCGTACAACTGTCTGCTACCGAATAACTGTGCTATTTTCTTGGGATTTAAGTGACCGTAAGTAGTGTTGCCGATAACCATGTTGGGCGCCAGGGCACAAACGCCGATGCAGGCTACTGTCTCCAGGGTGTACTCGTAGTCAGGAGTGGTTTCGCCCTCCTCAACGCTGAGATACTGCTTCACCAGCTTGAGTATGGTCCTGCCACCGCGCACGTGACAGGCGGTGCCGCGGCATACTCTGACCATGTTCTTGCCCTGTGGCTTGGTATACAGTTGTGTATAAAAAGAGATTACTCCCTGCACCTGTGACGGGAATAGACCCGTAGTCCGGGCAATCGGCTGAACAGACTGGGGAGGTATGTAGCCAATCGCCTCCTGTATTTTTTGAAGCAACGGGATTAATGCCCATCGTTCACCACGGGAGCTTTCGATAAGCTCATGTACTCGTGCCATATCAGGGGTTGGTAGCTGTTTTGGTTCAGCCATGGCTGTCAATCCTTTCTAGTTTTACTGGGCATGTTTTCATTGCCGGGGTTTTTGATTGCGGTTCCAGGACAAGGTCGAATAGCGTTGTTACCGGGCTGCTGGGGAAGGATATGGGCATGAAAACCATCCCTTGACTGACCATGTCGCTGATTCTGGCCACAGCGGCCACTTCGCCAGCAGGCGAGGAGACCTTGACTCTATCGCCGTTCTTAATGCTGATGCTTTCAGCATCTGACGGGTTGATCTCTATATATGCCTCGGGCAGGAATTTCTTGAGGCGTGAGGCTCGGGAGCTTCTGGTACCGCCGCCGAAGTGGTACAGCGTACTGCCAGCGAACAGGGTGAAAGGATATCCCTGCGGCTGCTTTTCGGGCAAAGGTGTGTATTCCGTAATGTGGAAGGCTGCCGATTTGCTTGCAGCTTTTTTATCAGTGTTTTGTCTGCTGGCGAGCTGACTGCTATCGGGTGCCGGCGAGGTACGCTGGGCGTCGCGGTACAGCGGCACCAGTTCCTTGATTTCGTTCATGATGTCATCCGGTGAGGCATAGGACATTCCGTAGCCCATAGAGGTTGATAGCTTCGATATGATTTGCCAGTCGGGCAGGCTGTTGCCCAATGGCGGCAGTGCCCTATTCAGCTTTTGTATTCTTCCCTCGAAATTGGTGAAGGAGCCGTTTTTTTCGGCGAAAGATGATGCTGGCAGCACTACTTTAGCCAGCCTGGCTGTTTCGGTGAGGAACATGTCCTGTACAACCAGGAACTCCAGTGATTCCAGGGTTTGTTTCACCAGAGATGACTGAGGAAAGCTCAGAGCGGGGTTCTCACCCACAATGTACATTGCCCTGACACTGCCTTCCCTGACCTGCTGTACCATTTCCAGGGCGGTCAAGCCTTTCCTGTCAGGCAGGCGGTATCCCCAACGGGATTCAAATTTACTTCTGGTTTCAGTGTCATCTGGAGACTGGTAGCCCGGCAGGAAATGGGGTATGGAGCCCATATCACAGGAGCCCTGACCGTTGCTATCTCTATGCAGGGCATAGATATTTACCTTATCTCCAATATCGCCTATGAGCGTTGCTAAATTAACCATGGCGGTAGAGCAGCTTGTGCTGTTAAGCTGCTGGGCGATGCCATTGCCGTGGACTATAGAGATTTGCCCGGCTGTGGCGATGAGCCTGGCAGCTTGCTGAAGCTCTTCAGCAGGGACACCGCTAATCCTTTCAACATGCTTGACGGTATACTTTTTCAGGCTGGAAGCGAATTCTTCGAGGTCAGCCTTTTTTGCTGAGATGTGTTCTCTATCCAAAAGGTTTTTATCTATTATTATCCTGGCTAAACCGTTGAGCAGCACCGTATCAGTGCCTGCCTTGTGGTGCAGCCAGAGATGGACAAATGCCGAGAGACCGGTGGGCATCGGGTCTATTAGAATGAGCTTGGCGTCCTTGTATTTGACGGCACGCTTGATAGCATATTCCACCAGTGGTGCTGAGGCAGACGGGTTGGCGCCGATTACCAGAATTACCTGGGATTTCTCCAGGTTATCAAGGGAGCCAGTAGTGCCCCAGTAGCCAGTAGCTTCGCCCAGGTTTACATAATTATCAGAGCTGTACAATCTGCTGCCGTTGTCGATATTATTGGTACCCAGCGCGCATCGGGCGAACTTTTGCAGCAGGTAATTGTCCTCGTTGGTGCATTTGGATGAGCCTAGGACAGCCAGGTTATGAGCTCCGTGGGATTCTTTTATTCGTTTCAATTCTGTGGCTGTGAAACCCAGCGCTTCTTCCCAACTTACCGCCTTAAATTCCCCATCTGCCTTGAGCAGGGGATTGGTGAGCCTTTCCCGGCTGTGCACAAAATCGTAGCCGTAGCTACCTCTGACGCACAGGGTACCGCGGTTGAGAGGATTGTTGTTATCGGGCATGCTCCGTATGAGGTAGTCGTCTTTGATTTCCAGTAAGATGCCACAACCACAGCCGCAATAGGGGCAAATGGAGCGGACGGTTTTGCTGGTAGTTCCTCGATATATTTTTTCTTTTTCGGACAGGGCGCCGGTGGGACACATGGCGACACAGGTGCCACAGAAGTTGCACTCGGATTTTTCCAGTGGCTGGTCGTTAAGCGTTGACGGTTTGGAGATGAAGCCGCGATGAAGGTAGTCAATAGCCCCCACCACTACTAGCTCCTGGTCGGCTCTGATGCATTTGGCACAAAGAATGCATTTGCTCAGGTCGCGCTGGATAAAGGGGTTGACCTCTTCGATGACGTCTGATTGGGGTATTCTCTGGAAGTCGATGAAGCCGATGCCCATCTCGGAGGCGATTCTGCGCAGGTCGCAGCAGTTGCCTTTATCACAGACCATGCAGGTGTCGGGATGGCTGGCCAGCATCAGTTTCAGCGAGATGCTGCGTCGCTCTTTTACCTTGGGGGATTGCGTGTTGATCACCATTCCCGGTGCAATAGGGGTGACGCAGGATGCCATTAATGCCCCGGTGCGCTCATCTTCCACTATGCAAATACGGCAAGCGCCAACCGAAGGCAGGTTGGGGTCATGGCACAGAGTGGGAATATCAACACCTGATTCTCGTGCTAGGGCCAGTATAGTCATGCCAGCCTGTCCGCTTACCTCACGCCCGTTGAGAGTGATGGTAATCATTTCCAATGTTACGTGCCTCCCTGAGTTCTACTGTTACTATTCTGGCGGGCTGTTTTAGCTGTAGCAATGTTAAACGATGTATCTGGCGAGGAGAAGAGGTCTTTACCTCAAAAAACAGGGGGATATTACCCTATTTTTAGGTGATGATGCTAGATCCAGTGCGGATAACGGTGGTGCTTTACCTGCAGCATGACACTGGCTATAATGGGCATGGGTTTGGGATAGTGCCTGTGCCATTGCTCATCTGAAAGGAAGTTTAAATGGACATAGTTTCGATATTGAAGCGGTGCGAGGTGTTTGTGGGATTGGATGACTGTGACCTGGAGAAAATAGCGACACTCCATTCATGGAGAAGGGAAACCTATAAGGAAGGCATCTTTATCTTTCATGAGAATGTAAGAGCCAGTGACTTCTATATTCTGGAAGAGGGTGAGGTGAGGTTGGTTATCGATGTGCACCATGAGGGTACCAGGCAGGTGTCACAGGTCCCGGTGGATGCTATAACCAAGGGAGATGTGTTTGGCTGGTCGTCTCTGGTGTCTCCTCATTCTCTCACCCTGTCTGCAGTCTGCGTAAAGCCCTCGTCAGTGATGATAGTAAACGGTGCTGAACTCAGCGACTTGATGGATAGCAATCATTCCCTTGGCTATGAGATTATGAAGGGATTGGTACGCGTTATCGGTGCCAGGTTACGCGACTTGCGCGGCAAATTTGCGGGCAAAGAAGGGTATCTGCCCGTGGGTCGTGATACCCGCATCGAATAGCTACTTTTTCAGCTGATTTTCTATCCTCTTGAACAGCTCTTCAGGCTCCACCGGCTTGTCGATATAATCCTCGGTGTCCAGCATCATTCCCTGGCTAAGGCTTAGATTGGTTTCACTGACCTTTTGCCCAAAGCTGGTGAGCATGATGACCGGTATTTTCTGTAATTCGGCATCTTTCTTAAGTTCCTCGGCAGCATTAAAACCATTTTTAACCGGCATAATGATGTCAAGGATGATGAGGTCAGGTTTTTCCTTCCTTGCCTTGGCTATACCTTCACTGCCATCGGCGGCGGTGACTACTTCGTAGGGCTTGCTCTCCAGTACCAGTTTGGTGGCTTCGACGAAATCCGGGTCATCATCAATAAGCAGTATTTTGGGTTTACATTTCATTTTCTTATTACCTCCTTTCGACTTTTGTAATAGCGATGCTCATTTATGTTTTTTGGTTGAGGAGCTTCCTGGCTGTTTCCACCAGCGCTTCTGGTGATATTGGTTTTTCTACGTAACAATCAACATCCAGGGTCTGCCCTGTTTCCAACTCATAGCGTCTCTTACTGGCTTCTTCACGCACTGAGGTGAGTACCAGGATAGGCATATCCTGGTAGGCTGCCCACCTGGGATTTCTAAGCTCTTTGTACACTGCAAATCCATCCATCTTGGGCATGAGGAGGTCAAGGATAAGCAGGTCAGGCTTGTCTTTGCCCAATCGAACAAAGAATTCCAGCCCATCACTGGCGGTGCTCACCTGGTATCCCTGAGCTTCAAGCACCAGGCTCAATATATCCCTGATATCCGGGTCATCATCAACTATCAAAATCTTCTTACCTGCCATTTCTCTCTCCTATCTAGGAGCTTGTCCTGCCCTGCCCTTTACAGGAATGGTAAAACTGAATTTGCTCCCTTTGCCTGTTTCCGGGTCGGGGCTTTCAGTCCAGATTCTGCCTTCGTGAGCCTCAATAATCCTTTTAGCGATGGGAAGTCCCAGTCCAGTACCTCTGGCACCAGTGTTGCTGCCCCGGAAAAAATCTTCGAATATTCGGGGCAGTTCCTCGGATGGAATGCCACAGCCAGTGTCTATTACTTCCACAAGCACTTCATTGTCTGCTTCTCTGGCGCGGATGGTTACCCCGCCCTCTTTGGTATAGGCGGTGGCATTGTTCACCAGGTTGACGATTACCTGCTGTAGCCTGGGTGGTGAGCCTTTGATAGTGGGGAGATTGGGAGCGACGTTCAGTGTGAATGTTAATCCCTTTTGTTTTGCCAGGCTGATGCCCTCCTCGGCGAAGTTATTAATAATCGTCTCTATAGAGACATCCTGCATCTCCTGTACCAGTTGCCCCTGCTCGATGCGGGGAATATCGAGCAGGTCGCTGATGAGTTTCAGTAGCTCGGTGATTCTCAGCGAAGACCGTTCCATCATATGCCTTTGCTTCTCATTAAGCTCTCCCACATAGCCATCGAGCATGACCCTGAGGAAGCTCTGGATGGCGGCGAGGGGGGCTTTCAGGTCATGGGCAGCCATACTGACGAATCGCAGGAATTTTTTCTTGTCTTCTTCCAGATTGCTGCGTTCGATGCGGCACTGGTTGAGGTCACGGTCTACTGACTCGTGTCTCTCCGCTCTCTCCAGGGCGATGGCACCCAGGTTAGCCATAGCGCCGAAGAACTCTATTTCGCGTGCTGAGAATTTGCGCGGCTCAGAGGTATAAATACGAATGATGCCGATGACCGTACCACTCCGCATGATGGGCAGCGACAGCATGGATACGATGCCTTCTTTTCTGGCTTGCTCTCGATATTGAACACGGGGGTCGGTGGTAGCATCCAAAACCGCCATCGGTTTGCCATCTAGTGCCTGGGCGATATTTTTATCCACCACCACAGGCCCCTTGCGCATATACCAGTCGCTCAGCCCGTAAGCTACGGTGTGTATCAATTGTTTCTGGTCTGGAGACAATAACATTAGAGAACATCCTTTGGCTTCTGCTGCTTTGCACAGCATTTCTACAATGGTGGACAGCACCTGGTCTGATGACAGTCCAGAGTTAAGCTCATGGGCTATTTCATAGAGTATTTTGTAGCGCTGCCCTACTTTCATTGTCCTAGCTCTTACTGATAGCATGTTGACTCTTCTCCGTCTTGCTGGCGGTTCTGATATCGTTAATCAGACGCGTGCTGGCGCTATTTTTGGGTATGAAGCCGACAGCACCTGCCTGATAGCTGGCAAGGATAGTATCTTCATCATCGTATTGGGAAAGAATGAGCACTCTGGTATCCTGGCATATCTGCCTGGTTGCCTCCAGCCCATCCATTAGGGGCATGACAATGTCCATGAGGACAATGTCAGGGGCAAGCTGGCGTGTTTTCACAACGGCCTCTTTGCCATCAATAGCTTCGCCTACCACTTCTATATCCTTTTGAAGGTTGAGCAAGGTGCGAATGCCTTCTCTGGCGACGACGTGGTCATCCGCTATGAGCACTTTGATCTTCAGGGTAACCTTGTCCAGCAGCTTCTCGATAAAGGGGAGCAATGATGTGGGGTTGACCGGCTTGGAGAAATAGTCTTCGGCTTCAAGCCTTAATCCCTCGTCCTTGGTCCATCCCCTGGTAAGCTGCTTGTCCGGTGAGGCGTCGATGACAATAAGGGGAAGTTCACTGAAATGCTGACTCCGTCTTAGCCATTGATGGAACAGGAAGGCATCGCCCCTTGGGGCAAGGGTGCCTAAAATGACCAGGTCGGGGCTTTCCCGCCGTGTCATTTCCTGTGCCTGCGTTTTATTGCCGACGGTGACTACCTGGTAGTGTTGCCCTTCAAGTGTCGCCTGCAGTTCAGCTTTGAACTCGGTCTCGTCGTCGGCTATGAGAATTTTACCTCTGGTTTTCATAAGTAACCTTCCTGCCTTTGGAAAACAAAACCCTCTGCACCTATTATCATGGTAAACAATGTGGTAGGGGAGGAGAAGAGGTCTTTACCTCAAAAGGGAGGAGGATATTACCCTAGTTTTATCAGTTATGATGTGGGCATAGTGGCGAGATATGTGAAACGAGCGAGACAGTGTCATTGGTACTCAAAACCTATAAGTTGGCATGCTTTTTATTTGTATCCGTATTGCTTAAAAAGGTTATGTGTTGGCCATTCAGTAACCTCGCGAGCTGCTTTCCAGAGTGCATTGTCCACTTCCAATAAAAAATTGCCCCCATTGGTGGGGCGAGAGTTAAATAGTGCCGCCCATACGAAGCCGTTATTAGTGCGGACGAGGATAGTAGCAGTTCCGGGGAGTGACCCAGTATGCCACCAATTGGCATCGTTGGACACTGGGCGTACTAACCAACCTGTACCGTAGTAATAGGGAGTGCCTACCCATAGGGGTGGTTGTGGACGAGACACCATGGTCTTTGCCGTTTCTGGTTTCAGTAAATTTGGGGATTTACTGCCTTCAAGAGCAACTGCGAAGCGCACAAGATCTATTGCTGAGGTAATCCAGCCGCCGTGGGAATCCATCGCTTCGAGATAAAATCCGCCATATGGTGTAGGGGCCAAGCCTGAGATATTGGGGAATACGGATTGACTTGCAAGTGCGCTAGGAAAATCGTAGTATCTAACTTCATTTTTAACTCTCTCATCAATTAGAGAGCGTCCGATGCGTGCTTGCGTGATTCCCAATGGTATTAAGATTTGATTATTAACATAATTCTGATAGCTTTGTCCAGTTACCTTCTCGATTATGCGGCTAAGAATACAGTAACCAAAATTTGAATATGCAAATCGGCTACCTGGGTCGAAATCCAACTGTTGTCCTAACATAAAGCGTATTATGGTTTCACTACTTGCTGGTTGTGGTGCACCTATTTCGCTTGCGGCTCTATTTGAAATAAACATTGGATCGAAACTTTTCTCTCGATCCCATCCGCCAGAGTGTTGTAATAAATTACGAATTGTGATGTCATAAATTCTGCGATCCTTGACGGCGGATTGTGTAATGTTAAGAATACTGAAAGCCTTTGCATCGAGATCGAGCTTGCCCTGTTCCACTAATTTGAGAATAGCGGCGGCAGTGATGGGTTTGAAATACTAGCGATACGGAAGAGTGATGTAGGCATTACATGTGCTTTAAGCTGCGAGTCAGTCATGCCATAGCCTCGCGCAAGGACTAATCGTCCGTTTTTTGCAACGGCGACAGCGCCACCCGGAATCCTCCATTCTTTCATGAGATTGGAAATAATATTGTCAAAGCTGACCATCCCTGGCGCATGTATCCCGCTGGCATTGCCTGTGAGTGGCATAGTGGTAAAACTGGCTTTCAAATCGCCCACAGCCACGTCGTAAATAGTAATATCATCCTTTATTATCGCGAACGTAACAGTGCTCGTATTACCTTTGGCTACGGCAATTGTTTCCTCTGCTGCCTTTTCGCCATTTAACATTAGAACTACAGTATAATTCCCGTCAGTTCCACCTGTATTAGTTGCATCTATGCTTATAGATACCATTTCACCGGATTGGATAGATGTCGGCTTAATAGAGAGATTTGACAGGGAAAATTTTGCTGGAGTTGGGCTAGATTTAGGTGGTTCAGGTAATTTAGGAGGAACTGCAGTTGTGCAGCTTACGAATAATGCAAAAACAAGAAGTAAGATGAAAAAGTGGTAAGGTCTCATATGTGGTATATCATAAAAGATTAAATAAAAAAGCACAATACCTCAGAGGGATCTAATTAGTTGCAGGGTGTAGATGTAGATTCATATGGCTGGTGATTATCTTTTAAATTTGTAATTTGGTGCTTGGGATTTTGGATTTGGTGTATGGGGAGGTGGGGTTTAATTAGATGGTGATGATGCCCTTACGCAGGGCATATTTGACCAATTCAGCGCGGTTGTGGATATCAAGCTTGGACATGAGGCTGGTCTTGTGTCCTTCAGCGGTCTTGGGGCTGATGGAGAGCATGGAGGCGATTTCCTGGTTGGTATATCCTTCTGCCAGCAGCTTGAGCACTTCCCGCTCGCGGTCGGTAAGCTCATCATAGGGGTCGTGGGTTCTTTTTACCGTGCCACCCTGTCGATATACTTCCACCAGATATTTGGCCACGGAAGGGGATAGGAACGAGTCCCCCTTGTGAACGGAGCGGATGCCTGTGGTCAGCTCGGACGAAGCCGCTGACTTGCTGATGAAGCCGTAGGCACCGGCTTCGATTATAGGGAATACATATTCTCGTTCATCGTATTGAGTGAGCGCCAGCACTTTTACATGGGGGAAATCTTTATGTAGCCGATGTGTTGCCTCCAGCCCGCCCATGATGGGCATGGCTATGTCCATGAGCACCACATCTGGAGACAGTTTTTTGACCATTTCTATGGCTTCCTTTCCGTTGGAAGCTTCGCCCACCACCTCCATATCACCAGCCAGCCCTAGCAGGGCGCAGATGCCATCGCGGACGATGGTATGGTCATCCACTACCAGTACTCTAATCCTTTTCATTGGCGGTGCTCTTGACCAACGGCACGATGACGTTGATTCGGGTTCCCTGGCCAGGGTGGGAGTCGATATGGCAACGACCGCCCAGTTGCCTGGTCCTTTCTTTCATGCTGAACAGTCCGGCCCCACGACCACTTTCCTCAATGCGGGTAATCTGGGAAACCTCAAAGCCGACGCCGTCATCAGTTATCTGGAGGACAATTTCATCTCCCTGACGCTGCAGGCTGATGTTGACGTTCTTAGCCTTAGAGTGGTGCAGGATATTGCCTGCTGTTCCCTGGATGATGCGGAATAACCCAGCCTCGACCTGCGGCGAGAACTTGCTCAGGCTTTCATCGAATTTGAAGGATACATTGATGCCCGCGGGAGAGAGATTTGTCTCAGCATAATGTCGGATAGCAGGGATGAGTCCCAGTGTGTCCAGAAGTGTAGGGCGCAAATCAGCGATGAGGCGGCTTACCTCGCTGCCTATCTGGACCGCTAGAGAGAGCGCTTTCTTGAGCCTGGCTTTGAATTCGGCATTGTTGACATTGGTCATATCTGTCATCTCTACCAGGGCTTGCAGGTTCAATGCCAGGCCGGAAAGGGTCTGGCTGGTGTCGTCATGAAGCTCCCGGGCGATCCGTCGCCGCTCTTCTTCCTGAGCCACCAGTATTTGCTGGGCGAGTCGGCGGTATCGCTCTCTGCTTCGTCGCAATTGTTCGTAGAGATTTGCCTGTTCGACGGCGATACCAAGCTGGTCTCCGATGGAGTCCAGCACCAGCATATCCCTCTCGGTAAACTGATGTGCCTTATGGCTGGCGACATTCATTACTCCCAGTACTTTGCCCTTGGCTCTCAAGGGGACACTGACAAATGCTTTCAGTCCCTCGGTGCTGATTAAGCTGGGATGGGCGGCGTTAGGCTCGGTGGTTAGATCTTCGACCAGTCTGGCTTTACCGCTCTGGGCTACTTTGCCGGCAATCCCTTCCCCCAGCTTTAGCTGCATTTCCTCCGCGTAGTTGACTGACAGATTGTGGTAAATGCGGTAGGAGAGTGTTCTGGTCTGCTCATCGAGCAGCATGATGCCGCCGACATCACCATTGATGATATCGAGGACGGTATCCAGCCCGATTTTGAGGATGGCGTTGAGGTCACGTAGTCCGCTTATGGCTGAAGAGACTCGACCCAGAGCCTTATCTTTTTCCATGGAAGCTTACCTTGCCCCAGTACCTTTCTTGGTTATCATGTTTATGATGGTCACCAGCCTCGTTTGGCCTTTCAACAAGATGATAACAAAAAAGACTATAGGAAATCTCGACTTTTTGCAACTTTCTAGTCTTGCAGCCAGATAGTACATTGACCTGTTGAGAATATTGAGTTAGTCAATTATAATGCGGGACGTGATAATCGACTTTCACACTCATATAGTTTCTCCTCGGATAATAGAGAGGCGTGCTGACTATGCTGGACGAGACGCTTGTTTTGCCCTGCTCTATGCGCAGCCAACGGCGAAGCTGGTTACGGCCGAGGAGGTAATCAGCAATATGGATGAATGCCAAGTAGATAAGTCTGCCATTCTCAATCTAGGCTGGCAGAGCCATGAACTATGCGTTGAGACCAATGACTATATTCTGGAGTCAGTAGCGAAATATCCGAAGAGGTTGATTGGCTTTTGTGCCGTTCAGCCCCGAGCCGGCGACAGGGCTATCAGGGAAGTGGAGCGTTGCGCTGGAAATGGAGCCGGTGGCATTGGTGAGATGAGACCTGATGTGCAGGGCTTCGATATCAGGGATACCAAAGCTATGAAGCCACTTGTTGAAGCGGTAGTAAAAAAGGGCTTAGTTTTTCTGATTCATGCTTCTGAACCAGTGGGGCATGAGTACTCAGGTAAGGGCAAAATAACCCCTGATGTCATCTATCCGTTTGTCATGAGCTTTCCTGAGCTAAAGCTGGTGTGTGCGCACTGGGGTGGTGGTATGCCCTTCTATGCCTTGATGCCGGAAGTGGAGAAAGCATTAGCCAATGTTTTCTTCGATACTGCGGCGACGCCGTTTTTGTACAAGCCGCAGATATTCCGTCAGGTGGCTGAGCTGGTGGGCAGCGACAAAATTCTTTTTGGCAGCGATTATCCGCTGCTTTCGCCAAAACGCATTATCAGTCAGGTGGAATCTGTCAGCCTGAGTAAGGAAGATGAAGCGAAAATACTCGGTGGTAACGCTAAGAAGCTGTTATCTCTATAAAAATTAGACATGTTGTTACATTGGGGCAGCCAGTGGATAATGAGCAGATCAGGTCGTTCATCGCTATAGAGTTGACGGATGACCTTAAGTCCGGGTTACTTCGGTTGCAGAGTGAGATGAAGTCTTCAGGTTATGCTTTTGTGAAGTGGGTAGCTCCCGAAGGAATTCATCTTACCTTGAAGTTTCTGGGGAATATACCTGCTGTGAAACTGGCTGAAATGAGCACAGCCTTAGCGAAGGCGAGCGAGGGGATTACGCATTTCCAGTTGGAAACAACCGGGTTGGGAGCTTTTCCCAATTTGAATCGCCCCAATGTCTTCTGGCTGGGTGTCGGAGGTGATATCAATAAACTAACTTCTCTGCAAAAGCGGGTAGACGATGTATTGGAGCCGGAGGGTTTTCCCAAAGAGAAGCGTGCCTTTACCCCTCATCTGACGCTTGCCAGAATAAGGGAAACAGCCTCGCTGCAGAATCGGCGCGATTTTGGCGAGCTTGTCAGGAAAACCAGTTTTAGTAGCACTTATAAAATCGCAGTGACCAGCATCAACCTGATGAGGAGCCAGCTTCTGCCCGGCGGGGCGGTGTACAGTCGTTTGGCTGAGGTTAAGTTGTCCGGTTGGAAGATGGATTGAAGAAATAAAAAGGCATCGCGATTCCGGTGTAAGGGAAATCCCGATGCCTCACCTTAATTGCAGCACACAAACCTCCACTACAGTGTCGATATAGTGTTAATATGAGCAAAACATAACTGCTTCGGTTGTAATTTGCCTCTCACCCCGTATTTTGTCAGGGCTCGGGGGCAAATCAGTTTGAAATATAAGTTGTTTCCCAATATAATGTCTTGGCCTTTTGCGCAGGGGATTGGCATAAGGAGATATTCCGTAATGGACTTTGAGTTTAATGAAGAGCAAAAAATGTTAAAGGAGGCTATTCGCAGCTTTGCCGAGAAAGAAATAGCCCCCCTGGTTGACGAGGCTGAAAAAAACAGGACGTTCCCTGTTCAATTATTCCCCAAAATGGGTGAGCTGGGTTATCTCTGTCTCAGCTATTCACCGCAATACGGTGCTGCCGGTATGGGCAAAGTGGGTGAATGCATTGCTGTTGAAGAGGTTGCCTACTACTCTGTAGGGATAGCTGCCGGCACCATGGTGCAGGGAGGTATTGGCACCGCAGCACTAGTCAAGCGTGGCACTGAAGTGCAGAAGCAAAAATACCTGGTGCCTGCCATTAAGGGGCAGAAAATAGCTGCCTTTGGACTCACTGAGCCTAACGTTGGATCCGATGCTGCGGCTATCGAGACGGTGGCAACTAAGAAAGGCGGCAAGTATATTCTCAATGGAACCAAAATATTCATTACTAATGGTTCCTTCAGTGATTTTGTAGTGGTTGCTTCGGTGACAGATAAAAGCAAGGGGGACAGAGGAGGTATCAGCCTGCTTGTAGTTGAAGCGGGCACCCCCGGGTTTACTCGTTCCAAGCTTCACAAATTCTGTGCCTGTTCCGGCGAAGTTGCTGAATTGAGTTTTGTGGATTGCGCTGTGCCGGCAGAGAATCTTATTGGCGAAGAAGGCAAGGGTTTCGCCGCTATAATGGAGGTGTTAACGGGAGGTAGAATCTCTCATGCTGCCCGGAGCCTGGGGCTGGCGCGAGCTGCCTTTGATGATGCTCTGGCATATGCTAATGAGCGAGTGCAATTTGGACAGCCGATAGCTAAATTCCAGGCGAATTCTTTCAAGTTGGCCAGGATGGCATTACAGATCGAGGCGGCGAAATGGTTAACCTATTATTCCGCCTGGCTTTTTGACCAGGGTAAAGAACATCGAAAAGAAGCTGCCATGGCCAAGCTTTTTGCCAGTGAGGCAGCGGTATATGTAACCACAGAGAGCATGCAGATTCATGGTGGCTATGGTCTTATGGAGGAGTCTGTAGCCCAGCGCTACTTCAGGGATGCCAGATTGGCAACAATTACTGAAGGCACCTCGGAGATACAGCAACTTGTCATATCCCGTGAGCTGGGTATAAGATAGAAAAGCTTAATTTACAGGAGAGGAGCCAAATACTATGGCATTAGAGAAAATAGAAACGCCGTTACCCGGTAAGGTAATCAGTGTGAGCGTTAAGCCTGGAGACAAAATTGCCGAATCAGGCGAGCTCTGTGTCATTGAGGCCATGAAGATGGAAAATCCAATTCTGGCTACTGTGGGGGGTGTGGTGAAGGAGGTGCTGGTTGACGCCGGCAAAGTAGTTAAGGCTGGCGACGTGATTGCGGTGATTGAGTATTAAACTTAGGAAACTTCTGGTCTCACCAGGTTCTACGCCTATTAAAAAATAAGAAGTCCAGGTCGTTTTCAGTTCATGCGACTTGGGCTTTTCTTATTGTCAGACTGATTATAGCCTCATCCCGGGTCAGCGCCCAATATAGCTACGGCGCTGATTTGCGGTGGGCCTCCGAAAGTATGCGATAAACCTAGTTTCACGTTCTTTAGTTGGCGCTCTGGTGACTGAGCTTTCCCCTGTAGCTGCTTGTAGACTTCGTAAGTCATCCTGAGACCACTGGCTCCTACAGGATGCCCGAAGCATTTCAAACCGCCGTCAGTGTTCACCGGCAAGCCTCCGGAAAGTTCAAAGAAACCAGCGTCAATATCCTCTTTGGCTTTACCCCTGGCACTGAAACCGAAGTTCTCGTAGATTATCATCTCGGTGCAGGTGAAGCAGTCATGAACCTCGGCGATATCAAGCTGTTCCCGAGGGTTGGTGATTCCTGCTTGCCGGTATGCTTGTTGCGAAGATTGTACCAGTGAGTCAAAAGTTAACCAGTCGAAGCCGGGACGAGCCTGTGGCAGCAGGGGGTCCATGGCTAGCCCCAGACCTTTGATATAAACCGGGTCTTTGCGGAATTTCTTTGCCTGGTTGGCGGGGACTATAATGGCGGCTGCCGAGCCGTCGCTATTACCGCAGCAATCGAACAGGCCAAGCGGCCAGGCGATAATAGGAGCATTGAGCACCTGTTCCAGTGTTACCTTGTTCCTAAAATGAGCTTTCGGTGACATGCTGCCATTGTTGTGGTTTTTCACTGCAATCTTGCCGATAATCCTCTTGCCTTCTTCCGGGCTTAAGCCGTAAGTGTGGAAGTACCTGGTGGCAATAAGCCCGAAGGAGCCCGGGGCGGTGCGTCTTGCTTCCAAAACTGGCTCCATGCCTCGCCCCGTGCCCAGTCCGGGAAAACCGGTATCCTTAAGCTTTTCCGCACCCAGAGCCAGCACCATGTCGTACATCCCGCAGGCCACAGCAAAGCAGGCATTCCTCAAGGCTTCATGTCCCGTAGTGCACCAGTTTTCCACGCGGGTGATGGGAATACCCTTGAGCTTAAGCGGATTTACCAGGTGGGTTCCCCCGATGCCACCGGTTGGCGCCGTAACTGTGCCAAACCAGCATGCCTGAATGTCTGCCGGATTAATGCCAGCATCTTCGTAGGCTTCGTAGGCAGCTTCGATGACCAGGTCATCGAGGCCAGTATCCCAGCGCTCTCCGAATTTGGAGCATCCCATTCCGATTATGGCTACTTTATCTTTTATGCTCTCCATGATTCTCTCTCCTTATCTCACTGGTCGGCATTTCCAGAAATAGTTATACATGCCGGCTCCTTCATAGATTCTTCGGAACGTCATTTCCACGGGCATGCCGATTTTTATCTCCTTAGCATCAAAATCGGTCATCAGGCTGTATATCCTGGCCTTTTCCAGCTCAGATTCGATAACTAGCTGGGGTACCACCGGGTCATCGCTTCTTCCTGCCAGATTGTCCAGAGTAAAAGTAAAAATTTTCCCTTTCTGGTCAGATAGCCGTACCTCTTCGTAATTATCCTTGGAACGGCACTCATAACATACTCTCTGCACAGGATAAGTTATTGTACCGCAGCTTTTACATTTGCTGCCATGGAAGCGGATGGATGAATTGCGTTCCCGCCAGCTGGCGCTTGATGATGGAAACAGGCGGAAAGGTTCCGCGGGCTGTGGCTCCAGTACCCCGCGGTAGCTGAGGTATTTTTCGTAGCTGGGCAATGATTGCCTTGATGCCAGGTAACCATTAGCCCCTCGTCTATTCCCCTTTATTTTCTGAACTTCATCAGTTGTTTGTATTAAGAAGGCATCGCTGCCATCCCCATAGCTGGCTATCAGCAGGCTATTGCCACCTTTGGTATCTTCGAGCGCTGCCACTAGCATAAGCAGGGTGTGGGCGCAGCCACAGACTCCCATTTTGCCGATGAGCAAGTCCTGAAGCTGAGTTTTGGGGTCGAATTTAAGTTTGCTGGCGAGCTGTTGCTGTGCCCTGGTATTGGGACCATAGAACACAGCTTTGCTGATGGATTCAGGCGATTGGTTGAGTTTCTTCAGGAGACCGGCTACTGCTTTAGTGGTGTTTTCCATGTAGCCATGCTCCATTATGAAGCGGTCCTCCCAGGATTGAACGAACGTGTCCTTATCCAATCGCCACACATCATACATGTCATTGGAGATGGCATGGTTGCCTGCTACCGTGGCAATGGGCTTGCCAGCACTGCTAATCAGCAATGCCGCTGCGGCATCGCCAAAATTCTGTTCGTAGTCGGAGCGGGGATAAGCCAGGCGGCAATCGGTGGCAACCACAATGATATTTTTGGCTGTGCCACTATTGACTGCGTCCAATGCTGCCCTGAGGGCACTGGTGCCAGCGCGCAGGCTGTTGCCGAAGTCGGCAGTGATAATATCGGATCTGAGGTCGGCAGCAGCGGCGACTAAGGCAGCGCTTTGTTTTTCCTTGAAAGGGGGTGTGGTAGAGGCGAAGTACAGACCATCAATGCTGTTGCGGTCGATACCATGGAGACAGTCGACTACTGCCTCAACTGCCATGGTCACAGTGTCCTCATCGTTATTGGCGACACTGCGCTCGCCACCTAATGACTGTCTGCCCCAGGCACTGGCTATGGCGTCTCGACTCAGCCGCCATAGCGGCACATAAGCTCCGTAAGAAACAATTCCTGACATCAAAAACCTCCTTGCAAGGTTAAATTGCGGTTTAGCAGCAACTCTGAACTGTTAAGTTTGTATCAAATGGCTAAACAGAAGACTGCTCAGAGTAGCTCAGGGAATATACTCCCGGGAGTGTATTTATAGCATAAAAGCAGGGGTTAAGCAATTTTGCCCTTAACACACTTACTCAGCGAATACATAATGAGTTGCGGCTATATTTTCCACCAGCCGAGCACGGCCAGAGCGCATAGCCCTACCCCGGCAATCAAGGCTCCAATCCATCCCAGGAGACAGAGAGAGGTGACAATGGCGCCGGCTATTATTACACCGCAGAGTATTGCCAGAAAGGCATGGTGGAATTTCATGCCAAGGAGGAAAGCGGCAATGGCTCCTGTCCAGGCGCCGGTGAAGGGTAGCGGAATAGACACGAAGATGATTAAGCCGATTCGCTCATATTTCTGGATAATCCGGCTGCGCGCTCGGGTGCGTTCCAGAATCCAGTTGGCTAATCGTTCTCCCAAGTGCACTTTGCTGACAAATCTTACCAGATAGTCCAGGAACAGTAATATGATGGGCACGGGCAGCATGTTGCTTACGAGAGCCAGCGGGAAAGCCCAGTACCACGGCATCTGGAATAGATTTATGGCCACAGGCAAAGCGCCGCGCAGCTCAAATACCGGCAGCACCGCGATAATGATGACGATAAGTTCCCGGGAAACATTTAAGTTTAATAGCCAGTCAAGCATGATGCCTCTAGTTTGATAGGCATTATATCATTAAAAAACGTTTTCTGAAGAGGTGCAGAAACTTTTCTGTATATTAGCAAAATTCCAATTATTTGCTATTATGTAGGTAACTTTTCGGCGAGGTGAAAAAAATTTAGTTGCAGGGCTATGTTGTTGGGAGTAGAATGATGCCATCAGAGGTGGGCAAGAGAAATGTCAGGTCATTCTAAGTGGTCAAAAATTAAGCGTCAAAAGGGTACGTCAGATGCTAGTCGCGGGCAGCTCTTTACCAAGCTTACTCGAGAGATTATGGTAGCTGCCCGTCAGGGTGGGCCTAATCCCGAATCCAATTTCCGCTTGCGACTGGCAGTCCAGAGGGCTCGTGACAGCAATATGCCGCTGGACAATATTGAGAGAGCCATCAAAAAAGGCAGCGGTGCCACCGATGCCTCGACCCTGACCGAGCTTACCCTTGAAGGATATGGGGCTAATGGTGTGGCAGTGATGGTTGAGGCGATGACTGATAATCGTAATCGTACTCTTTCCGACGTGCGCAGCGTATTTACTAAGCATGGCGGTAATCTCGGCGAGAGCGGTTGTGTCTCCTGGCTCTTTGAGAGCCGAGGCGTTATTACGGTAGACACTAAAGGTGTCGATGCTGAAGAATTGGCGTTACTGGCTATAGATGCCGGCGCTGATGATGTGCAAACCGAGAAGGGGTATCTGGAAGTCCTGGTGAACCCACAGAAGCTGGAAGCAGTACGGAAAGCTATAGAGCAGAAGAAGCCCATTATTTCAGCCGAGGTTTCCCTGGTGCCCAAGAGCACGGTGATGGTGGATGAACATGGGGCGCTTAAGGTTTTGAAGCTGCTTGACCATCTGGAAGAACTGGATGATGTTCAGCGCGTTTTCTCCAATGTGGATTACTCTGAAGCTGTCCTGGAAAAGCTGCGGGTTCAGGTATAATCATGCGTGTTCTCGGCATTGACCCGGGCACCTTAAATCTGGGTTATGGTGTGGTGGATGAGATGGAGGGGAAGCTATCCATGGTGGATTGTGGTGTGTTTTCCCTGCCCGCAAAAGTTCCCATCGAAAACAGATTGTGTGATTTCTATCAGAAACTATGTGACATTATTGCCCGGTATCGGCCGGACGAGGTGGCTATTGAAGAGCCTTTTGTGGCCATGAATGCCCGCTCGGCGTTAGCCATAGGCAGGGCGCAGGCAATCGCCATTCTGGCAGCAGCCAATAAGGAAATCCCTATTTTCCGTTATCTGCCGGCGCAGGTGAAACAGCAGGTGACTGACTACGGGGGCAGCAGCAAGGAGCAGGTGCAGCGACTGGTAAGGATGCAGTTGGGGGTTGAGGAGGTTCTTCATTCTGAGGATGCTGCTGATGCGCTGGCTGTTGCCATCTGCCATATCTACCAGAGTAATTTTAACCGCCGCCTGATGACATCTAAGTGAGGAGTTGCGATGATAGTTGCCTTAGAAGGAACGCTGCAAAGTCGTGGTAACAGTTCGGCTGTAGTTAAAGTAGGGCCGCTGAGTCTCAGTGTTGCTGCTCCCACCTCGACATTAAGCCAGCTCGGCAACGTGGGTGACAAGGTCTATCTCCACACCCATCTCTATGTGCGGGAGGATAATATTGCCCTCTATGGTTTTTCTTCAGCCGAGGAACTGGGACTGTTCCAGAGCCTGATTACCGTTTCCGGTATAGGTCCCCGCACCGCCCTGGGGGTTTTATCCACTATCAGCCCTGACCAGTTGATTGCCGCTATCGAGGGTGGTAATCTTGACCTGCTCAGCCAGGTTCCAGGCATCGGCAAGAAGACAGCGGGACGCATCGTGCTGGAGTTGAAGGGTAAGCTGGCAAAAGAATGGGGCACTGCTATTGCCCCGTCTTTACAGCAAGAAGATGCCGACGTGGTTGCTGCTCTCACTGGATTGGGCTATTCTCTGAGGGAAGCCACCCAGGCTGTTTCGGCACTTTCCGATTCCAAAGGTTTGAAGCTGGAAGAGAAGGTAAAGCTGGCATTGCAGCAGCTTGCCCGGACTTAGGTTCTCAAAGTTGTTCAGTTAACCTAAAGATTGCTTCGTCATCCCGATTTCATCGGGATTCCTCGCAATAACGCGTTGGTTTTCTGTAATGGAAGTACTGCTTGACCAAAACTCGGTTATAATTAGGATAAAGAAAAAAAGAGCCACCTGTTAATTAACATAATATGCTAAAAGGTTGATTTTATGCCTCCATTCAAAATTGTCTCTGATTTCAAGCTCACCGGGGACCAGCCGCAGGCGGTAGACAAGCTGGTGGAGGGGATAGGGAAGGGGTATAGCAAACAAGTATTGCTCGGGGTCACCGGCAGCGGCAAAACCTTCACTATGGCGAATGTGGTGGAAAGATTGCAGCGACCGACGCTGGTAATCTGCCATAACAAGACGCTGGCGGCGCAACTGGCTACGGAGTTCCAGGAATTCTTTCCCGACAATGCCGTAGAGTACTTCGTCAGCTACTATGACTATTACCAGCCTGAAGCCTATCTGCCCAGCACCGATACCTATATTGAGAAGGATATCGACATAAATGAAGAAATAGATAAGCTGCGCCATGCTGCTACCCGGGCTTTGTTAAGTCGCCGGGATACTTTAATCGTAGCCTCGGTATCCTGCATCTATGGCCTGGGCGAACCTGAGGAGTATCGCAGCTTTGTGGTTACCGTGAAAAAAGGTGAGGGGTATAAACGCGACAAGCTGGTGCGACGGCTGGTGGACATGCAGTATGAGAGGAACGACTTTGAGTTTTCGCGGGGGAAGTTTCGCATCCGTGGCGATACGCTGGAAATTTATCCAGCTTATGAGGAGATAGCGGTGAGAATTGAGTTCTGGGGGGATGAGGTGGAGCGTATCGTCGAGGTTGACCCGCTCACCGGCGAGATGCTGGCTGTCCGTGAGGAGATTGATGTTTATCCCGCCAAGCATTTTGTCACTTCTCAGGAAAAGCTGCTGCTGGCTATAGCGGATATTAAAGTTGAACTGGCAGCACGATTGCAGGAACTGAAAAGCCAGGGGAAACTGGTGGAAGTGCAGCGTCTGGAGACGCGCACTAACTATGACCTGGAGATGCTGCGGGAGTTTGGATACTGCAATGCTATCGAAAACTATTCCCGGCATCTGCAGCGCCGTGCGCCGGGCAGCCCGCCCTGGACATTGCTGGACTATTTTCCCGATGATTTTTTGCTGTTCATCGACGAGTCGCACATGACGCTGCCCCAGATACGGGGTATGTACCGTGGTGATATCTCCCGGAAACAGACGCTGGTGGATTACGGCTTTCGCCTGCCTTCAGCGCTGGACAACCGCCCCTTGAACTTCGATGAGTTTGAAGGTCGCATCAACCATGTCATCTATGTTTCCGCCACTCCCGGACCTTATGAGTATGAGCATGGCCAGCAGGTAGCCGAGCAGTTGATTCGTCCCACCGGATTGCTGGAGCCTACCATTGAGGTGAAGCCGACCAGGGGGCAAATAGACGACCTTATCTACCAGATAAAAACCAGGGTAGCCAGAAGCGAGCGCTGCCTGGTGACCACGCTGACCAAGCGGATGGCGGAAGAGCTGGCTGACTACCTGAGGGAAATGGAGATAAAGACCCATTATTTGCATTCCGAGGTGGATACCTTGGAGCGGGTGGAGATTTTGCGCGACCTCCGTCTCGGTGTCTATGATGTGGTGGTGGGCATAAACCTGCTGCGTGAAGGCCTGGATTTGCCCGAGGTCAGCCTGGTGGCGATTCTGGATGCTGATAAGGAAGGGTATTTAAGGTCAACCGGAGCGCTCATCCAGACCATGGGCAGAGCCGCCCGCCATGCTGACGGGCAGGTTATCATGTATGCCGATAACGTGACCAACTCCATGCGTGAGGCCATGGAGGAGACGCTGCGCCGCCGCCGCATCCAGGAAGCATATAATAAGGAGCACGGCATAACCCCTACGGGCATCAAGAAAGCCATTAAAGACATTACCGAGCGCGTCAAGGTGGTTGCCGAGGCCAAGGTTCCCTATACGGCGACGCCGATATCCAGGGACGAGTTGCTCCGGGTCATCAAAGACCTGGAGTCTCAAATGAGAAAAGCCGCCAAGAACATGGAATTCGAGAAGGCAGCCCTGATTCGCGACCGCATCATCGAGCTGCGCAAAGATGAGGAATTACTGTCACCGTTTGTGAAGAGGTAGACAGAGCACATCGGGAGGTGACTCATACAGTAAGGAAGTGTTATAGTCATTGGGCTACGTTACACTGAGTTTATTTTTATCCGTTGGAGGAGATTTTTTCTATGAAGAGCTATAGCCAATTAAGTCAGGAAGAAGAGGCAAAAATAGGCCAGAGATGGGATAAGAAAGTGGCGAAAGCACAACTGAGAAAAGCCGCAAGAAGTACATCAATGCAAATTGCCAACTATCTCGACGAAGAAGCATTGATGGAGTATCTTAAGAAAAAGTTGTCGGCCTTAATTTGGTCGAGGCAAAATGGCCCTGTCGGTATCGGGAAGCAAAGGATAGATCTTTGGGGACGCTCCAAAATAAATCAGTACGATGTTTTTATTGAAGTAGAGAAGCACAGAGCATATCCCATCCATAACTTAGTTAAAGCTTGGCAATATGTGCATAACTCAAAAACTCCTGTCTTACTAATTCAGATTCTCTCTCCCTACCATTATGAAGGAAATAGAAATACTCGTCGTAAACAAATTATATTTGTTGGTCAACAAGCTGAGCAAACTGAGAAGAATTTTACTTATAGACCAATAGGCAAGGAATTCTGGCCTCATACTGCACAAGAAGGACCGACAAAGATTGGCGATGAAATAACATCATTGGTAGCCGAATATGAAAAGTCTTTGTAAGTCACTTCTCTGTGACGCCCCGACTCTCGAGTGGGTTTTGTGAGAGTCACCTCCCCGAGGTGACCACACACTCGATACCCGCTGCTGGATAGATGCTTATATTGGTCGTCGACTCCAGCTAAATCTCGGTTACGGGCACTCCCACATCTTCACCGTTTACATAATACCTGACGTTGGAAGACCTGTAAAGACTGGCCTTGAGCTAGCCTGTCTTATTCATGGCGGCAATACTAAAACATCACTGTCATTGCGGATCCCGATGAAATCGGGGTGTGGCAATCCCTGCACATCTCCAAATACAATCCGTGAGGGGATAGGGGTGTTGAGAAGTCTTTGTACTTGTGAAGGGATCATCACGTCGCTTCGCTCCTCATGATGACAGGGGGTAGGGAAAGGACTGGACTTGAGTAGGCTAATACCCTTCTTCTTTGAGCTTGTCGTAGAGGCGGGCGGCGCGGGGGTAGCCGATGCGGAGGCGGCGCTGCAGGAAGGAAACCGAAATCTGCTCATGCTCCTCAGCCAGCTTCCGGGCAGCTTCCAGCAGGGTGTCATCGGAGTCGGCTGCGGCAGCAGCCGGTAGGCTGACATCTTCGAATTTCACCGGTACCATGTCTGCTTTTCTTTGCTCGCCCCAGAAACTGGTGAGCCGGTCGATTTCGGCATCGGAGAGGAAGGGACCCTGGAGGCGCTTGGGCTTGCTGGCATCGGTGGGCATATAGAGCATGTCGCCCCTGCCCAGCAGCTTTTCAGCGCCGGTACTATCCAGTATGGTGCGCGAGTCCACCTGTGAGGTGAGAGTGAAGCTGATGCGGGTGGGGAAGTTGGCTTTAATCAGGCCGGTGACCACATCAACCGATGGTCGTTGCGTGGCGACGATGAGGTGAATGCCGGTGGCTCGGGATAGCTGAGCGAGGCGGCACAGCGTATGCTGAACCTCGTCAAAGGCAGTCATCATTAAGTCGGCTAACTCATCGATAACCAGCACGATGTAGGGCATGGCCTCGCCGGGCCGGCGGCTCTTGTTATAGTTTTCGATATTGCGTGCTCCAGCCTGGGCAAACTTGCGATAGCGCTCATCCATTTCCTCGGTGAGCCAGCGTAGAGCTGCTACTGCCTTATCTGTATCAACAACGACAGGTGCTATCAGGTGAGGCAGGGTATTGAAGTTCACCAGCTCCACCCGCTTGGGGTCAATCATGATGAAACGCAGGTCGTCTGGGGTGTTGAACAGCAGCAAGCAGCAGATAATGGAATTAAGGTAGACGGTTTTGCCGCTGCCGGTGGCTCCAGCCACCAGCAGGTGGGGCATCTTGGTCAGATCGGCGGCAACGGTTTCGCCGCCAGCGCCCTTGCCCAGGGCTATGGCTAGCTTCGACTTGGCCAGGATTTTCTGGAATGCCTGTGATTCGATGATGCTGCGCAGGTTTACCGAGCCGAAAGTGCTGTTGGGTACCTCGATGCCGACGATGGATTTGCCCGGGACCGGGGCTTCAATCCTGATGCTGGATGCCGCCAGCGCCAGAGCCAGGTCATTGGCCAGCGAGGTGATTCGCTCCACCTTGATTCTGGTCCTGGCTACTTCCTGTAGCCTGGTCTTGATATTGCCGTCCTTGTCCCGTTCCTTGACCTCTTTATATTTAATATCCCAGCCAGGCTCAATGCCGAACTGGGTTACTGTAGGTCCAATGTTTATCTGAACGACTTCAGCGTCAACGCCATAGCTGGCGAGAGCTTCTTTAATAATGTCTGCCCGCTTCTTTACGTCTGATTCGCTGACCGATGTTTCCACTGGTTTATCCAGTGTGGTGATGGGTGGCAGTTGCCAGCCTCCGACAGTGAGCGACGGCTGTTTCTTGGGTTCAAACACCTCCGCAGTAGGTGGCTTTGCCGTTGCCGGCGTGGTGCTGGGAGCAGGGGGAGTTTCCCTCACTATTTCCGGTGGTGCTGCTTCCTCTTTGGCGATTTTGATTTCTTTAGCCGGTTTGGGCGCAGCTTTGCGGCGCTCCATAGCCTGCGCTATGGCATCACCGATGCCTCGAAATAAGAACCAGATGCTTTTGCCTATGGCTTTGAAAAAGAGCACGACGGCATGCCAGGTGCGGCGGGGCGCTATTAGCAGAACGCCCAGAAAGACAAATCCCACCAATCTCAATATTCCTATTGTTTGAGAATTGCTGATAATGCCTTTGCCAAAAGTTCCGGCGAGGTCAGGTCTGATAAAAGCTGCCAGCCCCCATAGGGCGAAGGTTAGCGAAATGGCGCCCAGCCATTTGTTCCAGTGCCTGGTGAGCAATGAGCCGTGCTTTCGCCAGATGATGACCACAAAAATGATGATATAGATGGCAATCAGCGCCAGTCCGATGCCGAGCAAATTGAACAGGTTGTTCCATGTGTTTTCAGCCCATTTGAGGATATTCGGTAAAAACCACCAGATTACTGCTGCGGTGATGATGACCAGCACTGCTATCGCTATCGGTGCGGCTGAGCTATTGCCCTTCTTGCGACTCGCTGACTCCTGTTTTTTAGGGGTCATTTCTTCGTTTATACCTCAATAGTGGTGGTGAGTATCATGGGTCGCCGCTTGGTCTGCTCATAAAAGAATTTACTGAGAATATCTTTCACCTTGGTGTTGATGGAGCTTCGTTCGACCGGATGTTTCCCGGTATGCACCAGGCCGGTGACCACCAGGTTTCTGCCCTGTTCGATGATGTCTTCTCCGTTCCTGGTATCGACAAAACCCTTGGATACAATATCAGGGCGACCGATGAGCGCCCCGTTGTTTTTATCAATGGCAACCATGACCACCACGATACCATCACGGGACAGCAGCTTGCGGTCGCGAAGCACCACGCCAGCGAGGTCGCCCATGACCAGCCCGTCTACATAGACATTTTCTGATGGGAGCCTGCCTACAATTCTGGCTTTATGAGGCTCAAGCTCCAGAATGTCACCATTCTCCATGACGAAAATGTTCTCGTCGGGCAAACCCAGAGTTTTAGCCAGCCTAGCATGGAGGCTCAGGTGGCGGTATTCGCCGTGGATGGGCACGAAGAACTTCGGCCTCACCAGATTGAGCAGCAGTTTCAGCTCCTCTTGGCTGCCATGCCCGTGAACGTGAACCTGCGCCAGCCTTTCGTAAATAACATGTGCTCCTTGGCGGAACAGGTTGTCTATGGTGCGGTTAATTAATGCCTCGTTGCCGGGTACCGGCGTGGCTGATATCACCACCGTGTCCCCGGGTATGATGCGAACCTGGCTGTTATCCCTGTTGGTGATGCGTACCAATGCCGAGGTTGGCTCTCCCTGGCTGCCAGTGGTGAGCAGTACAGTTTGATTATGAGGGAAATGGTGAAGCTCGTCAGCGCGCCGCAGGACATTGGGTGGTGCTTTGAGATAGCCGAGTTCTAGAGCCATGCGCACGGTATCTCTCATGCTGCGTCCGATGACGAAAATATAACGTTGGTTTTTGGCAGCGACGTCTATTACCTGCTGAATTCGGGAGATGAGCGAGGCGAAGGTGGTGATGATGACTCTGCCCGGGGCATCGGCGATGATTCGCCCCAGCGTAGCCCCAACCACGGTTTCCGATGGTGTGTAGCCGGGCAAATCAGCGTAGGTGGAGTCGGCAAGCAGCAGCAACACTCCCTGGCTGCCCAGTTGCGCCAGTTTGGCCAGCTCGGAAGCTTTACCATCAACAGGGGTATAGTCAATTTTGAAATCACCGCTGTTCACTACGATGCCGACCGGCGTGCAGATAATCAGACCGATGGAGTCTGGGATGCTGTGGCAAACTGCGAAAGGCTCTATTTGAAAACTGCCCAGGGAGAACTTAACCCCGCTGTGGATTAATCTGGCGTCGACTTTTTTTGACTGGCCATGCTCCTTCAGCTTCACCGAGATTAAGCCCTGCGTAAGCTTGGTGGCGTATATGGGCAGATCAAGCTCGGGCAGGATATAGGGTAGGGCGCCGATGTGGTCTTCGTGGCCGTGAGTGATAATAATGCCGCGGAGCTTGTGCTTGTTTTCTAATAGATAGCTGATGTCAGGTATGACCAGGTCAATGCCCAGCATATCTTCTTCGGGAAACATGAGGCCGGCATCGATGATGATGATATCATCGCTGTATTCGATGGCCATCATATTCTTGCCGATTTCACCGAGGCCACCTATGGGGATTATCTTAAGCTTTTGTTTACTCACGTTAATATTCAGAACAGGCTCAGTTGTTCAGGTGCTGGTTCAGTCGTGGCTACTTTTTCTGCCTCTGCTAATAGCCGTGGAATCTTAAGCATGTCGTCTTCGATGGCTTTGCGCAGGCTTCCCTGATGTAGCGCTGCTGCGGGGTGATACATGGCATAGTAAATCATGTCCCCATGTTTTCTGGCTTTGCCATGGACTTTGCTGATGCTCTCATTGGGGAAATATCGGGCCATGGAATAGCGGCCCAGGGTGACGATTATCCTCGGTTTTATCAGTTCTATCTGGCGTTCAAGCCATTTGCTACAGGCCTGCACCTCTCCGGGCAGCGGGTCGCGATTGCCGGGAGGGCGGCACTTGATAACGTTGGCGATATAGACCTGGTCGCGTTTCAAGCCAATGGATGCCAGTAGCTGTTCCAGGAACTGGCCGGCAGGGCCGACGAAAGGGCGTCCTTGCTGGTCTTCATGCCACCCCGGAGCTTCACCGATGAACAGCAGAGTAGCGTTCTCCGGCCCTTCACCGGGCACTGCCCGGGTACGGCGTTTGGCTAGTTCACAATCCTGGCAGTGTTCGATTGCGGCGTAGATATCGGTAAGGGCTGACATCTGAGGAAATCATAGCATAGGCTTATTTAGTGGTCAATGTAATGTAATGGCCGAAGCAATGCATTTTATATTATATTGACTCGATGTATAATGAAAATAAGTTATGTGCAAGGGATTAGTAAAAAATCTGGTGGTTTATACCGCTGCTATTTTGGCAATTGCGGTAATGCTCTCTGGCTGTACGGCGGACAAGCCATCAAGGCTGATATTAGCTCCAGAGGTTGCCAAGCCGGCAGGGGCTTCGCAGCTTATCACGGTTACTACTCCGGTTGGTCCATCGACGGGTAAAGTAGAGGAGAAATTGACCTACTCTGCTGGTGTTAAGTCCAGCTTGCAGGGTATTTATGAGTATGGTTTTGATTGGGGCGATGGCAATGTTAGCTGGACATCATCGGCTATTGCCTCACATTCCTGGGCTGATTCCGGCATCTATATTGTCAGGATGAGGGTACGGTGTAATGAAGTGCTATCTGACTTGTCTCCTGCAAAGATAGTAATGATTGGCTCAGCCATCATATCAAGAAGCCCTTTGAATAATCCGGAGCAGGTGAGGCGATATATCACGCCGGATACTGCCGAGATGAAGGCAGCAGTTAAGGTTATTTTTTCATCGCCGTGGAAAAAGCATTACAATGACTTCGATGCGCTCAGAGAATGGGTGGCAACTCGAATTAGCTACAAGCGAGATTATGATGAGCATGGCATTGCCGATTACTGGCAGTTTCCAGTGGAGACGCTGGAGCGAGGCACAGGAGATTGCGAGGATATTGCTGTTTTGTTGTGCAGCCTGCTGCGTGCTGCTGGAGTGCCGCCCGACCAGGTTTACGTGGCAATTGGTACGCCTCAAGGTACTGAAGCCTACCATGCCTACGTTTTCGAGCGCTATTCCAAAGGGATCTGGAGCATGGTAGAGCCACAGTTAGACCCGGTTACTACGGCCGTCAGTTTTACTTTTATGGATTTTGCTTTAACTACAGACTATTCCGATGACCTCTACTGTTTTAATGACAAGTACTTTTTTAGAGGGCTGCCAGCCCTGGCTTCAGGGGTATACGAGTTGAATCTCTGGCATAGTTTCTGGCCATTTTTTCCCTGTGCCGCTGCCAGAGTTGAGCGGCAACTTATGGCTGAAGATAGAATTGAAGGTACTGTTGAATGGTTGGGAGCAGAGAAGATATTCTTCGAGTGGACTTTGAATGTATACGGGCCTGATGGAGACGGGATGCTTGTCTGGAGTGGAAATGATGTACGGTTTGGCTTCACGCTTCCGGCAGTGAAAACTGGAATTTATACAGTGGAGGTAATCAAGCGGGATTATCCTCCCAGGAATCTCAGATTAAGGCTAACTCCTCCTGGCTGGAAGAGAGCCAGAGAGTAGATTGCTTTGAGTCTCCTTGTCTGCTGTGGGTGCAGTTAATCAGTACAGTTTTCGGCATCTAACCTCTGATTATGTTGAGATATCGTGCGGACTAAGGTAAAATCAATAGGGGAGAATTGGCTGAGACAAGTTGTTCAATTAAAGTTAAAAGGAACTCTCGCTGGTAACTGCGAGGGTTTTTATTTAATTTAAACAGGGAATTTTTAAAGGATGACATTGTCAGAAAAGGAAAGCAGACTGGAAATGATGAGGCATTCAGTGTCCCATATTATGGCTGAAGCTGTTCAGTCTCTTTTTCCAGGGGCCAAGTTCGGCATAGGGCCGGCGATTGAGGATGGATTCTATTATGACTTCGAGTTGCCCAGGACATTGGTGCCCGAGGATTTATCCACCATCGAAGCCAAGATGAAGGAAATTATCGCTGCTAAATTACCTTTTGTCAGTCAGGAGATTGACAAGGCAAAAGCCAGGGAATTGTTTTTGGAGCAACCCTATAAGCTGGAGCTTATTCAAGAACTGCCCGATGAAAAAGTGACCATATACCAGCAGGGTTCCTTCCTTGACCTGTGCCGTGGCCCTCATGTGAAATCGACCGGTGAAGTAAAGGCGTTTAAGCTCACTGCTACTGCTGGTGCCTACTGGCGTGGTGATGAGAAGCGCCCCATGCTGCAAAGGATTTATGGTGTAGCCTTTGAGTCTCAATCAGAATTGGAAGATTATTTAGCTCGCCTGGCTGAAGCGGCTAAGCGAGACCATCGGAAGCTGGGCAAAGAGCTTGACCTGTTCAGCCTACATGATGAGGCGGGGCCGGGGTTAGTACACTGGCATGCCAAAGGCTCGACAGTTCGGTGCATTATCGAAGAATTCTGGAAGAAAGAGCATATCAAACGCGGCTATGATGTTATCTATACTCCGCATATTGCCAAGGTGAATTTGTGGAAGACCAGTGGGCACTGGGATTTCTACCGGGAGAACCTGTATTCCCCCATGGATATTGAGGGGCAGGAGTATATCATCAAGCCGATGAACTGCCTGGGGCACATTTTGATTTACAAGACGCAACTGCGCAGCTATCGCAATCTGCCGCTGCGTTTTGCTGAGATGGGAACTGTATATCGCTATGAGCGCTCCGGTGTGCTGCATGGTCTGGCCAGGGTTCGAGGCTTTACCCAGGACGATGCCCATATTTTTTGTCGCCCTGACCAGATTGAAGACGAAGTTACCGGGGTAGTGGAATTAGCTCGCTTCATGATGAAAACATTCGGTTTCATTGAGTATGAGATGCTTCTCTCTACGCGACCTGATAAGTATGCTGGGACACTGGAGGTCTGGGAACATGCCACCGAAGCGCTGAAGCGAGTGCTGGAGAATCTCAAGCTTGATTATAAAATCGACCCTGGTGAAGGCGTTTTTTACGGGCCAAAGATCGACATTAAACTTAAGGATGCTCTGGGACGGCTGTGGCAGGGGCCAACGATTCAGGTTGACTTTAATCTACCGCAGCGTTTTAACGTAAACTATGTTGGCGAAGACGGCGCGGAGCATCAGGTGGTAATGGTGCATCGCACGGTACTGGGGAGCATGGAACGCTTTATGGCTTGTCTTGTGGAGCATTATGGCGGTGCCTTTCCTGTTTGGTTGGCTCCGGTGCAGGCAGTGATTATTCCTATTGCTGATCGTCATCTGGAATATGCCAGGCAGATAAGCAACGAATTGGGGGAAGATGATATTCGTGTGCAGGTCGCCGACCGCGCTGAGAGGATGAACCTGAAGATACGAGAGGCGCAGTTGAATAAGGTGCCTTATATGCTGGTTATTGGCGATAAAGAGCTAGCAAGTGCTGCGGTATCGGTCAGGTTGAGGAGTGGCGAGGATTTAGGGTCCTGGACATTGAGCGAGCTTAAGGAGCGGATTAAGGCGGTTATCAAGGCTAAAGACTCAATACAGCTTTGATTTCCTGCTAAGAATGTGGTATATTTTTGCCCAACGACTAAATAAACAAGAGGCTGGCAGACGACTAAAGAGTTACCTGTAAACGAAAAGATCAGAGCTAAGGAGGTGCGGCTTATAGGGGAGACCGGCGAGCAAATGGGCGTAATGCCTATTAGAAAGGCATTGGAGGTTGCTCGTGAACGCGGTCTTGACCTGGTGGAGGTGGCAGCTACCTCAAATCCTCCAGTTTGTCGGATTCTTGATTACGGACGATATCGGTATGAGCAGACGAAGAAGGAGCGGAAAGCCAGGCAGGGTCAGAGAGCCAGCCTGCTCAAGGAGATTCGTATCAAGCCCAGGGTTGGGGACCATGATCTGGAGACGAAGATACGGCTAGCCAAGAGACTGCTGGAAGAAGGCGATAAGGTAAAGGTTAACATCGTTTTTCGAGGACGTGAAATTACCCATCCCGAGTTGGGATTACGAGCGTTACAAAAAGTCACCGATGGTTTGAAGGATATTGCCGGGATAGATGGTTCACCAGCGCTGGAAGGGCGGATGATGCATCTGGTGTTTACCCCGCTTTCTCACAAGCCAGCCAAGGGGACAAAAGTAAAGGAGGAAAGCCCGGTTGCCAAAACTTAAGACTCACAAAGGCGCTAAAAAGCGCTTTCATATGACCGGAAGTGGTAAGATTACCAGGGTCAAGGGACTGAAAAGCCATTTGCGACGTAATAAGTCGGCAAGGTCAAAGCGTCTCTTTGATGAGACTATCTCTGTCCAGGCTGTTGACGTCCACAGGTTGAAGAGGCTGATGCCCTACTGTTCTAAGTAATTGAGGAGGAAATTGAGTGCCCAGAGTTAAAGGTGGAATAGTCACACATAGAAGACATAAGAAAGTACTGGAGCTTACCAAGGGACATAGGGGCAAGCGGCATAGACTGTTCAAGATTGCCCATGAGTCCATGAGCCATGCTCTGGATTATGCCTATTGCCACAGACGGGAACGCAAGGGTGATATGCGGCGACTGTGGATTATGAGGATAAATGCTGCTGCTCGTGCTGGCGGGATGTCCTACAGGCAGTTGATTGAAGGCTTGAAAAAAGCCGGTGTAGTCATCAACAGGAAGATGCTGGCTGAGATGGCAGTACATGACTCTCCTGGTTTCTCCAAGCTGTTGAAGCTGGCTTCAGATAAATCTAACAACTAACCCCCTCCGGTCATAGTAATGCTAAACCAGATCGAAGAGCTCGCCTCTAAAGCCTTTGATGAATTAGGTAAGGGCATCACCGCTGAGGAGCTGGAAGCCTGGCGTGTCCGTTATCTGGGTAGAAAAAGCACCATAGTGCAGGCTTTGCGCTCTCTGGCGACGTTGTCTCTGGAGGAAAGACGGATTATCGGGGCGCGAGCCAATGAGGTTAAGGTGGCTTTGGAAACCGCCTTAGCTGAGAGAAAGCATGCCTTAGAGCAGGGTTTAGCCGTTTCGGGACGTGAGGGAATTGACGTTAGCTTGCCGGGGAAACAGATTCCTCTGGGTCGCTTGCATCCTACTACCCAAACACTTGACGAGATTTGCGAAATTTTTAAGGGTATGGGCTTTCAAATTGTTGAGGGTCCTGAAGTAGAGTGGGATTACTATAACTTTGAAGCGTTAAACATGCCAGCGGGGCATCCAGCTCGCGATATGTTTGCCACTCTGTGGATGGATGCTGAGCCCAATGTCCAATTCGGCACCATGCTGTTGCGAACACATACCTCTCCAGTCCAGATAAGAGCCATGGAACGATTAAAGCCGCCCATCAGAATCATAGCACCCGGGCGTGTGTACAGGTATGAAGCTACTGATGTGACCCACGAATGGATGTTTCATCAGGTAGAAGGCTTGGCGGTAGATGAAAACATCACCCTGTCTGATTTGAAGGGTACGCTATTTGAGTTTGCCCGCCGACTATTTGGTAAAGGCAGAAAATGCCGTTTCCGCTGCGATTATTTTCCTTTTGTGGAACCAGGCGGCGAGCTGTCTATCGATTGTATTGTATGTAAGGGCGCTGGTTGCCGTGTGTGTGGCAATAGCGGCTGGCTTGAAATTCTGGGCTGTGGCATGGTGCATCCTGAAGTGCTGCGGCGTGTCGGCATTGACCCTGATGTCTATTCTGGTTTTGCTTTTGGCATGGGGGTGGAGCGAATACCGATTCTCCGCTATGGCGTTGAAGACATTCGTCTTTTCTACGGAAACGCTCTCAGATTTCTGGAGCAATTCTAGGTTATGTGGTCTTACGGGCAGAACTACTATGAGCTGGTAATACTGGTTCTCTTATCAGGATGAAACGATGAAAGTGTCACTTAAATGGCTCCAGGACTACGTAGATATTGCTACGCCTGTGAAAGAACTGGCGGAGCGCTTGACCATTGCTGGCTTGGAGGTGGGGGAAATTGTGGTCGTCGGCAGGGATTGGAAGAATGTCACCATTGCGCAAATAACCGGTGTTAATCCGCATCCCAACGCTGACCGTTTGAGGCTGGCTACTGTTGATTTAGGCGGACGGCAAATGACCGTAGTCTGCGGTGCTCCTAACCTGCATGTTGGTGATACGGTGGTTTTTGCTCAGGTGGGCGCTCAGCTTATCGATAGTCATTCGGGTGAGCTCGTTCAGTTAAAACCAGCCAAGATTCGCGGGGTGTCTTCTGAAGGGATGATTTGCTCGGAGAAGGAACTGGGGATATCTGACAGTCATGAGGGCATAATGGTTTTGCCTCCCGATGCGGCCATAGGAACACCATTGGGGGAATACCTGGGTGATACGATTTTAGATATAGATGTCACACCCAATCGTCCTGATTGCCTCT
>JBBIPA010000003.1:0-26523 GCA_037443085.1 Chloroflexota bacterium | reverse complement strand
GAATTGCCAGGGAAATAGCCGCCCTAACCCGGAGCAAGTTTCATGTTCCAGAAGTTCATTATGATGAGGCGGAGGGTGTTATTGAGGCATCAGCATCAATTCATATTGCTGACCCGGACCTCTGCCCCAGATACTGTGCTAGCCTGCTCACTAATGTGAAAATAGGGCCATCGCCTCAATGGATACAGCAGCGTTTGTTAGCCTGTGGCATGAGGCCGATAAGCAATGTAGTCGATGTTACCAACTACGTGATGCTGGAATACGGGCAGCCCTTGCATGCCTTTGATTTTAACAAACTGCGGGGGCGACAGATTATAGTGCGGCGGGCTAGGGCTGATGAGGTGATGACCACGCTTGACGGTTCTGATCGTACACTCAAATCTAATCTTCTGGTCATCGCGGATAAAGAGCGGGCAGTTGCCGTGGCCGGCATTATGGGAGGTGCCGATTCTGAGGTTACCGACAGCACTACGACTGTTCTTATAGAATCGGCGAATTTTAACCGTGCGGCAGTTCATGCGGGCAGCCTTGAGCTTAAGTTAAGCACTGAGGCATCGTTACGTTTTGAGAAGGGATTAAGCCCGGAGCTGGCTATGGTAGCATTGAAACGTGCGACTCAGCTAATGCAGGAGTTAACCGGCGCTAAAGTAGCTAAAGGCATTATCGATGTCTATCCGGGTAAAAAGCAGATAGAGCCTATTACACTATCCATAGGCGAAGTCCAGCGACTTCTGGGCATAGAGATGAAAACCCCTGATATGGTCGAAGCGCTGGAGCTTTTGGGATTCAGGTGCAGTCTGAAAAAGGCTTCACAGCAGGTCGAAGTCAATGTTCCCTGGTGGCGTGTGGATGTAACCTGCAGGGCTGACCTGGTGGAAGAGTTAGCTCGTGTTCTCGGTTATGAGAATATTCCTACTACCATGTTAAGTTCAGCATTGCCGAGCTATGAACCAACTCCGGCGCTATCTCTAAGGCAGAGAATCCGTAGTATTATGGTGAGTTGCGGTTTTCAGGAGATACTTACCTATTCATTGACCAGCATGGAAGTGATGCAGAAGGTTTTGCCACAACTGAACACGATGGGTTCACAGCCGTTAAAGGTAGCCAATCCCATGAGCAGAGAGATGGAGTATCTACGAGCTACTTTGAGGTCTGGTGTTCTGGCGATTCTAGCTCGCAATCAGAGGTATCAGCAGCGAGGCTATAAGCTTTTTGAGCTAGGGAAAGTATTCCTGCCTCAGCAAGGAACGTTACCTCAAGAGAAGGAAATGCTGTGTGTGGTGCTCAGCGGTTCGCAAGACGAATTGTTCTGGCGCGGCGGTGCCGAGTCATCTGATTTTTTTGTAGCTAAAGGCGTGGTAGAAAGCCTTTTATCCCGCCTGGGATTGGTGGCTAGCTTTTCACCGGGAAATGATAATGGCTTACGTCCCGGGAGGAATGCTACTATCGCTATCGGCAATGAAATAATCGGTATTATTGGTGAATTGCATCCCAAGGTGAGGGCAACTTTCGACCTTACCGAGACCGCTTTTTTGATTGAATTGGATGTGGAGAAAATATTACCGATGGTAATGACTACTTATCGGTATCAGCCTATTCCAAAGTATCCCAGTGTCACCAGAGATATTGCCTTGGTTCTTGATGAATCTGTTACCTATCAACAGGTATACAACATTGTTTGTGATTCTCCACTGGTGACGCAAATCAGCCTTTTCGATTTGTATCGTGGTGAACAGGTACCTGCTGGCAAGAAATCTCTTGCTTTTAGGATTATGTATCAATCAGGCACTCATACGTTATCTGATAAAGAGGTGGACGAAGTCCAGCAGCGCTTTCTCGTGCGTCTAGCTAAAGAACTGGGTGCTGCTTTACGAGTTTAGTTTTTGTCCGACGGCAGTGTGTGAACATACGTTGGATAAAAGATAATCATGCAGATAGGCAAGCATTTCCTCGATGCTTTCTTTAATCCCAGCAGTATTGCTGTGGTTGGGGCTTCCCAAAATTCCTTCTCCCTTAATTTCAATCTATTCGGTAATCAGGCGCGGCTGGGATATCAAGGGGATATGTATCCGGTGAATCCCAATGCCAGCGAGGTTTTTGGAATAAAGGCTTATCGAAGCCGTGGGATATCCCGGTAAATCCACTTGATATCGGTGTCAATTACCACCATCTATGATCCACCCTTCCTAACCTAAAATGTCCAGTCTCAGGGGGTCACTCCACTTACTGATGCTACTAAGTATATAGACAAAATGGGCGAGTTCGGAGCAGAAGGTTTTAACGTTATAGGTATTAAGCTACAACTCGATGGTGTAATGGATGGTGGAGCTTTGATGTATGACGCCTCCTTGCCTACCTCAAAAGCTGCTTATCCCTATTTCAGCCAGTCTGACCTGAACAAGATTATATCTATGTACCACAAAAAGGGCTATCAGGTAATTGTGCACGTATGGGGAGATAAGGCTATTGACATGGCCATTGAAGCCATAGAATCAGCTTTGCAGGAATATCCAAAGTTGGATCATCGCCATACATTAGAGCACGTGATTTCCCCATCTCGTCAAGCTTTGGAACGTATTAAGAAGCTTGGTATCATCATTTCGGCACAACCTACCTATATTTCGTTATATGGCGTTGGACTTCGGAACTCTGTCAATAACAATAATGAATTAGTTGAGGGTATCATGCCTTTGAAAACAATACTTGACATGGGGATTCCTCTTGCTTTTGGTACTGATCGTCCTGAGCTTCCTGATCTGTCATCCAAATGGGTGTTTGATGGAAGTGTAAACAGAATAACTCAGCCAGATGGCAAGATCTTGAATCCTAATGAGCGTGTTACTATCCAGCAATCGCTTAGATGCTATACCATGGGCTCAGCCTATTCCTGTTTTCAGGAAAAAGAGCGTGGATCTATTGAAAAGGATAAAGTTGCTGATATGGTAGTGTGGTCTAACGATCTGTATTCAATGCAAGCAGCTGAATTAAAGAACCTAAAGACAGAAATTACCATGTCAGGCGGGGAGATATTCTACAAAGCAGATGGATGCAATCTTTCCATAGTGAAAGGTAGAGATTTGGTTACTCCGCGATGAAGAACCATCTATGATTGGTCTAGCTGCATAAAATGGCTTGTTGCTAATCTGATTTTTGTCCACGATTTACAATAAAGAGGTGACCTGACAATTCTTTACGCTTCACTCATGACTATTCATTAGCACACCTGCACACACAAACAACCACTATGACAGGTCTATGGTAATTTGCTTTTACAATGGACACCTACTCGCATATAATATCAGGCATGCAGGAGGATGCTATGGCGCTGCTTGATGAGGTATTGCCCCGTGGGGGTAGCCAAAGCGGCAGGTTCAGCGGCAAAAATTTAGTCCTGCATCGTGCCGAGCCAGCGTAGCTCAGGGGTAGAGCAGCGGTTTCGTAAACCGCTGGTCGGGGGTTCGAATCCCTTCGCTGGCTCCATTTTCTGAAGCTACATTTGACGAATCAAGTTCTATGACTACATTTGCTGCGGCATTTCAAAAGATTAGAGACAAATGTAACTAAGATAGGAGTCATTATGGGAAGATTAGAAAACAAAATAGCACTTGTTACCGGCGGGGGTTCCGGCATTGGGAAAGCTATTGCCCGTGCATTTGCTAGAGAACATGCCGATGTATGTATTGCGGATATAAACCTGGCAAAAGCGCAGCAAACTGCTCGCGAGGTCGAGCAGCTTGGTCGAAAGACATGGGCTATCCACGTTGACGTGGCGAATATGTTTGACCTTGACAAGATGGTTGATGAGGTTGTCACCCATTTTGGCAGGATTGATGTCCTGGTGAATGCCGCTGGTATCCTCTTGCGCATTCCTGCATTGGACGTTACCGAGGCTGACTGGGATGCTGTGATGAACGTAAACCTGAAAGGGCTTTTCTTTGCTACACAACGTGTCTTGCCTGTTATGATTAAACAAGGAAAGGGAAAAATAATCAATATTGCTTCCACGTTAGGTGCAGTGGGCTCTCAGGATAGAGCTATTTACTGTGCTGCAAAAGGTGGCGTCATCAATCTGACTAAAGCAATGGCTGTTGAACTGGCACCAAAGAATATTAATGTTAATGCCATTGGCCCTGGATTAACTGCAACTTCATTAACAGAGTATATTATGGATGATGCTAAGTTATTGCAGTTGTTTCTGGAAAAGGTTCCTCTGGGGAGAGCGGCACAACCGGAAGAAATTGCCGCCGCAGCCGTATATTTAGCCTCGGACGAGTCTGGCCTGGTTACGGGGCATACTTTGTTTGTGGATGGTGGTTTCTTAGCGCAGTAAAGCCTTGAGTTTCCGTTTTTTTTTCTCCTGAAATCCATTGACAATGGCTTATAGGCAAAATATAATATTAACTTACTAGTCAGTAAGGCAATTGCGGTGGGTTTAATATTAACAAGGAGGCTAACATGAAGAAATCCCCTGTGGAGTCAGAAGAGAAAATAGTCAGGACGTTCTGTTTTTCCTGCCGGGGTGGGTGTGGGGTGTTCCTCCATGTAAAAGACAATGAAATAATCAAGGTTGAAGGCGATCCATCGCATCCTACCAGTAAAGGCACCCTCTGTCCCAAGGGGCTGGCGGTGAAACAGCTGGTTCATCATCCTGACCGGCTCAAGTATCCTTTGAGGAGGCTGGGGGAGCGTGGGGGAGGAAAGTGGGAGCGAATATCCTGGGACCAGGCTTTTGACGAGATAGCTACTAAGCTGCAAGAGATAAAGAAAAAATATGGAGCTGAGGCGATTGTTCAGGGCATCGGGACAGGGCGGAATCAGAACGACTGGAGTGCCAGATTTTGCAATCATTTAGGGACTCCTAATGCCAATGACCCGATGCACTTTTGTATGGGGCCCCGCTGTGTTGCGTCGTACTATAACATTGGCATCCCGGCACCTAATGACCCTCACTATACCGCCACCAATTGCATAGTAAAATGGGGCAGAAATGAAATACACTCTCATCCCAGCATAGGACGATATATCTTCGATGCTGTGGAACGAGGTGCCAAGCTCATTGTGGTTGACCCCAGGCTGACCAAGCTGGCTTCAAGAGCGGATATCTGGCTTCAGATCAGGCCTGGAGGCGATTCTGCCCTGGCCCTGGCCTGGATGCATGCCATAATTCACGAGGAGCTTTACGATAAAGAGTTCGTTAACAAATGGTGTCATGGATTCGACGAGCTCAAGGAACACGTCAAGAAATATTCACCGGAATGGGCAGAGCCCATCACGTGGATTCCAGCTGCTAAGATAAGGGAGGCGGCCAGGCTTTATGCCACAACCAAGCCAGCATGCGTAGCCCCGGGAGTGGCTGTGGAAATGCAGATGGGATCCTGGCAGGTGCAACGGGCAATGTATATGATGGCAGCCCTTACCGGTAACTTCGATGTTCCAGGAGGAAACATTATATGGGTGCCTCCCCTGGGCGGCTTCTTCCTGAATTGTGATAATGACGCCCTGCCGAAGGAACAGCGTGCTAAAGCTATCGTGGGAGGAGCCAAGCTTTTTGGTGGTCATGATTGGGGCCCTCCTAACTTCGTGCTGGAGGGACCGCCTCTGTGGGAGGCGATACTGACCGGTAAACCATATCCCGTCAAGGCAATATTCTGGATGGCTCATAATCCTGTGGTGGGTCTGCCCAATACCAAAGCAGTGGTAGAAGCTTTAGAGAAGCTGGAATTCCTGGTCGTTGGAGACTTCTTTATGACGCCGACCGCTGAGCTGGCTGATATCGTCCTGCCCAATGCTACCTGGCCGGAAAGAAGCGAGGTCGGCTGGTTTACCACGCCGCTGGAACATGCTCAGTTTCAGGACAAGGATGAATTTCCGGTTTTCGCCTGGGTGAAGGCGGTGCAGGTTGGTGAAACCAAGCAAGAACTGGAAATATATAATGAGCTGGCGAAGAGGTTGAAGATAGGCGGATTCTGGAACACCATGGAAGAAGCTTTCGACATGCTGTTAAAGCCTACAGGTTTGACCTGGGAGGAATTCAAAAAGGTGGGCATAATCAGTAAGCCCATGATCTGGAGAAAGTATGAACATGGTCTGTTCCATACCCCTTCTGGCAAATTTGAACTCTACTCTGATAGGCTTGAGGAACTGGGTTACCCGCCAATGCCGGAATATGTGGAGGGCCCGGAAAGCCCGCTAACTGCCAGTACCATTGCCAGGGAATACCCTCTGGTTCTTATTACCGGCGCCAGAATACCAGTGTATTATCATACCGACCAGAGAAATATACCGTGGCTGCGTGAAATCTACCCGATACCTTTGATAGAAATCCATCCGGACACAGCGGCAAAACACGGGATAAAGGAAGGCGACTGGGTGTGGATTGAAACCAAGCGCGGCCGAGTGAAGCAAAAGGCCAAGATTACGACAGGCATTGACCCCAGAGTAGTTCACGCCGTGCGCTGGTGGTATCCCGAGAAACCCGGTCCAGACCACGGCATATGGGAATCGAGTATTAACGTGGTGACGCTTGATTCTCCTTATGACCCCGGAATCGGCTCTCCTACAATGAGAGGATTGCTCTGCAAGATATACAAAGTCGAGGAGGAAAAATAATGGCAAAGTATGGTTTGCTCATAGACTTTGATCGATGTCAGGGATGTAATGCCTGTGAGGTTGCCTGCAAGCAGGAGAATGAGCTTCCTGTGGGACCGCGGCTGAAGCAGGTGTTGACTCTGGGTCCGGAGAAAATAGGGCAAAGGCTGTACATGGAGTATTTGCCTGTTATGTGCCTGCATTGTGGGAACCCTGCCTGCGCTGCCGCATGTCCGACAGAGGCAATCGTTAAGGATGCACATGGAGTAACACTGGTCAATGAAAAGAAATGTCACGATACTGATAAATCTCTCTGCCAAAAAGCTTGCATTTCGGCATGCCCGTTTCCGGTGCCGCCGCAGTACAATCATGAGAAGGATATAGTTCAAATGTGTAATATGTGTATCCAGCGCGTCAACAGGGGCGAAGAACCCAGCTGCGTCAAACACTGCATAAACCGGGTCATTAAATTTGGCCCGGTAAAAGAGCTATCGAAGATGGTACAGGAAAGAGGCAAGCAGACTATCACCGTAGGAGGTGTTGTAGCAAACGTAGTTTGCCGTCCCTCGGTAATGTACCTTCCAGCCAAGAAGCCTTATACCCAATAGCAGTTTACTTTATGGAAAAGTTAATGGGTGACATTCTTTGTAAGAAGAATGCCACCCATTTATATTGGGTCACTATCTTTGGATGTTACCGACTACTTCTTCAGTATTACTGCAGCATTATTGCCCGCAGCACCGTACACCTCAGACATGCCTACTTTGGCGCCTGCAATCTGTCGGGCACCACATAGCCCTCTTAGCTGTAATACCAATTCGTATACCTGGGCAAAGCCCTGAGCCATGGTTGCCTCGCCAAAGCTGGCGAAACCACCGCTGGGACAAACAGGAATCCTGCCCCCGATACTGAAGTCGCCGCGGTCTAGAGCAACGTGCGCCTCACCCTCTTTGCAGAAGTCCATGGTTTCTATGTACTGTAACACATGCCAGCAGCTATTGTCAGGCAATTCCACGAAATCGATATCTTTGGGGCCCAGGCCCGCCTCTTCATAGGCTTTATGGGCTGCTACCCAACTTTCGCTGATTACAGGCACTCCGGGCTTGGGAGTGAAGCTGACTACCGGGATACGTGCTGTGGGGTCACCATATAGCGGGCTGCCCATTGCTGCCGCGGCAATGGTAATCGGTTTGGTAGTATATTTTTTAGCCGCTTTCTTATTGCACATCACCACAGCACCGGCGCCATCGCTGGTAGCACAGATTTCCAGAAGCCTCAGCGGGTCGGTTACCATGGCTGAATTTATTACCTCTTCAAAAGAAAATTCCTTGCGATATCTGGCTTTAGGATTTAAGGCGCCGTGCTTGCTCAGCAAGACTTTAATCTTGGCCAGATGCTCCTCGGTATCTCCATATTTAATCATTCTTTTCCGCATCTCGAGAGCCCAGTAAATTGGGTTGGGTAATCCCATCTGCCAGCGCAGAGTGTCATCGGATGGTATCGGTTCTTCATGATAGACCGGCAGAAACGGGAAGAAGCCCTTGGCTGATTTGTCGGCACTTACCGCCAGAACTAAATCGGCAGCTCCAGAGGCAACGGTTCTGGCTGCCATACCCATCATGGTGCCGGCGGTGGCACAGGCATTATTGATATTGACCACAGGCACGCCGGTCTGTCCCATCACTTCAGCCAGGTACGTGCCGGAATAAATACCCTTGCGTCCACCCCACAACTGTGAGCCGGAAATAACAGTTTGAAGATCGCTCCATTCAACGCCGGCATCATTGAGCGCCTCCTGTACTGCCTCCATGGCCATCTGTGTCCAGGGTTTTTCGGGGAATTTCCCCCAGGGATGCATTCCTACGCCTAATATCACTACATCTTTCATTGTTATCTCTCCTATAAATAATTTATCACCAGCACACTATACTGGCTTGAATTTCCAGGCTACTATCTCTTCATTATTTTTATTCTTGTAGAGAACACCTGTGATGATTTCCACTTCCATGCCAATTTTTAAGTCTTTGGGCTGGCAACCTTCCATCATGCCCAGGATATTAATGCGCTCTGGAAACTCTACTGTAGCACAGGGAATGGGCTCATACTTTTCGGGTGGGACAAAAGGTGGGGGTGGGGGATAATTCATAACAGAATAGCTGGTTACCTTGCCTTTCCCACTGAGCAAGGTTTCCTCTATCTGCTTCTCTTTGCATTTCGGATTATGGCAGGTGAATGTTTTGGGAAAGAAATAGTCTCCGCACGACTTACAATGGGTAACAATGAGACTTGTCTTGCCTTCTACCACCTTAAATAATCCCTGGCCTATTGGTACTTGTTTGACTTCTGTCACTGTGACCTCCTTTTATACGTGGTTATTGACTTATTGTTTTTTTGGTTTATCCGCCTGGGGTTGTCACGTGGATTGTACAACGCTGCTGGGAGGAAAGCTTGTCCTAGCTGAGTTAGCCTTTTTACAAACCGCCCCCAGTCCAACGGGTATCATAGCACAATATACTTCACTGGTGCAAATTGTCATGACCCGCTCCGTGCGCGTTACCCACTTCCCAGCATCGGTTTAGGTGCCTCTAAAAACGAGCGTGCCTTGAGTGCGGGAACTCAAGGCACCTCTGCGCTAACGCAAGAATCTCTACTAGAGGATTACCTTTTCGTCTTTCAACTTGGAGATATCATGCGAGCCATAGCCCAGGCTGGAGAGAATCTCATCTGTGTGCTGTGCCAGCAGCGGAGTAGCTGATCTGACTGCAGCCGGGTCCTGGACAAACTTAATCGGCGTACTTATCAGCTTCATCTTACCTACATCAGGCTGCTCCACTTCAACAAAAAAGTCATTGGTCAGGGCTTGAGGATCTTTGATGACATCCAGGGGGGATAGTATGGGCCCGTACATGAGATTGTTCTCACTGAGGCGTTTTTCCCACTCATCATAAGGCCTGGTGGCGAAAACTTCATCCAGAATTGGAGTCAGTTCTTCGCGATGTTGCTGCCGGTCCTTGGTGGTGGCAAATCTGGGGTCATTTACCAGGTCCGGTCTATCCAGGGCGCGACAGAAAGCTGCCCAGAAAATTTTGCCTTCAGGGTCTGCGGCTGGGGCATAGCGGTCTCCCGCGGTCAACTGTAACCAGCGATTGTCTTTAGTTTTATAGGTTTCATATAAGGGATTATCCGGTTTTCGGGGGTCGGTAATGCGCAGTGGCACGCCAACCAGGGCATCCATGATATCCGCACCGAGCATCCAGACGCCGGCATGATACAGGTTAAATTCTACCTTCTGCCCTTTGCCCGTCTTTTCCCGATGGAACAGGGCGGCGGAAACACCGCCGAATATCTGGAATGAAGACACTCTATCGATTATTCCAGGGCGAGACGCCGGTGGTGGTATCCCCGGGATAGTAATCATATACTGTATTCCAGACCGGGCCCATCCCGCCGCAAAGTCGTAGCCAGGCATATCTTTATAAGGTCCTACCGTGCCATAAGCAGAAACTATCCCGTAAACCAGCCTGGGATTAATCTGGCTGAGTGTTTCATAATCCATCTTCAGCTTTGCCAGTGCCCCTATCTGATAGTTGGTCAGAAAGACATCGGCATCCCGAACCATTTTATAAACAATGTCTTTACCTGCTTGCTGCTTCAGGTCTATGGCGATGCTTCTCTTGCTGCGATTGTGCAGGTAAAAGCCGGGGTTCATCTCTGTCCCCCGAAAACGCCGTGATTGATCTCCCGTAAGCGGTTCTACTTTAATCACATCTGCTCCGCAATCACCCATCATGGATGAGGATGCGGGAATAGCCACAACATGCCCCATCTCAATTACTTTAACACCTTCGAGAGTGCCTGACATGCTAAAACCTCCTATCTTAATCTTGTCTTTAAATATACTGTGCGGCTTTTCTTAAGCGGCGTAGCTACATTCAGGATTTAGCTATTCTTATCCAGGTGGTTTATTTTACACCACTATCTTTGCTGTTCTCAAGTAAACGAGGGGAATACCCTGTCTGATACATTGACGATGGTAAATGGTGGTGCTAGAATAGTGCCGCCTCGCCAATAGTTGTAGATATCAGCATGCAGAATCGTGACGAAAGGAGACACGTATGAGCAGCGAATTCAAAACCATTATTTATGAGAAAAAGACTAATGTAGCCTGGATTATATTGAACCGGCCCGAGGTGTTTAACGCCCAGAGTGACGAACTCCGGACTGAACTGGTGGTAGCCCTGGAGCAAGCCGCTGAGGATGACGAGATATACGCTGTGGTGATTACCGGAGCTGGCGAAAAAGCGTTCAGTGCTGGCGCCGATATCAGTCAATTCCCGACCAGGGTGTGTGCTGATATCATTAAAACCAAAGGGAAGAAGCGACCATTTGAAATGATACGTGATATGCCCAAGCCGGTAATAGCCATGGTAAACGGTTTAGCTTTGGGTGGTGGCTGTGAGTTGACTATGGCCTGCGATATAGTAATTGCCGCGGACAATGCCCAATTCGGGCAAACTGAGATAAGGGTGGGCATTATACCTGGTGGTGGTGGCACGCAGGTTCTACCGCGGCTGGTCGGCGAGAAGAAAGCTAAAGAGATGGTATTTACCGGGCGCATGATATCAGCCGAGGAAGCACTCAAGCTGGGGATGATCAATCAGGTAGTGCCGCACGATAAACTGAGAGAAACCACCGAGAGCTTCATTAATGATTTGCTCAGGAACAGTCCCGCCATAATAAAGTTGGCTAAAATAGCTATAAATAAATCCTTAGAGACGCCATTAACCGCAGGGATGAGCTACGAGCGTGACCTCTTTGCCTTGTGTTTTGGTTTTGAGGACCAGAAAGAAGGTGCCAAGGCATTTCTGGAAAAAAGGAAGCCAAGCTATAAGGGCAAGTAGTTTCCGCCCTATAACACTACGTGTCCGCCATCGACAATAATTAGTTGTCCGGTGATGAAGTCGGACTCTTTTGAGGCCAGGAAAACTGCGGTGCCCGGCACGTCTGCCGGCTCCTGACGCCGCTTCAGGCATTGTGCGGCAACAACTCCCTCGAATATCTTTTCACTGCCGCTCTTGCTCAGGGAGGATTCAGTAGCGGTAAATCCCGGCCCGATGGCATTTACATTTATGCCTGATGGTCCCAGGGCGGCAGCCAGGGATTGCGTCATGGTGTGGACTGCTGCCTTGCTTAGCGCATAAGCCAGGAAGAATTGAGAATCCGGCACCTTCATGACATCGGAGGCAATATTGATTATCTTACCACTGGACTGTTTTATCATCAGGGGAGCTATCGCCTTGCAGCATAGCCATGTTCCCTTTACATTCACCTCAAAGATTTTATCCCATTCCTGCACTGTGTAGGAGTCCCAGGGCCGGGCTTCAAGTCCACGCCAGATGCCAGCATTATTGATGAGTATGTCCACTCTGCCGTAGTGCTGCACCACCTTTTCGGCTATCCTTGTGGTGTCGCTTTCTTTGGAGATATCCGCCTCCAAGGCTATTGCTGCACATCCCGTGGCCTGGACCTCTTTAGCCGTGGCCTCAGCCGATTCAAGGTTAATGTCCGGTATCAGCAGTTTGGCTCCCTCTGCGGCGAACCTCAGCGCGAATTCCTTCCCCAGCCCTTTACCACCTCCGGTGATGACGGCTACTTTATCCTGTAGTGCTCGTGTCATGCATCCCTCCTCATCTTTAATTATAGCCAGCAGAATACTTCATTCAGGCAGGAACGGCGGCCTATAGTCAACTCCAAGCAACTCACGACTTTTGGTTCTCAACTTTGTCAAGATGGATTTTAGCTGTTGCTGCTCTTCTGCAGAAAGGATAGAAAAAATCATCTCGAGCGATAACCTGGTAGCGCTGGCATATAGCTCTCTACCTTTTTCCGTTAGCCTGACTTTTATTCTGTTGAAGTTGTCATCTTGTATTTTCTGAACCAAGCCGGCCTTCTCCATCCTGTTTAACAAACTGAGCACAGAGTTATGTTCTCTGACATTACCATCGGCTATTTCCGCGATAGTTAGCTCCCTGTTCTCAAGCATAATGGTATGCAAAACAGCCACCTGTACCCTGGAAAGTTGATAATGGGCTAATTCCATGTCCCGGGCCTTGGCTATAGTATCTCGTGTCCGGTCAAGAAGTACCCACATGACTAGATAAGGGTCATTAATTAGGGACACTACCTTTTTATCTTGAGCCTTGCTGGTTGGTTTGGACTTTTTCATGGTCGCTCTATTTTACCATATAAGTTATTTGCTGCTATTTCCATCTGAAGGCGAAACAAAAAACGGCAATCGAATGCTTGACATATCTGCTATAATAGATAGCATATCAGCCACTTAATTTGATGTCAATAGTGATACCCAATACGCTAGCACCAGTGATTGTATGACTTTTGGCAACAAGATATAGTCCGGAGTAACTCTATCGGGCAAAAGAGCCTTAATATTAATACCTGGAGGTAGAATAAGATGGCTAAAGATGTGGTCAGTTCCCTGTCTGACTTGAAGGAAAAAGAGGTATTGGAAATTGTCCAGGATAGATTACGCAAGAACGATGACCCGCTCAAAATTCTCGACGATGCCAGGCGTGGCATGGAAATTGTGGGCAAGCGCTTTGCCAGCGGCGAATACTTTATCCCCGACCTTATTTACTCAGGTGAGATACTAAAGCAGATAACCGACCTGGTTAAGCCCAGATTGACCAAGGCAGTTGAGGTAAAACGCCTGGGGAAGGTGGTGTTAGGGACTGTTGCCGGGGATATCCACGATATTGGCTTGAATATCGTGGATTTTATGCTAGATACCAATGGCTTTGAAGTGTATAACCTTGGCGTAGACCAACATCCCCAGGTGTTTGTAAATAAGATAAAGGAGAGCGGTGCTGCCATTGTTGGTTTGAGTGGCTTTTTGACGCTGGCCTTCGACTCCATGAAACAAACAGTCGATGCCATAAAAGAGGCCGGGCTGAGGGATAAGGTGAAAATCATGATCGGCGGGGGGCAGATTGATGAAGAAGTCAGAAAGTATACCGGCGCTGATGCCTATGGTAAAGATGCCATGGCAGGCGTAGCCCTGGCCAAACAGTGGACAGGCGTCAAGTAAGAACACCGGCAAAGAACGTGTTGGAGGTAGTAGCAATGGAGAAGAAATGGGCAGAGATGTCCCCGGAGGAAAAGCAGGAGTCGCTGTTTCAAAGATGGTTATCACCCAAAGACCCCGCAGGCAATGACATTAAGTTCCAAAGTCCCCAAGCCGAAAAGGCGTACAAAGAGAGAATAATCAGAATTAAAGACGCCATTCAATTAAAGAAACTTCCAGACCGAGTACCAGCTCTTCTGCTTCCCAGCTTTTTCCCGGTTTATTATGCCGGAATGACCCCACAGGAAGTGATGTATGATTATGACAAGCTCAATATAGCTTTTAAAAAATTCTTAATTGACTTTGAGCCAGACGTGAATATAGGCAACGTTGCGCCTGGTCCAGGTAAGTTCTTTGAAATCCTGGATTACAAGCTGTACTCCTGGCCTGGACACGGGGTCCCACCGGAGCAATGTTACCAGTGCAATGAAGGCGAGTATATGAAGGCAGATGAATATGATGCCTTAATTGAGGACCCATCTAATTTCTTCAGCAATGTCTACCTGCCACGTGTATTTGGCGCTCTAGCCCCTTTTCAGATGCTTCCCACACTCACTGGCATACTTGAAATGTATGGTGTTGCCTTTAATTTTATACCTTATGGTCTACCTCCCGTCCAAAATGCCCTTAAAGCTCTCATGGAAGCTGGAAATGAAGCCTTAAAATGGGTAGGGGCCGTCGGTGCCTTCACTAATGAGGCCATCGGATTAGGATTCCCGAGCATGTGGGGCGGATTCACTAAGGCGCCGTTTGACACCATCGGAGACACGCTCAGAGGAACCAAGGGAGTAATGCTGGATATGTACCGTCAGCCCGATAAACTCCTCAAAGCTATGGACGTACTGACGCCAATAATGATTAAAATGGGAGTAAACGCCGCCAAGATGAACGGCAATCCCATGATATTCATGCCTCTCCATAAGGGCGCCGATGGATTTCTCTCCGATGAACAGTTCAGGAAATTTTACTGGCCTTCGCTTAGAAAGGTAATGATGGGCTTAATTGATGAGGGGATCGTACCAAACCCTGCGGCTGAAGGTGGCTATAACTCACGTCTGGAGGTTGTCCGGGACTTACCTAAAGGTAAGACTCTGTGGATGCTAGACCAGACAGATATGATAAAGGCTAAGAAAACGCTAGGCAGCGTCGCCTGTCTTTCTGGCAACATAGCCACCTCCTTGTTGGAACTGGGCACACCTCAGCAAACCAAAGACTACTGCAGAAAACTCATTGATACCGTCGGCAAAGGTGGTGGTTATATCATGTGCAATGGTGCTTTCTTTGATCAGGCAAAGCCGGAGAATGTCAAGGCTATGATGGAAGTTACCAAGGAATACGGCGTGTACAAATAATGGGTATCGGGCTGGCGTTAGTTCACGGCAATATTGAATTATAGTTGAGTTATGGAATGAAGCTGAAAGACAAAGTGGCTATCGTAACTGGCGGCGGAACGGGTATAGGCAAGGCTATCAGCTTTGCCCTTGCCAGTGAAGGAGCTGCAGTGGCAGTAGCCGCCCGTAACCTTTCCAGGTTGGAAGAAACGGTTAAAGAAATCAAAGCCAGAGGTGGCAAAGCTAAAGCGATACAAACCGATATTTCTGACCAGAAACAGGTGCAGCGCATGGTGGCGCAAACTATTGAGGAGTTTGGTTATATTGACATACTGGTCAATAATGCCGCCATAGGCACGTTTAATAACGCTGATGTAGCCGACATGAATCTGGATAACTGGCATGATGCCTTAGCAGTAAATCTAACCGGGACAATGCTTTGCTCCAGGGAGGCGCTTAAACTCATGATTCCACGGAAAAGGGGGAGCATTATCAATATCAGTAGCGTGGCGGGATTGTCCGGAGTCCCCAGGGAAAGCCCTTATTCGGTCACCAAATGGGGGCTCATCGGCTTTACCGAAACCCTGGCTATCGAAGCGGGTAGACATAATATTCGGGCGAATAGCATCAGTCCTGGTGCTACCCGTACTCAAGAATTCGAGGATTGGGTAAGGGGTTCGGCAAAGGAGGCTGGCACCTCCTACGAGAACATAATGGCTAAGCTCACCGACAATAATGCCTTAAGAAGAATAGCCGAGCCGTCTGAAATAGCAGCTTGTGTGGTGTTTCTGGCTTCAGATGATGCCAGTGCCATAACCGGCCACAATCTGGTTGCCAGTTGTGGCTTTCATATAACTCACCCCAACCAAATTCATTTTGCCTGAGCGGAGCTTATTTGAATTTTTCGGTCAATGTTTAATAGTTAAGAAGGAGGGCTGACGAAGATGGCTGAATCTAAATATGCCAGAAACTTGGTGAGGAAACCTGCTTACGAAGTGACCGCTGGCAAAGTGACTGGCCGACAATATCCCACCATGACATTGATGAGCAATGACCTGGTACCCGGAAGCAACATGTACCTCGAAGTTGGCTGGATACATGCAATGCCTGATCCCAATCCTCATATCTTTGAGCATACACATGAAAAGTATGATGAAGTTGTCCTACACATCGGGAGTGACCCCAACAACCCGGAAGACCTCGGTGGCGAAATTGAGTTCACTGTCGGAGATGAGCGACTGGTATTCGATAAAACTTCAGCGATATTTGTTCCCGCAGGAGTAAAACACGGTCCGGTAACCTGGAAAAAAGTAAGGAGACCTCATATACAGATGGCCATAGTACTGGGAGCTGGAACTCTGAAAGAGGCGGCGCCAGGAGGACACGATAAGCATCAGGTATAGAACTTAATTCATATCCTTGAGGTGATAATCACGGCAATGGCAAAAACCATCAAGAAAAAAACAGACATTATTAATAAAGCAGAGCAGCTAGCCAAGGAGTATGAAGCAAAATACCGGGGCTGTGGTCAGTGCACTTTCCTGGCAATTGCTGATGCTTTAAGATGGGGAGGACTGGAGATTATCCCGGAGGATGTGGAAAGCAGGCTGTTTTCTGGGATATGTCTTCTCACTGGTGGTACTGCCATGTCCGGAGACGGCACCTGTGGTGCTGTCGCCAGCAGCGCTTTGGCTATAGGGCTGGCACTGGGAATTTCACGGGATGATATCAGCTCGGTACGCAAAGGTGCTGCTACTGTTAGAGACGCCATCCTGGAAAAGTATTACAACGAGTATAAGTCCATACTCTGCAAGGATATTCAGAGAAAACGCTATGGAAAAGCCTGGGACCTCACCAGCGATGACATGGCTCATGAGTTCTTGGGGCTGTCGGGCGGGTGCACTATTATGGAAACGGCTAAACTGGCGGTTCAGTGTATCCTGGAGGAACTGGAAAAGTGATTTTGCTGAAAGTTTCAACAAGGAAGGAGGGTGATGATTGATGTGAAAATGGTATGAGATTTCAGATGGGGAGACCAAGCAAGACTAAAAAATATAAGGAGGAGTAAAAGTGAGAGGAAAAATCTTATTGGGGTTGATAGTAGTGTTGACGGTAGTGGCATTGCTGTTCGTTGGCTGTGCTCCAGCGGGACCCGCCAGGGACAAAATCGTTGTTGGCATGTCAAGGCCTCTCTCCGGCTGGAATGCGGTTATTGGAGATTCGGCGTTCCGACCGGTCTATGAAACGTGGACTAAAGAGGTCAATGCCCAGGGTGGCATCAATGTGGGGGGCAGGAAATTACCCATAGAGCTAAAAGTGTATGACGACAAAAGCGACATAGGTACCATGACCCGGCTCACGGAGAAGCTCATCCTTGAGGACAAGGTTGACTTTCTCTGGCCCGCTTCCGGCACCTCTTTCCTGTTCGCGCAGGCGCCTATAGCCAATAAATACAATTACCTATTACCTACGGCCGAGGGCGGGGCTACCAGTCTCAAGGATATGCTGCCCAGCTTGCCCTACGTGTTCATTAATTTGAGTTTTTCCGATTGGTACCAGGTGCCGGTTCTAGCTGACATTCTAGCTGGTGTAGGTGCCAAGACGGCATATGTCGTCTATATCGCTGACCTCCACGGCATAGAATATTCCGGCGTGGCGGGCATAGAATTGCCCAAGAAGGGAATCAATGTCGTCAGCGTCAAGAGCGTTCCTCCTGACATTAAAGATATGTCGGCAATAATAAAGGAAGCCAAGGCGTTTAACGTCGATGCCTTTCTGTGCTTTGCTTATCCTGACCAGAACATCCTGGCTACGGCGCAATCCATGGAGCTTGCCTTTAATCCGAAGTTCTTCCTCACCGGTCCTGGAGCCAATTTCGGCTTCTATAAAGACATCTTTAAGGGAGCGGTGGAAGGAGTGTCATTCTGGGCTACGGCTACACCCAAAACGTCTCCCACAATGAAAGCAATGTACGATAAGCTGTATGCAGGCAAGCCCGAAGCCGCCAATGATTGGTGGGGACATTCATTATACTGGGCTGGATTGGAATACTGGAAACAGGCTATCGAAAAGGCAGGTTCTCTGGACCAGAAAAAGATAAGAGATATCTACGCAACGGAGACATTTACTACGGTTCTGGGACCAACACGCTATGTGAAAGGACTCTTGGACAAAGAATCTCATACCGGAGAGATGGGACAATGGCAAAAAGGGATAGCGGAAATCACCGGACCTAAAGCAAAGGCTACTTCTCCGCTGGTATATCCCAAGCCACCTTGGCCTGGTAAGTAGTCTTATTGTATAGCAAGAAAATAGCCATCATACGCTGTCTTGAGGGTGTAAAATAGCAGCTTCGGAGGAATTTACTTCTCCGAAGCTCACTTTAGTGCACCCTCGGGATAGCTGGAATCTATGTTTGCCACAGCCAAGGAGCTCTCATAATGATAACGACAATCCTGGACGTAGCGATTGCAGGTTTGCTGCTGGGTGGCCTCTATGCCCTGATTGCCATGGGGCTGAGCCTGCAATACGGCGTTGCCCGTGTACTGAATATAAGTCATGGTGAATTCCTGATGGTCGGGGCTTTCCTCACCTGGTTTCTGTATACGGTCCTCAAGATTAACCCGCTGCTTTCCCTGGTTATTTGCGGGCCTCTTCTGTTCATTATCGGTTTTCTCCTTCACCGGACCATGTTCACACGGCTGAGAACCTCATCGGCAACCACAGGGGCTTATGAGGGCAGTTCCATGCTAGCCGCCTTCGGTCTCCTGTTCATTGTTCAGAATAGCGCGCTAATAATATGGGGCAGCAAGATCTCGGGGTACAGCTATCTGGCTACTACAGTCAATATTTGGGGGGCGTTGTTTGCTGCCAACCGGCTGGTAACCCTGGCATTTGCCATAGCTATTGGACTAGCCTTTTACCTGTTCTTAGCCCGCACCCGCCTGGGAAAAGCCATCAGGGCAGCAGCCCAGGACCCGATGACAGCCGGACTCATGGGGGTTAATATCAATCAGGTACTGGCGATATGCTTCGGCTTTGGCGCTGCCATGGCTGGTTTAGCCGGTTTGCTCATCAGTATGTGCTATCCGATTAATGCCGCCATGGGTCTGGAATACACCATAATTGCCATCATTGTGGTCGTCTTGGGTGGATTGGGTAGCATCCCTGGCAGCTTTATCGGCGGTTTTATACTGGGCATTATCGGCAGCATAGTAATCTATCTACAGCCAGGCTTAGCACTGGCTGCCTACTATGTAATCTTTATTGTTTTGCTCCTGGTGAAGCCCACAGGTATCCTGGGAAGGTAATGGATGAATAGTATCAACATAATCTCCAAAAAGTCACTGGTGCCGGGGTTACTTGGTGTAATCTTAATCCTGCTCGCCACCTTGCCACTCTATGCCTCTAATTATATTGTCATATTATTAACCAGCATCATCATGTATATCATACTCACCGTGAGCTGGGCTATTTTTTCTGGTCCTACTGGCTACATCTCGCTGGCGCCAGCCGCCTTTTTCGGGATTGGCCTATATACCGCAGCGATACTGGGAAAGGCCTTGCCCCTTCCGTTGGTCATTATTAGTGCCGGTGTGATAACTTTCTTGGTTGCCCTCCTCGTCGGTGCGGTGACCCTGAGACTGAGGGGCATCTATTTCGCCATATTTACTTTTGGTCTGGTCGAGCTTATCAAGCACTTGCTGCTGTGGTATGAGGTTAATATAACACATACGCGAGGCAGGTTCGTTATCGTGGTGGATAACACCACTATTTTCTATGTCATACTCATTATCTTTGTACTATTACTGCTCACTGCCTTCTTTATCAGACGCTCTAAATTCGGGTTAGCTCTGCAAAGTATCGGCGAGAATGAGGAAGCGGCGGCGCATATCGGTATCAATGTAACCACATTGAAGGTCATCACCTTTGCCGTCAGTGCTATATTTATGGGCGCCGCCGGCGCCATCATGGCAACGAGATGGACCTATATCGACCCTTATATCGCTTTTAATCCTCTCTTTTCTTTTATGCCTGTTCTAATGGCCATTTTTGGAGGTCTGGGGCAGTTTTATGGTCCTGTGCTGGGCGCTGCCATCTTTGCTTACCTTGAAGAAATATTGTTAACCCAGTTTCCCTATTACTATATGCTCCTGTTCGGTATCATACTGGTGGTCGCCATCTTATTCTTGCCCACCGGACTGGTAGGACTGATACAAAGACGCTGGAAAAGAGGTCTAGCAGGGGAAAATGCCAATACTTGAAGGTACTAATATCTATAAGCATTTTGGAGGACTGGCAGCGGTAGCCAATGTCAGCTTTCATGTGGGACAGGGTGAAATTCTCGGCCTGATTGGACCTAATGGGGCAGGAAAAACAACTTTGTTTAACCTGATCTCCGGCGCCCTGGTTGCCGACTCAGGAAATATATGGTTTAGAGAGAAAAACATCACCACAATGAAGCCGCATAGCATCTGCCGGGAGGGACTGGCCAGAACTTTTCAATCAGTCAAGATTTTCGCCAACATGACCACGATGGAGAATGTAGTGCTGGGAACCTTATTTGGGGCATCTACCAGAATTGCCACACTGGATGTTAAAGGCGAAGCTTCGGGTTTGCTGGAGTTTGTCGGGATATCAGCCCAGAGCGCTGTTCTGGCGAAGGACCTGACGCTGGTCAAGCAAAAACAGCTTGAAGTTGCCCGGGCGCTGGCAACAAAACCAGTATTGCTGTTGCTGGATGAGTTGATGGCGGGGCTTAATCCGAAAGAGGTAGAGGAGGCTATGACACTGGTAACCAGAATCCGGGATAAGGGGATTACCATTATCATGATTGAGCATGTCATGAAAGCTATTATGGGCATATGCGATCGCATTATGGTGCTACATCACGGTGAAAAGATTGCCGAAGGCACACCGCAGGAAATTGCCAATAGCGAAACGGTGATTAAGGTGTACCTGGGAGAATAATTTATGCTGGAAGTGAGCAATATAGCGACATTTTATGGCCGGATTCAAGCCCTGTGGGATGTCAGCTTGAAGGTTGACCGCTCGCAAATAGTCGCCCTGATTGGTGCCAACGGCGCCGGTAAAACTACCTTGCTTAACACCATCTCGGGATTCATCCATCCGACTTCAGGTAACGTGGCATTCCAGGGCAAGCTAATACACCACCTGGAGCCTCACCAAATCGTGGCAATGGGCATTTCCCATATACCCGAAGGCGGCAAAGCCTTTCCTGATATGACGGTGCAGGAAAACCTGGAAATGGGTGCCTATTCCTACCAGGCATGGAAGCAGAAGAAAGACACATTCAAAGAAGTCTATCGAATCTTCCCGGTATTAGAGGAAAGAAGGAAGCAGCTAGCCAGGACATTAAGTGGTGGCGAACGTCAGATGTTGGCTATGGGACGGGGACTAATGTCCCGCCCCACGGTATGCATGTTTGATGAGCCGTCATACGGGCTGGCACCCCTGGTGGTGACCGAGGTTTTTCGAATTATAAAAACACTGCGGGAACGAGGAATCACTATCTTATTAATCGAGCAAAATGTGAAACATTCACTGGAAATAGCCGACTGGGCATATGTGCTGGAAAATGGCCGGGTGGTCATGGATGGCACCGGCGATAAGCTACTACGGAGTGATTATATTAGAAAGGCCTATCTGGGGATTTAACGCTACGTTATCATAAGAGGAGAGACATGAAATGATCGGCAAGCCAATGTTTGGTAAGCTGCTGGAACCTTACCGCATAGGGCGAGTACAGACCAGAAATCGAATGGTCAAGACCGCTGCTCAAACGTATTTCTTTGACTCTGGCGAGCATCGTATTAGCCAGAGAGCCAAGGCGTTCTATGAAGCACTGGCTAGAGGCGGTGTGGGTCTGATTATAGTCGAAACACCGGCCATGGAATTCCCACTTAGTGAAATCGGTGATAGGCGGTTTCGTATTGACGATGACAAATATATTAAAGATATCAGCGAATTGACCAAGGTTATCCACAAGCATGGCTGTCCCACTTTTGTACAATTTTATCATCGTGGTCCCTGGGGAGGGGTATACAAAATCCTTGCCCCACGAATTGCCGCTTCGGCGGTTACTCTGAAGTCGGAGTTTGATGTGCAGGAGGAGGAACCTCCCAAAGAATTAACGATTGCCGAAATTGAAGAGCTGGTGGATAGATACGCCAGCGCTGCGGTCAGGGCGGCGGCAGCAGGATTCGATGGTATAGAGATACATTCTGGCGCTGACCATCTGCTGCCTACTTTTCTGTCGCGGTTCTGGAATAAACGCCAGGATATTTACGGGGCGCAGAGCTTTGAAAACAGGACCAGGTTTGTTACCCAGATTATAAAAGAAATCAAAAAACGTCTGGGGCAGGACTTCCCTGTCCAGGTAATGATAAATGGTGTTGAGATTGGTGGTGGTGATGATGGTATGACTTTAGCTGAGTCACAGGTAATAGCCAGACTGCTCCAGGAGGCCGGTGCTGATTCTTTGCAGGTGAAGTCCCACTGGTTCGGCCAGCACTGGGGCTCGTTTCACCACGAGGTACTTTTCTACCCAGAACCTCGAATACCTCTGAAATCATTCCCAAAGGAACTTGATTGGAGCCGCAAAGGGCCTCTGGCCAATGTGCCCCTGGCGGCAACGATAAAGAAGGCGGTATCAATACCGGTGATGACTGTGGGTGGATTTGATGCTCAACTCGGGGAAATGGTATTACGCCAGGGTAAAGCAGACCTCATTGGTATGACCAGACGGTTGTTTGCTGACCCGGAATATCCCAATAAAGTCGCTTCAGGGAGATTGGACGATATTGCGCCCTGCACGCATTGCGGTAATTGCAGCAAAGTTTATAACCAGCCCCGTCAATGCCGAATCAATGCTGCTCTGGGAACAGAGCAGTACCAGGTCAACCAGGCTGAAAGCAAAAGAAAAGTGCTGGTAATAGGTGGTGGGCCGGCAGGGGTGGAAGCAGCCAGAGTGGCAGCATTGAGGGGACATGAAGTAACACTTTACGAGAGGGAACGTAAGTTAGGCGGCTCATTGCCCATGGCGGCGCTGGTAAAGGGAATTGAAATCGAGGACCTGCCAGCCATAGTCCGCTATCTTAAAGGCCAGATTAGCAAACTGGGCGTGAACATCAAACTCGGAAAAGAGTCTGATTACTCAGAAATACAGGCAGGCAAACCAGAAGTGATAATTCTGGCAGGAGGAGGTGTGGCTGCCATTCCAAAGATACCTGGAATCAACAGGCGCAATGTGGTCAGCAGCACTGAATTGCACCATAGCCTCAAGGTTTACCTCAGGTTCCTGGGACCGAGGTTTCTCAGGTGGCTGACCAGGCTCTATATGCCCCTAGGGAAAAGAGTGGTGGTTATCGGCGGTGCTATACAGGGCTGCCAGTTAGCTGAGATGCTGGTCAAGCGAGGCAGAAAAGTGACCATCGTGGACACAGCCGAGGAATTGGGAGAAGGGTTGACACCAGAGAGAAAGACACGCCTTTTTGCCTGGTTCAACAAAAAAGGAGTGACCTTGATGAGCGGGATTAAGCTGGAGGAGATAACCGACAAAGGGCTAACCATCACTACCCGGGAAGGAAAGAGACAGACTATTGAGGCGGATAGCATAGTACCTGCCATACCTTTTGCCCCCAATACCGAGCTTGTTAACAGCTTTGCAGGGAAAGCGCCTGAAATCTATGCTATTGGCGACTGTAAGGAACCAGGATTAATACCAGATGCTACCGCTGGCGGCTGGCAAGTGGCTAACAAAATATAGGCTAGACTGGAATCGCCCAGCCCTATGCAGTCTATTCACAGGTGGTGTCAGATAGCCCGGCAGTATGAGAAATAATTAATACCAGGCAAGGAAGAGAGGAGCGAAGCTATGGCACGAGGTTATATGGGCAAAATGCTAATGGTTGACCTTTCCCAGGATAAGCTGGTAGACGAGGTGCTGGATGAAAAGCTCTGCCGCCAGTTCATTGGAGGTTATGGAATTGGCGCCAGTCTCCTTTTCAGCCGGCAACAAGCCGGCATTGACGCTCTGGGACCTGATAATATCTTGGGCATGTTAACTGGCCCTCTCAATGGTACTAATGCGCTTTCCGGTACCAAGCACACCATCGTGTCCAAGTCACCATTGACCGGGGGCTGGGGAGATGCTAATTCAGGAGGTTATTTTGGTGCCTACCTCAAGTTCGCCGGTTGCGATGCGGTGTTTTTTAGCGGCATATCACCAAAGCCGGTCTACCTCTTCATTAATAGCGGCAAAGCTGAGTTAAAAAGCGCCGCGCACCTATGGGGGAAAGACACTCGCCAGACTGAAGAAATGCTCAGGGCTGAACTGGGCAAGGATGTGGAGGTTTCCTGCATCGGTCCAGCCGGAGAAAACCGCTCCCTTCTCTCGGCGATAATAAGCAAGAGCAGGACGGCGGCTCGCTCCGGCCTGGGGGCAGTAATGGGCTCTAAGATGCTTAAGGCAGTAGTGGTAAAAGGCAAGATGAAAGTTCCTGTAGCCGATGAGGATAAGGTTAATGAACTAAGAAAAGAGTATCTGGCCAGGCTGGGCGGACATATTGCCTGGTTAAAACCGATTGGCACGCCCTTCCTCACCATCCCCGGCGTCCAGAGTGGCGATTCACCGGTGAAGAATTGGAGTGGAGTGGGAACTGTTGACTTCCCGGATGCTGAACCCATCGGCGCCGATGCCGTGATTAAGCGCCGGGCGAAAAAGTTTGCCTGTTACAACTGCCCCATCGGCTGCGGGGGATATATGAAGGAAGGCACTGGAGAATATAAATATGAAGCCGGTGCCCGTAAGCCTGAATATGAGACCATTGCCATGTTCGGCACCAACTGTCTCAATAACAACCTTGAATCGATAATCAAGGCAAACGACATTTGCGACCGCTACGGACTTGATACTATCTCTGTGGGGGCAACCATCGCCTTCGCTATTGAATGCTTCGAGAATGGACTTATTACTAAGGCAGACACTGACGGTATCGAAATGACCTGGGGCAATCACCGGGCTATTGTTGCCATGACGGAAAAACTGGCCAGGAAAGAAGGTTTCGGGGCAGTGTTGGCTGATGGAGTGAAAGTGGCAGCGGAGAAGATTGGCAAAGGGGCTAGTAAATACGCCATGCACATTCAAGGGCAGGAAATCCCGGCGCATGACCCCAAGCATTCATTCAATTATGCCACCACTTACAAATTGGACCCCACGCCAGCCCGTCATTTTTCCGGCTCAGAACTCTCCAACGGGCCAATGCATCCTCAGGGACTGTTGCCTCAATTCGACCTTAAATCATTCAGCGGCCGAGGTGAAATACGCAAAACAGGTAGTAATTTCAACCATGCCGTGGTCTGTTCTGGAATGTGCCTGTTTGTATACTGGGCATTTCCCAGCGTCGAGCCTGTGGCTGAATTCATGCGTGCCGTTACCGGCTGGGATATAACTACCGAGGAGTTGCTCAAGACAGGCGAGAGAATAGCCAATATTCGGCAGGCCTTCAACATTCGAGAGGGACTGAACCCGTTACAATTCAAAGTCCCCGATAGGGTACTGGGTAGACCGCCCAAGAAGGAAGGCCCTCTGGCGGGCGTCACTATTGATGAAGATACGCTGGTTAAAGAATACCTCGCTGCCATGGACTGGGACCAGGTAACCGCCAAACCCAGCAGGAAGAAGCTGGAAGAACTGGGCTTGAAAGACGTAGCACGGGAACTGTATCATTAGTTTATTTCTGCATTAGTTCCGTGGCCACCTTACATTTGAATTAGGGTCTGGTGTGGCAGTGCTGGCGGGATCTGCTCCTTCGCCACCTATATTCTTAGGAGTCTTGCAGACCTCGCAAGGCATATAGCCACGCGCCAGTGCGCTATTCGTATATCCTGTTAGCTTCTTTAATGTTGCGGACCAGCTCGCAGGACGAGTAATGGTAGACTTTGGAAATAATATTGCCCGCGAATGGGCCCAGAGCCTGGATACTGCCGGCCTGTTCTTTTTCCTCTAACCACAACCCTCGTCCTTCACTCATGGCTTCCTGCTGCAGTTTGGCCAGCATATCATAATATTTCATATCCGGTGGAGAACCCAGCACCATGGCATAGCCCTGCCTGACAAGTTCAGCATTGACCATCAGATCGCCCACCCACACGTATCTGAGCAAATGCCCTGATTTATCGGTCTCCGAAACATCTTTTTCCAGGCGCACTATCTTGTCCTTTACCAGTTCGTTGTTCTTGTTGCGGCATTCCTCAATATAGTATTCCAGTGGCTTAACGTAGCGATAGGGCACCAGGGTGTGAATTCCGATATAACGGATTGAATGTGTCGTTCCACCTGTGTTAACCTTGATGATGCAATCAGCCATAACACCGGTAACAGTGCCGCCAGCAACAGAAAAGCCTGTTTTCCCCGGGGGTGATGGGGTCGCCATTTTCTCC
>JBBIPA010000002.1:0-180295 GCA_037443085.1 Chloroflexota bacterium | reverse complement strand
CACGTTAATCTTAAAGGTCTGATACAGGAGGCGCAGCCAGGGAAGCTGCTGCCCGGGTGTTCCCGGCTTCTCCCTGACGGTGAGTATAGTTGCCAGCATGGCGCATACTATGACAGCAGCTATCACGCCCAGGGACAGGAGCAGTTTGGTATTCTCTGCGGCGGAAAAGCGCGCGCTCATCACATAGCCGATGACTTGAATACCGATAAGAGCGCCCAGTATTTCCAGTATACCCTTCACCCCCGCAGCCAACCCCCGTCTGTTCTCATGCACCAAGTCAGGTATAAAACCATTCCAGGGACCATTAGCGATATTACTGGCCACCTGCAGCAGGCAATAAATAAGGAACAGGGTAGCCAGGCTGTTAGCCCGGCTCAGCGCCAGCAGCAGCAACGCTACCAGCAGCGCACCTGCTAGAATATAGGGGCGGCGTCTTCCCCAGGCAAACCCAGAGCGGTCACTCACCACCCCCGCTATCGGCTGAACTATTATCGCCACAATGATGCCCACCATGGTGATAAGCCCCAGGTAAGTATTCTTCTGAGACTCGTCAACAAAATACAGCACCATTATCGGCAGGATAATGGTGCTCATGGGATTCCACAGGACGTTAATGGCAAATCCCAAAACGTTAATCTTGATATAGTCTACAAAGTGAAGCTTTTCGTAGCCGATAGAAGAGTCGCTATTACTCGCCATCGCTTTCCTTCCTCAGGTGAAGCATAGCAGAGCCAGAATGAACAAACAAGTAAACAGGTATTGCAATTTTCCTTCCCCCCTCCTACGAGAAGTTCGAAGGGGCTTGCCCCTTCGAAAACCTTTCTTCCCCCTCTCCTTAAGTGAAGGAGAGGGGGACACAGGGGGTGAGGTTGACTGATAATTCCCAACCAGCTAAAATCAGCCCATTATGAACACCTCCCCGAAATATAATCCCCAGGAAATCGAAAAAAAGTGGCAGGAAAAATGGGTGGCTGACCGCCTCTATGAAGTCAAGGAAAACGACCCCCATCCCAAATTCTATGCCTTGACCATGTTCCCTTACACCTCCGGGGACCTTCATATCGGACACTGGTATGCCATGGCACCGTCGGACGTCCAGGCCAGGTTCAAGCGGATGCAGGGCTACAACGTGCTCCATCCCATCGGCTTCGATGCCTTCGGCCTGCCCGCAGAGAACGCCGCTATCAGCCGTGGCATCCACCCCTATACCTGGACCATGAACAACATCGAAAACATGCGCCGCCAGCTCAAGACCATCGGCGCCATCTATGACTGGAGCCGCGAGGTCATCACCTGCGTCCCCGAATACTACAAGTGGACGCAGTGGTTCTTCCTCAAGCTGTACGAAGCCGGCCTCGCCTACCGCGCCGAGGCGCCGGTGAACTGGTGTGGCAAATGCCAGACCGTCCTCGCCAACGAGCAGGTGACCAGCGAAGGCCTATGCGAGCGCTGCAACACGCCCGTGGTCAGGAAATACCTGGAGCAGTGGTTTTTCCGGATTACCAGATACGCCGAAGAGTTGCTCGACCACAGTAAAATCGACTGGCCTGAGCGCATCAAGATTATGCAGAAGAACTGGATCGGCAAAAGCTACGGCGCCGACCTCTCCTTCGGGTTGGAATACAAAGGCATTGCCGAGAAAGAGCTACGGGTATTCACCACCCGCCCCGATACCATCTACGGCGTCACCTTCTTCGTCATGGCGCCGGAGCATCCTTTAGTCCCCAAGCTCACCGCCCCGGAACGCAAAGCCGCGGTAGAGAAATACATTCACCAGACCCTGCGGCAGACCGAAATCGAGCGGACATCGGTAGAGAAAGAAAAAACCGGCGTTTTCCTGGGCAGCTATGTCATCAACAAGGTCAACGAAGAGAAGGTGCCCATCTGGATTGCCGACTATGTGCTGCCCAGCTATGGCACCGGCGCCGTGATGGCAGTGCCCGCCCATGACCAGCGCGACTTCGAGTTCGCCAAGAAGTACGGCCTTCCCATCAGCGTGGTCATTGCGCCGCCGGACTGGGATGGCAAAGAACTTGACGCTGCCTGGGTGGAAAACGGCACCATGGTCAATTCGGCGCAGTTCAACGGCATGCCCAGCGATAAGGCCTTTGACGCCATCTGTGACTACATGGAGTCGAAAAACTGGGGCAAGCGGGCGGTCACCTACCGCCTGCGCGACTGGCTTATTTCAAGACAGCGCTACTGGGGAGCGCCCATCCCCGTGATTTACTGCCAGAAATGCGGCATCGTGCCCGTGCCTGAGAAAGACCTGCCGGTGTTATTACCCCAGGATGCCGAGTTCCGTCCCACCGGCGAGTCGCCGCTGAAATACTGTGAGTCTTTTGTTAATACTAAATGCCCCAAATGCTCCGCGCCGGCGCAGCGGGAAACCGATACCATGGACACCTTCATGTGCTCCTCATGGTACTTCCTGCGCTATACCAGCCCTGATGCCGATAACTACCCCTTCGATAAAGCCAGGATGAAGTTCTGGATGCCGGTTGACCTGTATACCGGCGGCGCCGAGCATGCCAATATGCACCTGCTCTATGCACGCTTCTTCAACAAGGCGATACGGGATATCGGGGTGGTGAATTTCGACGAGCCTTTCACCAGGCTGTTCAACCAGGGCATCATCATCTACAAAGGCGAGAAGATGAGCAAGTCCAAGGGCAATGTGGTCACGCCCGACGTTTACATTGGAGAGCTGGGGGCCGATGCCGTCCGCGCTTATCTCATGTTCGTGGGACCGTGGGAGATGGGTGGGGAATGGAACGACAACGGCATCGTCGGCATGAGCCGCTGGCTGAACCGCGTCTGGAACCTGGTCACCGCCAATTATACCGCTAGAACTACCACCCCTGATGCCGAAAAAGAGCTGCTCCGTATTACCCACCAGACCATCAAAAGGGTAACCCAGGACATGGAACGATTCCGCTTCAATACCATGCTGGCCGCCCTCATGGAGTTCACCAACTACCTGGGCAAGGTACAGGATGAGGGCACCGTCTCCGCATCAGCCTGGCAGCAAGCCATCAGCACCCTGCTGCTATTGCTCGCCCCATCGGCGCCACACCTCGCTGAAGAGCTCTGGGTAACTACCGGTCACCCCTACAGCATCCACAACCAGAAATGGCCCACCTGGAATGAGGAGCTGGCCAAAGAGGAGGAAGTCACCCTGGTCATCCAGGTCAACGGCAAGCTCCGTGACAAGGTCACCGTGCCCGTCTCCATCACCGAGGACGAAGCCAAAAAGCTGGCTCTGAGCCAGGAACGGATTAAACCCTACCTGAACAACAAACAACCCGCCAAAATCATCTACGTGCCAGGAAGACTGATTAATATAGTGGTTGGGTAGCACTAGGGCAGAGAGACTGAACCAGTATGAAACACAGACTACCTGCTAGCCAACAGATAATTTTAGAGGCCATAAAACTTGAAATGTCTTCGGGCAAACCCTTTAAAGAGACGGTCAGAGTTGTAATGAAAAGCAAACAACTCAATCACATGACAGTGAAAAGGGTGTCAGAAAAGCTGGATGCCAATCCAGAAATCGTTGAAGATTAAATTAGAATGAGGTGGCAGCATGGCGACAAGTAGGGAAAAAATAATATCAGTAGCACTCAAAATACTCGACTCGAATCCAAATGGAGTACACTATGCAGATCTTGTGAGAGAAATACATGAGGAATTATCAGATATTCCCATAAATACCATCCATGGAACAGTTTGGAATCTCGAGACACGTATACCTAATGAAATATATAAACCAGCACGAGGGGTTTTCCGTCGCATCGCTTTTAGAGAAGCAGAAGCCAAAGAGGAGGAACAAAAACCTCCAGTAGAAATTGAGAGAATAAAAGAGGAGGCCTTCTATAAGCCATTTGCTGATTGGCTCGTTAACGAATCAGAAGAATGCACTAAAGCAATACCACTAGGTGGAAACAAATTCAAAGATAAATGGGGAACACCAGATGTAATTGGCAAGAGAGCACCACGTCCCAGCGATATCATTAAACCTCATACGGAAATTGTCTCAGCAGAGGTAAAGGCTGATTCGAAAGATTTAATAACCGCGTTCGGTCAGGCTTGTTCGTACAAGCTCTTCAGCCACAAATCCTATATCGTCATTCCAAGAAATTCACCTGAGGGTGACATTTCAAGATTAGATGCTCTATGCTTGATCTTTGGCATTGGGCTGGTTCTATTCGACAGCAGCAATGCAAATGAGCCAAAATTTAGCATCAAAGTACGTCCTCTTAAGCACGAGCCTGATATGTTTTATGTGAACAATTACATGAAAATAATAGAGCCAGAACTCTTCGAATAGCTCACATATTTAGAAAATTAACTCGTATGATTAGCAATCACTGTATCTTATAGACTTAGCAGCCATGGCACTCAAAATCTTCTTAATAGTCATCATCGTAATCCTGGCGTTTCCTGTGTTCTGGCTTACCGTGGCGAAAGTATTCCGAAAGCTGGTTCATTTTCCAGCGCCACCGTTTATCGGACGTTTCCTTGATAGTAACTACCGCAGGAAAATCCAGCCGCCGGGTAAGATAATACAGCGCAGCGGCATTGAACAGGGGATGCAGGCAGCCGTAAAATAGTTTGAGACATGGATATGATACAAGCCAATCTTGAGGAATTGCACAGGCGCATCAACCAGGCCTGCGAGCGCAGCCACCGGTCGCCAGGCGACGTCAGGCTGGTGGCAGTAACCAAAGGGCAACCGACTACTGCTATAAGGGCTGCCTTCGACTGCGGCATCCGGGACTTCGGCGAAAACCGCGTCCAGGAAGCACAGCCCAAAATAGAGGAGCTAGCCGACCTGAGACCCCAAATCACCTGGCACATGGTAGGCCATGTCCAAAGCAATAAAGCCAAGCTGGCTGCCCACCTTTTTGATATAATTCACAGCGTCGATTCGGTGAAACTGGCACAGGTGCTCCACAGGCAGGCGCCGGAGACATTGCCTATCCTCATCCAGGTCAACGTCTCCCGGGAAGACACCAAAAACGGCTTTGAGGTGGCAGAGGTAGCCAGCGCTGTTACAGAGATAGCCAAGCTGACTAACCTGGAAATTAAAGGGCTGATAACCATTGCCCCCATCGCCGCCGACCCCGAAGATGTGCGACCCGTGTTCCGGCAACTACGCCAGACGCGGGATAGCCTGGGGCTGGAGCATCTGTCCATGGGCATGACCGATGATTTCGAGGTAGCCATCGAGGAAGGGGCTACCATGATAAGAATAGGCAGAGCCATTTTCACAGGGAGGAGAAAACAATGAAGATAGCTTTTATCGGCGGCGGCATCATGGGAGAGGCGCTCCTCAAAAGCCTCATCGCCAGGAACGTGGCTGGAGTCAAAGACATCACGGTCAGCGATGTTAGCCAGCAGCGGCGGGATGTTCTGAAAAAGAGCTATGGCGTGAAGATCACTGCCAATAATGTAGAAGCAGCCAAAAAGGCGGATGTCGTCGTTCTGGCGGTGAAGCCACAGGATGTGCCCAACGTGCTTCAGGAACTGAAGGGTTTATCCTCGAAACAAATGGTGCTCTCCATAGCCGCCGGCGTCACCCTGGAAACGCTGAAGCAGGGATTGAACCACAATTGCCTGGTCCGCGCCATGCCTAATATGCCGGCGCAGATCGGCGAAGGCATGACAGTGTGGACGGCTTCTGCCAATGTGAGCCAGAAACAGAAAGAAACCGCAAAATCAATCCTCTCTGCCGCCGGCGAGGAACTTTATGTCAACAATGAGAAGTACATCGATATGGCTACTGCCCTGAGCGGCAGCGGACCGGCTTATATTTTCCTGGTCATCGAGGCGCTTACCGATGCTGGCGTCCACATCGGCCTGCCGCGTGATATGGCAGAAAAGCTGGTGATAGAGACGGTGATCGGCTCAGCCAGGGCGGTGAAAACAACCACCAAGCACCCCGCTGAGCTGAAAAACATGGTGACGTCGCCTGGAGGAACTACTGCGGAGGGAATACTACAACTCGAAACAGGAGGCTTGCGCTCGCTCCTGCTCCAAGCTATCATCGCTGCTTTTGATAAAGCCAAAAGCCTGGGTGCTAAGAAGGATTAGCCCTCTCTCCAGACTATTAGCTTATCTCTCGTTACCTATAAATGTAAATTTAGGGCTTGGGGGTCTCGCCGGGATGCAGCTTCTGCCACTTTGCCAGCAACTGTTCTTTAGTCTCTTTATGAGCTGGATCAGGAACGCAGGAATCTACCGGGCAAACCTCAGCACATTTAGAAGATGAGTGTGAGCCGACACACTCGGTGCACTTATCGGGTTCGATATTATAGACTGTATCACCCTCGCTGATTGCCTTGTTGGGGCATTCTGCCTCGCAGGCACCACAGCTTATGCAGTCATCGGTGATTTTGTAGGCCATTTCTGGTATATCCTCCTTGCCTTGTTATATTTTTTAGCCCTTATTTTAGCGTTTTCGACTTCTAAGTCCAAACTTCTTTCTCAGCGCCACCGCCACATGGTCAGGCACCATATTGTCTAAACAGCCTTCCAGTTGAGCCACTTCTTTCAGCAGGCTGGAACTGAGAAACTGATACTGCAGGCTGGCCATCATGCACACCAGCTCCAGGTCAGGCACCAGCTTTTTATTCATCATCTCCATTTCAAATTCCCGCTCGAAGTCAGAGCTCATCCGCAAGCCCCTGACCATCACCCTAGCTCCTATCTTTTTGGCAAAAACAACGGTCAAGCCGGAGTAAGGCTGCACCCTCACATTTTTCAAATGGGCTACCGCCTTTTCCACCAGCTCCACCCGCTCTTCAGTGGAGAACAGCAGGTGCTTCTCAGGTCGGTCATACACGCCGATAACCAGCTTGTCGAATATCTTTGAGGCTCGGGTGGCGATATCAAGGTGCCCGTTGGTGATAGGATCGAAGCTTCCGGGGTAAAGAGCAGTAATCAATTGTTGCCCTCCCTGCAGTAGATTGAGATACTGGTATCACCATGCCGTTTTGCTTTTACCAACCGCATGGCACCGTAACTACCCGCCAGCGGCAAGCGTGAAGCATGGGAAATTACCACAAATGATTCCTGATGAATGTAGCCTGAGCTATCCAGTTGCATCAACAAATTCCCTGTGGTGGTGTCTGAATAAGGCGGGTCGATAAAAATAACATCATAGCTACCTTCAAGGAAGGTCAGTGCCTTCGACACGCTACAGCAATAAACATGCGCACGCTGGGTAAACCCGGCTTTCGACAAATTTTGCTTAATAATAGCACAACAGCGGGGTTCCTGGTCAACAAAGTCGACCCATTCCGCATCCCGGCTCAATGCCTCGATGCCCAGGGCACCCGTGCCAGCATATAAGTCCAAAAGCCGGGACCAGCGACTGGCTCGCGATGCCAGCATGGAAAAAACAGCCTCCCTCGTTCTGTCCGTGGTGGGACGAATCTGGCATTTGAGGGGCACTTTCAATTGCAGCCCCCGGGCGGCACCACCAGTAATACGCATCGTAAAGCAGCACTATTATATACGGGATTGAAGGTTAGTAAAAACAATAGGTATAACTACCTGCTTTTTGTTTAATAGAAGCGGGTAAATTTACTTGCTTTTCTTTTTTTAGATATGATATACTTCCCGTCGGCATTTTTGAGGCTAGGAGGCCAAGTTCTTGTTAGCACAATACGGATACGTTGGTATACTCCTTATCATAGCCATTCTGTTTACCATCATAATGCCTCTTATTCCCTTAATTCTTAGCCGCATCGGCGTCGTTCCCCGCAAGAAAACTCCAGCCAAACTGTCAACCTATGAATGCGGCATGGAGCCCATCGGCGATGCCTGGGTCCAGTTTAACTTCCGATACTACCTCTTTGCCGTGATGTTTGTAGCTTTAGACGTACTGACTGTCTTTCTCTATCCCTGGGCGATCAGCCTGGGCGACCTGGGCGCATTCGGCCTGCTCTCTGTCGCCATTTTCTTCCTGATTATCATGGTGGGCTATACCTATGCCTGGTTTAAAGGAGCCTTGCAGTGGAAATAGAAAAGCCTGCTATCTTCTCCCCTGAGCAATATGATGCTGCCGAAGTCACCAGAATCGTGCAGTTACAGCAAAATTCGCAGCAGCCGATTCCGGACCCGGACGGCTGGCTGGATGAGGAGCTTAAGCGCAACGTCGTTTTGACCACAGTAGACTTTTTATTTGACCAGGCACGGGCACGCTCTACATTTCCCTTCCTGCTGGGATTAGCCTGTTGTGCCCTGGAAATGATGAGCGCGGGAATGTCGCGGTTTGACTTCACGCGCTGGGGTCTGGATATTGCCCGCTGGTCGCCACGCCAGGCTGACCTGATGATTGTCGCCGGCACCCTCACCTGGAAGATGGCCCCAGCCGTGAGAAGGCTCTATGACCAGATGGCGGAACCAAAATGGGTTATCGCTATGGGCGTTTGCGCCATCAGCGGCGGCACATTCAGAGAATCGTACAGCGTGGTGCCGGGCGTCAACCGTATTGTCCCCGTCGATGTATACATACCAGGATGTCCACCACGTCCCGAAGCTCTTATTTACGGCATCAATCTCATTCAGCAGAAAATCTTAAAGGATAGCTTGGTTAGAAAACATGACTAGCTTAAATAGCGAAGAGACAGCCAAGAAAATAGCCAGCGCTTTCCCTGGCTCAGTCACCGCCGCCGATAAAAATGCGGTGATAGTGGACAGCAAGTCCCTGTACCAGGTAGCTGATTATTTAAAAAATTCTGCAGAGTTCGACTTTAACTATCTGGCCAACCTCACCTCCGTGGACTACACGGATTATTTTGAAGTGGTCTACAACCTGGTTTCGCTCAATCGCAATCACAGCCTGACCTTAAAGACAAGATGCTATGAGCGGGAAAAGCCCACAGTGCCTTCGGTAGTCAGCCTGTGGCGCACTGCTGACTTCCAGGAGCGCGAAATTTACGACTTGATGGGCATCACCTTCAGTGGACATCCCAATATGAAACGCCTGTTCCTCTGGGAAGGATTCCAGGGGCATCCGCTGCGGAGGGATTATTTATAGTATGACACTGCAAACCCAGCCCTTCATCCTGAATATGGGTCCCCAGCATCCGTCAACGCACGGCGTCTTCCGCATGAAGGTCACCCTCGATGGTGAGGTTGTGGTTGACCTCGAGCCTGTACTGGGCTATCTGCACCGCGGCATCGAAAAGCTGGCGGAAGGACGAACGTATACTCAAGTCATCCCTCTCACTGACAGGCTCGACTATGTAGCCTCAATGACCAACAATCTGGCTTATGTGCTGGCTGTGGAAAAACTGGCCGGCATCAAGGTGCCGGAGAGAACCGAATACCTCAGAATCATCATCGCCGAACTAATGCGCATTTCCAGCCACTTTCTTGGCATTGGCGCCTTCCTCAATGACATGGGCGCTTTCTTCACTCCATTGATGTATATGTGGCGGGAGAGAGAAAAAATCGTGGACCTGTTTGAGATGGTCTCCGGTCAGCGGCTGCTCTACAATTATATGCGCATCGGCGGCATCAGCCAGGATATTCCCGAGGAATTTCTGCCAGCAGCTAAGAGATTTGTGGCTGAGATGCCACGTTTTATCGATGAGTATAACCAGCTTCTGGCTGCCAATGAAATTCTGCTGGCACGAACCAAGGGAGTCGGCGTCTTAACCCCCGACCTTGCCATTAATATCGGCGCCAGCGGTCCCGTACTTAGAGCCAGTAGCGTAAAATGGGACATACGGCGGGCTGACCCTTACTCCATCTACGATAGATTCGAATTTGACATCCCCACCGGCGCCAATGGCGATTGCTATGACCGTTACTGGGTTAAAATCCTGGAGATGCAACAAAGCATCAGGATACTGGAACAGGCAATCGCTCAGCTACCAGCCAAAGGCGCCACCTGCGCTGATGTACCCGCATTGATACGACCACCAGCAGGCGAAATTTATTCCCGCATCGAAGCGCCCAAAGGCGAACTTGGCTTCTATATAGTCAGCGACAATTCTATTGCACCGTACCGCTGCCATATCCGTCCGCCGGAGCTGATTAATCTCACCGCCTTGAGGGATATGGTCAGGGGCTGGAAAGTAGCCGACCTGATACTGACCTTCGGCAGCATGGATATCTGTATGGGGGAGATAGACCGCTAATGACATTGCTGGAGCAATTCTATGTCTGGCTCAAAGGCTTATGGCCTGGATTCGAATGGGCAGCCTATCTTGTCCCGGCTCTGGTTGGCATTATCATCATCCTCGCCTTTGTCCTCATTATGGTCATCGTATTCATCTACATAGAGCGTCGTCTCGCTGCCAGATTTCAGATACGCCTCGGCCCCAACAGGTTTGGGCCAGAAGGCATCCTCCAACCCATGGCCACTGCGGTCAAAGTACTATTAAAAGAAGATATCGTGCCGGCGAAAGCCGATAAGGTAATTCACTTCCTGTCGCCACTCATTGTGTTCATACCCATATTGCTTATCTTCGCTGTAGTTCCCATACATGAGGGCGCTATTCTTACCGACCTCAATGTCGGTATCGTGTACGTCGTGGCAATTAGCTCGATATCCACAGTCGGCATTTACATGGCTGGCTGGGGATCCAACAATAAATTCGCCCTGCTGGCAGCTATGCGCACGGTAGCCCAAATGGTGAGCTATGAGCTTCCCATCGTGTTTGCGGTAGTCGGCGTGGTCTTGATGGCCGGCTCGCTTTCCCTGACCCAGATAGTGGCAGCACAAACCATTCCTTTCTTCCTGATGCAACCGCTCGGCTTCGTAATCTTCTTCATCGGGGCGCTCGCTGAAATGAACCGCTGCCCCTTCGACCTTCTGGAAGCCGACTCCGAGATTGTCGCCGGATACCACACCGAGTACTCAGGGATGAAATTCGCTATGTTCTATCTGGGTGAATACGGTCATACCGCTGTATACTCAGCAATCATTTCTACCCTGTTCCTCAGCGGCTGGATGGGGCCGGTGCTGCCGCCGATTATATGGCTGCTGATTAAAATGGTAATTATCTTCTTTGTCATCGTGTGGATTCGCAGCACCATACCGCGCATGCGCGTTGACCAGCTCATGAGTTTCGCCTGGAAAGGCTTGCTGCCCATGGCAATCATCAACCTGTTTATCGTAGCCGTGGAAAAGCTGTGGCTGCCGGCAACCCTGCCCTGGCTCATGATTATCATCAACTTTATCTGCGCCGGTATTTTGATACTACTGTGGTCACGATTATTTACGCTTGGAGGCGGCCGAGTTGAAGTTTGAAAGATACGGAATCGGTATTGCCAAGGGAATGGTATTGACGCTGAAGCATCTATTCCGTTCCCCGCTCACCGTGCAATACCCCGAAGAAAAGCTGATTGTCTCACGGCGCATCCGAGGCAACGATCTGGTGTGGTTCATCGACAGATGCACCGGCTGCGCTACCTGCGCCAAGAGCTGCCCTCAGGGAAACATTGAGATAGTTACCCACCGTGATGGCGAGGAAAACAGGTATTTAGTTGATAAATTTGAAATAGACACTGGCCGCTGCATGTTCTGCGGCTTATGCATCGAGTCCTGCCCTTACGAGGCACTGGCTATGGGCATGAGTTATGAGCGCTCCCAATATCGTCGCGGCGACCTGGTGCTGAGCAAGGCAGACCTGATGCCATCGGATATCAGGCAGCCCAGCGGCTACTTCCGCCCCAAGGTTGAAGCCACTCTGCCCAAACAGAGCCTGTTGATATATAGCGATAAGAAGAAGGAAGAAGGCGGACAGAAATTAAGCTTCCTGTCCCTGAGCAAAAAGAGAGGTTGGGGTGTTTGATGGTGTTTGATATTGTCTTCTGGATACTGGCAATTATCAGCATCGCCGCAGCTCTGGCGGTGATATTCCTCCGCGATGTCTTCAGGGCAGCTCTGGCGCTGATTCTGCTCTTCCTGGTCATCGCCGGCATCTACATCACACTTCACGCCGACTTCCTGGCAGTGGTACAGATTCTGGTCTACGTTGGTGCCATCTCCATTCTGCTGATAGTGGGCATCATGCTCACCCGTGACGTCCACAAGGGGAATCCTTCGGGAAAGTTCCGCATACCTGCTATCATCGTCGGTATACTGCTGGTAATCACTCTGACGTTCACCGCCATCAATACTAAATGGACGATCAGTGACAAGCCACCGGTAGAAAAAACACCGGAGATAATAGGGCAAATGCTGTTTGCCGAAGGCGGCTTCCTGTTACCCGTGGAAATCACTGCCATCTTGCTGCTCACAGCAGTATTAGGAGCCATCGTGCTCATAAGGGAGAAATAATCGCATGACAGTGGGCTTAGTACATTATTTAGTGTTATCAGCGATTCTTTTCTCGCTTGGCTTATACGGCGTGCTGGCCAAGCGTAATGCCGTGATTATTTTAATGTGCGTCGAAATCATGCTGAATGCTGTCAACATTGCCCTGGTGGCTTTCTCGCGCTATGTGACGCCGTTGGCGCTCACCGGGCACGTCTTTGCCATCTTTGTCATAGCAGTGGCTGCCGCCGAGGCTGCTGTGGGCATAGCCATTATCATTACTATCTACCGCAATCACAAAACCATCAGCGTGGATAAGTTCGATTTAACAAAATGGTAGAGAGCTAACTATGTGGGTTCAAGTGAAAAGCGCACCTAATTTAATACTGGCGGAGATGTGGAAGGAGTTCTTTGAGGGCGAGGGTATACCAACACGGATATTGCCTGAGCCGGGCAAATCCAGGCCCAAAGAGCTGTCGTCATATCACGTACTGGTGTCCCAGGAGAAAGTCCATGTTGTCGAGGAGATCTTAAGGAGACTCTAATGCCACACCAAATTCCCTGGATAATACTGGGCTTGCCCTTCCTCTCACTTATCATTATCGCCTTTATCTTGAGGCCTTTCTTCAACCATCGCCCCAGGATTAGTGGCTATGTGACCATAACCGCTATTGGCATTGCCTTTATGCTCTCTATCTGGGTATTGATAGAGGTAATGAGCACGCCACAGCTTAAGCTGGAGATACCCAGCCTTCACTGGCTCACCATCGGTGAGTTTGAGTTCAGCGTGGGCTTGCTGGTTGATGCCCTGACTGCCGTCATGCTGGTGGTGGTCACCAGCGTCAGCCTCATGGTGCAGATTTACTCTCAGGGCTATATGGCCGGCGACACCGGCTACCATCGCTACTACGCCTTCATGTCCCTGTTCACCGGCTGCATGCTGGGCCTGGTTACCGGCTCCAGCCTGCTTATGGTATTCCTGTTCTGGGAAGGCGTTGGGTTAGGCTCCTACCTGCTCATCGGTTTCTGGTTCCATCGTCCTTCTGCGGCCGATGCCGCCAAGAAAGCCTTTATCGTCACCCGATTTGGTGACCTGGGTTTCCTGGCTGCCATCCTGCTGATTTTCGCCAATACTCATACCTTCGATATTGAACACATTCATGAGCTGGTTCTGGCTGGAACGCTGGGTGGCACGGTACTCACCTGGGCTGCCCTGGGCATCTTCATGGGAGCCATGGGTAAATCAGCACAGTTCCCACTCCACACCTGGTTACCCGATGCCATGGAAGGTCCGACTCCGGTCAGCGCTTTAATCCATGCCGCCACCATGGTTGCCGCCGGCGTCTTCCTGGTAGCTCGTACCTATCCTATGTTCGAGCATGCTCCAGCGGCTCTTACTACGGTAGCAATTATTGGCGCCGTAACTGCCATATTTGCTGCCAGCATGGGTCTGGTGATGAACGATATCAAGCGAGTCCTGGCGTACTCCACCATCAGCCAGCTTGGCTATATGATGCTGGGTCTGGGTACAGGCGGTGTTGCCATCGGCATTTTCCACCTGTTCAATCATGCCTTCTTCAAAGCACTGCTGTTCTTGGGCGCCGGCAGTGTTAATCATGGCACCGGCACATTCGATATGAGGCTAATGGGCGGTTTGCGTAAAGTTATGCCCTGGACATTTGCTACCTTTCTTATCGGCTCGCTCAGCCTCGCCGGCATCTGGCCATTCTCTGGTTTCTGGAGCAAGGATGAAATCGTAGTCTCCGCCATGCAAAACCCGGTACTCTTTATCCTGGCTATGATCACTGTTTTCATGACCGCCTTCTACATGTTCAGAGCTATCTTCATGACCTTTGGCGGCAAGTACCGGGGCGGAGCGCCTTCAGAGCATGGACACAGCAGCCACGAGTCGCATGGTCCCCACGAATCAGCAAAGGTGATGGTGATTCCTCTGGTTCTGCTGGCTATCCCCTCGGTCATATCAGGATGGCTGAATGTGACCGGTTTATTTAGTGCTTTCATGGGTCATGGCGAGGTAAAGCACAGCTTCCTTGAAGGCTTCTTCGGTGTTCTCACCCATCCCAAACCCCTGATTGCACTGGCTATAGCTATTTTAGGTATTCTGCTGGCGTATGCCATGTACGGTGCTAAGTGGATTTCCGCTGAGGCGGTGGGCAGAATCTTCAAACCCATCTATATACTGTTCTCGCGAAAGTACTTCCTTGATGAGCTCTACGAGAACGTGATTGTCAGGGCAGTACTATTAAACAGCATTTTCCGGGGGCTGGCATGGTTCGACGCTCGCGTGGTTGACGGCGCCGTGAATGGTGTTGCCCAGGGCACCGGAGCTGCCAGCAGGGCCATACGCCAGGCTCAGACGGGGCAACTGCAAATCTATGCTATGACTATTATACTGGGCATCGTTGCCATTGCCATATGTGTATTTATCTTTGGTTGAGGTAAGCTGACTTGAACTCGTATTATTTGACAACCATACTGGTGCTTCCCCTGATAGGGCTGATTATTATTGCTTTATTGCCTAAAGACAGGGTAAAAGCCATAAAGTATACGGCGCTTATCTTTACCCTGGCTTCTTTTGCCCTGTCCATAGTTGTGTTCTGCCTTTTCGACCGCTCCGATGGAGCCATCGGCAGAATACAGTTCGAGGAGAAGCTACCCTGGATACCCGCCATCAACTGCTTCTATCATCTCGGCGTTGACGGCTTGAGCCTGCCTCTGGTTATATTGATGACCTTCCTCGGCTTCCTCTCGGTGCTGGTATCATGGAAAATCCAGCTAAGACCCCGCGAGTATTTCATCTGGCTGCTGCTTCTGGAGACCAGCATCCTGGGCGTCTTCTGCTCTCTAGACCTCATCCTGTTCTTCCTGTTCTGGGAACTGGAGCTTATTCCCATGTACTTCCTAATTTCAATATGGGGCAGCGGTAGAAAAGAGTATTCCTCTATCAAGTATGTGATATACACGCTTATCGGCAGCGCCATGATGCTGGCTGGCATTTTGAGCGTGTACTTCACCACTGGCAGTTTCGGTGTCATGGAGGTGGCCAGCAAGATAGCCATCGCCCAACCGGTTATCCCGCTGGTCGCCATGTTCTTCCTGCTGTTCATCGGCTTCGCCATCAAGCTGCCCATGTTCCCGTTCCACACCTGGCTGCCCGACGCCCATACCGACGCTCCCACCGCAGTCAGTGTCATCCTGGCGGGTGCCCTGCTTAAGATGGGCGGTTATGGTATGATTCGCCTCGTCGTCAGCGTATTGCCCGATGTCGCCAGGCAGGCTGCGCCGATACTGGCAGCATTAGCCATCATCGGCGTGCTTTACGGCGCCTGGGTAACCATGAGGCAAACCGATTTGAAACGGCTGATTGCCTACAGTAGTGTCAGCCACATGGGATATGTACTACTGGGCATCTTCGCCCTCACCGAGATCAGCCTTACCGGCGCTGCCCTCCAGATGTTCAGCCATGGCATCATCACTGGACTTCTCTTCGCCATGGTGGGTCTGGTTTACGAGAAGACTCATGACCGCAACCTTAATAACCTCGGCGGATTGGCCCGGCAGATGCCGGTCATCGTGGTTATCTTCAGTATTGCTGGCCTAGCATCGCTCGGTTTGCCCGGCACCAGCGGCTTCGCTGCCGAGTTTATTACCTTTGTGGGCTGTTTCACCAGTACCGCCTTCGCCGGCATCCAGATTTATACCATCCTGGGCGTGGTCGGCGTTGTCTTTACCGCCGGCTACATTCTGTGGATGTTGCAGAGGGTCTTCTACGGCCCGCCGCTGGATAAATTCAACGGTGTGCCTGATGCCGATAACGTGGAAAAAATATGTATCTTCTGTTTCGTTGCCGCCATCCTGCTGGTCGGCATCTACCCGGCTATCCTGACCAACGTTATCAGGCTGGGCATCGAACCAATAATGAAAGTAATAGGTATGTAAACCATGAAAATGCTGATTGCTGAGCTGCCGTTCATAGCACCAGAGCTGACTGTGCTGTTTTTTGCGCTGCTGGTTATTTTGCTTGACCTGTTCGTGAAGCAGAAGAAGGCTCTGGCTTATGTCAGCATCGCTGGCTTAATCGTTTCCGCTGGTTTCACCATTTCACTGTGGGGCGCCTCTCCCAACAGCATCTTCTTCGGCACCCTGGCGCTTGACCCCTTTGCCCTGTTCTTCAAGCTGCTGCTGGCCGTGGCTGCTGGCCTGGTGATTCTGGCTTCCCAGGACTACGTCAGCAAATTTGACAGATTCCAGGGCGAATACTACGCCCTGGTGCTGTTGTCAGCTCTGGGCATGATGTTCCTCACTGCTGCCGCCGACATGATTTCCCTGTACGTGGCTCTGGAGCTGAGCGGTATCTCCCTCTATGTGCTGACCACCTTCTTGAAAGATAAAAAGTCCACAGAATCGGGACTCAAATACCTGTTGCTCGGCGCTGTGGCTTCAGCCGTGCTGCTCTATGGAATGGCGTTTGTCTTCGGCATCACCGGCAAGACCTGCCTGGCCTGCGCTGCTGGCATCTTGGAATCACTGCCCATTAACAGCATCCTGCAAAACCCGGCATTGCTCATGGGCATCATCCTGCTCATCGCCGGCTTCGGCTTCAAGATTGCCAGCTTCCCCTTCCAGATGTGGGTGCCTGATGTCTATGAGGGAGCACCCACGCCGGTCACCGCCTATCTCTCCGTTGCCAGCAAAGCTGCTGGTTTCGCCGTCATCACCCGCGTCATGCTCGTGCTCTTTGGTCAGCCCACCTGGCTGAGCGCCGATTGGGGCATGATTATCGCCGTCCTCAGCGCCATCACTATGACCGCAGGTAACGTAGCTGCCCTGTTCCAGAGCAATATTAAGCGCCTGTTCGGTTACTCCAGCATCGCCCAGGCCGGTTACCTCATGGTCGGTCTGGCAACCGTAGGCATGGCATCTACTGATGCTTTCGCTGGGCGCAGCGGGCTGATTTTCTTCCTCATGAGCTATGTGGTCACCAACCTCGGCGCCTTTTTCGCCATCATCGCCATCACCAACAAGGTTAACAGCGATGAAATCAATGACTTTACCGGCATGATCAAGCGGGCTCCGCTCCTAGCGCTGGCTTTGAGCTTCTGCCTCATCTCTTTAATTGGCTTGCCTCCCACTGGAGGACTCATCGCTAAAATCTACATCTTCAGCGGCGCAGTGAAGGTTGGCTTGCTCTGGCTGGTCATTGTTGCCGTGGTCAACAGCGTTATCTCGGCTTTCTACTATCTTAGAGTGGTCAAGACGATGTGGGTAGGTGCCCCCACCTCTGAGGAGAAAGTGCCATCATCGGCTGCGCTGCGTGTCGCCCTGGGCTTATGCTGCGTGCTGGTGTTCCTGCTCGGCGTCATCCCCGGTGGCTTCGTAGGCATCGCTGAAGCCGCTGCCAAAATCTTCAACCCCTAGAGCTGTCAAAGCCCCGTTCCACTGGTAAACTATTAAGTCATTTCTATATCGCTGCCTCTGTTTTTCGGCTGGTGCGGAACAGGATAAAGATAATGAGCAAGCCCAGAGCCAGGCTCAAACCGCAAACGATGAACATGGTTTCAAAATTGCTTTTTTCTGCCACTGCCCCCATAGCTGTAGGACCAACAGCATAGCCGGTCTGGAAGGCAGTAGTAAACATAGCCATTCCCAAACCCTTGGCTTTTTTCGGAGAAAGGTCGGCGACCAATGCCATACCCGATGGCTGAATGATACCCTGTGACGCACCGAAGCAAAGAGCGATGATGCTCAGTAGTATCAGACTGTGAAACTGCGAGATAAGAGTTATGGAGACGGCTGCCAGCACCAGTCCCCCCATGATCAAAGGCTGCCTGCCGACTTTATCGGAAAAGGTGCCTGCCGGTAACCTCAACACGGCCGAGCTGGCAAAGGAAAGAGTGATGATTAAGCCGGCGCCTGTGGCGTTTATGCCGAAGCCTGCGCCATAGAGCGGTATAAAGGCGCCGAGCGTGCCCACTCCAACAGCTAAAGTAAGAGGTGCCAGCAAGCCGCCATAGAGGTTTCTTTGTTTCAACCAGTTCCAGGATTGGTTGGCACTGAACTCTGCATGCTCTCGACACGGGATACGATTAAATTGCCATAGAATAATAGCCAGCCCTATGAATGCCAGAAGGCTACTGCCGATGAAGGCAGCAGTAAAGCCCAGAACATTCAATATGTATCCCCCCAGTACAGGACCTATCATCAGGCCGCACTGGGTGGCGGTGGTATACCAGCCCATTGTCCTGCCTCGTTGCTCTTCCGGTGCTAAGTCAAGCACTGTGGCAATGGTCGTTGGTATCTGAGCAGCAGCTCCTACTCCGTTCAAAGCTCGCACTATGGAAAGCTGCACTGGATTGGTAGTCCAGATGTAAAGCACGGGAGACAGGGTAAGAATAACAAAGCCGATAACGAAGTAGGTGCGCCGTCCAAATCTGTCGGATAACAGGCCGAAAGGGATCATGAACAGCGCAGTGCCATAGGCAAGAAGAGCTACGATGAAACCGACTTCAGCTACCGAAGCGCCGAGTTTGGTAGCATACAGAGGCATTACCGGCGCGAGCAGGTTTTGGCTGGCGAATCCAAAAAAGCCGGTAAGATAGATAATGGGCAACAAGGAGGAGTTTTTCAACTGAAGCTCTCTTGACCGTTAACTTTATCACACCACCTCAGCATCAGCAAAACGTGTTTCCAGATTATCTACTCGCCACCTTTCTTGTTCAGCCAGTCTTTCTCTCAGTATCTTCAAGTTCATCACATCCTCTTTGTTGTATTGCAGCAGCAAATTCAGGGCATCCTCGTCATAGCTGTCCAGATATTGCCACCATAGCCTCACGGCATCGAGCCCGTTAAGCCCCTCTGTCTGGCGAGGTATCTGTAACTGGCGCTCCACCGCCTTGAAGCCACCCTTGAGATTGTATTCCCAGCAGGTAAACATCAGGTCGTGGTGCCCGAAGTCATTCTCCAGGTTTACCCCCAGGAAAGCGTCGATGAAGGGAAGGTCGAACCTCTTGCCATTATAGGTGTAGATTCTGCTGACGCCCTGGAGGGCCGCTACCAGGTTATTCTTGGTTACCTGGCTTCCGTAGAGCTGTACCAGCTTCTCCTCGGTATCAGAGCACAGGTAAATGCCAATGACAGTAATGTCATCATACAACTGGGATAACCCGGTGGTCTCTATGTCAAGATAGGCATCAGTCAATTCTATAGCCTGCTAACACGTCTTGTCTAAAGTATAACACAATGGTGGACACTAGAAATGTCATTGCCACGAGTGAGGAAACGGAAGAGAGGAGCAGGGGTGAGAGGTTAACAGTCTAATATATTATCCGCCCTCTCCGACGGAAAAAGTAGCCGGCAATGAGACCAAGCACCAGCCCTCCCAGATGCGCCTGCCAGGCGATTCCGGGAATTATTGCTAGTATGAAGAACCCTATGACTACTGCCACCCATAGGGGCATGGGGACGGGGATGGGGAAGATATAGACACGCAGCTTGGGTGTTAAAATTGTCAGGGCACCGCCCAGGGCGAACACTGCACCTGAAGCGCCAATTCCAGTGACGAAAGGAGGCGCCAGGAGCAGAAAGAATACGCCACCCAGAATTCCTCCCAGGAAATAGATGATGAGAAAGTTCCTGTTCCCGAGCAACTGGCACAGGAAACTACCGTAGAAATAGAGCATCAGCATATTTGCCAGGATATGCCACAGGTCATAGTGGGTGAACATGCTGGTGATGATAGTCCAGGGCTGGTCCAGGAAAGTGGCCGGCTGCAATCCGAGCAGGTAGATAAGTTTGCGATATACCAGTGTGGCAATAAATACCAGCAGGTTGATTATCATAATCGCCCAGATGGGAGCGAGTTTATCGTGGCTGATGCTGCGGTATCTCATTGCTTCGAAGCTTTATTTTAAACTTTCCATTTTAAGTTTCGTTAGACTATACGACAAAACGTAGCTGAGGTCAAATCACCCGGAATTTTGCCATCGTCGGTATGCTTCCCTTACAATAATACCTTACGTGCTGTCCTAAAAATAAATATGTCGTCGTGAGTCCCGATGCAATCGGGGCGTGACGATCCCGCGCGGGCTCAGTGGGGACCAGCGAGTCCCTCATGATTGTTATTTCGGGACAACCTGGGAGGCCGTCAGGCTTTTCAGTAAATAATGCAAAGGTTGCGTAATTTCTCCGCCAAAGGCGGATGGCCAGACCTGAAGGTCTATTCCTACATTTGGGGATTGGGATGGTGGTTTTGTATTTGAATATTCGATTTTTGAATTTGTTTGGTATTTCGGATTTAGAATTTGGGTTTTTTCACCCTGGCCACTCATGACTTAGAGGAGGACATTACCATGTCTCTTTTCGACACTGTAAAACACCGCAGAAGCATCAGGAATTTCCTGGAAAAGCCGGTGGAGCGTGACAAGATACTGACGTGCCTGGAAGCAGCTCGGCTGGCACCCTCCGCTGTCAACTCCCAGCCCTGGAAATTCATCGTCGTGGACGACCCCGAGGTGAAAAGGAAGCTAGGCGATGCCGCCTTCGGCGGCATCTACGCCATCAATGCCTTCGCCAAAAAGGCACCGGTTATTGTGGTCATCGTCTCGGAGAAAGCTAGGTTCCTGGCTCGCATAGGCGGCATGTTTCGCGGCACACAGTACTACCTCATTGATATTGGTATTGCTGGGGAACATCTGGTGCTCCAGGCTGATGACCTGGGGCTGGGGACATGCTGGATGGGATGGTTCGATGAAAAGGCGGTGAAGTCGGTGCTGAATATCCCTCAGGATAGGAAGATAGATATCCTGATTGCGCTGGGCTATTACGACCAGCAGAAGGTGAATGGGAAGCACAATCGGGAAGCCTTCGATAAAATTACCTCGTTCAACTCCTATTAAGTCTGGGAACATCTCCTGAAATGATAAGGCTGGATACTCTTTCGAATATCCAGCCTTATCCTGTGTCTGTCATTTTCGTCCTCGTTATTGCTACCTCCTTGCTTTCATTACCGAATTCCCTTCTGCCTCTAGCCTCTCGTCTTTTCGGTAGCCAGCTTCTTCTCCCTGGCTTTGGCTTCCTTCACGGCCTGAACGATACCACCGATGTTCATGTACCAGATGAAGGCTGCCGGGAACAGGATGATGGGTATTGCCAGAACGAGTGCTACGATAAATCCGACTGTCATTTTGTTCACCTCCTTTTTTGTTTATTTTCCTCTATCCCCTCACCTCATCTTCTTCACCATCAGTGTATCATCGAGGCAATACCCCTGACTTCCGCCGTAGCACCTGTTTGCTGACGGTGGAAACACTTAAAGTTTTTGGTAGTGGCCTGACATTAAGTGCTTACCAGCAGCGTGCTAAACCAGGTAGAAATACGTGGCGCTGTTCCGGAGACAAAACCTTTCTCACTCTGTCATTCTGAGTCCCGATGAAATCGGGGCGTGAGAATCCCTTCACCCCATCCAGCACTCCACCTCCCTACTTCACTATCACACGTGAAAAGTTATAGGTTAGTGAAAGTGAAGCGATCCTCACGTCATCCGCCTGCGGCGGATTCCTCAGGATGACAGGATGGGATAGCATGTTATCGCAGGTAGCGAAGCAATAGTCAGGTCCTAGCGCAAACTAGACTGGCGGGCTACCATGCGATGAATGTTTTGTTACTCTATCCTTCAAAAAAACAGTTAATAGTAAGCCAATTGCACTGAAAATACTGGTGATTACAAAAGCCGCCAGGTAACTGCCGGTAACATCAAATATAAAACCGGTCATTACCGGCCCGATAGCCGCCCCCGCCGACATGCCAATACCTATAGTACTGAAAATCAGACCGTGGGAAACCAGGCCAAATATTTCTCCAATCAGAGGTGAATGTTGTGCTATATGGCCGCCGTAGCCAAAACCGAAGATGACAGCGAACAAATAAAACTGCCACGTTTCTCTTGAGAAATATAGCCATACCAATGCCAGTACCATAAGACCAAAGGCAATAATTAAAGTATTCCTATTGCCAATCCTGTCCCCGAGACCTCCGAGCACCACCTTGCTGACAATACTCACCCCACCTATGGCAGCCATACTGGTAGCAGCGCTCGTTGCCGTTATGCCTAAATCAGTAATATGTGGCACCAGATGTGCCACTATACTTTGAAAACTGATGCCAAAGCAGAAAAACATAGACACAATCAGCCAGAATTGTCTGGTATTGACCGCCTCACTGAGAGAAAGAGATTTTTCTATTTGACTATGCCCCTCCTCGGATACGGCAGTAGCACCATAAGCCGTTTGTCTCATCTGCTTCGGCTCACCCCTTAGCAATTGAGCACTGCCGACAATAGCGACCAGAAGCACACCACCCAGAATGATATAGGATGAACGCCAGTCGAAAGCGGAAATAAGGCTATTAGCTACCGGTGCGCCAATCAGTGTACCGATACCAATGCCGGCACCAACGATGCCGGACATGGTAGTTCTTCTCTTCACAAACCATCGCGCTATTATTGACATCAGTGGAACCCAGACGCTGATACCAGTGCCAATGATAATTCCGTAGACTACATATAGTTGCCAGACGGTGCTGATGCGTGACATCAACATAAACCCGATGCCGGCAATGCCCCCACAAATACTCATTACGATACGTGGTCCGAATTTATCATTAAGCCCTCCCATTAGAACGGAGCCGAAACCCATAACCAGCCAGGAAAGCGAGTAAGCGCCTGCGGTCATAGCCCTGGTCCAGCCAAACTCCTGAAGAATCGGTTTGAAGAATATGCCGAAGCTATACTGCATCCCGTAGATCAGCAGGGATATAAAGAATGCCACAACAACCACGACGTAGCCGTAGAAAAGTCGAGGCCTGGCAGCAACGGATTGGTTTACTCTATTACCGACCATGTGATTATTATTAGCTGGTTGTCGCTCTCTACTGACTGGTAAACGTGCTAACCTTCGAGCCATTTATCCCTGGTGATACCGGCTTGTTTTAGAATCCGTGACAGGAGGGCAACGCCAATTTCTTTACGATGGGGGTTTGGTATAGTTAGTACTACGTTCTCCCTTATCATGTAGGGGTGTTTGCCACCCTGATAAGGGCCTTGAAAGCCGAGTTTGTGCAGTCGCTTCACCAATTCTGACCAGGAAACAGGCGATAGCTCAGCCACTAACCTCTAGCCTTTTTAGTTCTTCGATCCGATGTTCGCCTAAAGGTGGAATAGGCAGCCCGTTCTTCAGCCGTACCACCAGCCAGCCGTCAATAACCTCAGCCAGGTTGTGGCGGCACTCCTCAAGGGTCTTTCCTGACGCCCATACTCCCTTAAGCTCCGCAACCTCTCCGTAAAACGGCTCTTCATCGTCAATGATTTCATATTTGGCTCTTTTTAAAGCTGCCTCGATGTATTCTGTGATCAATTCTTCGTTACTCCTGTATTACTGTGTTGCTTGAGTAAAATAACAAATGTGCATTTGATCAGGTGCTTTTGACGTCATTATAGCCCGACGCATTGCCAATATACAAGGTAGCAATATGAAGTGAACCTAGTCTTCCTCTTCCCTGAGTCTGGAAAGGCGCACTGAGGTGCTTTCCTCGAAGCAACCGTATTCCATGATTTTGTCGATAAGCCCCTGGCTCCACTCTCCGCTCTCTATGGCATGGACAATGGCTGTGATATCCAGCATGGAAACCTCGTCCCACTTGCCGGCTTTTTTCACCACATTATCCAGCTCTGGACGTTCGGCATCGTTCTTGCCGGGGAGTTTCAGCTTCTGCTCAAAGGTGACTCTAGCCCTGCGGTCGTTTCCCTTGATTACTTCGACCCCTTGGCGGCGAGCATATTCGATGATTGCCTCTTTTACCCTTTCTATCTCTTCGTCCGTCCTTTTTGACTGCTCTTTAAGTTCAGCAAATTTATTAACCAGCACCACGCCAGGCTCTTTCAGGTATTCGTTTACTGGTAGTGCTTCCACTGTGTAAAAGTGCTTCCTGCAGGGGCAGAGGTCAGGATAGGCGCACCAGTTGCAGAGTCCGGATTCTCTTGGTCTAAATTCCGTGGTGCTTTCTATTTCGTCTATAAGCTTTATAGTGTCCTGAACCAGGCTGGATATAGCCTCAGGCGAGCGGTAAGACACCAGTTCCGTATCATGGTCCAGATAATGCCACACCAGCCTGATGTCTTTCATGTCTGGCCATTTCTTCTGGACGCCGACCAGGTAGAGACCAAGCTGCCTATCCTCGTCTGCGTCCTTCTGGCCAGGCAAATAGCTCGACGTCTTGTAGTCATGAATCTGGCATATGCCGTCGCTGGTCTTGGAGAGGCGGTCTACATATCCAGCTATCCGGTAGTCATTGTTGTCATCCAGGGAGAAATTAAGCCTTATCTCGGTACCTATGATTGTATCGGAGCTAAAGGGAGCATGCCTGTCGTAGTATGCCTTCAGCATTTTCTCGCCGCGCATCCGGTAATTTTCCGGGGTTACTTCTGCCCTGGTCACCACGATGGCGTCATGCCAGTTCTTCCGCCATACCTGGTTGTAATAAGCCAGCAAATCTTCCAGGCTGTTTACCTTCGCCATTTTCACATCGTCATAGCATTTTTTCAGAGTATCGTGAACTCTGCTTCCCAGGAAGGCTTCCACCCCCTCAATGTCCCGCTCGATCTTATCGATATAGCAGAGCCTGTACCTTAAGGGACATTCTTCGTAAGTGCTTAATCTTGAATGAGAATAAGTTGGCATTTTTGCTACCTTTTACTTTAATAGTATACTAGCTAATAGATCTTCGTTATAAACTTGGCCACTTCTTTTAAATGCTCGTCGTTCTGCCAAACGCACCAGTATGCCTCCTCTTCGCCCCACCACCCATGTGGTGAAGTACATTCAGGAGTTGTATTGGCATTGTCGGCCCACTCCTTTTTCACAGCGATGCGTAAATGAGGTAGTCTAAGATGCGGAAACAGCTTGTCTTTTCTGGCATACCTATCGACATAACCAAAATTACTTTTGTATGGTTTACGATATAGTTTCCATCCTCGTTTGTCCTGTTCACTACGTACATATATCTCGTGACCTAATTGACTTTCGATTTCAGACTTTAGCTGTTCAAACAGCATGTCTAGACCACTACTGCACGCTTCTACTTTTATATCCTTCATATCTGAATGTTGTTTATTTGTTATTTTTGCTTTACCTACACTATTCGTCTCGATTGTCGAGATGCTGAGCAAGCAATTTTTGAGCTTCGGTTCGTCTCGATCAACATAGTAGAGAGCATCAATTGCAAAAGGGTCTCCAAGTTTTTTTAATTCCTCATATATCTGGTCTATGATGTCGGGGCCGTAACACTTCATTAGTTCCTTTGCTAGATTAGCATTGTGATATTCTTTTAGTATAGGCTTAACTGAAGAATGCAATTCTTGCGGGTTAATATTCCCAAAAGGGATTTCTCTGAAAACGTACATAACCAGCTTAGAGGCTATGGTAGGTCCAATTCCATGGATGCTATCCAAATGCTTGTGTACATTTTGTACTTCGTGTGCTGTGCTAGCCGACTTTATGAGAGATAGGAGGCCATCCCTCTGAATTAATCTCGTTGCATCTTTAAATGTCTTACAGTAGCGCGTATATGCTCCATCAGTGTTAAGTCGATACCCGAAGAAATAACACTGCGAAAGACGTTCTTGAATATCGTTCTCTTGCAGGGCAGCCACATCCTTTATATCGAAAAGCCTTACACTTCGTAGAATTGCTGGTAAGGATTGTTTCGAATTAGATAGCCCCCAAATTGGTTCCCAACCTCTAGCGCCATAGGTGAATGGCTGACGATCGTAGGCAGCAATTATGACGAGTTGAAATAAGCTATCTTCAGGGTTACTGTTTATTCTTTCCGGCTTGAATCCTTCTGGATATTTTCGATTTAGTTCAGCATATTTGGGTAGTTTATGTTGGTTGTAAATCTTAATTAGTTTCTCAGCAAGCTGTCTGGCTACTTCGTTATTCATGAATCTGTATCCCCTTTTCGATCTTTAAAAAATTGCCTTCATATAGCGAATTCTTTAGTGACATTGTTTTATCGCAGATACTATTTCTTCCTGTAAACTCTCGCCGTTGCCCTGGCTATCTTCGCTATCCGCTTGCGCAGTTTAGCAGGCTGCAGCACCTCCACTTTCTCGCCCCAGCCCAGGATGAAGGTTTCCAGTTGCTCGGTGATGGGCACATTGAGAGTCACTATAGACGAGCCATCAAGCTCCATCTGCACTTTTTGCGTAGGATGCCAGATAGTCTCGGTGGGCAGCCTGCCTATGACCGGGTTGAACTTAAGTTTGATCTTCTCGGTTTCACCATAGACCGATATGCCCAGGGCGGTGCCCAGGTATTTATTAGCATCGAAATTCTCAGGTACAGCGTACTTCTCATCGAGCAACTCTATGCTCCTGATGCGTTCCACTTTGAAAGTGCGGATTTCTTTCTTGAGATGGCAGTAAGCCATGACGTAGTTGCCGTGTTCCAGCGCTGCTGGCTGGATAAAATAAGGCTCAATGACACGTTCCTTGGCGGTTTTCTCGCCAAGTGTATGATACTTAATCTTTACTCTTCGCCCCTCTATCCAGGCAGTGGTGAGCCTGTTCATGGTGCGGATAAACTGTTCATCTTTTTTGAGGTGTTGCATCCACACCAGGGTCTTTTCTATTTGGTCTCGCAAGGCGGGAGGCACAATGGAGTTCAGCTTGGTGAACGTGTAGTTGATATCGGGATTGTAGGCATTGCTGTAGCTGAGCAGCAGCCTAGTAGCTATGAAGATGGTCATGGCTTCGGCCGGTCTAAAATAGATGCGAGGCAATAAATATTCGGGGCGAACTCCTACTTTCCTCTTCTCTATCCAGATGGGGACCTTAAGTATTTGGTCCAGCGCCTCGATGTCCCGCCCCACCGTTTTAGTGCTGACATCACATAGCTGGGCCAGCTTCTTTCTGGTGATACCGTCAGGGTATTGAGACAGGATATGCTCAACTCTGAGCAGGCGGGCAGTACGGTCGTAGATACGTTCGCCGCGCTTCATAGCCACCCCCAACAAAAAAGCCTTACGAGAATTATATCACCCCTGGCAAGCCCTGCGATGAAAAATTTGCCTGAAAAGTGGACATAACGTTGTCTCGGGGCAGTGTTAAATTTTAGCTGTAACAGAAAAAAGGAGGTGAGCAAAGCAAAAAACATAGGTAAGCACTAAGGGTGGGAAAGGTGAGGATTTCCCATAGCAGTGGCAGGCATTGCCACTGCTAACTGTTGTATAGGGCATCCCAAAAATAACTGCGGAAAGGAGGTGATGAATTAAGAAGGTGGTGGCGGCGGCAATAAAAATAACTGAAAGGAGAAAAGGTACAACAATATGGATTTCGATGAGATGGACGAGGTAGAGGAAATAGTGGACGACGACTTTGAGGATATGGACGAGGACAGCTCAGATGATATGTTGCCCGGCTTCATACGCAGGTCCAGGCAGATACGCAAGAAAAACCTGGATACCATCCGCACATTTCTGGGCAAAGGCAGGCAGGAACAGGTATCCATTATCCGTCCCCGTTATTACAGCGACCTGCTTGCCTGGGCGGTCAAGGATTACATTGCCAATGAGAACTGGAAAATAGCGAAGGTCCTGGGACGTGATGCCGAAGTCCCCGACTACACCAGGGTGGACGCTGACTATGATAAGCGTGAGAATGCCATGTGCATGGGTTATATGCTGGTGGAGAAAGATGATCGCAGGGTGGTAATCTCACTGAAGATAGACTATCGCTGCGCCGCTTCTGCAGTGGTTACGAGTACCAGGAAAAAGGTGGTCAAAGCGTTCGCCAAGGGTGTCAGCGAACTGGCACAGGGCAAAAACCTGTACCAGGGAAAGAAAATAGAATACTGTGGAAACATACACTTCTTGAAACTCCCGCTCAAAAGCTGGGATGACCTGGCACTGGATGAAACGCTGAAGGATGAGATTAGAACCAATACCGTTGATTTCCTGAACAGGAAGGAGGAGCTGGCTAAATATGGCATACTGCCACGCAGAGGCGTGATGCTGGCAGGCGAGCCGGGCACCGGCAAGACCTTGATAGACAAGATTATTATGAACCAGAGCCCGGATATTACCTGCATCTCCGCCACAACAGGTAATCTGATTTACACGTCATATATCCACGAAGTATATGAACTGGCCAGGGACCTGAAACCGAGCATCGTGTTCCTGGAAGATATCGACTTAATCGGCGAGGACAGGCGCCGCATGAAGGGGCCAGCTCTACCCACTCTGCTGGCCGAGTTGGACGGAATAGAAGAATGCGCCGAGGTGGTGACCATCGCCAGCACCAATTTCCTGGACGCCATAGATGATGCCCTGCGCAAGCGTCCATCGCGTTTCGACCGGATAATACAGCTAACGCTGCCTTCTCTGGAGCAGCGCCGTGGCTTCATTCAATACCTTTCGCGGAAAATCCCGCTGCCTGACGAAATGCAGGAATACATGGCTTGGCGGACGGAGGGCTTAACCCCCGCTCAAATCCAGGAGGTAGCACATAGCCTGGTCATCGAGCATAAACATAGCCCGGAATGCGATGAGCTGGGCCATTGCCGCTTCGACAAAACAGACGTGGATAAAGTGCTGGTGCTGGTCAAAGCTGACAGGAGAGGCCGGGAGCTTGGCTTCCCGGTCAAAACTGGCGGCAACGGCGGCGCCAGCTTGGTAGTAGAGCAAACCCGGATTCTCAATTCAGAGCCGGAATCAACCGACACAAGGAAAGGAGGTGACAGCGATGTTCTGGGAAAAGTGCGATGAAAGCAAGGTGGTAAATTGCCGCGGCTGCGGCGGCAGCGGTCAGACTAGACTACGCCATCCGCTCGATTTCCCCCGTGACTGCAATGTCTGCAGCGGTACCGGCAAGGTCAGGATGGAACCCGAGGATACCTGGTGTGGCAGATGCCAGGGCACCGGCAAAGAGCAGACAGGCATTCCCGGCTTTCAGACCTTGAGGAACTGTCACATCTGCGGTGGTGCTGGAATTATCCAGGTGTGAGCACAGTGAGGTGAACAATGGAGAAATGGCTCTGGGAACAATTGGTGTCAGGCATCCAGGCCCTTTCTCAGGGGAACGTATTGCTGGCACTGGTACTGGTGGCAGCCTTTGCGGCAGTGGCAGGCATAGTACTGGCTATGATTATCAGAGTTATCAGGGCGGTGCTTCCCTTCCTGATTCTTGCCGGTTTTGTCCTGCTCTGCTGGCAGATGGGCTTGCTCCACCAGTGCTGGCAATGGCTGGGGAGCCTGAGATGATGGTTGGAGGTTTCACATAGTTAAAGAGCAATATGAAATAAACTGGAAGGACTATTACGCTATTCTCGGCGTAAACAGGGCTGCTGAGGCTGAGGTGGTCAAGGCTGCCTATGCCGCCATGGCCAAGAAGTACCATCCTGACAAAGGTGGGACTGCCGAGCGGATGAAGGAAATCAACGAGGCCTACGAGGTGCTATCCGACCTCTCCAAAAAGGCGAGGTACGATGAAGCCTGCCGGCGGAAACAGGCAACATCAGGTGCCGCCAGCGGCTCTCATTACCAGTCAGGGGCTTACCGAAGCCAGTCGACTTCGAGCACAGGGAGCAGCAGCCGACATAGCAGCAGCTCTTATCAGAGCTACCAGAGCTATCACAGGCAAAGCCAATCATCGAGGTATCAACAGGCAACCAGGGCACCTCCAGCAAAGGAAAAACTGCTGCCCTGGCCATCGTGGCAGTGGCAGAGAATTGCGCTGTTCGCCAGCTTGGCTATAGCGCTGATTCTGCTGTTGCTGGTGCATCATGTTGCCACAACAGTCATCGGGTTACTCATGCTGGCTGCTGCCAGCTATGCCTGTGTTACAACACGCTGCCTGAATAAGGCCAGGCAAACCAGCATCCCTGCCAGGCTTGCTGGCGGATTTGCCATCGTGCTGGGCTTGTGCGGCATGGGATTGGTGGCCATATGCCTGGCAGTCCCCGTCATGCTGCTATTGTTGCTGTTGCCTGTGGGGAAAGCCTGACGGCATCAATAAGTTAGAAAAATAAAACCGAAGGAGATAAAAGATGGAACCAATAATCAATGACTATATATTACAGCTCGAGTTCGGCGAGCTATATCAGTTTGAGAACATGGCGGTAGTGCCCCTGTTCTCCTCGATAGACGATAGCCCGGGATACATGGTGCTACAGGAAGCGCTGGAGCGCCAGCTTATCATTATCTCCGAAGTCAGCCAGGGTGGCTCAGTTCCTGAGCTGGTGGTTATCAACAAGGTTGATGCGCCGGTGCTGGTCGTAGATGGCGAGGAGCTGATTGGCGCCAAGCAAAACCGGGTACTGAATACTACCCTTCTGTTAAAACAGAACTCGGAAACCGTCATTCCGGTAAGCTGTGTGGAGCAGGGCAGGTGGTCATACGTTTCCCGCCACTTTTCCAGCTCAGACGCTGTCATGCCCGCTGAGCTGAGGGCGAAGAAGAACTATGCTGTTGCTTACTCCTTGAAACGAGCAGGGAAATACACCGCCGACCAGCATGCCATCTGGGGCGACATTAAACACATGGCAATGAATGCCGGCGTCCATTCGCCTACTGACGCTATGAAGCAGGTGTTTGACTCAAAGAAACGTGACCTTGATGAGTACCTGCAAGCATTTAAGTGCCAGCCTCGCCAGAGAGGCCTGCTGGTGTTTATCAATGGTGAGGTGGTGGGTTTCGATATGGTTTCGCTGGAGTCGGCTCACCAGAAATTATATTCCAAGCTGCTGCGGAGCTATGCCCTGAATGCGCTGCTGAGAAAGAGCGACGGCACAAATAAGGCCTCTCTGGAAAAGGCAAAAGCGTTTGTAACGGATATCACCGCTTGCGAGGAAAAGAAGTACCAGTCCACAGGGCATGGCTGGGATTACCGCTACGAGGGCAAGGAGCTCATAGGCTCCGCACTGGTTTTCCAGGATAAGGTCATCCACACGGCGTTTTTCAGGGTAGGGGAGGATGTGAGGCAAACCAAAAGACATGCTCCATTTCCACTGTAACAGTGATAGGTAAGTGAAAGTGGAGGTGAAGAGATTCTCACGTCCAAGTTGTCCGAAAATAAAAAATGTCATCGTGAGTCCCAATGTCGTAACGGCCGTGTCATCTTTCTACTAAATATCAAGTGCTCAGCGATAGTAGGTTATAGCAAGTAGAAATAGTTAGGTCGCCACGAAAAACTATTCCCCGTCATTCTGAGCCCCGATGAAATCGGGGCGCGAGAATCTCTGCACTTCACTACCCCGACACCAACACTTCTCTGTCATGCTGAGGAGCGAAGCGACGTGAGCATCTCTTCACTATACCAAATCCCCAACACTCCCCCATTCCAAAATCTTATGGCAGTAAGGGAAAAGTCGGGTGATGGGCAGTGCAGTGATTCTCACGCTACGCTCAGAATGACAGTGTAGTGTTGGCGTTGTGTAGGTATTGTAATGGGTATAGTGCAGGGGGCGCCACGTCGCTCCGATTGCATCGGGGCTCCTCGCGATGACAGTGTGAGGAATAGGTTGTCATCGCTGGACAATAGATTAGAACGCCCTTCTGTTTAAGTCTCCACCTGGTTTTATGGTAAAATCTATGGAATTGCGGCTGCCTTGCTGATTTTCGTACCACTATTGCCAGCCCAGGAAAGGAGACCTTAATGTCAGAGCAAATCTTTACTAATTGCACTGTTGGTGGGCCGGTGTTTGTTCATGTCAAAGACGGCAGGATTGTGCGCATCCGCCCTCTTGTTCTCGATAATACTGATGCAGCTTCCTGGACGATTCAGGCCCGGGGCGGGCAGTTCTCACCGCCGAGAAAAGCCACCATTGCACCTTTTACCGTGGCGGAGAGGGCGCGCATTTACTCTGACGACCGGGTCAAGTACCCCATGAAACGGGTGGACTGGAACCCTCATGGCAACCGGCATTATGAAAACAGAGGCAAGTCGGGCTATGTGCGCATATCCTGGGATGAAGCCCTGGACATAGTCGCCAGCGAGATCAAAAGAATTCAGAACACCTACGGCAAGGAGGCGGTGACCGGGACTAGGTCATCCCACCACAACTGGGGCATCCTGGGCTACTTTTTAAGCGTGTATTTTCGATTCATGTTCCTGCTGGGATTCACCATCATCGACAATAATCCCGATAGCTGGGAGGGCTGGTATTTCGGCGCTGCACATGCCTATGGCTTCTACTGGCGTTTGGGCATGCCCGAGCAGTATGACCTGCTGGAAGACTGCCTGAAGAATACCGACTTAATCGTGCACTGGGGCGCTGACGCTGATTCCACCCGCGCTATCTACGCCGGGCAGGAGTCAGCCCGGTGGCGGAACTGGATCAAACAACTGGGCATCAAGAACATTTTCATTGACCCCTTTGAGAACTATACAGCCTGCGTCCATGCCGATAAGTGGATTGCGCCCAGGCCGGGCACCGATGCGGCCATGGCCGAGGCAATCGGCTATGTCTGGTTGACCGAGGGCACCTATGATAAGGAATATGTAAAAACACATACCCTGGGCTTCGAGGAATGGAAGAGCTATATCCTGGGTAAGACCGATAGCATCCCCAAAGACCCGGAGCGGGTGGCAGAGATTTGCGGTGTGCCTGCCAGGACAATTGTTGCCCTGGCCAGGGAGTGGGCGTCGAAGCGCACCATGCTCAATGCCGGGAATAACGGAGGCATGTCCGGAGCCTGCCGGGCGGCTTATGCTACGGAATGGCCCAGGCTGGTAATCTATCTTCAGGCAATGCAGGGAATGGGCAAACCCGGCGTGAACATCTGGGGCACTAACAACGGCGCGCCTTTTAACCGCGATTTCTATTTCCCCGGCTATGCCGAGTGGGGCATCAATAAGTATGCACGGAAGAGCATCACCAAGCGTACCCTGATAAATCCAGTGACCCAGCGCCTGTACCGTCATCTGTTTGCCGAGGCAATTCTCCATCCCCCGGTAAGCTGGATGTTCGAGCCGGTGGGTCGCGGTCTGTCGCTGAACCAGTTCCACCGCTTCAACTATCCCGAGCCGGGAAAGTCCGAGGTTCACATGTACTACCGTCACGGCAGCTCGTTCCTGAGCACCATGTCGGAGACAAACCGCTGGGTGGAGGCTCTGAAAAGTCCCAAGCTGGAATGTATCGTCAGCCAGGATTGCTGGTGGACCAACGAGACCTATTTCTCCGATATCGTGTTGCCCGCCTGTACCAACTTCGAGCGAAATGATATCAGTATGTTCAACGAGGTCGGCGGCTACGTCTATGACAACAGCAACGGCACCAATCACCGCATTGTGGTGTACCAGAAAAAATGTATCGAGCCACTGTGGGAATCAAGGCCTGACTATGATATATACACTGACCTTGCCGGCAGGCTGGGTTTCAAAGAGGACTATACCGAAGGCAAGACCATGGAGGACTGGATTAAAGATGCCTATGATAACTCCTCATTGCCCAGGCATATTTCCTGGAAGGAGTTTCAGCAGAAAGGCTACTTTGTAGTACCGATGCCAGAGAACTATAAGCCCACACCGGCGTTGAGATGGTTCTACGAAGGCAGGGAATGCGATACCCCTGATAATAATCCTAAAAGGAACACGGAAAAGGCTAAAGAGCTGGGCACCGATAGCGGCAAGATAGAGTTTGTGTCCCAGAGCCTGCTCAAGAATACTCCTGATGACCAGGAGCGGCCGCCCATGGCACGCTACATACCGAGCTGGGAAGGGTATCAATCTAAACTTGCCAAGAAATACCCGCTGCAGCTTATCTCGCCGCATCCCCGCTTCTCTTTCCACACCCATCATGATGGACATGTTAGGTGGCTGGGCGATATACCGCAAAACCGCATCTTTAAGAACGGCTACTACCATCACACCACCCATGTCCACCCCAGCGACGCCGCCGCCCGCGGCATCAAGAACAAAGACATCGTCAGGCTGTATAATGATAGAGGCTCGGTGCTGGGCATTGCCCTGCTTAGCGAGAGGGTGCGGCCCGGTGTAGTGCATTCCTTCAGTAGCTGTACTAAATACGAGCCGCTGGAGCCGGGCAAGCCTTACAGCACGGAGAAAGCCGGCTGTGTGAACCTGCTCACTTCGGTGAGGACAATTTCCAAGAATGCCAGCGGCATGGCGGTGAATTCCTGCCTCATCGAAATAGAGAAGTGGGACGACGAGTAGCAGTACAGGTAAGGGATACGCGGCATGGAGACGAAAGACAGGCTAATACTATTGCTTGGGGGAGAGCGCCCTGACCGCATGCCCTTCTTTATGAAAAAAGCAATCAATGACTTCGGTTGGTACTAAAAATACTATTACAGAAGTCTTATTGTGACTAATTTGTTATCATAAGCACGTTTCCTTTGACAAACGTGCTCATGATTTGCTATTCTTGCCTCGTTTATGCCCTGTAGTGGTATGATAGTTTGCATTATTCTCTATGCTCTTGTAGTACTTGCTCTATTATAGGACAAACGCTAGCAACAAAATCAGACATTTGCCAGTACCTGTTTCAATGCGAAAAATCATGGCATAATTAGACCAGATTGATTTTATGTCATGTGCTTCGATGTTGACTATGATTCTATCTCTCTGAGGAAATATCATTCCTGGATAAGCATAAACTCATAAAAGGGGGATAAGCAAAATGGCTAAAACGGCAGGCAAGAAAGATAAGCCGAAGGCTCAAGGTAAGGATGTGCACCCACGAGAAGTAACCCAACCGGCATTTGAACCAGAGGAAACGTTTGTAGAAGGGCTTTCTTTTCATGGCCTGGGTGACTTTTGCGCCGCAGCGATTGATGTTAAGAAGGGTCGGATACTCAGGATAAGACCGTTACACTATGACTGGAAGTACAAGCCCGAGGAATTCAGGCCCTGGAAGATGGAAGCACGGGGAAAGGTGTTTAAACCACTAATGAAGACCCTGCTGCCTCCGCTTTGCCTTGCCTATAAAAAGCGTGTCTATTCTCCTAACAGGATTAAGTATCCGTTAAAGAGAGTTGACTGGGACCCCAATGGCGAAAGACATCCCGAAAACAGGGGGAAGAGCAAATACAAGAGAATCTCATGGGATGAGGCTATCGAGATAGTAGCCGGTGAAGTAAAGAGGATACACCAGAAGTACGGGGTGCATGGCATCCTGGTACAGGCAGACGGACATGCCGAGTGCAAGACGGTGCACGCGCCTCATGGCCAACAATCAATACTCTTGGAAAAGATGGGAGGCTTCACCCAGCAAGTCAGAAACCCGGACAGCTGGGAAGGCTGGTACTGGGGGGGAAAGCACATGTGGGGCATGGAGACACTCGGCTTGCAATTACCTCAGGGTAATATCCATTTAGATATCTCCAAAAATACTGACATGATTCTGTACTGGGGATGCGACCCCGAGGTCACACCATGGTACCGCTGTGGTCAGGCACCAAGCCGATTTTCCTACTGGTTCAGTGAACTGGGCATAAAGTGTGTATATATCTGCCCTGACCTGAACTATGGGGCCGGGGTTCATGCTGATAAATGGATTCCCATTCTGCCCAATACTGATGCCGCCCTGCATCTGGCTATAGCCTATGTCTGGATAACCGAAGATACTTATGATAAGGATTATGTAGCCACACATACAGTTGGCTTTGACAAATTTAAAGCATATGTTATGGGAGAAGAGGATGGAGAGCCCAAAACTCCCAAATGGGCTTCCCAGAAATGTGGCGTTCCCACCTGGACCATAAAAGCTTTAGCCCGGCAGTGGGCATCCAAGCGAACTTCAGTAGCACATTACTGCGGCGGTGGCAAAATCAGGGGGGCATTCTCCAGTGAGCCCACCAGATTAGAAATCGCCAATCTGGCAATGCAGGGACTGGGTAAACCCGGAGTTCACCAGTTCACCGTAATTAATCCTTATGGTTCGCCGGCTCCCAACCCAGACACGGTGCTTCCGGATATGATGGCGGTATTTCGCCCCAAGACTACCCTCTTTCATGTGTCAAAACAGATAATTCCCAAGACCCTTATCCATGAGGCTATCAATAATCCCCCGGTAACCTTCTGGGGCAGCGGCGCCATTTTTTCCAAAACTGAAGACCAGTTCATCAAATACACTTATCCTCTGCCCAAGGAAGAGGGTGGCACTGAAGTACACATGATATGGTGCGATAATCCCTGTCTCACCACCTGCTGGAATGAGGGGCATAAAGTAATAGATGCCTTCAGGAATCCCAAGATAGAATGCGTTGTAGTTCAGCATCCCTGGCTGGAGAACGATACTGTCTTCGCCGACCTGATACTGCCGGTAAGTACTAAATTCGAAGAAGAGGATATCGGTGGAGACACTGGCAGCATGCAATATTCATTACTCTTCCCGGAACGCAAATGCATTGAACCCCTGGGGGAGTCCAAGAGCGACTATGACATTGTCTGCGAAGTAGCCAAGAAGCTGGATATGTATGATGAGATGACCGAAGGCAAGACTGTTGAGGAATGGATAAAACTCGGCTATGAGAAGTCCAGAGTGGCCGACCTGATTAGCTGGGAAGAGCTTAACGAAAAAGGATACTACGTGATTCCGCAGAGAACTGACTGGGAAAATGACCCGGCCGGTCTGATAGCATTCTATAAAGACCCTGAAAAGAATCCACTGCAAACACCCAGCGGCAAGATAGAGTTCTACTCCGAGAGGCTGGCCAAGCACTTCCCCGATGACAAGGAAAGACCGCCAGTGCCGAAGTGGATTGAAAAAAGCGAAACGCACGATGAAAGGCTCTCCAGTGAAAGAGCTAAGAAGTATCCACTGCTCATTATCTCCAATCACGGCAGGTGGCGTGTTCATGCTCAATGTGATGACATATCATGGTCAAGGGAAGCCCCAACCTGCAAGGTGAAAGGGCCTGATGGATACATGTACGAGCCTCTGTGGATGCATCCCTCAGATGCCGCCAGGAGAGGCATAAAGAATGGCGACATCGTGAAGATATATAACGAAAGAGGAGCGGTTCTTGGCGGCGCATTGGTGTGGGAAAGGATAATGCCCGGCGTTTTGTCCATGGACCACGGAGCACGGGTCGACTATATCATGCCGGGAAAGCTCGACCGCGGCGGAGCCATTAACCTAATATCTCCCAAAGGAATAACCTCCAAGCATTGTGGCGGCATGGCTACCAGTGGCTACCTGGTCGAGGTGGAGAGGGTCAGCATGGCTCAGATGGAAGAGTGGCGGCAGCAACACCCTGCAGCATTCGAAAGAGAGTATGACCCGGCTTCTGGATTACGCTTCAACGCCTGGGTCGAAGGAGGGATGGAATAAATGAAAGCCTTTGTTATCGATGTTTCCAAATGTAACGGATGCTACAACTGCCAGATTGCCTGCAAGGACGAGCATGTGGGCAATGACTGGGCACCCTATGCCAAGCCTCAACCCGATACCGGGCAGTTCTGGCTGAAGATTAATGAGTTTGTCAGGGGAACCGTGCCCAAGGTCAAGATGCACTATGTCCCCAGGATATGTATGCATTGCGCCAATGCTCCCTGTATCCCGGCATGTCCTGCCAAGGGTGCTATATACCGCAGAGACGACGGACTGGTTATCATCGACCCGGCCAAGTGTACCGGCTGCAAGCTCTGCGTGGACGCCTGCCCCTACGGCGTCATCTACTTCAACGAGGACCTCAACCTGGCTCAAAAGTGCACCGGCTGTGCTCATCTACTCGATAAGGGATGGCAGGAGCCCAGATGCGCCGATGCCTGCCCCCACGAAGCGATAAAATTCGGCGAAGAGTTCGAACTGCGCACCCTGATAAGCAAAGCCGAGGTACTGCATCCCGAGCTTAACGCCCAGCCAAAGGTATATTATTTGAACATTCCCAAGAAATTTGTGGCTGGTACGGTTTATTATCCCGTTGAGGAGGATGTTGTCATCGGCGCAACATGCACTTTGACAAATGCCAAGAGCGGAGAAAAGCTGACTACCACCACAGATGGCTTCGGAGACTTCTGGTTTGAAGGATTGAAGACAGGCACCTTTTCCTTGAAGATAGAGAAGGGCGGCAAAACCAAGGCCATAGATTCAATCAACACTGAAAAGGACGTGAACTTAGGCGATATACCATTATCGTAGCTGATATTTCATTTCTGCAGTGCTTGTTTGAGGATAACTCCTCTATCTTCCACCCTCTTTGAAGAGAAATATAGCTCTGGAGAGGAAAGGAGTTCCTGTACCTCCTTTGCGCCTATTGAGGAATGGAGTCTGACAACATACAAGAACAGAGAAGATAATAGCCAGCCATACCTCCTTCTCGCCTCCAGCCTCGCCTCTTTCGAGATATCTCGCCTCAGGTCGTAAATCCAGGCTTCGCCGCCATTCTTGAGTACCCGATATATTTCCTTAAGACACGCTTCAGGCTCCGCCCAATGATGGAAACTGCCGGTGCTCACGATTAAATCAAAGTATCCCTCGGTAAATGGCATGTTATCAGCACTGCCGAAGAGGAACTCCACACGCTCTTGTAACCCTATTTCCCGGGCATTCCGCCTGGCTATCTCTACCATGGCAGGTGAAATATCGATAGCCTTAATCTCGATGTCTTTGGATTTCTGACCAATCTCGAGCGGAAGATACCCTGGACCTGTTCCTATATCCAGTATTCTGCCAGAAGATATCTTTGATAGCACTTCTTCCGCCACTATGTGGTAGAAGTCCTGCATGACAGGGCTCTTGGCCACGACTGCCGAATAGACTATGGCGCCGGGTCTGGGAATCCCCTCAATTTTGAAAAGCTTTCTCATATGCCATACCTCCAGCCATTCTTCCTAAACCAGGTTCGTTCCCCATGCCAATAGTTTCCTGGTAGCATCTCGACCGGGTAGTTAGACAATTGGTCAACGTTCCAAGTTATTATTCACTAGACAGACAACCGCAGCTCCAAAACAAAGGTTCAACAAATTACCCTCAACCGAGGCCGGGCTATTAACAGTCTCGATAGCCAGTACCCAAGAATAACAATACATCGGAATGTTGCTTCAGGGCAAGGTCGCTATTCATCAGGGCTATGGTGACAGTATAGGCGTATCTCTGATGGGTACGAATCCCTGTAGCTCAATCGGCAACGGGCTGCTCTTTTAACTGGCAGGGGGATAGAGTTCGCCGCGGAATTTGGGGTGGGCGATGGTGATGAGGGCTTCACGTCTTTCGGCGAGCGTTTTGCCCCATAGCTCGGCAATGCCATATTCAGTGACCACGTACTGGACATCGTAGCGCGGGATGCTAACCACGGTGCCGGCGCTGAACTGGGGCACGATTCTGGAGGTTTTGCCGTTCTTAGTGGTAGAGGTGAGGGCGGTTATGCTCTTGCCGCCCTGGGATAAGGCGGTTCCCCGGATATAGTCAGCCTGTCCACCCACGGCGCCAAACTGGACATCACCGATAGACTCGACATTGAGCTGTCCGGTGAGGTCAACCTCGATTGCTGAATTAATCAGGGTAAAGTTGTTCGTTTTTGCCAGTATGTTGATATCATGCGTATAAGAATAGGGTCGCATTTCTACCTGTGGATTTTCATGCAGAAACTGGAACAGCTCTCTGCTGCCCATTGCCTGCGCCGAGATTGTTTTTCCTCTATCCCGGCTCTTCTTTTTGTTGGTGATGATGCCATCCTTGATAGGCTGGATAATGCCATCGGTTATCAACCCTGAATGCAGCCCTAAATCGCGCTTCCCCTGTAAGCACTTTAATATCGCTTCCGGTACTGAACCAAGGCCGAGGCAGAGGGTAGCTCCATCGCCGATAAGCCGCGCCGCATTTTTAGCCACTTCCATATGCACATCCTCGACTTTGGGCACAGGATATTCCAGCAGCGGTCGGGAGGAGCGAACGACATAGTCGAACTTCTCTATGGGCAGTGCATTACCGCCATAGGTTCTGGGCATCTGCTGATTTACCTCAGCGATGATCATCCTAGCGCTCAGCGCTGCTTCCAAGGTGTATCCCACGCAGACTCCAAAGCTGCAGTAGCCTTCGCTGTCGGGAGGAGAAACCTGCACCAGGGCAACGTCAACCTGAACAGGACCCTTTGGTGAGAACAGTCGGTGCATTTCGGAAAGCTTTAGCGGCAGGTGGTCAATCAGACCTTTCTCGGCTGCCCGGGCAATATCAGCAGCGAACTGGAAGCTAATAACCTTGAAGTAATAGCAGAAGGGAATCAGCTTGGAACCATTGATGCGCCTGGAGTCGAGGATACGGGTGCCTCTCAGCCGCTCTCTGTCTTCAACTAATGCTTCTACCAGCGTCTGGGGTTCACCGCAGGACTCGCCCAGGAAGACGGTCCCTCCCGGCTCTATAGCTTGTATAGCCTGTTGAGCGCTGACAAATTTGGACATGGAAGTCAGTCAGAGCGGCCTATTTCCGACCGAATATAGCCACCGAGCAAACAAATCGACCGGGCAAACCGCCCAGATTATGGGTTAAGCCCAGCTTGGGGTCTTTCAGTTGACGTGGTCCAGCCTTGCCCTGAAGCTGCTTGTAGATTTCGTAAATCATGCGTATGCCGCTGGCGCCCACGGGATGTCCGAAACACTTGAGTCCACCGTCAGTATTCACGGGTAATGCTCCTTGCAAGGTGAAGGTGTCAGCGTCCACATCTTCTTTTCCCTTGCCGGCAGGGCTGAAGCCGAGGTCTTCATAGGTTATCAGCTCGGTGATACTGAAACAGTCATGGACGGAGGCAAGGCTGATTTCTTTGCGAGGTTGCTTCACGCCGGCTTCCTGATATGCCAGCTTGGCAGCGGTTACCGTTTCTTCGAAATGGGTGAAGTCATAGTCATCCTGCAATTGTGCCTGGTCAGCACCGCAGGAGAAGCCCAGACCTTTTACCAGAATATAGTCATCACGGTATTTCCTGGCTATCTCAGGAGTGGTCACTATGGCCGCCGCAGCGCCGTCGCTGACGCCGCAGCAGTCAAATAGCCCCAGAGGCCAGGCAATCATGGGGGCATTCACCGCCTGTTCCACGGTGATCTCGCGGTGGAGATGGGCTTTAGGTGAGAGAGTTCCATTGTGATGGCTCTTGACCGAGATTTTAGCCAGTATTCGCTTGCCTTCATCATAACCCAATTTATAACGGTAGAAATACCGGGTGGCTGCCATGGCGAATTGAGCCGGCATACCCATAAAGGCTTCGGGGTCGACCCAGGTATCCTGCGCCTTATGGCGGGCAAAGGATGTTTCCAGGCCACTGTAGCCGGTATCTTTAATCTTTTCTACGCCTACAGCCAGAGCCATGTCATATACCCCGGCGGCCACAGAATAGCAGGCATTGCGAAAGGCATCGGTTCCGGTAGCGCACGCGTTTTCTACCCTGGTTATGGGTATATACTCTAATTTTAGCGGGACTGCCAGTTGATTGCCGCGGACCCCAGCCTGAGTGGTTCCTACCCAGGCAGCTTTAATATCTTTAGAATCTACACCGGCATCCTCATAGGCTTCGTAGGCAGCCTCAATGATCATATCGGCAGCGCTTTGTTCCCAGTTCTCGCCAAATTTCACGCAACCCATGCCGATTACAGCGACTTTATCTTTGATTCCTTCTGCCATAGAGTCTCCTTATCTTATGGGTAAGCATTTCCAGAAATAGTTATGAATTCCTTCCGAAGAAGATAATTTGCGGAAGCTCATTTCGACTGGTATGCCCACTTCTAATTTGCTGGTGTCACGGTCGGTCATGACACAAAATGCCCTGCCGCCGCCTTCAAAGTTAATCACCGCCACCACCATAGGCGGGTCCAGAGTAGGAGCCAGAGCATCCATGGTATAAGTAAATACGCTGGCTCGTTTGTCGGAAAAGCGATAGTCTTCGAACTTGTCTCTGGTATGACATCTGGTACATATTCTTTGCGGCGGATACTGTGGATAGCCACAGTGTTGACACCTAGTGCCGTGAAACCGCAGGTTTTTGCTGATTTCCCTCGCCATAGCGGCGGGAGATGGTGTGCGCATGGGGGGACGCCGTTGCAGCGGTGCTTTATCAAACAATCCCCGCCAGGTGAGATAGGTTTCATAGTCAGGAAGTATCCTCTTAGAATTAAGATAAGCTCCCACACCGCGTCTATTTTTCCTAATCGCTTCGATCTGCTCTGTTACCTTGAAAATAAATGCGTCAGCGCCATTGCCATAGTTTGCCAGCAGAATCAGGTCTCCCTGTTTAGCCTCTTCCAGAGCAGCCACCAGCATCATCGGAACCGAGGCAGCGCCAGTATTGCCTGCCGAATTAAGCAGGGGATTCTGCACCTGTGTCTTGGCGTCAAAGCCAAGCTTGGTAGCCATTTGCTGATGCCTTCTAACATCCATACCATAGAGCGCTACTCTGGCAAAGTCCTTGACGCTCAGTTTGTGCTTATTCATGAGATGGGTGACAACCTCGGGCAGTAACTTCAAATAACCTTGCTCGGCAACGAACCGATCTTCCCAAGTGCGGATGTAACTATCCTGTTCGGCTCGCCAGACATCCACTATCTCCTGGGAGGTGCAGCAGCAATCTATAAACTCAGCAATGACGTTATCGTCCCCCAGCAACAGGGCAGCAGCCCCATCGCCGATAACCCCTTCCATGTCAGAGCGAGGTTGCGCAATACGCAGGTCTGAGGCAACTACCAGCGCTTGCCTCTCTGGCTTGCTGCTCACAGCATCAATAGCGGACTTTAGGGCATTGGTTCCTGCTCTTAGCGAACCGGTGACATCCAGGCAGAATGTATCAGAGGGAAGGTCGCTGGCGATGGCAACAATGCCGGCATTGCTCTTTTCTTTATAGGGGGCAGTGGTCGAGGCGAAAAAGACTGTGCCCACACCCTCGAGCGGAAAGCCATTAAGGCAATTATTGGCCGCAGCCACGGCCATGGTGATACTGTCTTCATCAAAATTAGCCACGGCTTTTTCTGTGGCTGAGTTCCAGTTTTTGGTTTCCTTCCCCAGGCGGTGGAAGGGTATATAAGCTCCGTATGATGTTATCCCTATCATGTTATCTCCCTAATTCGCCAGAGTGAATTGTATAGCTACTTCTTAATGTCTTTCTCGCGGTCGTAACAGCCTTCAGTGAGGTCTTTCTTCTCGGTCTTGAAAACATTCTTTTGTATTTTCCCCAGAGGCGTTCTGGGAAACTCGGTGCGAAACTCAATGTAGCGGGGCACCTTGAAATCAGCCAGGCTCTTCTGGCACCAGGCAACTATTTCCTGCGGCGTCACCGATTCGCCGGGTTTTAGAATCACATAGGCTTTGACCTCTTCCTCGGCGGTGCCCAGTCCCGAGGGAACACCGATGACTGCAGAATCAGCCACTTCTGGATGCGTATTAATGACTCCTTCTATTTGAGCTGGCGAGATAAGCTCTCCTCTCCTGCGGAGCACATCCTTGCTCCGCCCCACAAAGAAATAGTAACCGTCCGCGTCCTGATAGCCGATATCACCGGTATAAATCCAGCCATTACGCTTGGCCTCGGCAGTTTTTTCGGCATCCTTAAAGTAACCAAGCATCACTGCCGGGTTTTTCACAATAAACTGCCCCTGCGAACCTCGTGTCACATCAGCATCATTATCATCAATAATCCTGATTTCATTACGGATAGAAGGGTCAGGATGCTCCATGGCAAAGCCCACGCCGGGAGTGGGTTTTCTGGGCTGGGTGCCTTCCCGTGGCGACATGATAGCATAGGTTGCCTCGGTTAGCGTATATGCCGTGTGAATCTTCACCTGAAACCGCTTTTCAAAGTCATAGTAATATTCCGCAGGCACCCCTCCAGCCATAATTGTCCTTATGGGGTTATCGCCATCGTCAGTCTGAACCGGTCGACTCCAGACCATCGGCATGGCTGGTCCAACCAAGACAACAATTGTTGAACCGTAGTGTCGTGACTGCTCTAGAATACGAGACCGGCTGAATTGCTCTAGGAGAATTAAGCTGGCATTTGCCGCCAGGCTGCCCATGGTAGAGTAGCATTGAGCATTGGCATGGAATAGAGGGTTAGAGGTCATGATGCGGTCATCTGATTTAGCCCCAATCATATATGCCCAGGATTCTCCAGTGAGCACCCAACCACGATGAGATAGGAGAACACCTTTGGGATTACCGGTGGTTCCTGAAGTGTAAATGATAACCGCCGGGTCATCGTCTGCTATAGTGACCTGCTGGAGTTCTCCAGATGCTCCTGCTACCCAGTCCTTGTAGAGAGTTGCCCCTCTGGGCGCTGGCGTTTCACCTCCCACCACTATTATGTGTTTCACCCCAGGAAGATGCGCCAGAATTTCCTCGAAGGTAGCAATATAGTTGGAGTGTATCACAACTCCCTTTGCCTCAGAATGATTGAAGATATACGCCAGTTCCGGACCTTTCAGGTTGAGATTTACCGGCACTTCCACAGCGCCTATTTTGTTCAAGCCAAACCAGGCATAAAGGAATTCAGGAGAATTGGGGGCCATAATGGCGAAATTGTCTCCCTTTTTAATCCCCAGGCGCAGGAAGCTATTTGCCGCCCTGTTTACCTGCTGGTTGAAATCGCCATAGGTTATCTTCTTGTCCTGGAAATAGAGGTAGACCTTTTGTGGAGTCGATTTGGCACGGCTTTCCAGCAGCTCTCGGATGTTCATAGGCTTTTTCCTTTCTGCTTTACAGTTCTCTTTCCCTCTGCACCAGCTCTGTCAGCACATTATTGGTTTCTTGGGGACTTAAGAAAGCAATCCAGGAATCGCCACCACCGGGTCTGGGCTTTTCATCTATTAGCTTAACACCTTCTTTCTTCATTTTGGCTAACACGGCTTCCAGGTCGTCAACCCTGTAGGCTATATGATGAAGCCCCTCACCGTGCTTTTTCAGAAATTCAGCAACGCGCCCCTCACCCGGCGTGAGCGGCTCAATCAATTCCAGCATCACTTCTCCCACTGGCATAAAGGCGATTCGCACGGAGATGTCTGCCAGCTCCTCTATGTATTTTGTAGCTATACTAAACTTCTGCTGGTACTCTTCTACCGCTTTATTCAAGTCTGAGACCGCTATGCCAATATGGTCAATCTTTTGGAACATTGTTTCCCTTCGTTAGCTGATATATTTTGGATAAATACTATATTCTAGCTGCCTCTGATAACCGTTTTCTTAATAAAATCTACTATTCGCCGTGTGTCGGTTCCCGGACCAAAGACCTCGGCGATGCCATGCTCTTTTAGTTTTCTGGCATCATCGGGGGGAATAATGCCACCACCAATTACAGCGATATCCTCTCGCCCCTTCTTCTTTAATAAGTCTACCACTCTGGGGAATAGTGTATTATGAGCACCAGAAAGAATGCTCAAACCAACAACGTCCACATCCTCCTGTATTGCCGTATTGGCAATCTGCTCTGGAGTCTGCCTGATGCCGGTATAAATAACCTCCATGCCGGCATCGGCAAGCGAACGTGCCACTACTTTGGCACCACGGTCATGCCCATCCAGTCCCGGCTTGGCTACCAAGACTCTGATCTTCTTCGCCATTTTCTTTCCGCAATTATGTTAGAAACCGCTACGGGCGGTATATTCGCCATATACGCCTCTGAGGATGTCACACATCTCACCAAGTGTAGCATAAACTCTTACTGCATCGATAATCGAAGGAATCAGTGTCTCATTGTTTTCGGCAGCCTGCTTCACTTTTTTAAGAGCATTCTTGACGCCTGTATTATCTCGAGAACTTCGTAGCTTTTTCAACTTTTGTTTCTGCTTCTCTTCCAGAGCAGGGTCGACCTTCAAAATCTCTATGGGCAACTCTTCCTCATCTATGTATTGATTCACTCCGACGATGATGCGTTCATTTTTCTCGATATCCTGCTTGATCCGGTAAGAGGACTTGGCAATTTCATCCTGATAATAGCCGAGTTCCACAGCTCGAACCGCCCCACCCATTTTCTCTATCCTGTCCAGATATTCCTGAGCCTTCCTTTCCAGTTCCGAAGTGAGGTGCTCTACGAAATATGAGCCTGCCATCGGGTCGATTGTTCTGGTTACCCCGGACTCATGGGCGATAATCTGCTGGGTTCTCAGTGCCACCTTCACTGCCTTTTCAGTAGGGGTACAATAGGCTTCATCCATTGAGCAGGGATACAGCACCTGAACCCCACCTAAAACGGCTGCCAGCGATTCAATAGCGACGCGGACGGTGTTATTCATCGGCTGCTGGGCAGTCAGACTGCTGCCAGCGGTCATGCAGCTCATAAAATAGTTTAGTACATTGGGGTCGGAGATGCTGTATCGCTTGTTGAGCGTTCGTGCCCAGAGGCGGCGCATGGCTCGGAACTTGGCAATTTCCTCGAAGAAATCCATGCCGCAGTTGAAAAACACCGCCAGCTTAGAAAGATAGTCCTCTGCTTTTATCCTTTTTGCCACACAATCATCGCTGTAGGCAATAGCATTGGCGATGGTAAAGGCGATCTCCTGTGCGGCGCTGGCGCCAGCTTCCCGAATATGGTAGCCGGAAACACTCATAGGAAACCAGTGCGGATGGTTTTTTACGCAATAAGCGATAACGTCGGTAGCCATATTAACCGATGGCTGGGGAGGAAAGATATAGGTGCCCCTGGCAACATATTCCTTCAAAATATCGTTCTGAAGTCTGATAACAAAGCTTTTGGGAGATACCCCCTGTTTTTCAGCGAGCACCAGAATCATGGCTATCCAGATAGGAGCAATAGAGTTAGCAGTGGTGCTTATCTGGCTCAGCTTGTTGAGGGGAATACCCTGGAACAGAGTTTCCATATCTTCCAGGGAATCAACGGAAACTCCCACTTTGCCCACCTCGCCTTCAGCTAAGGGGTTGTCGGAATCATAGCCCATCTGGGTGGGCATGTCCAGCGCTACACTAATATTGGTGCCACCATGTTCCAAAAGAAAACGATATCTTTTATTGGTCTCCTCAGCATTTCCGTAGGCTGCGTATTGACCGAACTGCCAGAATTTCTGCCGGTAGCCGAGAGTATCACGACCTCTGGTGAAAGGGAATCTGCCGGGAAAACCGAGGGCGTCTACATAATCAAAACCGTTCTCTTCCAGGTCAAGGGGAGTATAAAGAGCTTTAACTTCATTACCGGAGTCGGTTTGGAATCTATCCTGGCGTTCCTTCTGCTGCTTCTTAGCTTCCTCTGCAGGTCCCCTCTCCCATGCTTCCTTGAGCTTTCGCAAATTGTCTTTCATACCGCTTGCAGCCTTTAGAACTGGTTCCCAATCATAGTCTTATAATGATAAACGGGCAAATTGCCCGTTTATCATTATAGCTTTTGTTTTCCGTTTAAGCGACACGCCGCCAGTGCATTGGCTTGGTGGGACCACGCCAGTACTCAGGCATGTATTTTTCTCTGCCAAAGTTGGGATTTACCGTGCACCTGCCAGGCAACCCCTGGAACAGTCTGACCAGGCACATGAGGTCTCTAGTGCACTTATTAATATCCTTCACTCTACCTTCTTTTACCTTATTCGCCCATTCCGGGTCAGCAATAAGCGGGCGACCATGAGCCATTATGTCACAATACCCCTCTCTTACCGCCTTATCTACCATATCGGGGTCATGAATGCTGGAGATAATGATAGGGATTTTCACTGTCTGCTTGAGCGCTTTGCCGTCTGCCATCATAGTACCGTCTTCATCGGGGAAGAGGTATTTCATGGCTTCATAAGAACCGCCGGAGAGATGGAAAAAGTCCATACCGGCTTTCTCCAGCTCCTTGACTACAAATTTCATGTCCTCCAGTGTAGTGCCTCCAGGCATATGTTCATCTGAGCTAGCGCGGACGCCGATAATTGCCTTGGAGCCACATAGCTCTCTGGCTGCTTTGACCACCTCCATCAAGAATCTCATACGGTTTTCCAGGCTGCCGCCGTACTCATCTTTACGGAGGTTAAACAGGGGTGACAGAAAGCTATGAAGGAGATAGCCATGTGCGGCATGAATCTCGACGCCGTCAACCCCGGCTACAAATGCCATGCTGGCTGATTTGGCAAACTGTTCAGTTTCCTTTTTAATTTCATCTTTGGTCATCTCACGCGGCATTTCGCCCTGGAAACTAATATATACCTGGCCGCGTTCTATCCATGGCAGCATTTGTTTGGGCACCATTTCCTTAGCTACGTTGAATGGCCTGGCAGATGCTGCCCTGGGCTGCAAGCCCATCTTCTTGGAAGAGCCCTGGGGTCCTGGGCCAATATTCATCTGGGCAAATATTTTGGCACCAAAATAATGCACCGTTTCACATAGCTCCGCCAAGCCTTTCTGATGTGCTGGTTTCCACATATGGGGATTATCATAAAATGTCCGGTTGGTACCCTCTTCACTGGTTCTGACCGCCTCGGTCATGATCAGACCTGTTCCACCTTTGGCTCTGGCACCGAAATAAGCCATGTGCTGTTCACTGATATGGCCTTCTCTGGTGAAATTGATATTCATGGGGGCCATGCCCAGCCGGTTCGGTATTTCCACATCCTTTATCTTTATGGGTTTAAATAAACTTTCGTAAGCCATTTCCTGCCTCCTCTAAACTAACAAATAGCAATTTACCTTGTCCAAGACTATATCTTCGGTACCCTCCTTCTGGGATCAATGCCCATCAATTTAGCCAGGTTAAGACCAAAAATTTTACGCCTATCCTCCTCGGTAATTGGTTCAAATCCATAGCCTTCCTGCATATCCTTGGGAATCTGGAAGTTGCGGAAGCCTTCCACGGCATACTTTATCATAATCTCGGAATTGCAGTAGTCAGTGCCAAACATAACCTTGTCGGCAGTAGCAAACTGAATGGCTTCACCGATAATCTCGGCTATTCTCCTCGGCGCGGTGATGCACCATGCCAGCAATACGCTCAGGCTGATGTACACATTGGGATGGACAGCCGCAATCATGTTCAACTCATGAAAACGGGGCCAACCAGCGTGGTAAGCAATAAAGTTCAACTTGGGGAAAGCAGTAGCTACCTCATCCAGTTGTTCGGTGAGGCAATATTTGGATAAGTTAGGCGGCACCCAGCACCAGCCCAGGTGAACGGCAATTGGCACGCCCAGGTCGGAAATTTTCTGGTAAAAGGGCCATAGTTGCCTGTCATCGATATAGGTATCCTCAGGGGTATACATTTTTATCATTTTGCAGTTTTTCTCTTTAACCAGGAACTCGGCTTCCCACATAGCATGGTCGATGCCCCTGACAGTTATCGGGCCGACATTGGCAGTAAAGACGAACCTGTCAGGAAATTTCTCGTAGGCCTGCAAAATGTAACCATTGGTGGAAATGGCTCGCGTATGGGTTTTCCCCCAGCCTGATTCGGGAACAATGCATGCCATATCCACTCCGTACTTGTTCATCCGTTCAATGAGTACCTCGGGGTCATTGGACTTGGGAAACTCCACATCACCGTGTTTGGTCTTAGTTTCCCACACCTTGGAAATGCCTAAAATACGGGTGACGCCCTGGAATGCCGGCTCTTCCCATTGGAAGCCAGGATAAAATTTTATATCACTGGTATCCGGCCATAAATGCGCCTCGACGTCAAACTTGAAGTAATCATCCTTGACGACACGCTCTGCTGTCATTATGCCTCCTCCTTTAATTTATTTAATGATTTAGCGCCCTGCTGCAATTCTTACTTCTTAGGCATCCTTCTATCCACTGGCCAGACCTTTTTGTCGCGCGATGGCAGTGCAATGGTGGCAAAGCCGGGCACTGTATCCTCGCCTCTCTGGTTTATGGCACTGGTTTTAATATCGACGCAGTATTCGCCCTCGTCATCGATATATTTTCTGACAACTTTGCCCCTGAACCAGACGGCATCGGAGAGGTAGACAAAGTGATTGTACTGAGCGTAATTTTTCTTCAGCCAGCCATCATCGCCCATCCAATTGGTGAGCAGGTTGATTAACCAGCTCTGGCTTTGAGCGCCAGCATTATAGGGATAAGGTAAACCAACGGCATTGGCCACTGATTTGTTATAGTGGACGGCATAGACTGGTTCCCAGGCATAGGTATTGGGGTCGCGCAGTGCCCAGGCGGGATGTTTGCTATAAAGCTCCAGTGATACTCTATGTGCCATTACCTGCACCGGGGCGGCACCCAGCGTATAGGCGATCATGTCTGTTAAGCCAAAAACACCTTTGATTACCGGTGGCAATTCATCTCCCACATTGACGTCCTCCCAGTATCTGGGATTGCTGCCGCGAATTTGCTCGTTGAGCACTTCCTGGTCAACATTTTTCAGCTCTTCTTCTGTCCAGGGATGGGGGAGTTTCAGGGTTGAATATTTGCCAGTGCTTCTGGCAGCAGCCCTCTCGGCACGGACCAGCCACAGGTCGGTATAGGCAACTAACTCACCCCTCTGATTGTAGAAGTTTGCTCTCTGGTATTCTCTGACCATTTTGCCAGCAAATTTGCTGGCCTTGACGTCGAAGCCGGTGAAAATGGCCTCCGGTGTAATGGTATCACCCATAAACACCGGCTTGAGGAATGTCCAATCATTTCCTGAATGAAAGGCATGAACCCCGGGCAAGCCCTGGAGAACCCAGGTTGGGAAAACACTATAGAGCCAGTTAGGCGGAGCTACCAGCCTTTTATACCGGGTCTTCTTGGCATATTCTTCATCCAGCCATAGTGGATTGGGGTCTCCTACGCCCCAGGCATAGTTCCTAATTGCTTCTTTGGAGACATACTGATTAAAGATGTTACCAATACGAAGCTTCACTCCGATGCGCTTCTCCCACTCCTCAAGAGCTTCGCTGGTGATATGTCCTTCCGAGATTTGAGCGGTGGTTTCCCGTGTCATTTGGCACTCCTTTCAAACCTTTCCAGTGATACCAGATTCTTCAGTTTCTCCTCCATCCCTTTCTGATAAGCTGCTGTCACGCTGCTGCAGCGAGGGCAACGACATTCAGTGACATTGCCTTTGGTCTTTTCGATAAAATTATCGACCTCTTCCTGGCAGAATGGACATTTCATATAGTTTATAGCCTCCTGATAATATTAGCTTAAGGATAAAACAGATTCTGCGCTTGTTCCTTCAATCCGTCCCTGAATTTGGGGTGGGCAACGGCAATGAGCGCCTCCGCTCGCTCCCGCTGCGTCCTGCCCTTGAGATAAGCTATGCCGTACTCCGTAACCACTATGTCAGCAAGAGTCCGAGGGACAGTAATGATTGTGCCCGGCGTGAGCGAGGGTACCACGCGTGAGATAGTATCTCCGCTGGCAGTGGAGGTGAGCAAGGTGACATTGCGCCCGCCTTTGGATAGGTTAGCGCCAATGGCAAAAGCCAGTTGCCCTCCGGTGCTGCTGACCATGCGGGAGCCTATGGATTCCGCAGCAATCTGGCCGGTCAGGTCTATGGAGAGGGCACTGTTAATTGCCACTACATCGTCATTCGTTGAGATCACTCTGGGGTCGAGGACATAGTCTGAACTATAGAGTTCAAAGGTAGGGTTCATATTGATGAAATCCATGTCCTCTTTACTGCTGCCACCGCAGGCAGTGGATACTACCTTACCTTTATGGATTTGCTTTCTCTGGCCGGTGATAATGCCCCGTCGGACCAAATCAACAATCCCTGGCGGCAGATTCTCCGAGTGAATCCCCAGGTCATTCTTGCCTTCGAAGGCATCCAGCTTAAATAGCCATTCGGCAACGCCGCCAACGCCGATCTCCAAACAATCGCCATCTTGGATTAAAGAAGCGACATACTTCTTAATATTTTTTTCTCTCTCGCCCGGCTCGGTAGTCTTACGCCCCAGCATATCAGTAGCACCGGGCACTCGACCACTGGGAATATGCTCCACGCAGTAGTCGATTTCGGAGATATGGATAAAGTTATCTCCGTAGGTTCTGACCAGGCTTTCGTTGATTTCAGCCAGCACTACCTTAGCGTCCATGATGGCTTTCTTCTTGTTCCACAGCGAGGCGCCCATGCTGCAATAGCCATGCTCATCGGGAGGCGAAAGCTGAGTTATCAGCACGTCCGGTCGCCTGCGGACACCAGGCTCATGTGACCAGGATAAGGAGCCGACCACGAAGTCGCACCTTCGCTCCGCCATTGTTTGCTGCATTACGGGAAGCACGTGAGCCACTTCTACCTGAAAGAGACTCTCCATACCGGGGTCATACCAGCCGAAATCTCTTCCCGGCGCTGGCACCAATACCTTCAGACCACCCAGTTCTATGCCTCTGTTAAGCACCGCCAGCCCCAGGGCGAAAGGTTCGACCCCATAGGCAAAAGCAACATAGTCTCCCGACTTGATGATGTTAATGGCTTCTTCTGCGGTGGTGAGTTTTTCTTTATGTTGCGTTTTCCAATCCATACAATTCTCCGGGTTCTGGTATGGGTTAGTACGTAAGGCGTATTATTGAAATACAGAGACCACGAAAACCGACATATATTAGCCTTTATATTAGGCTTTTGTCAAATACAAAAACGATTATCTTACTATTTATGTTATGTAGTATTCACTGGCTTAACCATTTTGAAGCAGGAACATGACATGATGCTATCAGATGAAATACCTCAACTACAAAGGGGCAGCTCAAGAAGCTTGTGCTGCCTTACATAAAAAGCGGATTGGCATCGGTGATGATTTTATCTGCTTTCGCCAGCATCTGGCGCAGATGCTTGGAGAGACCAAACAGCGATCGGTGGCTAAGCCCATCATAAGATTTCAATTCTTGAGAGAGCCTTTGAGAGATTCTGCGGTCTATTTCGTCTGGCGAAAGCATTGCTGGATTGAGGCTCTGGGAAGCAGTGGCAAAACCCCACAGGTCAACAAATGACGGAACATAAACCTGGTAGGGACAGACTGTAGTAAAGACACTTTTCAGAGTGTTCACAATAGCAATAAAGTTCTCCAGGTTGGTCCAGCCGGAGGCTCCAGATTGGACAGACATAATGCCTCCATTATGCAACCTGTCTTTTATTAGCTGGTAGAACTCTTGAGTATAAAGCAAGCAGGCAGGTCCGACTTCCAGAGGCTCGACCAGGTCAATGATGATAATGTCGAATTTATTTTTGGTTTCCTCCAGATATTTCCGGGCATCAGTAAAATGAATCTCTGCTCGGCGGTCGTCAAAGGAATTCTGATGTATGGCGGGGAGAGAGCGGCGGCAAATCTCCACTACCTGTTTATCAATATCCACCATGACCGCTTTTTTTACGCTCTTATGGTAGAGCACGTCACGCAATGTAGCGCCCTCGCCACCACCAGCAATGAACACAGTCTCAGGATTGGGGTGACTGAGCATGGCAGGGTGCACCAGTGCTTCATGGTAAATAAACTCATCACGCTCGCTCGATTGGATTTTACCATCCAGCACCAGACAAATGCCGAAGGTGGTAGAATCGATAATCTCTACCGATTGAAAGTCGGTACGTCCTGAGTACAGCACCTGCTTGATGCTGTGAATCTGAATGAGGTCAGGAGTGACCTTATCATGCAGCCAAATAGCACTATCAAAATTATCTGAATGGCTCATTTTATGCCACAAATAACCTTATCATCCTGCAATAATCCCCGCTTTAGCTCGATGAACGACGACTCTTTGGCTTCTAATCGTTCGACCAGCAAATCTATGGCATCTGTGGGGTCAATTGAATTACCACAGGTAAAAACGTCTACGGCAGCGTAATTATATTCTGGCCAGGTGTGAATACAAATATGGGACTCGGCAATAACGACTACGGCGCTTACCCCCTGTGGGCTGAATTTATGGAAAGCCTGATTGACTACAGTGGCACCGATATGCTCGGCAGTTTCGCAAAGAAGATTCTTAAGAGATTCTACATCGTTAATTAACTCCTGGTTGCAATCTTTCAGTTCTAGTAGTAAGTGTCGTCCGAGAGCATTCAAATCACCTTCCCTCCTTAAGATTTTTGCCTGATCAGGTTTCAAACTCACTGGCAGGCAAATTGCACACGGCAAGCCGTAATTGTATCTTTTGTTACTGTGATTTTCAAGAACAAATCCCACTTCGCCTATTGACAAGCGTTTTTTTACCCTGTAAAATGGCGACACCATATGAAAGGAGGTGACGAAACCATGAGGAAAGTTGCTGGCATTCTGTTTGCTGTGCTGGCGTTGTCTCTGGTAGTGCTCCCTGCTCCTGTCCTGGCGCAGAGTTCGCTGGATAAGGATTGCAACTGGGAGACTGTAAAGTGGGAGAATAACCCTCTTTCCTGCTTCTTGTATCTGGATAACTGGGGTAAAACTCCAATCACTGCCATGTCCCGACTAGCCGGAGGTGCCTATCCCGCGGTTCTTACCGGGTGTACCTTGGAACCCAATCCCGGTTCCTGCTTCGGCAACTGTGCCGCTTGCAATGACCAGTTTGGCAACCTCGGAGGCTGCACTGACCCCGTTGTCTGCAAAGTATCCAAAGAATGCCCAGGCACCGGTGACTGTCAGTTGCCCCCCGCTGACAAGGGCTGCGCTCCCAAGGCAATCGTTGGCTTTGCGCATTGTGCCAAGTGCTGGGGCGTGAGCCTGGCTTTCGCCAACAAGAGCTGGGGCGGCAAGAGTGAAGGTGACTTCATTAACAGCACCCCCAAATTCTCCGACAAGCATCCGAACCACTTCGGCAACAGCGACCGCCGCAGTGCCGGTGGTGGTGGCGATTGGGGAATCACCGGGGCTCCACATTCAGAGTGTAAAGCTGACATCTGGGCCCTCCAGTGCAATCTGGATAAAAATGCTGCTTGCACCGCGAAATAAATTCCAGTTTCAAGCATTTTAGAATAGTGAGGCCGTAGTTGGGATTCAAACATCCCAGCTACGGCTTATGCTTTTTCGATAACAGTTTCATGCAGCGTTTACAGTTTCCACCTTATCTCATACTACTAGCATCAAAACGGATATTTAGAAATGCCTGAAGAAACCAAGCTGACCACGGTATATGTTGCCGCAGGGCAGCCAGAAGCAGAAATTATCAAGGGGCGTCTGGAGAACGAAGGGGTCCCCGCAGTGCTACGCTATGAGAGCGCCGGCCTAATCTATGGTATTACTGTGGATGGATTGGGGCAGGTGGAGGTACAGGTACCCTCTGCTCTTGCCGACGAGGCGAGACAAATTCTACAAGGAAACTAGAGACCAAGCGCCGCTGACAGAGATTTAAAGTCCAGGTATTTATCCAGCAGTTCTTCCAGCTTCTTCAGCTTCGTAGGACTATTAAACGCGCTGTGAACCAAGGCTTGTTCGATATTAGCCAGGGCGCTAGAAGCATCGTTGGGCACAACCACTACCGGTACCTTTTTATTCTCAGCCTCAGCAACTACATTGGCGATGGGCTTCGTGGCGTTGGTCAGTACCAGGCATTTCGTGGGAGTCTGCAAAGCGGCTAACTGCATGTCAGGTCGCTCACCACGGATGATAGCTGCCTTATCTTTTTTACGACTGAAATAGTCGATTCCTGAGTCGAGAGTCATCGCTCCCAGCATGATGTTTTCTACTAGCTCGTCAGCATTTTCCGGACAGGTTACAATATCTCCGTTCAGTGCTGCGGCTAATTCTTTAACACTGATTCCCAGTAAACTTCGCGTTTCCGGTAGTACACCCAGAACCTTTATTCCAGCTTTCTGGAATGAGTCTGCCAGATTTTGCCTGGCGGCTTCGATTTTGAACTCAGGCACAAAGTTAATGACCACTCCCAGCAATTTTTGCCTCAGCTCCTCAGCAACCCGCCCCACCTCCGAAGGAGATAAGGTGGCCGCATAAGGCAGCACGGCAACCACCCTGGCATCCAGTGCTTCAGCAATCCGGTAGCATGCCAGGGTAGCCACATTATCCATCGCTAAACCGCTTAGCCCTTCGATAACAACAACATCTTTGCCCCGCGATATACGAGCGTAGTTTTTCTTAACCTGCTGGATAAAATCACCGGTAGTTTCGGTAAGGCTTTTCCACAGCTCGCTGCTGGACAGGCTAACCGGAGAAATCAGCTCAGGGGACTCCTCAAGCTCCAGAATTCCCTTCACAAAGGTAGCATCCTTATAGTCGTTCAGCGCGCTGAATTCAGAGAGCCGCACTGGCAAAAAGTAACCTACTTTTTTACCCTGGTTGACCAGCTTCTTGGCGATGCCAGCACATAAAGCTGTTTTCCCGTAGCTTTCCTTAGAAGCTATGAGCAGATTGACCATGGAATCCTCCTGTGAGAAAAGCTTGGGTATTATATCACTCTTTACAATTAACTTAAAGCGGCCTATAATGTTAGGCAAGTTTTATCCGCCGACTGAGAGCTTTGTGCTCTCAGTCTTTTTTACTACCTGTCAAGCGGAGGCATTACATGGCACAGAAAAAAATACACCTTACTAAAGAGGGGCTGACCAAACTGGAAGCGGAGCTAAAACAGCTCACCACAGTTCAGCGCGCCGAGGTTGCTGAAAAGATTAAGCGGGCGCGTGAGGTGGGCGGTACCGAGAATAATGCTGAATACGATGATGCCAAGAATGAGCAGGCTTTTGTTGAAGGTAGAATCCTCATGCTGGAAAATCTGATCAAGAATGCCGTTATCATAGAGGCGCCTGCTGCTCCCGGCATGGTAGAGTTGGGCGATAAAGTACTTATCCAGAACCAGGATGGGAAGATTGAACAATTCACCATTGTTGGTAGCGCTGAAGCCAATCCTGTGGAGGGAAAGATCTCCAATGAGTCACCCGTTGGTCGTGCCCTGTTAGGCAAGAAAACAGGTGATAAAGTTGAAGTCAAAACTCCCGCAGGATTGCTGAAGTTGCTTGTAATGGAAGTAAGCTAGCGTATGTCGAGGTTAGAGCGCATTGTCGAGCAGCGCTTGGAGAAGCTGAAGAAGCTTCAGTCTCAGGGCGTAAACCCTTACCCCAACCAATACCACCGCAGTCACACCACGCAGGAAGCAGTGGCTCTGTTCACCGAGCAAGAGAAAGAAGCTGAAGCAGTTTCCAAACTGGAATTTAGCCTGGCCGGGCGGATTACTGCCAGCCGTTTCATGGGCAAGATAGCTTTTATGGATATCCGCGATGGTTCCGGCAAAATTCAGGTCCTTTTCGGCCGTGACCTCCTTGGTGATGAGAAATATCAGTTGCTCCATGACCTGGATATCGGAGATATTATCGGTGCTACCGGTAAGCTCTTCCGCACCAGAACCGGTGAAATAACGCTGCAGGCAGCCGATTTCAGTCTGCTCTCCAAATCTCTTCACCCGTTACCTGAGAAGTGGCATGGACTGGTAGATGTCGAGAAACGCTACCGGCAACGCTATCTGGACCTGATATCCAATGAGGAAACCAAACCTGTGTTCGTCTGCCGCAGCCGGGTCATTAACGCCTTGCGTAGTTTCCTTAATGGACAGGGATTTATTGAGGTGGAAACGCCAGTATTGCAGCCCATGGCTGGCGGTGCACTGGCTCGACCCTTTGTCACCCATCACCATGCGCTTGACCAGGACCTCTACATGCGTATTGCGCTAGAGCTTTACCTCAAACGCCTGATAGTGGGTGGTTTTGATAAAGTGTACGAAGTAGGGCGCGTGTTCCGCAACGAGGGTATATCCATCAAGCATAATCCTGAGTTCACCATGATGGAATGTTACCAGGCTTACGCCGATTATGACGTCATGATGAAGCTGGTCGAGAACATGGTGTACGCAATTGCCAGAGACGTTGTTGGCACAGCTGAAATAGCATTCGCCGCTGACATCATTAAGCTGGAACCTCCCTGGCAACGCCTTCCCCTGCGTGAAGCCGTCAAGAAATTCGGGGACGTCGATTTCGAAGAATATCCCAACACTGATTCCTTGAGAAAGAAGATGGAGCAGAAAGGAATCGAGGTGGACCCGAAAAAAGATAGGGGCCGGCTCATAGATGAGCTGGTATCAACTTTTGTGGAACCTAATCTGATACAGCCTACCTTTTTGATAGATTATCCCGTGGAGATGTCACCCCTGGCTAAAATGAAGCCAGGTAGCCAGAATCTGGTGGAACGTTTTGAAGCCTTTATCGGCGGCATGGAAATAGCCAATTCCTTCACTGAGCTTAATAATCCCCTGGAGCAGGAAGAGAGATTCCATCACCAGCTTGAGGGACGCCCTCAGACAGATGAAGTAGCAGAGGTCATTGACGATGATTTCCTGCTGGCTTTAGAATATGGTATGCCACCGACAGGAGGTCTGGGCGTGGGCATAGACCGTTTAGTGATGTTGCTCACTGATAAACAGTCAATCCGTGATGTCATCCTGTTCCCACAGCTCAAGACAAGGTAGCCGGGAGACGTTTCATTATGCTCGACATAAAGACCATCCGGGAAAAGCCAGACCTAGTCCGCCAGGCATTAAAAAACCGTAACGATAATGCGCCGCTGGATGAAATACTGGCTCTTGATGAGCACTATCGTAACTCCCTCCAGCAAGCAGAGGCACTACGGGCAAAGCGCAACGAGGTGAGCAGGCAGATTAGCAAGATGAAGGAAAAACCACCTGAGCTTATCACTGAAATGCGCCGGGTAGGAGAGCAGATCGATTCCCTGGAGGCAGCAACAGCCAGAATGTGGTCTGAGCTGGAGGACTACCTCCTGCGGCTACCCAATATCCCTAATCCGTCTGTGCCGGTGGGCAAAGATTCTACAGAAAATGTTACAGTGCGCTCCTGGGGTGAGCCAAAGAGCTTTGTGTTTACCCCACTACCCCATTGGGAGCTGGCCGAGAAGCTGGACATTATTGATTTTCAGCGCGGCGTGAAACTTTCCGGCACGCGGTTCTATGTATTGAAAGGACTGGGGTCTCGTCTGCAGCGGGCGCTGATTAACTTTATGCTCGATCTCCACGTCAAACAGCATGGCTATCAGGAGATTTATCCACCTTTTATGGTGAAACGAGAGTGCCTGGTAGGCTCCAGTAATTTGCCTAAATTCGCCGACAACCTGTACCGCGATACTGAAGATGATTTGTGGTTTGTGCCCACCGCCGAAGTGCCTTTGACCAACTTGCACCGTGACGAGATATTGCCGCCGGGGACGTTACCTATTTACTATGCTGCTTATACCGCGTGTTTCCGCCGCGAGAAAATGGCAGCAGGCAAAGATACCCGGGGTATTAAAAGAGGACATCAGTTCGACAAGGTCGAGATGTACAAGTTCGTTGAGCCAGAAACCTCTGTAGCCGAGCTGGATAAAATGGTGAACGATGCCGAGGATATCTGCCGCCAGCTTTATATCCCTTACCGGATAGTACAATTATGTACCGGCGACCTGGGATTTGCCTCTACCAAGTCCTTTGACCTGGAAATGTGGGCACCGGGTTGTGGTGAATGGCTGGAAGTAAGCTCCTGCAGCAACTGCGGCGATTTTCAAGCCCGCCGTGCCAACATTCGCTACCGCCCAGAAGCCAATGCCAAGCCACAACTAGTACACACTCTTAATGGCTCGGGGCTGGCTCTACCCAGGGTGGTTATCGCCATACTGGAAAACTATCAGCAGGCTGACGGGAGCATAACAGTACCCGAGGTGCTGAGACCATATATGGGAACTGATGTCATCAGGCGGGATTAGAGCACTGTATGCTGCCCAAAATGATTTTTTTGTTGTAGAATAGTAACAAGGTGATAATCCAAGGAAGAGTATAGATTGCAGCCGAAATCCAATCTGCCGCCAGGACCGAATGTTTCTTTCTGCCCCAGTTGCCGCAAGCCTAAAAGCCCTAACGATGTCACCTGCTCCAATTGCGGTGTCAGGTCATGCCCCAAAGGCCATATCATGACTTCCCGAATTTGTTCATCTTGCGGATGGAAAGACCTTGGCTTCAGACAACAATCAAGAGCAGGTTTAACCGGCTCCGAAAGCGAAGCTACCACACACAAGATAGAGTACGAGTGCGGTCGCTGTGGTGCTCCAGTCGCAGATAAATATGGCGTAAGGTGCACCGCTGTTAATTGCGGCTACATGGGGCCCCATCGTTTCAGGAGGGCTTACGATAAGACCCAGTTATCAACTGTAACGACTCCTCAGGATGTGGCATCATCAACTCCCAAATCACATTCAATACCAGCTCAAAGCCAACAACAGCCTCAGCCAGCATCATCTTCGCACCATAGAGAGTATGCTTCGTCTCAACTGCAAGATGTGGCTTCAAAAGAACCTTTCCTTAAGTCTATTACCAAGGATGCCTCTGTATTCGAGAAAACAAGTGCTCAGCCCAGGAGAGATTGGGATTACCAATCCACAGAAAGTTCTAAAGTAAAAAAGGCGATTGTTTCTGGCGTGCTTACGCTGGTCGTTATTGCGGTGGTAATGTTCCTTTTTATGGTGAGACCTAATATCCCGCAAACTGCTTCGTCAACCCCATCTAGCCCTACCCCCTCACCACAAACAAAGCCACCGATTGTAGAAATAGCGGCACCCACCATCAGCAGCATCAGGGTTTCCGAAATTACTGAGTCGAGTGTGGTCATCAGTTGGGTGACCAATGAGAAGGCTACCAGCCAGGTGGAATATGGCACCACTACTACTTATGGTATTTCGACAGAGATTGATGCCGAACTACGAACTGAGCATAGAATGAGACTGAACGCCCTAAATCCTAATACGCTGTATCATTTCAAAGTGAGTTCAAAAAACGCTAGTGGGAAAGCTGAATCCAGTACCGATAGAAATTTTACCACCGCTGCGCCTCCCGATACCACGCCACCGCTGATTACCGGGATTAAGATTATCGATGTTTCTGACACTACCGTCACCATCGCCTGGATGACGGATGAAAAAGCCACCAGCCAGATTGAATACGGAACGAGCACTTCTTACGGTTCCACCACGTCTGCCAATGAAAACTTGGTTACCAATCATACTGTTACTATCAGCGGTCTTGAGTCTGACAAAAGCTACTACTTCAAAGTGAAGTCCAGCGATGCTAAGAAAAATGAGGCAGTGGCCGCTGCCAGCCAGCCATTCAGAACACAAGCGCCCGTTCCCACAGGTCCTGAGGTAGGCAAGCGTGCCCCCGATTTCACCGTCTATACCATCGATGGTGCTGCGGTCACCTTGAGCCAGTTGCGGGGCAAGATAGTGATGGTCAACTTCTGGACAATAGGCTGTGGCGCCTGCGTTGCCGAGATGCCTGATATTGAAGCAGTCTATAAAACATGGGCAGGTACCAAGGGGTTAAGAATCCTGGCGATTAATGCTGGTGACCATCCTATCTATATTCGGAATTTTATCCAGGAACAGAAAACGACCCTGCCCATCTTCATTGATCCTGATAGGACTGCAGTCAGGGACTACCAGATTTCCCTAATCCCCCGAACCTTCTTCATCGATAGCAGCGGTATCATCCGGAAAATACAACTGGGGAGTTTCGATAACCAGCAGCAAATAAAAGAGGCACTTGATGCTCTCCCCTAATCTACCGCTGCTGCCAGTTTCACCTCTCAGCATTCTGTATTAGTAAGCACTGATGCCACAGTTTAGTTAAGGTTGTCAAGAGTCTGATAAAATAGTTGACCAATTTGCTTTGCCTGTATTTATTGTAGTACAGTCATGTGGTATTATGGTATATACTAATACAAAGAGCGGAGATATGAATATCGGGAGAGGGAAAGTATCAAAGTACGATAGCTAGTACAATGCAAGAAGTTAAATGCACTAATTGCAATTCCTTGAATGCCAAAGGCTTGAATTTCTGCATTAATTGCGGCACCAGATTGGGTTTGTCCTGTCCTCAGTGTAGTAAGATTGTCCCCCCGGATTCCAGATTCTGCCCGTATTGTGCTGCGCTCTGTGGCTCAGGCCGGTTTGGCAAAGCACAGCATAAGGTTGAAGCTACTAACAAAGTGGTCAACTGCCCCCAATGTGGGTTGCAGGACAGTTCAGGTAGGCGGTTCTGCACCGGTTGCGGCGCTAGATTGGGTGTTCCCTGCACTCAATGTGGTGCCATTGTTGACCTGGCTTCTGGATTTTGCACCACCTGTGGATGTATCATGCAATCAGCGAAAGTAATTAATAATAGTAACCAGTAGTATCGAGGAAAATGAAAACGACTAAACCAATAGCGGTTTACCAGAGTAGTCTGATCAGGGAGGGACGGTAGCATGCCGCTGGGACCTAAGGTCGCCTTTTGTCCCGCCTGCCGAGCGCCCAAGCAGCCCAGCGAGGTAGTCTGTAGCCAGTGCGGTACCAGGTCATGTCCCAGTGGGCATATTATCGATTCTAAAATTTGTCGTTACTGTGGCTTTGAAGACCGTACCTGGAAACCTCAAGCAAGAGGTTTCTCATTAGAGTCTGCAGTTCATCATGCCCCGGGCATTCCTGAAGTGAAGGAAAATATTTGCCCCAGGTGCAAGGTTAAAACCATAGTTTCCTACGGGCGTTGCCATAACTGCGGCTTTATCCTTGGTGGGGGGCAATCCCGAGGAGAACAGCAGCCAGCACCGGCTCAAGCTCCCGGAACGGGTGGGCATTTTGCACCGGCAGGCCAGCAGTATGCGGTTCAGCAGCAATATCCAGGCACGCATGATGCCAAGCTGGCATATGTCTGCCCCAGGTGTGGCGCCAGAGCTGACCCCCGTACCGGAAGCTGCCAGAATTGTGGCTATATTGGTTCGCTAACATATGAGATACCACAACAGCACCCGCCTGGCGGCACATCTCAGGGATATGTCACCGGACCACCGCCCCGGCAGCAAAGCTTTGCCGGTCAACAGCAGCTCTCCCATCCGCAGGATGTGGGACGTCCCTGTCCCTTCTGTGGTGCTATTGTGCCCGCCGATTCTCGGTTTTGTCGTCAGTGCGGCAACTATTCCGGCCCCAGCCGCCATACAGGCGCCCAGGGCTACAATATCGGCGCGGCAGAGAAGGCAAGAAGTGGTACGCCAATGGGAATGGGGCAGATGACACCATCAATGGAAACTGCCTCATCAGGCGGTCTGGTTCGGGATTTGTATGGACCGTATGCGCCGGAAATGGGAGGCTCTCCTGTTGCAGAGGGGGAATATCCTGAAAGAGAAAGAAAAGCTAAGGTCAAAGAGAAGAAGGAACGGCCGTATCGCGGGGAGCGCAGGGGTGGTTTCCCCATAGGGCTTCTGGCTGCCGTTTTTGTGGTTGCCGCAGTGCTCGTTGCCATGGTAATGTTCGTGGTCAGCCAGATAATCTCCCCGCCGTCAACGCCAACGACGCCTACCCTGGATAAAACTCCGCCGGTAGTTTCAGAGGTAAATGTCACCGATGTTACTGCTTCCTCTGCCACTATCGAATGGACTACTAACGAGAAGGCAACCAGCCAAATCATGCTGTGTGATCCAGATAAATTGTGTATTTATGCAGAACCTGATGCCACCTTGGTCAAAAACCATTTTATAGTGTTAGCTTTTGATAAACTTAAAATCCAGCTCAATACAAAATACCATATTACCATTGAATCGATGGATGCCAGCGGCAATAAAGGCATCTATGAAATGGACTATACTTTTGTTCCTGGGAAACAAGGGCAACCGCCAGATACTACTCCCGTAGGTACCCAGGTGGGTAATCGAGCTCCCGATATTAAATTGAAAAACCTTCAGGGTGCGGATGTAACATTAAGCAGCTTCAAAGGCAAGCTGGTGATGATTAATTTCTGGCACTGGGATTGTGGCCCATGTAAAACCGAGATGCCGCATATTCAATCAGTTTCCACAACATATTCTGCCAAGCCATTGGTGGTACTTACAGTTCATTTGGTCAGGTCTGGGGAGACTGCAGCAGCAGCGCAGGCGCAGGCGCAGGCTTATATAACTAGCAATAGCTATACCTTCCCGGTCTTGCTTGACTCCGACGGGGTAGTGAAATCCACCTATAATATCACCAGTTGGCCTCAAACCTTCTTTCTCGATAGTACCGGCATCATCAGGAAGATAGAAAAGAACCAGCCATTCGCCAGCAAGGCTGCCATAGAGAGCATCCTCAATCTGCTGCAGTAATCAAGCGCTAGTTTATTGCTAGCATAATTCGTCTTTCCTTTGCCTGATTGCCTCAATTTGCCATTATCCAGATCTGCTTATTAGGCTATTTTCGTTTTAATGTCTACGTGTAAATGCGAAATATGTCTAATAAGTTGTCAAGTGTAGCCTAATTTTTATATACTGGAGTGGCTCTGGAGGGGTGGCCGAGTGGACGATGGCGACGGTCTTGAAAACCGTTTTCGCTTTCAGCGAACGTGGGTTCGAATCCCACCCCCTCCGCCAGAGTGACCAGGCGATAGCATTATGCGCAGCAACCACCTGTAAGCCTTTCGATGTAGCGAAGGAGGAAAAGAGGTGCAAATCCACGAATACCAGGCAAAGACATTGGTGTCTTCGTTTGGTATACCCGTACCCAGAGGCGGAGTGGCTTTCACTCCGACAGAGGCGAAGCATATTGCCGAAGACCTCGGCGGCAAAGTGGTCATAAAAGTACAGGTCTACGCTGGGGGCAGGGGCAAGGCAGGGGGCATTAAAATCGCCAACTCGCCCAAAGAAGCAGAGCAACTAACCGGCCAGCTCATCGGTACCAGACTGGTTACTCCTCAGACTACCAAAGAGGGTGTGCCAGTGCACAAGGTGCTGGTGGAAAAGGCAGTGGATGTTAAGCGCGAGCTCTATTTAAGTATGGTGATTGACAGTGCCAGCCGTATGCCCATGATGATGGCCAGCGAAAATGGCGGTATGGATATTGAAGAGGTGGCCAAGGTTAGCCCGGATAAGATTAAGAAAGTTTATATTGATGTGTGCACCGGCTTCCAGGGTTACCGTGGGCGCAAGCTGGCATATGGGCTAAATCTGGAAGCATCACAGCTCAAACAGGCTACCAATCTCATGGCAAACCTCTATCGTTTGTTCATGGAGAAGGATTGCTCCCTGGCTGAAATCAACCCTCTGGTGATAACTGCCTCCGGTGAGTTGTTAGCCCTTGATGCCAAGTTGAACTTCGATGATAATGCCCTTTTCCGTCACAGCGACATCGAGCAGCTCAAAGACTTGGACCAGGAAGACCCGCTGGAAGCAAAAGCCAGGAAACTAGGCATCAACAACTATATCAAGACAGATGGCGATATCGGTTGTCTGGTCAACGGCGCTGGCCTGGCTATGGCAGTTATGGATTTGATTACCCAGGCTGGTGGCAGGCCAGCAAACTTCCTCGACATCGGCACGGTGAACGTCCCCAAGCGCGTGGTCCATGCCTTCAAGGTTTTTGCTGCTGACCATGATGTTAAGGCGATTCTAATAAACATATTTGGTGGTATAGCACGTGTGGATGTCGTTGCCCAGGGCATCGTGGAGGCTCACAGGGAAATTAACGTCAAGGTTCCTCTGGTGATCAGGCTGGCGGGGACAAATGCGAATGAGGGTAAACGTATCCTGGTCGAATCAGGCATACCCTTTATCGAGGCGAATGATTTCTTTGATGCAGCACGCAGGGCAGTGGCTGCAGCGAGGGGAGTAAACTAGATGAGCATTTTAATCGATAAGAAAACACGGCTACTGGTTTCAGGCATCACCGGCAGGGAAGGCACTTTTCATGCACAGAGGTCTATTGAATATGGTACTAATGTGGTAGCGGGCGTTACCCCAGGCAAAGGGGGTACCCATGTATTGGGGGTGCCAGTGTTCAATACAGTGGAGCGTGCCGTGAGAGAGACCGGCGCTAATGCCAGCGTGATTTTCGTACCACCACCCTTCGCTACTGATTCTATTATGGAGTCTGTCGATGCCAGTATTCCAATAGTTATCTGTATTACTGAAGGTATTCCGGTCAAGGATATGGTGATTGTGCATGAGCATCTCAAAGGCAAGTCGACACGGTTCATCGGCCCCAATTGCTCTGGTGTCATTTCACCGGGCAAATGCCGGGCAGGGCTGATGGCAGGAGAGATTCATCTGCCGGGCACGGTGGGTGTTGTCTCTCGCAGCGGCACTCTGACCTACGAGACGGTGGCTCAGCTCACCTCACTGGGTATCGGGCAATCAACCTGCGTTGGTATCGGCGGCGACCCGTTACCGGGGAGCACCTTTGTCGATATACTGGAGCTATTCGAGAAAGACCGTGGCACTGAGGCAGTGGTGCTTATCGGCGAGATTGGCGGCACCATGGAGCAAGATGCTGCCAGGTTCATCAAAGAGGAAATGAGCAAGCCGGTGATTGCCTTCATCGCCGGCGCCACAGCTCCCCCGGGAAAGCGAATGGGACATGCCGGCGCCATCATCAGCGGCAGTTCGGGTACAGCCCGGGATAAGATGGCAGCGCTTGAAGCTGCCGGCGCCACTATTGCTAAAGGACCGGCTGATATAGGTCTTACAGTTAAGAAGGTACTGGGAGAATAGTCGCCAGGTAAACAACGCTCCCTGTCTCAATGGTGCTATATTTCCAGGAGTTGTTTGACTCGCTGCACGATAAGCTCGCTGGCAGTGTCAATCTCCTTCTCTGTTGTCCAGCGTCCCAGGGATAGCCGCAGCGCACCCAGAGCCAGATCGCGGCTGATACCCATCTCCAGCAGCACTTGGGACGGTTCCGTGGAGCCGGCATGACAGGCAGCGCCAGCGGAGGCAGCTATCTCCGGAACCAGGCTGAGCAGCTCTTCTCCGATTACTCCCTCTATACTGACATTAAGAGTATTGGGCAGCCTGTACTCAGGATGTCCATTGAGATGAACTTTCACCAGTCCCAGCTCGAGTTTGGTATGCAGCCTGTCCCTTAGCTGCTTAACCCTGTTCTCAAAATAGGGCAGGGATTTTTGAGCCATCTCGCAGGCAGCACCTAGCCCCACAATATAGGGCATGTTCTCCGTACCGGCTCTCCTGCTTTTTTCTTGCCCGGCACCATGCACAAAGGGGTCGATAGTAGTTCCCTTGCTGATAAAAAGCACCCCGATGCCCTTGGGTGCATAAAGCTTGTGGCCGGCTATGGTCAGCAAATCTACGTTCAGTCGTTTCACATCTACAGTAACTTTGCCACAGGACTGGGCGGCATCGGTATGAAACAGGATACCATGCTCTCTAGCTATCTCACCGATTTTTTCGACAGGCTCAATTGTGCCCACCTCGTTGTTGGCATGCATTATAGTAATGAGTATGGTATCTTTGCCGATAGCACTGCGAACCACATCCGGATTCACCAGCCCATATTGGTCCACCGGGATATAGGTAATGGTGAAGCCCAGCCTCTGTTCCAGATAACGGCAGGCATTGAGGACGGCAGGATGTTCGATGCCAGAGGTAATGATATGTTTGCCTCTTGGCATATTAGCCAGCGCCACACCGATGATGGCATGATTGTCGCTCTCGCTCCCGCCGCTGGTGAACACTATCTCGTCGGGGGCAGCATTAACGAGAGCTGCCACCTGTCCCCTGGCATGTTCCAGGGCATGCCGAGCCTGTAACCCATAGATATAGGTGGTGGAGGGATTGCCAAAGTGTTCCCCTAAAAAGGGCTGCATCGCCTCCCTAACGTGAGGGTCGATGGGGGTGGTAGCATTATAGTCCAGGTAAATCGGTTGATTGGTACGGAACATCGCTCTTTAGCCTCTCAGCCGCTTATTACTATTCTGTCAGGTCTTTCTTCCTCTCTTCGAATTCCTGCTTGCTGATTTCACCACGGGCATATCGTCTCTTCAGTATTTCCAGCGCAGAATCAGCCTCTCCTGATGCACCGGAACCTCCCGAAGATGTCAGGCCACGTATCAAAGCCACAATGCCCCAGATGATCAGACCCCAGAAAATAATCATGAATATGGGCATGAACCAGCCAAAACCAAAACCACCCATCATCCCCGGCCCCATCATACCCCAGCTCCTACCATTCCAACCTGCTACGGCTCCCCAGATAGCTGGCACCACAAACAGGATGAAGATGGCGATGCTGCCGACGATGACCGCTGTCTTTATGTTCTTGTTCATTACTTTACCTCCTGGCGTATTTCACGGCGTTGCGAGTAAATCGCTTTCATTAATCTAATATTAGTCCAAATTACCCAAACACGATAGAACTAATGTTACAATCCAGTGTTAAGCTAATAATGTTTTGCGCCTGCAGGGAAGCTATTAGTTCATCGCGACAGCGACGGCGTATGCAGCGAATAGCCTTTCTTATCGGATTCAAATATATCTTTGAGAGCCAGGGTACGTCCCGTCTGGATGGAGCTGAATCCATACTTGTTGCGGATGCGGTCGATGGCTTTGTCTAAACGCTCCTGGCGCTGTGCCCGGTAATCGAACAGATAAAGCTGCTTGGCGTCACTGACCAGGTTTGCCACCTCGACACCAATCAGCCGCACCAGTTTCTGCTTCCCCGCCAGAGCCTTATCCAGCAAGTGCACAGCGGTGTCAAAGATGATATTGTCGGAGTCGAAGGCTTCTTTAGTGCTATGGCTGCGGTTAATGGTGTCGAAATCGGCATATCTCAGCTTCAGAGACACGCTTTTCGCCTGCTTATTCTGTTGCCGCAGCTCCGCGCCGACGCGCTCGCAGAGATAACGCAGGATGGCATGAAGCACGCGGCGGTCCAGGGTATCCTCGGCGAATGTGGTTTCGCGGCTGATGGATTTCACTTCACCGCGCACTTCTACCTTCCGGTTGTCTATGCCATTGGCGTGGCGATACAGCGCCATACCTGAATCGCCGAGAAGCCTCCTGGCGGAATTCGGAGGTAAAGCGGCAAGCTGTCCTATGGTGGTGATGCCCACAGCTTTCAATGACTGCTCGGTTTTAGGACCAACGCCGGGCAGCTTGCTGATAGGCAGTGGCGCCAGGAATTGCTTCTCCTGTCCTGCCGGCACTTCGAGCAAGCCGTCCGGCTTGCTCATATCAGAGGCGATTTTCGCCACCACTTTGCAACTGGCAATGCCTATTGAGGCGATGAGGTCAAGCTCTTTCCTGACGCGTTCTTTTATGGTTAAAGCGATTTGCCGCGGCGAACCGTAAATATCACAGCCGGTAACGTCCAGATAGGCTTCCTCCAGCCCTCCCGGCTCCAGGTAAGGGGAAAAGTCAGCCAGGATTGCCATGAATTTATCCGATGCTTCCTGATAGCGGGAGAAGTTACCCTGCAGGAAAATAGCCTGCGGACAGAGTCGATAGGCTTTGGCCAGCGGCATGGCAGAGCGTACGCCGAAGGCGCGCGCTTCATACGAAGCCGAAGCCACCACACCACGGCGGTCCGGCTGCCCCCCAACGATAACCGGTTTGCCCTTGAGCTCAGGGGTCAACGCCTGCTCCACCGAAACGAAAAAGGCGTCAAGGTCGATATGGAGAACACCACGAATCATATTAGTTCCTAAGATGCTCTACCTACTCATAGCGAAGCACCACTGGTTTATGCAGAGGATTTATCGCCATCGCTTGCCGGGCTGCTCCTGGAGACCACCGCCTTTATCTTGCGCTCCAGCACAAACCTGTCCATGAGGACATATCGCTGACAGCCGAGGCATCTTACCCTGATGTCGATGCCGACGCTGATTACCTCCCATTCCGCGCTGCCGCAGGGATGCTGTTTACGCAGGCGAACCACATCGCCAGGCTTGATATCCATGATACTGTTACTTAGCCCTTTATCTGGTCGACAACGTAGTTAATGCGGTCGCGCAGCTCCCGGGCAACCTGCCAGGCGGCCTCGGCAAAATCTTTGCCAGCCGAAGCGTAGAGCACCTGCCGCGAGACATTGATAATAGCCTTCTCGCCATGAGCATCAACGCCGTCTTTCACCGCCAGCGCCAGGTCGCCTCCCTGTGCGCCGACGCCCGGTATCAGCAGCGGCATATCGGGGCATATCCGGCGGATTTTCTGCAACTCCTGAGGATAGGTGGCGCCGACCACCAGCCCGATATTGCCCTTCGCATTCCATTCCCGGGCTTTTCCCGCCACTATCTCGTACAGCGGCTTGCCGCTGGCATCGACTATATTTTGGAAATCCATGGACCCCGGATTCGAGGTGCGGCACAGGATGAACACTCCCTTATCCTCGTACTTTAGGAATGGTTCGATAGAATCAGAACCGAGATAGGGGTTGACGGTGGCAGCATCAAAGCCGAAGCTTTCAAACAGGCTCCTGGCATAGGCTTTGGCGGTGTTGCCGATGTCACCGCGTTTGGCATCGCCGATGATGGGGATATGGTCGGGTATACATTCAATGGTCTCCCGCAGCGCTTCCAGCCCTTCTATGCCCAGTGCTTCATAGAAGGCGAGGTTCGGCTTATAGGCGCACACCAGCTCGCTGGTAGCAGCCACGATAGCCTTGTTGAACTCTGCAATGCTCACCTTGGGCATCAGGACTGCGTCGGGGTCCAGACCTATGCACAGCAGGCTTTTATTGTTGCGGCTGACAGCCAGCAGCTTATCCACGAATTTCATAGCCTGCATTATAGCTCATGAGGTCAAGGTATCCAAGCCTGTGCTGGTGTCAACCACGTGATTAGAAACAGCGTTCCCAGCAGAAACGGGCGCTCTCTATCTTTTGAATGTGTTTTGAGATATAATCTCTGGCACACAAACCAAGGAGAGCCTCATGAAAAACCGAGCAGATTATCCCGAAATCCTCTCCGGGGAAACGCAGCTAGGCCCCTTTCTACTGGAAAAGCTGAGACGGGTGGACCAGATTACTACCCGAATCGTTGGACCGATTCAGAGAACGGATGAACGGGAAACTGGATTTAATCGGGCAATTCGTGGTGACTTTGGCACCCTAGCAAAACGGGAAGGCGACCGGTTTGTGCTGAAGCATCCTTTAGGCGCTGCCCTGCGTAATATGTGTGCTTACCTCAGCCCTGTCATTGACGGGCCGGTAGCGGCACAGAAAGCACCGATTCCCGATGACCCCGAAATGCTGAGCCGTCATATCAAGTGTCTGTGCTACTTTCTCCGGGCGGATATGGTCGGAATTTGCCAGTTGCCTCAGTACGCTGTGTATACGCATGCCAGAGATGGCAAGCCCATTGAGCTCAATCACCAGTATGCCATCGTCATCATAGTTGACCAGGATTACAGCACCATGCTCGGCTCCAACGGACGTGACTGGATTTCCGGGTCACAGAGCTATATGAGCTACTCCACCACTGCTTTTATCGCCTGCACGGTAGCAGACTACATACGGAAGCTGGGCTATCCAGCACGGGCTCACCATGCCCGTCACTACCAGGTTATTTTGCCTCCTTTAGTAGTGCTGTCAGGACTGGGCGAGATATGCCGCCTGGGTGATGCTGCTCTCAACCCCTTCCTGGGCACCCGGTTTAAGGGAGCAGTGGTCACTACCGACCTGCCCCTGGTTCCAGATAAACCAATCGACTTCGGCCTCCAGAACTTCTGCAAGAAATGCCTGAAGTGTGCCTATAAATGTCCCTCGAAAGCAATTTCGACCGGCGATAAGGTCGTTTACAATGGCTACGAGGTGTGGAAGCTCGATGTGGAGCGCTGCACTAAATTTAGAGTTACCAACCAGAAAGGCTCCAGCTGTGGAGTATGCATCAAGGTCTGCCCCTGGAACAAGCCGCAGGGAGGGATTCACGATACCGTGCGCTGGCTCATTCAGCATGCTCCCGCATTGAATAGCCTCATTGTCAAAATGGATGATGTCTGGGGATACGGTAAACCGGACAAGAAAATGAAATGGTGGTTTGATTTAGTGGAGGAGAACGGCACCCTTAAAATTCCCACGTAACCAGTATCGTTTAGCTGAGCTAAGAACCTGACAAATGACTGACAGAAAAACTGGCCGATCGTCCCAGGGTAAGCCTCGCTTTTTCTATGGCTATGTCATAGTTATTGCCGGTTTCATCATCTTCACCACCGTCTTTGGATTGAACTACACTTACGGTGTTTTCTTCAAACCGCTGATTGCTGAATTTGGCTGGTCCCGGGCAGTGACATCGGCGGCTTATTCCATAATGACGATTATAGCCGGCTTGCTGGGCATCATTGCCGGCAGGCTGAGTGACAGATTTGGCAGCCGGATAGTCTCTACGGGGAGCGGCATCTTCCTGGGTCTCGGTTTTATGTTCATGTCACAGGTGAACACCATATGGCAGGTATATCTGGTCTACGGCGTGATTGTGGCGGCAGGCATAGGCGCCTGCTGGCCTATAGTAATGCCACTGGCGCCCCGCTGGTTTATCGCCAGAAAAGGGCTAATGAGCGGCATCCTTGCCTCTGGCGTCGGTTTTGGCATCATTGTTATTCCTCCTCTGGCAAGCTGGCTCATCGCCACTTTGGGATGGCGCATGGCCTACATCATCGTCGGGGCTATGGGGTTGATATTGATTGTGGTGGCGTCGCAATTTCTCAAGAACGAACCAAAACAGGCAGGGCAGCATCCCTTTGGAGAAAACAGGGTGGCAACAGAGGCTATTGTTACCGCAGATAACGGGTTCGATTTCAAAGAGGCAATCCGCACCAGACAATTTGCTCTCATGTGCGCCATATACTTTTGCTTCGGTTTCTGCCTCCACTCGGTCATGGTGCATATCGTACCCCATGCTATGGAGTTTGGCATCACGGCGATGACCGCCGCCAGCATTATCTCGTTTATCGGCATATTGAACATTTTGGGCAAGCTCATCATCGGCAGCGGCAGCGATAAGCTGGGCGTCAAGCCTTCTTTAATTGGCAGCTTCGTGCTGCTATTCCTGGCCTTCGCCTGGTTGCGATTCGCTACAGGCCAGTTGTGGATGTTTTACCTGTTCGGCGCCCTGTTTGCCCTGGCCTACGGTGGCATCATGTCACTGCAGGCTTTGATGATGGCTGAGCTTTTCGGTTTGCGTTCACCGGCGGCTCTCCTGGGATTGCTCTCTTTCGCCTATACCATTGGTGGTGCGTCCGGGCCATATGTTACCGGCTACTTGTTTGACCTCACCGATAGCTATTACCTTGCCTTTCTCTTCGCCGGCGTTCTGGCCATTGCCGGCTCCGTGCTCGCTGCTTTATTGAAGCGACCTGACAGAAACAGCCAGTAAGTTCGCTTACCCCCGCCACCCGCCCTATATGACGACTGTAACAGAGCACAACTATTGACTTCTATCCATTAGTCCGCTAAAATGCCATGCATACATATAGGCGTACATACGTCCAGGAGATAGGATATGAGCAGAAAGATGACTGTAGTATTTCATAATGAAGACCTCTACACCTATTTAAAAGTGGAGGCGGCAAGACGGCATAAGCCGGCAAGTGATATTGTGGCTGAGGCTGTGCGTGAATGGCTGGAGAGCCGGGAAGACGCCGAGCTGCTCCCTGCAATCGAAATCGCCCATGCCGAATGGCGTCAAAAGGGTGGACGTCCCTGGTCTGAAGTGGAGAGTGAACTGGAGGAAGCAATAGCCGAACGAGAAAAAGCAGCCGGGGCAAAAGGTGTACAGGCTTGAGGTATCACCGTCCGCTGACCGCGACTTGGATAAGCTGAAGAAGCATATTCAACGCCATGATTTTGACCGTTTGCGCACTACTATCAATAACTTAGCTCAAGAACCACGTCCTTATGGGGCAAGGAAAATAGAGGGAGCCGAGAAAGCCTATAGAATAAGGGCGGGTTATTATCGAATCGTTTATGAGATATATGATGACCAGAAACTGGTCTTGATATTACAGGTGGCACGCCGCTCCGAGACTACATATCAGACATAGTTACGAGCGTGGTATCCTAGACATGAAGGCTGCTTATGGATGGGATTGGAGAAAACGCTATAAGTGCAGTGAAGTGTAACTAAGCTTTTGAATATCTGATATTATGTTCATAGTGATTTTATCCCACTATGGCAACACGATGGCTGGTTCCAAATAGAATTTAACTATTACAATTTATAACCTATGATAATATCGTAGTGCCGCAAATACTTACTCTGCATATGACCCTGACGATTGTTGCCTTGAAGGTTAGATGGTATTATTCTAATCGATTACCTATTGTGTGGAGGTGTACCATATGAGCAAAACCTATGCATCCAAAAGCCTAAAAGAGCAGGTATGGACTGACAACGAATCGTGGACAATTCACCGCGGGAAACTTACTAGCCGTGGAAGACCACAAAATATAGACCCGCTGTTTCTAGCCGTTGGAGAGAAACTGCCTCTCTCGGCCTTAGACTCTGTGAAGAAAAATATGCAAGATAACGGCATCTCCCAAACTTACCCAGTCGCCAGCAGCAACTTTTCTCTTGACCATCAATTGTATTTGTGTTAATCTAAGTTATACTGAAAACATTAAGGTAATACTGTGGCACATGTGGTAGGATTTAAAGGGCAGATTGTTATTGCCAAGGAGATACGTGACCGGCTCGGTATAGGGGCCGGTTGGTTAGCTCTACAGCGCCTAGTGGATGACCATGTGGAGGTCTATTTCCTGCCGCCGGAACACCGGAAATCCCTGAAAGGTAGTTTGGCAAAGCACATGAGAGCGCATGTGCCTCCGGGACAGGAGTGGGATAAAGCCCGTGATATGGCCTGGGGCAAAGCAGCGAAGCAAAAAATGGGCGCGGGGGAGTAGCTATCTTGAGCGGCTTTCTGGACACCAGCGTCGTAGTTCGTTACCTTACCGGCAACCCACCTGAATTAGCGGAACAAGCCGCCAAAATCATAGACAAAGTGGATGCCCTGTTGATAACTGATGTGGTGCTGACCGAGACAGCATACGTCCTGACATCAGTATACCAGGTTCCCCGGGAAGTAGCAGTGGACCACTTGATAGCTTTCTTGCAGAAGGAGAATATCTCAACTTTCGCCCTGGACAAGAGCCTGGTGCTCCACGCTCTACTCCTGTGCCGCCCCTCGGGAAGGGTGTCCTTTGCCGATGCTATGGTATGGGCGGCGGCACGTTCCGCTGGCAGTCATGTAGTCTGCTCCCTAGATGAGCGATTCCCGGGCGATGGGATGGAGGTGCGGCGAAGCGCCTGACCTGATGCAGATGAGTCGCCATATTATTTTCACAGGGTTATCAGAGTAATAATCCTCCCTTGCCTCTTCCCCACTACTTTTTTATTCGCACCACTCCTTGGTGGCGGTAGCCAGGCTGAGCCTGTAAACCTGCCGTATGGCTGGCAGTTGTGACAGAAAAAGAACAACGAGTGCAAATGCAATCGCTATTATATATGACCTGGGCAACAGCATCATAGTGTAGCTGAACAGGTCTTCAGTTGAGGTCATCATGGAATCCATAAATTGCTGAGCCAGATACCTACCGGCAGGGATGCCAAGCAAAATCCCGATGCAGCCGATGGCAAAATTCTCCAGGGTAAGCATGGCGGCAATCCCAGCCCGGCTCTTACCAATTGCGCGCATAATGGCTATCTCCCTGGTACGCTGCAAGACATTCACGGTAACCCCGTTGAATATAATGGCGGCACCTAACGTTGCCCCCATTATGAACATGACGGTAACAAATATCCAGAAGAAGCCCATCTGTTCGTCAATCAGGGCACGTGTGTCACGGGCTAATTCTACAGATGAGACATTAGGCAGGTTATAAAGCCGTTTCATCAATGTATCTGAAGGTTCGCCATTAAACCTGACCAGGATACTGGATGCGGTTCCCGGTTCCCGTATCAATGCTTGCACTTCATCGAGCGGCATGAAAGTCCTGGCGCCAATGGGAATCCTGGCGATGCCTGCGAGCTTTTTTTCTGTAGCACCGACCGTTCCCACCATAGGCTCAAGCTGGAGTATATCTCCAACCCTGGCGCCGAGTTTTTTCTGAAACGATTCCGGCAGCAATATGCCATCTTTGACCACATCAATTGGCTCGTCATTTGCTGCGACCAGATGATACATCGATGAGCCTGCAGGTATGCCCATAACGCTGCTATCAACAATGTTCTTACCAAATCGTATGCGGTAGGGGACCTCCAGTATTGCCTCCGCTTCGCTGATACCGTCAAAATGCTTGATGTAATTTGCCGTAGAGGCAGTACCAGTACCCTGAAATATGATGCGGGCATCGTAGTCCTCGATAGTATCCCATTGGACGCGAATAAGTTCATCCATGGCATCAACAAAGGACATGACAACCAGTATAAGAACAATGGCTGATACTATCCCCATCACCATGAACAGGCTGCGCTTTACGTTGCGAAAGATATTGCGCAGGGGCAGTTTTAGTGTGTGAGGAAGCCAGTGCAGTAGCAGTTCGCTGATACGAAGCAAGCCGCGGTTACCCGTTGCCGGGACCGGTGGGCGCATCGCTTCTACAGGGCGTATGCGCAGAGTCGCCCAGGCAGGTATAAGGCCAGCAATCAGCGGTACTGACACCCCGATGAGCACACCAATAAGTATGATATCCCAGTGTACCGCAGTTACCGTAAACGGTATGTTAAGCTGGTCAACGTACACAGATGTCCAGCCATCACTCATTAAATGTCCCAGGACGCCACCAATTACTGAGCCGATGATGCCCACAAAAAGCCCGTAGCCCAGGTAATGAAACAGTACTTGCAGCCGGGTATACCCCATCGCTCTCATGATGCCTATCTGTATGCGCTGTGACTCTATCATGCGGTTCATCAGTACATAGATGGTGAGCGAAGCCATAGAGAGGAACATTACCGGAAAGAGGAAGGCAATAGATGCCAATCCTTCCAGGTCCTGCCGGAGCATGCGGTTGGTTGCCTGGTCTTCTCTTGCTACCAGATAGGCTGAACGTACCCCTTTGATAATATCGAGCTTCCGGGTTTTTATTGCGGTCAGGTCGTTCTTGGAGGTAACCCGGGAAATCGCATTAGTATGCAGTACCTGTTTTACCTCGGCAATGGCAGTGCCATGGTCACCGTTATCGGCAATCCTGAGGAGCAGCTCATTGTTCATTCCCTTCATATCGAAAATGTTTTCTGCCATGGGTTGTGCCATGAAAATAATGCCGAAGATGCGTGGTGAGGGCATTGCCTCACGCTCATTCTTCACCACCCAGATAAACTCGGGGCTGGTGACGATACCGGCTATGGTGAAGTTAGTCCTGAGGTTGTCCCGTTGAATGGTAAGCGAATCGCCGGGTTGAAACTTGTGATACTCGGCAAAACGTTTTTCCAGCAGTATCTCGCGGTAGGATGCAGCACTGAAGTAGTTACCCTTAACTATCCTGATGGTATTAATAGAAGGGTAGGAGCGCAGAGGCAGTGATACTACCCGGGCGCTCACCTTTTCACCCTGTTCATTAGCCAGGTCGATGCTCACTTCGCCTGTAATGCGACCAATCGCCTGCACGCCGGGAATGGCATTTATTTTGCGTACTGCGCTCTCTCCCAGAGCATCAACTGTTATCCAGTAGTCAGCCATGGCGAGACGTTCGAAAGTAGTGTTATAGGAAATCTGGAGGTTGAGGTAGGCGCCATAAGCGCCGATAAAGATGGCTACGCCCAGGAAGATAATCAGTATCACCGCACCGAATTGCATCCTGGCTGCCCTGATATCGCGGAACAGCTTAAGATATAGTCGTGGAATTCTTACCATTCCAGCGCCTCTGGGTCAAGTGGCTGGTCATGGGTGATTTCCTGGAATACTTGACCATCACGCATGCGGATAACGCGGTCGGCGATTTCACCAACCGGCGCATTATGAGTAACAATTACTATCGTTTTTTGATGTGTTTTGTTCAGCTCACGGAGCAATTTGAAAATACGTTTGCCGGTCTCAAAGTCCAGGCTGCCGGTAGGCTCATCGCAGAGCATGAGCGGTGGGTCAGTAGCCAGTGCCCGCGCAATGGCTACTCGCTGGTTTTCACCGCCGGATAGCTGGCTGGGGAAATGGTCTATTCTCTCACTCAATCCTACCTCCGCCAGCAACTCGTCGGCATCACGTCGTCGCTTTACCAGCTCGCCGGCAAATTCCACGTTTTCCCGCGCCGTAAGCGTGGGAATCAGGTTGAAAAACTGAAAAATGAAGCCCACCTGGGTACGACGGTACATCGTAAGCTGGTGATTCTTCAATGTGGAAACGTCAATGTTATTAACCTGTACCATGCCAGAGGTAGGAATATCGAGGCCGCCGATGATATTTAGCATCGTGGTTTTACCTGAGCCGCTGGGCCCCAGTATAACGATGAACTCACCCGGGAAAATCTCCAGGGAGACATCTCTCAGTGCATTCACCTGCACTTGTCCCATCTGGTAAATTTTAGAAACTCGTTCCAGCTTAATACATGGGTTCATCGGCGAATTCTCTCCTGACTTTCTCTGGCTGCATAAACCTGCTACAGCAATCTCAGTTTTCAGCTGTTATCCTTTTTCCTGCTGTTATCACAAATAGTATATCCCTACCATACTCTATAGCAAATATTGCCATGTTACCAGAGGTGAGCGGGGTTGAATCAATAGCCATTTTGCACTGAGCCAAAACGGCTTTAGCTCCCGTTATTATTTCTACCATGCTATAATATCACCATGGATTACCGTCAGGCTGAAGCCTATGTCTTGAGCTTCACCGATTATGAAAAAACTCCGGGCATTGCCTATACCTCGGCGAACTATGACCTGAGGCGAATGGAGAAGCTGCTGGAGCCACTGGGCAATCCCCATTTGAGCACGAAGACGGTGCATATCGCCGGCACCAAGGGCAAGGGTAGCACTGCCGCAATGATCGCCCAGGTACTGCACACCGCTGGCTATAAGACAGGTCTGTTCACCTCCCCCCACCTCCTCACCCTGAGAGAGCGCGCCAAGATTAATAATGCTCTCATTTCTGAAGCTGAATTCGCCTCCATCGTGACCAGGCTGCAACCGCTTGTGGAGAGAATGAATAAAGAAGCTGCTTATGGTGCCCTGACCACCTTCGAGATATTGACTGCTGCCGCCTTTGCCTATTTCCAGCAGAATAGCGTTGATTTCCAGGTGCTGGAGGTGGGTCTGGGGGGCAGGCTTGACGCCACCAATGTCGCCAGGGGCGATGTCTGCGTTATCACTTCCATCAGCCTCGACCATACCGAAGTGCTGGGCAATACCATAGCCAAAATAGCTGCGGAAAAGGCGGGCATTATCAAGCCGGGAAGTACTGTGGTCAATTTCCCCCAGCAGCCGGAGGCACTGGAAATAATTGAGCAGACCTCCCACCAGCAAAAAACAAAAATGATACAGGTAGGCAGGGATATTACCTGGCGCCGAACCGGCGGAGACCTCAGCCATCAATCGTTGCTAGTTACCGGCAAAGATGCTGACTATAGCCTCACTATTCCGCTCATCGGCGACTATCAACTTGAAAACGCCGCAGCGGCGGTGGCTGCCCTTGAGGCATTAAACCATCTCGGGGCAAAGATTCCCAGGGAAGCTATTATTCAGGGACTCAACCGTGTGGACTGGCCGGGCCGGCTTCAGATTCTACGAGACAAGCCTTTGGTGGTGGTTGATGGCGCTCATAATGCCTATTCCATGCAGAAGCTTATCGAGGCAACAAGGAAATATTTTACCTATGACAGGTGTTTCGTCATCTTCGGCACGTCATGCGATAAAGATACTCCGGGGATGGCACAGGAGCTGTCAGCTTTCACTCCGCATATCATCGTCACCAGCTCGGCTCATCCCAGGGCAGCACGAATTCCTGTCATCGTTGAAGCATTTTCCCAACAGGGGCGTGAAGTTGCCATCGCCAAAAGCGTTGCTGAGGCTATAGCTCAAGCGCTGTCTCTGGCTCAAAAAAGCGATTTAATTCTGGTTACCGGCTCACTGTTTGTGGTGGCTGAGACCATAAGCTACTACCAGAGATAGTAAGGTATTTTGAAAAATGAGTCAGGAAGCTATCACTCTGATTGGGTATTGCGGCTTGAACTGTACCCAGTGTTTTGGTTACAGGCAGACCGTTTCTGAGGCAGCCAAAGCGCTGAGGCGAGAACTGCGCGCTGCTAAGATGAAAGAAGCCTGGCCGGAGATTCCCTTTCTGGGCGACTACGGGCCATTCAAGAAGGCTCTCGATGGCCTTGCCATGTTGCATTGCCCTAAGGCTTGTCGTGGGGGAGGAGGTAATCCCTGGTGCAAGATTCGAAAATGCTGCCAGAAAAAAGAACTGGTCGGTTGCTGGGAGTGTGCCGATTTTGCCATTTGCGATAAGCTGAAGAAAGACTATCTCAAAAACATCAAGACCATAAAAAAGGCGGGCATAGAGAAGTTCGCCTTAGCCCAAAGTGGCTGATGCCAATGTTCTGTGTGAAGGCAAGCTACTCGGTTATCGGCGCGGTAAGGGCTTCCTTGGGCAACATGCTGCCGAGCAGTCGCTGCAATGCCATGGTATGGCTGCAAATTCCCCTCTGCGAGAAGAATAAACAGGCGCATTGCCACTTCCCAGCTTCATAGCTCACCTTATACGTATTGTTTTCTCCACGGAAATCGACGGCGAGGTCATTGAAGGTGATTCGTTCCGGCTCTTGAGCGTAGCGCTTGGCTTTCTCGATCTTCCCGATGAGACTTGATTGCATGGTGACCCCCTCCATCTATAAGTATATAATTTTGGTGTTTTTTTCTCCACCGGGACTTCGCCCCTTCAAAACCACGAAAGCATCTTGCCTCTGCATAGTCTATCGGGCTACAATAGAGAGATTCTGGAGACCTCACTATGCGTGATGAAATTACCAATATCTTAAAAGGACATGATGCTGACTACATCGAGATTCGGCTCGATGAGGGACAGGCGACGCGGATTGTCTACCGCGGCGAGCGGCTGGAAGAGATAGGCCGAACCTCCGGCGTCGGCGGCAATGTCCGCGCTCTGGTCAGGGGCGGTTGGGGATTTGTCAGCTTCAATAACCTGGAAAAATTGCGGGGTAAGGTAGAGTTGGCGGTAAAGCAGGCCAGGCTGGTGGGCAGGGGCGAGAGCAAGCTCAGCCCGGTGGAACCAGCGGTGGACATGGTGGCAGCGGAAACCGGGAAAGACCCCACTGCTATCCCGCTGGAATCTAAAAAACAGTTGCTTGATGAGTACAACGACCTTATTCTGCGCACACCCAAAATCCAGACATCGAATATCAGCTACATTGACGGTCGAAAAAAGGTCATCTTTGCCAGCTCCGAAGGCGCCTATATCGAGCAGAACCGAGTAGACCTCAGCCTGCGGCTCACTGCTATTGCCTCGCAGGATGGCACGGTGAGGCAGGTGGGATTGAGCTTGGGCAGCCGCGGCGACTATGCCGCCGTAGAAGGTCTGCAAGACCAGGTCAGGGATATGGCGCAGCGGGCGGTTAACCTGCTTTCGGCACCCCAGGCAGCTGGCGGTGATTATACCGTGGTGCTGGACCCGGTGCTGGCCGGCGTCTTCGTCCACGAGGCTTTCGGGCATTTATCCGAGTCCGACCATGTCTATGAGAACCAGAAACTGTGCGAGCTTATGGTGCTGGGGCGGGAATTTGGCGGCAGCCACCTCAATATCGTCGACGGCGCTGCGGTTCCCGGCTTGCGCGGCAGCTATAAGTACGATGATGAAGGCGTTCCCGCCACCAAAACCTATCTGATTCGTGAGGGCATACTGGAAGGCAGGCTTCATTCCCGCGAAACTGCTGCCAAGATGGGGGAAGAGGTTACCGGCAATGCCCGCGCCATCAGCTATGCTTTTCCTCCCATCGTGCGCATGACCAATACCTACATCGAGCCGGGCGATATGTCTTTTGAGGATATGCTCAGCGACATTAAAGAAGGCATCTATGCCAAAGACTGGTACGGTGGCACCACCAGCCTGGAGATGTTCACCTTTTCTGCTGCCGAAGCCTATATGATTCGCAACGGCAAGGTGGCTGAACTGGTGCAGCCGGTGGTACTCAGCGGCAATGTGTTCACCACGCTCCATAACATCGATGCCATCGGCAATGACCTAGATATGAACCAGGGTGGCGGCTGCGGCAAAGGCGGCCAGTCGCCGTTGCCTGTTTCCAATGGCAGCCCCCATATCAGAATCCGCCATTGCCTGGTGGGTGGTGGCAGCTAGATGGAACAGATACTGGCCAGAGCTAAAAAGGTAGCTGAACAGGCCGAGGTGTTTCAGGTTACTTCCCGCAGGACGCCGGTCAAGTTTGAAGCTAACCAGTTGAAACAGATACTGACCAAGGAGAGCACTACCACCGCCTTGCGGCTTATCAAGGATGGCAGAGTGGGCTTCGCCCAGGTGGCTGGTCCGGTTGACCCCGAGGCGCTGGTCACCATGGCGCTGGAGACGTGCCGCTTCGGTGCTGTAGCTAAATTCGATTTCCCCGCTGCACAATCCTATCCCGAGGTAGCCATCTATGACCCGCAGGTAGAGCAGGTGCCTATAGATGCCATGGTGCAGCTCGGCGAGCAGCTTATCGCCACGGTAAGGGATCATTCCCCGGAGATTTTATGCGAAGCTTCGGTGGGCAAAGGCGTGGCCTCAGTGCGCATCATCAACTCCCGGGGCGGCGAAGCCGGCTACGAAAAAAGCTTTTTCTCCATGGGCATCGAAGGCATTCTGGTACAGGATAGCGATATGCTCTTTGTTGGCAATAGCCAGAGCTCATGCCATCCGCTGCTGGATAGCAAAGAGCTGGCTGACGAAGTAACCCTGCAACTGGAGCTGGCCAAGAAGAAAGTCCGTTTAGCCACCCAGCCCATGCCGGTGATTTTCAAGCCCAGCGGCGTGGCCAGCGCCTTAATCAGTCCCCTGATGATGGCATTTAATGGTAAGATAGTGTTTATGGGGGCTTCACCATTGAAGGATAAACTGGGAACGCTGGTTTTTGATAACAGGCTTTCCCTGTATGATGATGCCACCCTGCCCTATCAGGTAGCCAGTTGTCCCTGCGATGACGAGGGAGTGCCAGGGCAACGGACGCCGCTCATCGAACAGGGCGTGGTGTCGCAATTTCTCTATGACCTGCAAACTGCCGGGCTGGCCAATGCCAGGAGCACTGGCAATGGCAGCCGCAACGGCGGTTTGCCGTCACCATCCACCAATTCGCTGATTATTAAGGAAGATGACACCTCTTTCTCTGACATGGTGGCGGATATCAAGCTGGGGTTGGTGGTGGAGCAACTTATCGGCGCCACTCAGGGCAATGTCTTAAACGGCGACTTCAGCGGCAATGTCCTGCTCGGCTACAAGATTGAGAACGGGGAGATAGTCGGCAGGGTGAAAGATACCATGGTTTCTGGTAATGTATACCAGGTACTGAAGCAGGTTGAAACCATCGGCAGCGACGTGAGATGGGTGGAAGGGTTCTTGAAGACCCCCAGCATCTACTGTGCCAATCTAGCGGTAGCGACTAAAGAGTAATGAGAGGCTGGCTTCAATCACCATGAATACCATGAAGAATGCCATCAGGCTCTCCAAGGAGTTGAAGTCAAAGGATTACGACCTGTTTGCCTCATGGCCCGGCATCGGCAATGTGTCGCTGATACTGGCTCGGTATCTGAAGGATAAGCTGAAGGCTGAAGAGGTCGGCACTATCGAGCCCTTTGAGTTCTACAATCCCATTGGCGTCATGGTCAAGAACAACATCGTCGAAGCTCCCCAGTTTCCCGAAAGCAAATTCTATTACTGGCACAATCCCAAATCGGACCGGGGGTTGCTGCTGTTTATCAGCGATGAACAGCCCGGTACCAAGGGCTATGAGCTGGCGAACTGCGTTCTGGACATGGGTAAAAAGCTCCGCATTAAGCGGGTATACACCTGCGCCGCCGCCATTGCCAAGATTCATCACACTGAAATGCCCCGTGTCTGGGCGGCGGCGACCAATCAGAATCTGGTTGACGAGCTAAAGAAATATGACGTGGTGCTCCGCGGAGACATTCAGATTGCCGGCCTCAACGGCTTGTTCCTGGGAGTAGCCAAGGAGCGGGAGATGGATGGCATCTGCCTGCTAGGCGAGGTACCCATGTATACCACGCGCATACCCAATCCCAAAGCGGCGCTGGCTATCCTGGGCGTCATGGTGAAGATACTCGACATCGATATCGACCTGGCGGAGCTGGCGGTGGTGGCCAAACAGACGGATGAAGAGATGAAGAAATTAGCTGCTGAAGCCATGGAGGAGTTCATCACCAGCTATACCAAGCCGGTATGGCCGCCGGAAGATGTGGAGGAGTACGAAGAAGAAGAGGAGGAAGATGAAGAGGACGACGAAGAGGAACACAAGGAGAACTAGGTGAGGCAGGAAGCCGCTTCCAATAAGAAGTATATTGCCGCCACCCTCGACCCCAACGAGCTGCTGGTGCCGTCTAAGCTGATTCACCTGTCCAACCTCAATGAGAGTGACCTCGACTTCATGAAACAGTCCTGGGCGAGAACTATGACAGAGCGCCGGCGGCAGGTTATTATGCAACTGGTAAAGCTCAGCCAGACCAACTTCCGGGTGAACTTCAGCGAGATATTTTTCTTTTGCCTTCAAGACCTCGATGCCCAGGTAAGAGCCGAGGCTATTTCCGGTTTAGCCGATGAGGAGGACTATCGCCATATTGCACCGCTGACCCAGTTATTAGCCAAGGATAGCTCGGCTGCCGTGAAAGAGGCTGCCGTGCTGGCTCTGGGTAAATTCGCCCTGCTCGGGGAGATAGGAAAGCTGTCCACTGCCTCGACCAATGAGGTGTACCAGGCATTGCTGGCAGTGCTGGATGATACCTCGGCAGGCGGTGAATTGCAGTGCCTGGCGCTGGAGGCCATCGCCACGCTGAACCTGCCGCGGGTACCTGACTTGATAAAGGCAGCCTACCGCAGCAAAAGTGCTGAGCGTAAACTATGCGCCCTCCGTGCCATGGGACGCAATTGCAATGAGTCCTGGCTGTCGCTATTAGTCAGGGAGCTCGACAACGATAATGCCGAGATACGCTATGAGGCAGCCCATGCCCTCAGTGAGCTGGGCGCCGAGGATGCATTGCCACACCTGATCAAACTGGCCGCCGATAAAGACAGCCGGGTGCAGGAGGTAGCCATCAAGGGGCTGGGTGAAATCGGCAGTGAGGAAGCCAGGCAGGCTCTGACCAGGCTCGCCAAAAGTTCACAGCAGCGAGTCCGTCAGGCAGCCCGCACGGCACTGAAAGACCTTGATTTTGACGATGAACCATTACCATTTGGCTCTTAACCATGCTGCCGATACTTACTGGCAATAAAGTCAAGCTGCGACCCAAGCGTCTCTACGATGCCATCGAGGATTATCAGTGGCGGCAGGATACTGAGCTGTGCCGTCTTGATGCCACGCAGCCTACTAGCAGTTCCTTTGAAGAGTATTTGCGGCTGGCGGCGGAGGCGCCGTCTCAGACCAGCCGCTCCTGCCATTTTGCCATCGAAACCTTCAGCGGCAAGCATATCGGCAACTGTAGCTGTTTCGATATGGACGAGGAGAACGGCGAGACAGAGATGGGCATCATGCTCGGCAACAAAGCATACTGGGACCAGGGTTATGGTGCCGATGCCATACAGACGGTTGTGGACTATATATTTTCACATACCAGGCTGAACAGGGTTTACCTCAAGACGCTGAAATGGAATACCCGGGCGCAGAAATGCTTCCAGAAATGCGGCTTTATCCCCTGCGGCCAGCTTGTCCGTGACGGCTACAGCTTCATCCTCATGGAAATCTGCCGCCCCGGGAAACCTAAGATAGTGTAGGGGCGGACCTGAAGGTCCGCCCGTCCGCCTCCGGCGGAGAAAAACCCTTCCCTCACTATCATCGTGGGCCACGATGCAATCGGGGCGTGGCGATCTCTTCACTTCACTACCCCACCCATTCCCATCACCATTCCTGGTTTGTTGGGTTGGGAATGGGTCGCCTTTCGGCTCCCGCGTAGCGATTGGGAGTCACCTGAGGCAGGTGACTCCCACAGAAAGTTAATAATGTTAGTGGCGCTATGGTTCCAAGTAAGTACCTACAACTCTTATCATCCAGTTAACCTTGCTTTTATCCACAGTCTCATAGGGCCAGACGCTGATTTTTCCTTTTCTACCACTGCTTTGCAAATCCGAAAAATTAGAATGGTCGTTCGGAATACTATCGTCAGTTCCAATAAATATAACCCGAGGGAATGTGTCTTGACGAAAATCAGGACGTATGTGAATATAGAATTTATCGTTTACCTCCACATTTGGGAGCTCCAATTCTATCCAGGTGAGATTATTTTCGACAAGCTTATTTAGTGGATAACTGGTACTATTTAGTGAATTTAAGTCTCTATCCCAAGTCTCCACTGTGAAAAACTGACCTTCCAGGCCAGTTGCAGGCCTAGGTCAAATTGGGCATAGTTTGACAGTTCCATAGAGTTTAACTTTCTTTACTGTAAAAGGTTTGACTGATGGCACGAAATCAACAAGATATCCGTTTTTTCTGACTGCCAAAGTCGTTGCAAAAGTCTGAGAGAGGATATTACCCGCACCGTCATCATACTTTAGCTCTATTTCTTTTGGCAAAGGAGCTTGTTTTGGAGGTAGATCTGGTGTAGGAGGGATAGGAGTTGGGGCAGGTATTTGTTCAGGTGTAGGGGCTGTGGAAGACGGGCTTGTACTTGTCGGAGGTGAAGCACAAGATCAAATCATCCCGACTGCCAACAATATAATAATCAAGACTAAAATTGGGATCCCTTTCATTTTACCCCCTTTTTATTTATTTTTTGTGGGAGCCACGCTCCCCAGAGGTGACCCCCACAGTATAAAACCTTAATGTGCCGAATACGTTTTCAATAGAGCTTCCAGCTCTTTGCAGTCGGTAAACTGTTGTGCCATGGCGTTTTTGAAGCGCTTGGAGTGGTTGAAGTGCTTGAGGTGGAGCAGCTCGTGGAACACGATGAAGTCCACCAGGCGTGGCGGTAGGCAAATCAGCCGCCAGTTGAAGAATAAGATGCCCTGGCGGGTGCAGTAGCCCCAGCTCCGGGTCTCTTTGGTGGCAATGTTATGATAGGTGACCCCCAGCTCCCTGGCGTATTCCACCGCTTTTGGCTTCACATATGACAGGGTCTGGCTGGTGATGAACTCGGCTAATAGCTTATCGGTTTTCTGCCCCGCCTTCCCGAAGACAGTAAGAGCCCTGTTATCCAGCTTCACCTCAGCATGAGGCTGCACCGCCATCTGCATCACCACCTTGACGTAGTCGCCCTGGAACAGCACCGTGCCGTCTTTGAAAATTTTGTTTATCCGCGATAGCTCTCTAACCTTCTTTTCCAGCCAGCGGCGTTTCTCGCTGAGGATGCTATCGGCGGTAATGCTGTTGTTGCGGGGGAGGCTGATATCGAGGTGGAAGTTCGGTTTTATCCTCAAATAGGCATGACGAATGCGCTTATACCGTATGGTGCAGGTCAGCGTCTTGCCGTTTACTTCCAGTTCCGTGGTGGTCATCTATTGTTGTCCGGTGATTTCTCCTTGACCAGGAGCCTCGTCGGCCACCTGTCAGCAGCCGGGCTCGCCATGATGCCCGCAGCAGCTCTGTCCATTCCGCAGCTTGATGAAGTTATTGCGGAACACCAGGTACAGTTTGCGATGAACAGGCATGGGGACGGACATATTGGTGAAGAAGGCATTAATGCTGGGCATTTCTACATCATGTTGAATCATCGTAACTTACTTAGAAGTTCGTCTTTGCTGACATTATTCCACAGACTCACTTTATTAAGAATATCGTTTAATGTCCCTTTGGCAAGAACCTTATGAATAGGAACGGTAACATTATGCTCTCCTAGAGGGGTGACTTTTTGCAGTCTGACATGACTGCCTTTCTGTCTCAGGACTGCGTCGCCCATAGTTCTAAGAAGATTGATAACTGAGTTGCCACTAACCTGTGGGAGTTTTGGCATTTGTCAGTTGTACCTCAGACAGGGTGAGGATGGTAATAGGCTCGACTGTGTCACCAAAGTGGACTGTAATAGCTTCTTTAATGTTATGGTGCAACTCATCCAGGGTTTTGCCCTGGGTGAAAATATCTTCCCCTATACCACGAGCGCACCAAAATTCGCCATCGAAATAGGTTTCTATTTTAATGAGCATCAACAACCTCCACTAGACATTATACCTTATTCCGGGTGCAGTTGCTTTCGTGGGGAAATTATTACAACCTCCCCTCAGCAAACGGCGAAGGTGCACTTTTGGAGTGCTGTTCGGTATCTCTGTTATAATTGAAGGTCGTTTTGAATCGAATGGGCAACTATAATGAGCAATGGAATAGCATGAGCGGCGGCATATCGCTTTACCTGCATATACCCTTCTGTCGGCAAAAGTGCGGCTACTGCTCCTTTGTGTCGCACGCCGGTCGCGAAGCTGACATTTCAGCCTATGTCGAGGCGCTGAAGAAGGAGTTGACGCTGCGGGTGGCGGGCAATTGCCTGAACACTGTCTACTTCGGCGGGGGTACCCCCAGCCTGCTGGCTCATGAACAGTTGAACGACATCATGTCAACCATCCATTCGCTCTGTCCTGTTGATAAGGACGCTGAGATAACCATCGAGGCGAACCCCGGCACCGTGGATGAGGCGTACCTTGCTGTTGTCAGGAAGCTGGGTATCAACCGGCTGAGCCTGGGCATGCAGAGCCTGGATGATACCGGGTTGGTTATGCTGGGTCGTATTCATAGTGCGGCTGAGGCAAGGGAGGCAGTGCAATTTGCCCGAAATGCTGGATTTGCTAATCTCAATGTAGACTTGATTTATAGCTTGCCGGGGCAATCATTGGCTAGCTGGAAAAAAACTCTAAAGGGGGTAGTTGAACTTGCCCCTGAACATATCTCGCTGTATCCATTGACTCTTGAGGGCGATGAGCCGATATGCGTTGCCATCGAGAGGGGGGAGCTATCATCACTCAATCCCGACCTCGCCGCCGAGCATTACGAGCTGGCGGAGGACCTGCTGGCAGCGCACGGCTATGGTCACTACGAGATATCGAACTGGGCGAAACAGGGATACGAATGCCGGCATAACCTGGTCTACTGGCAGGGTTTGCCTTACATCGGCGCAGGTGTGGCGGCACATTCGTATATTGATGGTCACCGCTGCGCTAATACCGCGGACCTGGATGAATATTTGAATGCTTTTCGTGGCGGCAGCCGCACAGCCCTGGACTGGGATGAAGAGATTAGCCCGGAGCTGCGGCTGGCTGAGGCGGTTATCCTGGGCTTGAGGCTGAGCCGGGGGATTAGCCCGGGCAGCATCCGCAGCAGGTTTGGCATGGATTTGCTGGGCAGGTACGGAAAACAGGTCGATGCCCTCGCCGGTCTGGGGCTGCTGGAATCTGTGGATGACAATATCCGCCTGACGAGGCGGGGCAGGTTATTGGGGAATGAGGTGTTCTGGCGGTTTCTGCCAGCGGAACGTGCTATATGATGTTTGATACAAGTACTCATATTTTTTCCGCCAATGGCGGACGGACAGACCTGAAGGCCTGTCCCTACATTTCTTTAGGAGAGCTAGAGTAGAAGTTATGGACCAGTCGATGCTCAGAAATTTCTGCATCATTGCTCATATCGACCATGGCAAGTCCACGCTGGCTGACCGCCTTATCGAGCTAACCGGCACCATGAGCCGGGAGGAGATAGGCGAGCAGGTGCTGGACAGCATGGACCTGGAGCGGGAGCGCGGCATCACCATCAAGGCGAAGGCCATCCGGCTCCATTACCGGGCTAAGGATGGTCAGACCTATCGGCTCAATCTCATCGATACGCCGGGGCATGTGGACTTTTCCTATGAGGTTTCCCGCACCATCGCTGCCTGCGAAGGGGCGCTGCTGGTCATAGATGTCACCCAGGGGATACAGGCGCAGACGCTGGCGAATGTCTATCTGGCAATGGAGCATAATCTGGAAGTGCTTCCTGTTCTGAATAAAATCGACCTGCCGTCCAGAGAACCGGAGCATGTATTAGCCGAAATCAAGAGCGTGCTCGGCTACAGCCCGGACACGGTGGTATCCATCAGCGCCAAGACCGGGCAGGGGGTGCCGCAGTTGCTCGAGGAGCTGGTAAGGCGGGTGCCGCCCCCTAAGGGCGATGCCAGCCTGCCGCTGCGGGCATTGATATTCGACTCACACTATGACTCGTATAAGGGCGTCATTGCCTATGTACGCGTCGCTGACGGCCAGATTGCCCGGGGTAGCCGGCTTCGCTTGATGGGGCAGGGCACCGAGCTGGAAGCAATCGAGGTGGGCTATTTTGCGCCACGGCAATATCCTGCAGACAGTCTGGCTGCGGGTGAAGTGGGCTACATTGCCACCGGGCTGAAGTCGGTGGGCGAATGCCGTGTCGGCGATACAGTAACCAGTATTGCCAATGGCGCCACCGAGCCGCTCATCGGCTACCGGCCGGCCAAGCCGATGGTATTCGCCGGTATTTATCCGGCTGATGCCAATGACTATCAGGAACTCCGCGAGGCTATCGAAAAGCTGAGCCTCAACGACGCCTCGCTGTCCTATGAGCCGGAGTCCAGTCCTATTCTGGGCAATGGCTTCCGCTGCGGTTTCCTGGGCCTATTGCACCTGGATATTGTCTCCGAGCGCCTGGAACGGGAGTTCAATCTGGCGCTGGTGGTGACGGCACCCGGCGTGAGCTATATCGTGACCAGGACCGATGGGCAGACAGTGACCGTGATTAATCCCTCTGATTTGCCGCAGCCCACGGAAATCGCAAGGCTGGAAGAGCCCTGGGTCAGCATCTCGATTATTACCCCATCGAAGTTTATCGGCCCCCTGATGGACCTGGTCATGGAGTATGAAGGCGTGTATAAACGCACGGAATACCTGGGGCACGCCAGGACAGTAAGCGAACTGGGACAGCGTGTGCAGCTTGAGTATGATATTCCGCTGCGGTCGATGCTGACTACCTTCTACGACCAGTTGAAAAGCCGCAGCCAGGGGTATGCCTCTCTGGATTATGAGTTTGTGGGCTATCGCGAAGCCAAACTGGTCAAGATTGACGTGCTGGTCAACCAGGTGGTGGTGGATGCCTTCAGCCGCATCGTGCCGCCAGACAAGGTGCAGGACGTGGGCAAGTCCATGGTGCATAAGCTGAAGGAAGCCATTCCCCGCCAGTTGTTCAATGTGCCCATCCAGGCGGCAGTGGGCGGGCGCATTGTGGCCAGGGCGGATATACCAGCCAAGCGCAAAGACGTGCTGGCCAAATGCTATGGCGGCGATATCACCCGCAAGCGCAAGCTGCTGGAGAAACAGAAAGAGGGCAAGCGCAAGTTGAAGAGCATCGGCCGCGTCGAGGTGCCCAAGGAGGCATTCCTCAGCGTGCTCAAGCTCAGCTAGCTATTTCTGCGTGATGCTCGGCGATTTAGAAAAGCCATCTGGCGCCTGGTATCAACAGTCCCACCAGCGCAACAATCACCACCATGATTATCCATCCCAGTATGCAGGTGCCCAGGGCGCGCCAGGTAGAAAAGTCCAGCGCCTGCCTTACTGCGATGACTGCAGCAATGAGCGACCATATCATCACGGCGAAGGCGATGATGCCGCCGATAACCGGGATGAAGACGAAGAGGCGGAGCACGCCCGGTGAATGTGCAAAGCCGATGGTGCGCAGCAGTTCCCCCCAGGTGGCTGAAGTCTGGTGACCTTTCAGCAGCTTGGTGCCGATAAGCCAGGTCAGCCATGACCAGATAATCCAGCCTATCAGCGCGCTGACAATGCCACCCAGCAGACCCCAGATGAAATTGAGCGCTCCTGAGCCACCGATAAGGCCGGCGATGCCAGCACCAATGCCGCTGAGCACGCTCACGATGATGACTACGATTAACGCTTCTTTGGTTGCCTTTGTATCGGCTTCGACTGATTCGTAGAGGTTGACATCTAATTTTGCCGCCCGTACCATTTTGTTGATAAGTGATGTGGAATCCGCCATCAATACCTCCTTTTTTTTCCGGGGATAACGTAGTATATCAAACTGAACGGTTGATTGAAATACCCCTTTATTGACGTCAGCTATTGCCTGCTTGCGCACGCTGATACCCTGCCACCAGCTTGGTGTAGGTTTCCATGAGACGCAGGGTCAGGTCACCGGGTTTTCCTGAGCCAATTGGTTTGTCGTCGAGGCGCGTCAGCGGCATAATCTCGATGATGGAGTTGGTAAAGAAAGCCTCATCGGCCTCGAAGAGCTTCTCTGGTTTTAGTTCAGTTTCAGTTGCCCTGATGCCCAGTGATGATGCCAGTTCCAGCACCGCCTGGCGGGTAATGCCGGGAAGTGCGCCGCAGTCTATCGAGGGAGTAACTAGCTGCCCTTTATGCACTAAGAAGATATTACTGCCGCTACCTTCGGCAACCAGCTCTTGCTCATTTAACAGCACCGCTTCATCAGCACCCGCAGCTTTAGCCTCCTGCCTGGCCAGAACATTCTCCAGATAACAGCTGGTCTTGAGTCGTGACAGCAGCGACTGGCTATTGCGTCGCAACGAAGAGACTATCGCCGTGTAGCCTTTCTCATACTGTTCCAGTGGTAGCGGTGTCAGCTTGCGAGCCACGATGAAAACAGTTATGCCCTGGCAGGCAGTCGGGTTGGGGACGATGTCGCCTTCGCCCGCCGATACGGTAAGCCTGAGGCGGGCATCGCTCAGTTCGTTGGTGGATAGAACATGGTAACAGGCACTTTCCAGGTCGAAGTTAGCCAGCCGGCTATGCAGTCCCAGCATTTCGGCAGCCTGGCGCAGCCTGTCCAGATGGCGTTCCAAGCGAAAAATAATACCGTTATAGGCACGCATAGTTTCAAACAGGCCATAGCCGTAGAGGAAGCCATGGTCGAACGGCGAGATGTTCGTCAGTGACAGCGGAACCAGAACCCCATTGAGGTACACAATCTCTGCCATCTACACGCCTCTGGGCCAGGTTGCCCCGGTATAGCTGAGGAAGTTGGTGAGCAGGTCATGCCCAGCAGGGGTCAGTATGGATTCGGGATGCACCTGGATGCCCTCGACCACGAATTCGTTATGCCTGACGCCCATTATCTCCCCCTCCTCCGTCCAGGCAGTGATTTTGAGGCAGGAGGGCAGATTATCCTTCTTGATGACCAGCGAATGATAACGGGCTGCGCTGAAGGGATTGGGTATGTTTCGATAGATGGTTTCACCATCGTGATGGATGAGCCAGGTCTTGCCATGCACCGGCACCATGGCTTTATCGATAATGCCGCCATAGACATGACCGATGCATTGATGTCCCAGGCAGACGCCGAGGATAGGTATTTTGCCGCCGAAGTGTTTTACCACGTCATTGGAAATGCCGGAATCAGATGGCGTCTTGGGACCTGGAGAAATAACGATGTGGCTGGGGATCAGCGCCTGGATTTTGTCCAGCGTAATCATATCGTTGCGGAATACCACCGGCTCCCAGCCCAGCTCACCCAGGTACTGCGCCAGGTTGTACACGAAAGAATCGTAATTATCGATTACCAGAATCATTTGGTTTGTATGGCTACGCTGGGAGCCAGGCGGAGCGCCTGAATCAGCGCTTTGCCCTTGTGCAGCGTTTCCTCGTACTCAGCCTGCGGGTCGGAATCATACACTATGGCGCCGCCAAGCTGGAAATAGACTTTATTCCCCTTGACCAAAAAGGTGCGGATGACAATGTTGAGGTCGAGATGCTCGCTGAAGCTCAAATATCCAATAGCCCCGGTGTACACGCTCCTTCGGGTAGGTTCCAGTTCGTCGATAATTTCCATAGCCCGCACCTTGGGGGCGCCGGTGATAGAGCCACCGGGGAAAGAAGCGCGGAGCAAATCGATACGATTAATATCAGACCGCAGCCTGCCGACCACGGTAGAGGTGAGATGAAAAATCGTGGGGAATGTTTCCAGTATCGCCAGCTCGGTAACTTTCACCGAGCCATACTGGCAGACCCGGCCCAGGTCATTTCGCTCCAGGTCTACAATCATCACATTCTCTGCTCTATCCTTAACGCTTTCGAGCAGCTCCTGGGCGAGCGTGGCGTCCTGCTGTGGGTCTTTGCCGCGCGGTTTGGTGCCCTTGATGGGGCGGGTCTCCACCTGGTCGCCGGCAACGCGGAGGAACCTTTCCGGAGAAGCGCTGATAACAGTAATCTCATCGAAGTTAAGATAGGCGGCAAAGGGGACGGCATTAATCTGCCGCAGGCGCTGGTGAAGCTCGTAGGGAGGGACAGTTAAAGCGGTCTCGAAACGCTGCGAAAGGTTCACCTGGAAAATATCGCCAGCGATAATATAGTCCCGGGCTTTTTGTACTGCCTTGATGTAGTCTTCATGGGTGAAGTTTGACTTGAGCACGGCCTCGCTGTTTTCCCTGGCGGCGGGGAGGCTGCTTGCCGCGGCCGGTGCCGGCGGCGCCGTCAGCCTTTGTTTCATCTCCTCCAGCCGCTCCCTGGCCCTTTTCACCCTTGCCTCTTCCTGAAGCTCAGGAAAACCGGTGGAGACGATATACGCTTTGTTTTCCAGGTTATCGAAGGCGAGGATAGTGTCATAAAAGGCGAAATAGCTTTCGGGGAACTCCAGGTCGTCTTTGGCAGTTGCCGGCAGGCGCTCGATGAAATGGCACAGGTCATAGCTGAGATAACCTATGGCTCCGCCGAGAAAGGGTACCGGCGCCGGAGCGGGGTCCAGACTGTACAGATTCAGCAACCTGTCCAGGACATCGAAGGGATTGCCCTGCTCCAACCTGCGACTGTGTTTCCAAGAAAGCTCAATATCCCTGCCGTAGCTCCGCATCACCACAAACGGGTCGACACCGATGAAGGAATACCTGCCCAGCCGCTGGGGGTCCATGCCGCTATCGAGAAAGCAGCTATTCGTCTCCTGATGAAACAGGTCGAAAACCGCAGGGGGAGCCAGGGGTGTGCTGATTTCTTCGATGAGTGGGTAACGTTCCATACGTTGATTCCTGCTTTATGCTGCCTGATTTATGGCATGAACTGGCTATACTATAGCATTGATGGGGAGAGCTATGCCAGCCCTTATTTCGGGTGATGATGGTGGTGAAGTTTACTGCTACGGTTATCCCCTGATTACCATACCTCTTTGAGGAAGGATATCGAAGAAATGGTTATTGAGGTCGGAAAAAGTGCTGCGCATTTTCCTGATAGACAGCGTGCGAAACCAATAACCGTTGAAACTAGCCATTCCCAGAACGATGACTCCCTCAGCCACGAACTCCTCAATGCCATAGCGGGAGAGAGCCGCGGAGCCGGCAGGTATGCCGGAGGTGACCACTACGGTACAGCCCAGGTTATCCTCGATAGCAGCTACCAGATGCCGCACATATTCCTGTATATACGAGTAGTGCTCCTGCGCGCATACCGGAGGTGCAATGGTATCAATGACGATACGTTGGGCATTAAGCTCCCTGACCTGACGGGCGAGGTCAATAATCACAGCGTCAACATCAATAGTTGTTGCCCTGCCAGAACGCATCTCAGCAAAATAGGATGATATGTCCATCAGCCCCAGCTTTCGTTCCCGGACGTATTTCCTCAAGTCCCAGCCCAAAGACTCGGCATCAACGATGAGGTGAGCCGGTTTGTCCTCTGCTGAAATATAGATGCCGTTTTCACCCAGGACAAGCCCCTGGTACAGGAACTGCATGCCGAACACGGTTTTGCCGGTGCCGGATTCGCCGCTGACTAAATAGACTTTGCCGGCTAAGAAGCCCCCGCCAATAAGGGGGTCGAGGCCGCTGATGCCGGTCAATACCCTGTCAGGCATCACCACATCTATGGCTACTTCTTCTCTGGCTTCCTCTTTGACTTCTGCCTTCGGCGCCTCCTCAATTATTTCTTGGGGTGCTATTTGGGCAACTGGTTCCGGCGCCTCTGCTTCTTTCTCCGGGGCCACCTGAACTTTTTCTTTGATTTCTTCGGATACTTCGGCCTTTGCTGCCTCCTTCGCCTCTACTACGGGGGTTAGTGGAGGAGATACCAGGATCTGCCCGCATTGGGTACAGAAGGTGAATTGATGAGGATTGCTGGCGCTGCAACTGGGGCAGTCTTTGGCTAGTCTCAAGCCACAATGGCGACAGAATTCGGCATCATAAAGATTATCCGTCTGGCATTTGGGACATTTAATCGTAATCATCGTTTTTACCCCTCCAATACTTCTAGTACTTCCCCCATTCCCCCTGATTAAAAAAGCATTACCGCAAGCTGCGGCTTTTGCCCCCTGATGGTAACTAATGTGGCTAATACCGTATGTATGTTGAACATATCATATGCCATAACGTACTCATAGTCAATAGGTTTAGGATTATTGCAACATGTTGATACCGGCAGTTACTCGTCTGCCCCCACTGAATCAAAGTAAGCTGTGCGGTTCTGAACTGATGATTGAGGTTAGTGGCAGCGACTTTGGTTGCCGCAGGGAAAACTGGCAAAAATCTTGTTTTTGTGAGAATCAAAAGCTATAATAACTTTCACTTTTGCAGCAAAATTGAAAGGGGGGAGGAACGGTAATGCCTCCGTATGCTTTTTTCCGAAAACAGTTCATGCCTCTGGAGGAGGCCAAAATTGGAATTCTGACCCATGCCCTGCATTATGGCACTGCCTGCTTTGAGGGCATACGCGGTAACTGGAATGCTGAACAGGAGCAAGTTTTTGTATTCCGTGCCAAAGAGCATTATGAGCGTCTCCATCAGGGCTGCCGTACACCGTCGAGGAATTATGTGACCTCACCGTGAAACTGGTGGAAAAAAGCGGGTACAAGGAGGATGTGTACATACGTCCTCTGGCATATAAAAGTGCTGAGAGAGTGGGAGTTCGTCTCCATGATATAGAAGATGATTTTTTCATCCTGGTGGTAATCTTGCCGGCATATCTCGATGCCGATAAGGGGGTGCGCTGCTGCACGTCTTCATGGCGACGTGTTGATGATACCATGATTCCCGCCAGGGGCAAGATTACCGGCATTTATGTGAACAGCGCCCTGGCAAAGAGCGAGGCTATCGAAAGAGGTTTTGATGAGGCTATCCTGTTGAGTCACGACGGTCATGTTGCCGAGGGTAGTGGCGAGAATATTTTCATTGTGCTTAAAGATAAGCTGGTAACACCGCCAAGCCCTGATAATATATTGATGGGCATCACCCGGGATACGGTGATGCAACTGGCCAGGAAGGAGCTGGGCATAGAGACCATAGAGAGGTCTATTGACCGCAGTGAGCTTTATATTGCTGATGAAGCATTTTTCACCGGCACTGCCGCCCATGTCACTCCGATAATAGAGGTTGATGAGCGGCCAGTGGGCAATGGTAAGACCGGAAAAATCACCGGGGAGCTACAGAAGATTTACTTCCAGGTGATACAGGGCAAGAATTCGAAATATCGAGATTGGTGCAGCCCGGTATACTCTAAAGTGTCTAAGGCGTCACATCGATAGCAGTCTCATCATCACCAAAATCAAAGCCCGTTCTCCGATAAAGGTGTTATTACCGAATACTCTGAGAACGGGCTTTAATTTATAGCCTAGTTTTTCTTCTTTGTTTTGGCCTCAGCCGTGGTTGCAGTGGTTTTGGCAGCGGCTTTCGCCTTTTGCAGTTTCTTCATGAGCCGGGACTTGCGTCTGCTGGCAGTATGTGGATGAATCACCCTCTTCTTGGCTGCCTTATCCAAGACACTTATCGCTTCTGTTACCACTGCTTGGGCTGAATCAAGCTCGTTGCCTTGAATCATGCCCTCTGCTTTGGCAACGTACGTCTTCGAGGCACTTTTTATGGAACGGTTGCGTAACCGTTTCCTTTCGCTGGCTCGGGCTGCTTTTTCAGCTGATGTACTTTTAGGCAAACCTGTCTCCTTTCTTAAGAATTAATGGCAGCCTTGGTTCGGCTGCTCCTTGCGGCATTGATAACGCCGCGCACACTGCGAATCTTCGATAGTATATGGTTAAGCTGTATCATGTTGTTGATATCCAGGACAAAAAACATAAAGCTGGTATCGCCGTGTTCCTCAACGTTGATAGTAGATATATTTATATTCTCCTCAGCAATCACAGCCGCAATGTCCCTCAGCACTCCTACCCGGTTCCATGTTTCAATTTCAATATTGACCGGATATACCTCGTGCACCTTGCCCCACTTCACTTCGATTAAGCGTTCCTTTTCTTTTAAGTTGATGATGTTGGGGCAGTCTTTACGATGTACCGTAATCCCCTGGCTGCGAGTAATGAAACCAATTATATCATCGCCGGGCAAAGGATTACAGCAGACGCCCAGCCGGGTAAGCAAATCGCCGACGCCGAGGACCTGGATTCCCAGGATGTTCGGTTTTTCTGAAGGCAGGACTTTGGCTACGGGCAGCGGTGGTTCTTCCGGCTCCTCGGTTAGTTTGAGCACCAGTTGATGGGCGGTGACGCCGCCGCTGCCGATGGCTGCCAGAAAATCATCGTACGTTTCATAGTTCATTAAGCGAGCGATATCGTCGGTATTGGGCAGGATTATGCCTAAGCGCTTCACCTCTCTCTCCAGAAGCTGCCGGCCGCGCTCTATGTTAAGCGTGCGCTCCTGTTTCTTAAACCACTGGCGGATTTTCTCTTTGGCATGAGAAGTTTTGACATAGCCCAGGTCTGGATTGAGCCAATCCAAGCTGGGACCTCTGTCGGCTTTGGTTACCATGATTTCTATAATATCGCCATTTTTCAATTCATGGTTCAGCGGCACCAGTTTGCCGTTTACCTTGGTGCCGATGCAGCGATGTCCCAGTTCCGTATGGATTCTATAGGCAAAGTCGAGGGGGGTAGCGCCTCTCGGCAGAGCCTTAATTTCTCCTTTGGGAGTGTAGGCAAAGACCTGGTCGCTGAAAACATCTGTTTTCAGCGATTCCAGGAATTGCTCGCTGTCCAGCTCGCTCTGCCATTCGATAAGCTGGCGCAGCCAGGCGATTTTATCCTCGAACTGTATGTCCGGTTTACCGCTCTCCTTGTAACGCCAGTGGGCAGCAACGCCGTAATCAGCAATTCGGTGCATCTCGTAAGTCCGAATTTGAACTTCGAGCGGGGTAGTGCCGCGAAGGAGCACGGTGGTATGCAGAGATTGATATCCGTTGTCTTTAGGATTGGCGATGTAGTCAGAAAACTCTTCGGGCAGGGGATGCCATAAATTGTGGATGACGCCGAGCGCTTTGTAGCAGTCAGGGACGGTATCCACCAGAATTCGCAGGGCAAAGAGGTCGTGAATATCGCCGAAATCTTTGCCCTGGGCAGCGTACTTGTTTATCTTATTATAGATGCTGTAAATGTGCTTGGCGCGGCCGAATACCTTGGCTTTGACGGCTGCCTTCTCCAGCTCCTGCTCCAGTGTCCTGGTAGTTTCCGCCATGTAATTTTCTCTCTCGGTACGACGCGCCGATACCAGTTTGGCGACCTGGCGATACTGTTGCGGCTCGAGATAGCGGAAGGACAGGTCTTCCAATTGCCACTTTACTTCCCAGATGCCCAGCCTGTGGGCGAGCGGCGCATATATGTCCAGCGTCTCACGAGCAATGTGGCGCCTTTTCTCAGGCGACAGGGGAGACAGCGTCCGCATATTGTGCAATCGGTCCGCAAGTTTGATGAATATTACCCTCAGGTCCTCTGCCATGGCGATCAGCATTTTACGCAGGTTCTCCGCCTGGGAATTCTTTTTGTCTGCGGCGCTCCTATGCCAGGACAGTCTGCTCAATTTGGTGACGCCTTCCACCAGCTTGCTTATCTCCGGGCCGAACTTAGCCTCGATTTCAGAGAGAGGGACTTTGCAGTCTTCAGTGACGTCATGGAGCAAGGCGGCAGCTAGAGTGGAGGCATCAAGCTGGAGGTCTGCCAGAATCGAAGCCGTTTCCACAGGGTGTTCCAGATAAGGCGCGCCCGATTTGCGTACCTGTCCTTCATGCGCTTTAGCGGCAAATTGATAGGCTGCCTCGATTAATGCCAATTTCTCCTGAGGCAGGTATTGTTTGGCTTTTTCTATCAGAGGAGTCGCATCCATATCCGCCACCTGTAAAGGTTATGATAATGCAAATTCACGAATCGATGCAAATGCGTTATATCATGCACTTGGCGTATAATATCAGAATGAGCGTGACCATACGGATACATTCCTTTCTACGGCAATATACCGTGGGGGAGAAGACGATTGCCGTGAAGGGAAAAACGGTTGGAGAATGCCTCGATGATTTAGAGGCGAAGTGTCCCGGGATAAAGGAACAGCTTTATGATAAAGAGGGCAAGCTGGCTGACCTCTGGGATGTTTATGTGAATTCAACGAGTTGCTATCCTGAAGACCTGGCTAAACCGGTAAAGGACGGTGACGAGCTTACCATCGTCGCGCTGATACATGGCGGCTGAGCTGGCAAATGAAACAGTTTGTACTTATGGGTTGGAGTTAGTATAAAATTAACAGAGTGTTTCTGCCCGCGGGTGGGGCTATGCATACTTCTAAAAATCTAAAAAGTAAGGAGTGAAAATGAAAATCGTATCATTATGCAAAGCAGGTTCCTGCTGCCCCGTAGTCAAAGTCATGGATACCAAGGTAGAGATCGGCGAGAACGAGAATACCTGCACCCTAACCATTGCAGAGTGGGAAACCCTCAAAGAGAAAGTTCTCAACAAAGAACTGTAAAAACAATAAAGCAACCGGGAACTATTCCTTGTGAAAACTATAGCCCCACCCGCTTAGTTAAACCGTGTTGCTGGTAAGACCTGATGCTTTGGGTGACCAAAAAAATTTACTTGGACAGGTGAAAGTGCTATGGCTACCATAATTGCCGTATGTAAAAGCGAAAAGAAAGGAACAGTTAAGGAGAATGTGGGCGAGGGGGTTTTTGAAGAGAATTCCGGGCTTGCTGGTGATGCCCACGCCGATTGCTGCACCCACCGGCAGGTTAGTCTACTTGATATCAGCAGCATCAATAAGATGCGAAACTTGGGCTTAAAGGTTAATCCAGGGGATTTCGCTGAGAATCTTACCACCGAGGGAATCGAACTCGTGTCATTGCCCGTAGGGACACGCCTCGATGTGGGCAATGAGGTTATCCTGGAGATTTCACAAATAGGCAAGGAGTGCCATGCCGGCTGTGCTATTTTTAAGCAGGTGGGCAAGTGCATTATGCCCAAAGAGGGGGTATTTGCCAGGGTGATACGGGGTGGGGTGGTGAGAACCGGTGACCGGATTCAAGCAGGCAAGACTTCGAACAAAAAGCAGTGAAAATTAAGGATGCACCATGCCCGGAAATACCAAACACATTATTGTTTTTGTTACAGTCAGCAGCAATGAGGAAGCTCAAAAAATAGCTGACCTGTTGCTGAAGCAGAAAAAGGCAGCATGCATCAATATCCTCTCCGGCGTCAGCTCCAGCTTCTGGTGGCAGGGCAAGATAGATGCCGCCAGGGAAAGCCTGCTGGTTATCAAGACGAAAGCTTCGGTATTATCGAAAGTAATTGAGCTGGTGAAAGCAGCACATAGCTATGAGGTACCTGAGATAATAGCTATGCCCATACTGGGGGGAAATGCTGATTATCTGAGCTGGATAGATGCCGAGGTTAAAGAATAGATGAGAAAGTTATATGAAATTGCTAACTGAAGGAGTTTTCCTTGTATAAAGCACCGCGTGGCACCGCCGACATTCTGCCTGAAGACCAGCGCTTCTGGAGGTATATAGAGGGCAAGGCAGTCGAGGTGAGCCGGCTGTACGGATACCAGCGCGTGGATACGCCGGTTTTCGAAGATGCCGGCCTGTTCACCCGCAGCATCGGCGAAGGTACCGATATTGTGACCAAGGAGATGTATATCTTTCGGGACCAGAGCGAGAACAGCCTTGCCCTGCGGCCGGAAGGTACTGCGCCGGTGTGCCGTGCTTATCTGGAGCATGGCATGGATAATATTACGCAGCCGGTAAAGCTATACTATTTTGCTGCTATTTTTCGATACGAACGTCCCCAGGCGGGACGATACCGCCAGCACTATCAGTTCGGTTGTGAAGCCATTGGAGAGGCGGCGCCGACGCTCGATGCCGAGGTAATCGATATGGCCTGGCGGTTTTTTACCCTGCTCGGCCTTCAGGGGATTTCGCTCCAGCTCAATAGTATCGGCTGCAAGATTTGCCGACCGAAACACCTGGAGGCTTTGCGGCGCTACTACGCTGCTGAGGCAGGCAGGCTTTGCTCCGATTGCGGGACACGGTTGGAGAAGAATACGCTGCGCTTGCTTGATTGCAAGAAACCGTTTTGCCAGGAGATGGCTGATAAAGCACCTCAAAGCAGCGATTATCTCTGCCAGGAATGCGGTGACCATTTTGATGGCGTTAAAAAGTATCTGGGAATTCTGAACATACCCTTTAAGGTAAATCACCGGCTGGTTCGCGGGCTGGACTATTACACCAGAACAGTTTTTGAAATTCACCCGCCGGAAGAAGCGGCGCAGAGTGCACTGGGCGGGGGCGGACGCTATGATAACCTCATCGAGCAGCTTGGCGGTAAGCCTGCGCCGGCTATTGGTTTTGCTACGGGCATGGAGCGGATTGTGCTTAACCTGAGAAAGCAGCAGGTTGATGTCCCGGACATAGCCAGGCCTGGACTGTTCATTGCCTGTTTGGGAGATGAAGCCAGATCCGCAGCGATGAAGCTGGCTGGAGATTTGCGTCAGAAAAATATTCCGGTGCTAATGGCCACCGGTGACCGGAGCTTGAAAGCCCAACTCAGACAGGCTAACGGCCTGGGTGTGGACTATGCCGCTATCATTGGCGAGGATGAGGTTAAGAGCCAGAACGTAACACTGCGTCAGATGGCAACCAGTGAGCAGCAAACAGTAGCTATGAACAAACTGGCAGAGCTGCTCCACTAGGCTTCTGCGACAATAATTACCTGTTGGAAAGGAGACTAAATGGACGTAATCGAAGCCATTAAAACCAGAAGGAGCATCAGGCAGTACCAACCCAATCCAGTAAGTGACAATGACCTTGCTATTGTACTGGAAGCTGCCCGCTGGGCGCCATCCTGGGCAAATACACAGTGCACTCGATTTGTGGTGGTCAGGGACAACCAAACCAAAGCCAAACTGGCGGAAGTACTGGCTTCAGGAAATCCCGCCACCTCAGCTATGATCCAAGCGCCGATAGTGATGGTTGCCTGTGCCGAACTGAAGCGGTCTGGCTATTATAAAGAAGGGCAGGCAATGACTGATAAGGGCGACTGGTTTATGTTCGATGTGGCGCTGGCGATGCAGAACATAACCTTAGCGGCTCTTTCGCTGGGGATGGGCACGGTGCATGTGGGCTTGTTCGATGCCGCCAGAGTCGCCCGTATATTGAATGTCCCGGAAGGTTTTGCCGTGGTGGAGATGATGCCGCTGGGATATCCCGCGGTGGAAGGGAAAACCCCCAGGCGCAAAGAGCTAACGGAGACCGTTTTCTACGAAAGCTGGGGCCAACCTCAGTCTTAGTCTTGTTTTCTTGTGTATGACGGTAATAATTGGCGCACATACGAGTCTAATAAACAAAAATAGGGTGCTTTTTCACCGATTACAGCTATTAAATCCCATTATTAATGGGTAGGCTTGCATTATAATAGAGTGCTCACGTTGTGAGAACGAGACGAAGGAGGTGACCTGAGATGCCGAAGACAATTGCCGAGATCAACGAGAAAATTAAAAAAGGCAAGGCGGTGGTGGTAACTGCTGAAGAGATAATTAATATCGCCAAGAAGAAGGGCATCAGCAAGGCTGCTGAGGAGGTTGATGTGGTGACCACCGGTACCTTCGGGCCGATGTGCAGCTCGGGCGCCTATCTCAATGTGGGGCATACCAAGCCAAGAATCAAGCTTGGTGGCGGCAAGGTAACCCTTAACGACGTTCCGGTCTATACCGGCTTGGCTGCCGTGGATATCTTTCTGGGGGCGACCGCCATACCTGACGATGACCCCAGAAACAGAATATATCCGGGCGAATTCAACTACGGTGGTGGCCATGTCATCGAGGAACTGGTAGCAGGAAAGGACATCCGGCTGGTGGCGACAGCTTACGGGACTGACTGCTATCCCCGGAAGAAACTGGAAACGCTGATTAACATTAAAGAGGTTAATGAGGCGGTTCTGTTCGATGTCAGAAATGCCTATCAGAACTATGGTGTCGCCGTCAATCTGTCCGACCGCATTATTTACACCTATATGGGTGTGCTCAAGCCCAGGCTGGCTAATGCCAATTTTTGCAGCGCCGGTCAGCTTTCCCCGTTGCTCAATGACCCGCGTTACAAAACTATCGGTGTCGGCACCAGGATATTTCTGGGTGGTGGTGTGGGCTATGTTGCCTGGCAGGGCACACAGCATAATCCCGGTGTTCCTCGAGGAGAAAATGGCGTCCCCAAGAGACCGGGAGGCACGCTGGCGGTAATTGGCGACCTTAAGCAGATGAAGCCGCATTGGCTGGTAGGTACCAGCTTCCTCGGCTATGGAGCTACCATAACAGTAGGCATCGGTGTCCCGATTCCCATTCTCTCGGAGGAAATACTAAAGTTCACCCTGGTAACGGATAGTGACATCTATGCACCTATTATCGATTATTCCGAGGCGTACCCCCAGCGGAAGCCGGATATTCTGGGCGAGGTCAACTATACAGAACTGAAAAGTGGTAAAATAATGGTTCAGGGCAAAGAGGTGCCCACCGCATCGCTATCCAGTTACCCCAAAGCGGTGGAGATCGCCGCTACTCTAAAGCAATGGATAAAAAGCGGTGAGTTTTTGCTTACAGAGATGGTAGCGCCCTTGCCTGGAGTGGAATCCGGTGTGGTAATCAAACCGCTCCAGGAGCGTCCTATATAGCATTGAAGGAGGTAGCAGATGGCAGTTTCCAGAAGATTAGTATTGCATTTCCCACCACGTTCGGTGGACAAGCCGATAGTGAGTCATCTGGTGAGAGATTTTAATCTGGACTTCAATATACTCAAGGCCTCGGTTACTCCTGGCGAAGAGGGTCTTCTTATCATGGAATTGACTGGAAAAAAGGCGGACTATGATAAAGGTGTGAAGTATCTTACCGATGCCGGGGTGAAGATACAGTCGCTCAGCCAGGATGTGGTGCGCAATGAGGCGAGATGTACTCACTGCGGTGCCTGTATCACCCTGTGTCCGACCGCTGCTTTTACTGTTGAAAAGGGCACCAGGAAAGTAAAATTTGACGATACCAAGTGCGTGGTATGCGAATTGTGTGTCAAAGCCTGTCCGCCCCGCGCCATGGATTTGCGCTTCTAAAGCCCTGGGCTTGAGGAAATCTGATTTCAGCTTGCTTTTTTACTCCGGTAGCTCTCATAATGTCCTGAGATGTATCAGCCCAGAACGTACCGCCACTGGATTAAAGACCGCGACCTGGTTTCCTTCAATGCCGTGGTCAGGGAAACCGACCTTCATATCCGTGCTCAGAGCAACCTGAAACAAACTGTCATCAAGTCCATCAAGAAATGCCGCCAGCCGCTGGAACAGTATATTGCCAGCCACCCCCTTTTCCTGCACAGCCTTGAGCCTGTTGCTGTAGAAAACGATGCCCCGGCTATCGTTAAGGAAATGGCAATCGCGGCTCGAAGTGCAGGTGTCGGACCTATGGCGACGGTGGCTGGTGCTATTGCCGAGGCAGTGGGCCGGGATTTGCTGGACTACTCGCCGGAGGTAATTGTGGAGAATGGCGGTGATATCTTCATGAAGAGCCTGAAGAAGCGACTCATCGGTATCTACGCCGGCAGTTCACCGTTTACCGGCAAGCTCGCTCTGGAAATTGAGGCCGAGGATACCCCGCTGGGAATATGCACTTCATCGGGGACGGTTGGCCCTTCGCTCAGCCTTGGCGTGGCCGATGCCGTGATTACCCTGGCTCCCTCTGCATCGCTGGCGGATGCGGCAGCCACTGCTATCGGGAATCATATTATGAGTGCACAGGATATTGATGTCGAGATAGAGCAGGCCGGGGACAAGTACGGGCTTACGGGGCTGGTCATCATCAAAGATGACAGGATAGGTTTGTGGGGTAAAGTGAAGTTAGTGTCTCAATGAGGAGACGTGGCTTAGTTCAAACCTGATATTAGAATCCGCCGCAGCAGGGCACGTGGAAATACACCGAGGTTTTTGCCTGTGCCCCTTTGGGGTCAGATACCGTAACCATGACTGCAATATCACCTGTAGCGGTGGCAATGTATTGCACCTTAGCGCCTTCACCCTCAACTTTGCCGTCAGTGGCCGACCATTTATAGGTGAGTGGGTCGCCATCCTGGTCTTCGGCTTTACATTCGATTAATGTCGTGCTCCATTGCTTCACCCTTATCAGCTCGGTTGCCGTCGTGACTGTGACTGGTGGCTCATTCCTCTTAGTAACTATCAATGTGGCCGTCGGTGTCCGGTTAGGCTTGGCAACAACTGCTATGGTGACTGCGTCTTTGGCCTGACCGCCTTTGCTGTCGGTCACTGTAACCGTAATAGTATACGTCCCTGTTGCTGCGGGTGAATTCCAGGTCACCGTGTCTCCCGTGCCTACCAGCGTCCCGCTGGCGGCTGACCAGGCATAGGTGAGGGTATCTCCATCAGCATCAGAGGCTACGCAGGTTATCCGCGAGCTGGTTGCGGAGGTAACCTGTTGCTGGGACGTCATGTAGTTGATAACAGGTTTGCGGTTCTCCGTCTCTGGAGCTGGCGGTGGAATAATAGTGGGAGCTGGTGGCTGAGGTGCCACAAGTGTGCAGCCAGTAGCCAGCAGTAATACTATAATCAATGCTGGAACAGCCAGTTTGCCGAGGTTCGTTCTCGACGACATTGCTTTTCTATCCTTCAATCTTCGGCAGACTTCTTCTTCATGAGCCTGGTGAGCCAGTCTCGCGATGATAGAAATCCGCCTGGATATATAAGGATTATAACTATAGCAAGAATTAAAAGCAAAATGTCATAGACAAGGGCCTGCACCGGGGTTAATCCGCCGAGGATTCTTTCCCAGATACCGAAACAGACGCATTCAGGAAACTTGTCCATGCCCTGACTGATTGCCCAGATATTGTTGCTTATGAAAGCCAGGGTAAGGGGAATGTAGAGAACGGCTATCAGCCGTGGCACTAGCCCCACCAGCAACAGAATGCCTAAAAGCAACTCTAAGCCGGGGAGTACATAGGGAATAAAGATTTCAAAGAGTATGAACACAGTGGTGGGAGTGATAAAAGCATCAGGCAGGATGTCGCCGATGAATTCTATGGTTTGTCCCGGCACCTCGCCAAAGCCAATGACCTTGCCGCTGCCAGCCGCGATGAATGTCAATCCCAGGATGACGCTGGCTACCAGGCTTATTATGGCTTTTGTCCGTTGTCGGCTTGATGAATTATTATCGGGCATTTGAGAAAGTCGAAAATAGTTTTTGTATTTGACCTGACAGTTATTATAACCTACAATGACAGCACAGGCAAAGTACGGTTTCCGGTTTTATGGCAACAGTCCGGCCTGTCAATTGATAGAAGGCCGCTGAGTAATTAACCTTATTCCGACCATCCTCTGTTAGTTTAAGTGAGCAGATGAATACCGGCATATGCAGAATCCAGCTTCACCTCCCCGATAATCAGTCGCTCAAGGACAAGCGGCGTATTGTGAAGTCCCTCATCTCCAGGCTGCGCAACCAGTACAACATATCAGTAGCCGAGGTTGACGACCATGACCTGTGGCAACTGACAACGCTGGGCATAAGCTGCGTGAGCAATCATGACCAGCATGTGGACGAGACCATTACCAGCATTATTAAATTTATTGCCCAGAATTATCCGGAGCTGGAGATAGTGAATCGGGAGATGGAAATTATTCATGGCCCGTAGTGATTTTTTCGTATATTACCATGCTTGCTGATGCCTTCATTCATCATCTCATCGATTTGCCTGATTATGAGCAGCAAATAGTCCATACCCAGTATATTCCACCGCGTGATGCCATCTTCGGCATACTGGATAAACCTCTCAATCCTCTGCTCCAGTCTCGCCTCGAATCTTCCGGCATTTCTTCTCTGTACACGCATCAGGCGATGGCGGTCAATCATGCACTCAGTGGCAAGAACGTCATGGTGGCTACTGCCAGTGCCAGCGGCAAAACGTTATGCTACAACGTGCCGGTTCTGGAGTCGCTGCTGAGCGACCGTGCCAGCCGCGCTCTCTACCTTTTCCCCACCAAAGCTCTGGCTCAGGACCAGCTACGAAAGCTAAGCGAGCTGGCTTACCCCGACCTGCTGCCCTTCGGGGAATGTGCCACCTTCGATGGGGACACGCCGCAGCCTGAGCGTGGTGACATAAAAAAGAGGGGCAGGATAGTGCTGACCAACCCCGACATGCTTCACGTGGGTATTTTGCCCAACCACGAGTCATGGTCCAAGCTGCTGAATCAGCTAAAGTATGTGGTGGTAGACGAGGCGCATGTATACCGCGGGGTTTTTGGCTCTCATGTGGCGCAGGTGTTGCGGCGGCTGCGGCGGCTGTGCCGGCACTATGGCTCCAGCCCGCAGTTCATCTGCTGCTCGGCGACTATCGCCAATCCCAAAGAACATGCCGAGAAGCTGGTGGGGGAGACATTCGAGGTAATTGATAAAGACGGCTCTTCCTCCGGGGGCAAGTCCTTTATTTTCTGGAATCCCCCTATTGCCGATAAGGTGAAATCCATCCGGGGAAGCGCCAGCAGTGAAGCTGCTTTCCTGTTCACCGAGCTGATACGCCACAGTATCCGCAGCCTCGTCTTTGCCCGCACCCGAAAGCTGGCTGAGCTGATTTGTATTTATAGTCGCGACCATCTGGGCGCCCGGTTGGCTGACCTGATTAAGCCCTACCGCGCCGGCTATCTTGCCGAGGACAGGAGGCAGATCGAACAGGAGCTGTTCCACGGCAAGCTGCTTGGTGTGGTAGCGACCACTGCTCTGGAGTTGGGGATTGATGTGGGCGACCTGGATGCTACCGTACTGGCGGGGTATCCCGGCAGCATTGCCAGCACCTGGCAGCAAGCGGGGCGGAGTGGCAGGAGCGGTGAGCGCTCCTTGAGCTTTCTGGTTGCCCAGGATAATCCGCTGGACCAGTATTTCATGAATAACCCTGACTACTTCTTTGGCAAAGCCTGTGAGCATGCCCTCATCAATCTGGAAAACAATAATATCCTGAAACCGCATCTGCTTTGCGCTGCCTGGGAGCAGCCTTTGAGCGAGAGCGATGAAAAATATTTCGGCAATGCCCTTTACCAGGCACTGGCTGAATTGGAACAGGAGGGGGTGGTCAGGAAGGCAAAGAGCCGGTGGTATCTATCGCCCCGCATTGCCCATCCCGCTCAAAACATCAATATCCGGTCGACTTCCGACAGGCACTATGCCATTATCGATACCTCCCGGGGCTATGAACTACTGGAGACCATCGAATCCAGCAGAGCCTTTTACCAGGCGCATCCCGGCGCTATCTACCTGCATCAGGGTGAGGCGTATCTCATCAATGAGCTTGACCTGGAGAAACGGATTGCGGTGGCAACCCCGGCAAATGTGCCTTACTACACCCAGACCAAAGACTTAACCGATATCAGGGTGCTGAAGCTGACTCGCGAGAAGCGCCACCTCGATGCCACTGTCTGTTTTGGGGAGGTGGAGGTTACCACTACCGTGGTAGGCTTCCGCAAAAAGAGGCAGTTCACCGAGGAGGTTATCGGGGAGGAGCCTCTGGACTTGCCGCCGCAGCACTTTATCACCGAGGCTGTGTGGTTCGACTTACCCCAGAAAGCGGTTACCCAGATTGCCGAGAGACGCCTCGATTTTGCCGGCGGTTTGCATGCTGCCGAGCATGCCGCCATAGCACTGCTGCCCCTCTTTGCCCTGTGCGATAGGAACGATATCGGCGGTGTTTCCACGCCGTTTCATGCTGATACCGGAAAAGCGCAGATATTTATCTACGATGCTTATCCCGGCGGGATTGGCATTGTGGAAAAGGGCTACGACATTATCACCGACCTGTGGGCAGCCACGCTTGTTACCATAGAGAAATGCCCCTGCCAGGATGGCTGCCCCAGTTGCATCCAGTCACCCAAATGCGGCAACAACAACGAACCTCTGGATAAAAAAGCCGCCATACTATTGCTTAGCGGTCTGCCGGGGATTTAGAGTAGTGACCTTTTCCCCGAAAACAGTGATGACTGCAATTAGAGTCCTCCATTAACATTGGAGGTGACCACTTCCTTTTTGCCCGTCTCAAATCGATGTGTTAAGATACCTGCGATTGTTTTTTGGAATGGCTATGCCGGAATTATTGAGCAAGACAGAGCAAGGGGTAAAACGCAGCCGGGAAAGCTGGTTTGGCAAGGTAGCCAGCCTGTTTAACCGACCGAAGATAGAAACCGAAACCTGGGACGAGATGGAAGAGCTGCTCATCGCTGCGGACGTCGGCGTGGCTACCACGGGCAAGTTGATTCAAAGGGTAAAGCAGCGGGTGAAAGAGGAGAAACTGAGCGAAAGCGCCCAGGTGCGCTCCGCCTTAAAAGAGGAAATGGTTAGAGTGCTGAGCTTCGACAGCGGCGCCAAACTTGTTTCTGATGGTGAGGCTCTGCGGATTGTCCTGGTAGTTGGCGTCAACGGCTCAGGGAAGACCACCAGCATCGCCAAGCTGGCATATGATTTTAGGAATAGAGGAAAGCAGGTGGTGCTGGCGGCGGCAGATACCTTCAGAGCGGCGGCTATCGACCAGCTCAAGCTGTGGGGCGAGCGTATCGGCGTGCCGGTGGTAGCCCATCAGCACGGCGGCGACCCCGGAGCGGTGGTATTCGACGCTATCCAGGCAGCGCAGAACCGGCAAGCTCAGGTAGTCATCGTGGATACCGCCGGCCGCCTCCATACCAAGTTTAATCTGATGGAGGAGCTAAAAAAGGTGCAGCGGGTAGCCAGCAAGTACCGGGCCCCGCAGGAGGTGTTGCTGGTGATGGATGCCACCACGGGGCAGAACGGCTTGCTGCAAGCCAGGAATTTCACTGAAGCGGTGGGGGTGAACGGCATTTTTCTGACCAAGCTCGATGGCACCGCCAAGGGCGGCATCGTGCTGGCAATAAGCGATGAGCTTAAAATACCGATTGCCTATATCGGCACCGGCGAGCAGGTGGATGACATGGCGCCGTTTGAGGCACGGGCATTTGTCGAGGCTATTTTTGCCAGCTAAGGGAGAACTATGATTGAGATTGATATCAGCCCCATCGCTTTCAACATCGGACCTATCGAGGTGAGATGGTATGGCATCATGGTGGTGCTGGCGGTGATCGCGATTATCGCCATCACCTTGTTGGAGGCAAAGCGCGTGGGCATTGCCGACGACCATATCTACAGCTTGGGCGCCTGGGCGGTTATCGGCGGGGTGGTGTTCTCGCGGGTAATTCATGTCATCGATAAGTGGGACTACTATATTGCTCACCCCACACAGATTTTCACCTTTGAAGGACTGGCGGTGTACGGGGCGGTAATCGGGGTGATTCTGGCAATTATTATCTATTGCCTGATCAAGCAATTATCCATCTGGCTGATTGCCGATCTGGTATCGCCGGGTGCACTGGTGGGCATGGCCATCGGCAGGGTGGGCTGTGTGCTGAACGGCTGCTGCTATGGGCTGACCACCTCGTTCCCCTGGGCGGTGGGGTATACCTGCCCTGCCAGCTATGCCCCGCTGGGTGTGCCACTCCATCCCACGCAAATGTACCATATCATCTGGAATCTGGCTGCATTCGGGGTGCTATGGGCGTTGCGCCGCCGGCTCAAGCCGCAGGGCTCGGTATTCCTCATCTATTTAGCCTTCTATGCTGCTGGCGACCTGCTAATACGCTTCGTCCGGGATGGCGACCACCCCTATCTTTTCGGCTTGCAACAGGCTCAGGTAATCGGCATACTGATGCTGGTGGTCACTGTACCCTTGCTGCTGGTCAGGATGTGGCTCTACCGGCGGAAGACTTCAGCGCAGTAGTTTCCCGCGGGTTCATTTGGACGGTTCAAAGTCGATAAGGTTGAGCCGCAACGTCTCGTTGCCGTTCCAGCGGTTCAGCTCCAGGTTATAGACGATATCCAGGTACGGCGTCATCTCGCCGCTGCAGGCTCCCAGTCCAAAGCCAATCGCATCCCAGGTAACTCCCACCTGCCTCACCTTCAGCCTGAGATGTTCGTTCTGAGTGCCCACCAAGCGCTGTTCCAGCACTTCCACCCTGCGGCTGAGGAAGGCAGGCTCGGGATTGCCGCTGCCGAAAGGCGCCAGTTGCTGCATCTGCTGATATGTATCACCACTGAAAACGGAGAGGGACACTTCGGCATCGATATCCACATGCGGTTTGAGGTCAAGCCCCTCCAGTTTTTCCTTTGCCAGGTTGAGAATTCTTTGCTGGAACTGCTCCAGGCTAGTGGTGGGCACGCTGAAGCCGGCGGCCTTGGTATGCCCGCCGAAGTTGGAGAGCAGGTCGCTGCAGGCTTCCAGGGCTGCCATCAGGTTGAACTCATCGATGCTGCGCCCGCTGCCCCGGGTGAACTCCTGCCCGATTTTGAGCAGGATGACGGGGCGGTAATACTTTTCCGCCAGCCTGCCTGCCACCAGGCCCATGACACCGGAGTTATAATCCTCGCCGCCAGCCAGCAGCAATGGCTGCTCCACGCCGGCGGCGATGACTGCCTGGCAGGCTTTAGCCATCAGATCATTGGTCTGTTTCATGCGCTCGGCATTCTTTTTCTCCAGCTCCGTGGCCAGGAAGCTCGCCTCCTGCACATTCTCGGTCACCAGCAGCCGGTAGCTGGTAGTGGCATTATCGATTCTGCCGGCGGCGTTGATGCGCGGACCCAGTGTCCAAGAGATACTCTGGGCATCGAGCTTGCCCGGCTGCAAGTTGGCACAGCGCATTAGCTCCTGCAGACCAACTCGCTGCGTCTTATTGAGCAGTTCCAATCCTGACTTTACCCAGTAGCGATTCTCGCCGAGTAACGGCACCATGTCGGTCACCGTGCCCATAGCTACCAGGTCCAGCGTACTGTTCACTATTTCCTGCCGCGGACCTCTGTCCGGGATGAGCGCCTGGAGGAATTTGAAGGCAACACCCACGCCGGCAAGGTCGAAGCGGGGATAGGAGGAGTCACTTCTCTTGGGATTGACCACGGCAACGGCCGCGGGCAACTGGCTGGGGGGGATATGGTGGTCGGTGACAATGACGTCCATGCCCAGTTGCCTGGCATGTGCCACTTCGGCAGTGGCAGTGATGCCGGTATCCACGGTGATGACCAGGCTCACCCCCTGCTGGTGCAGCTTTTCCAGCGCCGTGGCTTTCAAACCGTAGCCTTCTGCGGAACGGCGTGGGATATAAGGGATGACTTTGCCGCCGAGAGCGGAGATTCCCTGTGTCAGCAGCGCCGTGGCAGTGATACCGTCGGCATCGAAATCGCCGTAGATGGCAATTTTTTCACCGGAGTACAGCGCCTGATTAGCCCGGAGAACCGCCCGGGGCATATCAGGGAGCAGCAAAGGGTCAGCTTCTAATCGCCGGTCATTGCTGAGGAAAAGCTCGATCTGGGAGGGGTCTGAGATGCCACGATTGTGGAGCAATTGAGCCACCAGCGGATGCACACCGTCCAGATTGATTAGCTTTTCTGCTGGTGGCAGTAAGTTCCAGTGGGTATGGCTCAAACCGTTTCCTTGGTCATCACGTCTGGCTGTGTTATATCATAACTGGTGGCTGGCTGCAAGCTCTGGCAGCAATCTCGTAGTCACCAACACTGACATAAAAGGTGTAGAATTATTGGGGGTGGTCAAGTAAATATGGAAGATTTCGATGCTCACCTGGAAGTGGCGGCTAAGTTCCACGGTGGTGTTTGCGTGGGGATAGCCATGGGCACCAAGATAACACTGGCAGCAATGCGTGCGCTGGGTCTGGACCCATCACGGAAAACACGAGACCTCATTGTTTATGCCGAGATTGACCGCTGCATGACCGATGCCGTGCAGGCAATTACCGGCTGCTCTCTGGGGAGGCGTTCTCTGAAACACGTTGATTATGGCAAGTTTGCCGCCACATTCGTGAACATCCCCACTGGCAAGGCGGTGCGGGCTACTATCAGAGAGGATTTCTCCACCAAAGGGGGCAAGGAGGAAATAATCCGGGCTATTGCCCAAACTCCATACGACGATATGGTAATTCTACAGCAAGTACAGGTTACGATTCCGGAAAACGACCTGCCGGGACCGCCGAGGGATAGAGCAGTATGTGCTGCCTGCGGAGAACGGGTGGTGGACGGCAGAGCTGTCGTTCGTGAAGGGGCTACTTTTTGCAGGGCTTGTGCCGATGGTGGTTATTACCGGGCAGTCAAGTGCAAGGACAAACCGCCACAATAACTGCTATATACAGGCAAGGTACCCGGAGTCCGCTACTTTGAGGATTTGCTTTTTACCTCATCCTGATCCAGTTTGAAGTGTTTATGGTGGAAAAGCTTCAAGCAGACTTCGACGACAGCGGCATCATAAAGTATGCCTTTATTCTTGGTAATCTCCTTGAGGGCGGCTCCTATGCCCAATGCCGGTCGGTAAGGACGATGAGCGGACATGGCTTCAACCACATCGCTCACCGCCAATATCCGCGCCTCGAGTATGATGTCGTCTCCGGAAAGCCCGCTGGGATAGCCAGAGCCGTTTAATTTCTCATGGTGCTGGAGTATGGCTTGTGCTACCGGCCAGGGAAATTCTAAACCTTTGAGGATATCATAGGCAACCTTGGGGTGTGACTTGATAATGCCGAATTCATAGTCGCCTATTTTGCCCGGCTTGCTCAGAATCTCTGCAGGCACGGCTACTTTGCCGATATCATGGATAACGCTCATAATACGGATGCCTTCAATACGGTCTTCGGGAAATCCCATCTCCCGGGCAATAGCACAGGCCAGTGGCGCCACTCGATGCTGGTGAGAAGCGGTGTAGGGGTCTCTGGTCTCACACAGGGTCACTATGGACCTCACTGCTTCGGTCAGCACCCCGCGTAGTCTGTCAGTGTCCTGTCCGGTTACCCCCTCTTCTGCGGGCGTCGCTACTACAGCTGTCGCGGTTCTGACTTCTTCAATTGCCACCGCAGGGCTCTGGGGAGGACTCTTTTTAGCCTCAACGCCGGAGAGTCCGGAGACTACATCGCTGACCATGGGCAGTCCGTAGACCTGTCCCTGATAGGCTTTTTGCATGAGCACAGCCCACAGGAACACAATGAAGGCAATAACCAGCCAGTACACAATCGTCAAAGCCAGGTGGACAATATCTTCAGCAGGGGAAAGCAAATTGAGAAACACCACCAATGCTGTCATTATGCCGAACGTTACAATGGATTGCCAGGCATGAAAGCGGACGAAGCTATCTTCCTTCTTCGAGAACAACATTATTAGTCCAGATATCCAGCCAAACAGGTAACAGAGCAGTCCCAGCTTGTTGAACGGTAGTCTGTCAATCGCCGCTTTATACTGAACCTGGAGCTGCCGGGTTGCCGTCAGGCACATGTAGTAGAACAGTTTGATACGTTCTGCCAACTTCGCTCTCACGGCAGTAATCGAGCTAGTTATCAGTGCCAGTCTGGGTGTTACGTTGACCATGCCGACTTCCGTTATCAAGAGTAAAGCATAGTGACAGGCTAAAGTACATGGTAGCACAGCGGAATGCCCATCAAACTATACTTTGACTTCAGCTTGCTCCTTCTGCTTGATGGCTGCCTGTGCTGCAATGAGCTTGGCGATGGGCACACGGAAAGGACTGCAGCTTACGTAGTCAACGTTAATTGCGTGGAAAAAGGCTATCGAACGCGGCTCACCAGCCTGCTCTCCACAGACACCGATTTGAATGTCCTTCTTAGCCCTTCGTGCCCAGAATATGGCCGTCTCCATAAGCCGCCCCACACCTTTAACATCGATGATTCCAAAGGGATTATCCTCGAGAATGCCGATTTCCAGATATGTGGAGAGGAATTTCTTTTCGGCATCTTCCCGGCTAAAAGAGAACACCGCCTGGGTGAGGTCATTGGTACCAAAAGAAAGAAAGGCTGCCTCTCTGGCTAATCGCCCAGCCCTCATGCAAGCGCGGACTGTTTCCATCATGGTTCCTACCTGGAGAGTAGAACCTTCAACACAGCTTTTCCTGATCATTATCAGTTCTCGCGATGTGATAACCTGAGGGATCATAACGGAGACGTCTGCCGGGACTTCCTTCTTCGCTGCCTCTATGGCTTCGATTTGCATTTTGTAGATATCGGGGTTGGTTACTGCAACCCGCACACCGCGGTGTCCCAGCATAGGATTAATCTCTTTAAGCTCAGCTATGCGTTGTTTAATCCTCTCGTCCTTGGTCTCTGCCTCCGAAGGAAGGAACTCATGGAGCGGTAAATCAAGAAGCCTGATGATAATCGGCAGCCCCTTTAATTCTTTGAACAGTGCGACAAAATCCTCTTTTTGAAGCTTGCTGAGATGTACCAGCGCCGCTGCCTTCTGGCCGGCGGTCTCTGCCATTATATATTCCCTGATAGCAGAAAGGCGCTCTGGCCCATTGAATTGTCGCTCCGTTCGACAGAGGCCGATGCCTTCGGCGCCGAGCCTGATAGCCTGTGCCACCATCTCCGGTACGTCGGCATTGGCTCTAACCCCAAGCCGCTTGGCACCATCCGTCCAGGTGAGCAACTCTTCAAGCTCTTCGATCATGGTTCCTTCCTCTAACGGAAGAGTGCCGATATAAACCATACCGCTGGTGCCGTCTATGGTGATAATGTCTCCTCTGCGCAAAGTCTGTCCTTTGCAGGTTAATTGCTCCTTTTTGAGGTCTATCTCGATGTCTTCGGCTCCGCAGATACAGGGTTTGCCCATTGCTCTGGTTACTATAGCGGCATGGGACGTCAGCCCGCCTCTTGATGTGAGCACTCCATCGGCAGCAGCAATCCCCTGGATATCGTCCGGGCTGGTTTCCGGTCTGACCAGTATGGCAGGAATGCTTTTCCTGGCCAGGTTCATAGCTTCAGCCACACCAAATACTATCTGGCCACTTACGGCGCCCGGCGCTGCAGCCAAACCTCTGGTCAGGGGTTCATGTGATTGAGTAGACTTGATATGCTTGTGCAAAAGCGCCCTCAGATCGTCAGGGCTTAGGCGAAGAATAGCCTCTTCCTGAGTGATGAGGCCTTCGTGCACCATATCTACGGCTACTTTTACCGCAGCCTGCCCGCTCCTTTTCGCCGACCGGGTTTGCAGAATGTAGAGTTTGCGGGATTCAATAGTGAACTCGATGTCCTGCACATCCCGAAAATGTCTCTCAAGGAAGGTGGCTTTCTGCACCAGCTCTTCATATACATCTGGCATTGCAGACTGAAGATGGGAAATGGGAACTGGTGTTCTGGTTCCAGATACGATATCTTCGCCCTGGGCACATTCGATATATTCACCGAATAACCCCTTCTCTCCGGTGCTGGGATTTCGGCTGAAGACAACGCCTGTCCCGGACAGAGCATCCTTATTACCAAATACCATCGCCTGGACGACGGCGGATGTGCCTAAATTTGACGGAATCTTATTGAGGCGGCGGTATTCAACAGCACGGAGGTTATCCCAGGAATCAAAGATGCGCTTTATGGCCGTTCTCATCTCAGCCAGTCCGCCGATATTGAGCACGGTGTCCATCATACCGGGCATGGATACCGGCGCCGATGAGCGGACTGAAAGTTTCAGGCCATTACCCAGTTTTCCATGCATTTGTTTCTCAAGGTCAGCAAGTGCCTGCACGATCTCTTTTTCCGGCAGACGACCACTCTTTTTATATTCAATATATCCCTCAACAGAGACAATAAATCCGGCAGGAACTGGCAGCCCAAGCTTGGTCATAGTTACCAGGTTGGCTCCCTTGTTACCCAGGACAGCCTTATCCTCGCAGTCGCTGTGAAACGAGTATACATATTCCATGACAGCTCCCTCCTTAACCTGCATTATACATCAAAACGGCAGCTAAAATATGCGGCTACCAGGTTAAAGATATTGACCCAGTCTGCGATATCGGGTCAATTATGATGAGATTGGTTGGGCGGCAGTAATGGGGTAAAAGAGAACGTCTGTCGGAATGGCTTTTTGCCTAGTCCTGCTCCAATTTGAATCGATTCCGGGTGAATAGCATTAAGCAAGTTTCTACCACCTTACTGTCGTAGAAAATGCCCTTTTTCTGTGAAATTTCTTTAAGAGCCACATCTATGCCCAATGTCGGTCGGTAAGGACGATGGGAGGCCATGGCTTCAACCACGTCGCTCACAGCGAGAATCCTCGCCTCGAGTATAATGTCTTCCCCGGAAAGACCATTGGGGTAACCGTAACCATCCAGTCTTTCGTGGTGCTGGAATACGGCCTGCGCCACCGGCCAGGGAAACTCCAGACCTTTCAATATGTCATAGCCCACTCTGGGATGAGTCTTGATAATGCCGAACTCATAATCGCTTATTTTGCCCGGCTTGCTCAGGATTTCCGATGGCACGGCAACCTTGCCGATATCATGCATAACTCCCATGATACGGATGCCTTCAATACTATCTTCGGGAAGCCCCATCTCGCGGGCGATGGCACAGGCCAGTTGTGCTACTCGATGCTGGTGAGAAGCAGTATAAGGGTCTCTAGTCTCATACAGGGTTACAATGGACCTGACTGCTTCGGTTAATACTCCATGTAACCTTCTGACCTCCTGCCGGGTTTCCGTCTCCAGTTTAGTCGCCACTGTTATGGCTGCCGGGCTTCCGGACTCTTCGACCGCTGCTATAGATATTACAGGATACGTCTTTATATTTTGAACATTAGAGAGCGCAGATACTATACCGCTGACCAGCGGCACACTGTAGACCTGTCCATGATAGGCTTTGAGCATGAGCATAATCCAGACGATGACGGTAAGGGCTATGACAATCCAGTACAGAGCAATTAAGATTTCATAGACGATGTCGCCGGCAGGAGGAATTGTGTTGAGAACTACTATGGGTATTGTCAATATGCCGAACAGTACAATAGATTGCCAGGCATGAAAACGGACGAAGCTGTCTTGCCTCTTTGCGCACAGCATAACTATTCCCGATATCCAACCAACTACGTAACAGAGGAGCCCGAAAATAGTGGCGTGCTGCCTGATAGCAGCATATATTTGCTGTATTTTAAGATGCCAGCTAAACGTCACGTGCTTGTACTGAAGCTGTTTGGGAAAACAGCCTGTTTTCTGCAACGCCTGATAATCGAACATCAAACTCCTTCCATGAATAGCCATAATACTAATGGTCCTTGTAGTGTTGATAGAGTATAACGATGAAATCTGCCTTTTTGTTTAGGGATTTCAGCAGGCCAGCTTGAAAATTAATGTTTCCCGGGATGATTACCTTCGTTTGAATTCAACATGTTTCCTTATTACAACAGGCCACTACCTCCTGAGTTGACCTGGCAAATGGCGCATCAATATAATCTCTTTGATGTAATCATGGCGCGCAAACCTGCGGTGACATTTCAAACTCTGGGATGCAAGCTCAACCAGGCGGAGACGGAGCTTCTGGCGGCTCAGTTTGCTGAAGCTGGTTTTGGTATAGCCAGTGGTACCAACGCTGATGTCTGTATTCTCAATACCTGCACGGTCACCCACATTGCCGACCGGAAATCGCGTCATCTGCTTCGGCTGCTGCGGAAAAATAACCCCGATGCGCTGATAGTGGTTACCGGCTGCTATGCCGAAAGAGCACCGCAGGATTTATCTGAGATAGGCGTTGACCTGATTATCGGCAATGAGCAAAAGATGAATATACCGCAACTGGTGAAGAGGACGCTTGACGCTAAATCCAGTTGCTTAACAGGGGAGCGGGGTTTAGATAGCTCGCTCCGGGTTCGCAGCTTCGTGAAAATTCAAGACGGCTGCGATGATTTCTGTGCCTACTGCATTGTGCCCCTGGTGCGGGGCAGCGAATCTTGCCTGCCGGCGGAAGACATCATCGCTACAGTGAAAGCTAAAGTCGCCGCCGACTACAAGGAAGTGATACTTACCGGAACCAAGATCGGCGCTTATCACTATAACGGTATTGACCTCAAGCAGCTAGTTCATCGTATTTTAGCCGAGACAGAGATACCGCGGCTGCACCTTTCCTCTCTGCAGCCGCAGGAGATTTCTGAAGACCTGCTCGGTTTGTGGCAGAACCAGCGACTCTGCCATCATTTTCATCTGGCATTGCAGAGCGGCAGCGATACGGTGCTGAAACGGATGAAGCGCCAGTATTCTCTCGCCGATTACATAAAGGCAGTGTCTTTTATCAGGAAGGCTGTGCCCGCTGTGGCAATCACCACCGACATCATGGTGGGCTTCCCCGGTGAAAGTGCTGCCGAGCATGAGGAAAGCTACCGATTTTACCGTGATATCGGCTTTGCCGCTATTCATGTCTTCACTTATTCCCCACGCCCAGGAACAGCGGCGGCTGAAATGAAGGGGCAGGTTAACGATAAACTGAAGAAAGAGCGCAGTCTGCGGATGCTGGCCCTGTCAAAAGAAAGCTCCCGCAGCTTTCAGGAGCGATTTCTGGGACGGACTATGCCAGTGCTCTGGGAGACGGAGGTTCACCAGGGCAGCAGCCTCTATTCAGGACTCACTGGCAACTATATCAGGGTATTCGCCGAAAGTCCCCAACAGATAAGCAACACCATCCTGCCAGCAAAGCTAACCAAGACATACCAGGATGGCTCGTGGGGAGAGGTGGTTTCATAAAGATACTGGCAGACCATTTCAAAGTTCCGCAAACTTCTGTCAGTGTGGTCAGCGGTCTGGGCAGCAAGAACAAGGTGATTGAAATCGTGGGGAAGTAGTGGTTGTTAAGGTATGGTGGGGATAGGCTCTGGCTTTAGTAATCGTAGTAAGGGTCACGATTTCGCCGGCGCAGCAGTGTTCGGACGAGCAGCCAGAAGATGACGAGATAAATAATGACTCCGATGACAATCAGCCAGACTGGCAGCGAGCCTACTTTGAAACTGTACCGCGAGTTAGCCCACTCACTTTCATTGCCCAGGCTGCCAACCGCTTTAACGCGCCAGTAATAGGTGCCTGCCTCCAGCTTAAGGGTGTGGTTGGTCTGGGCAATGCCAGACACTTTCTTAGCCGACTGGAATTTATGGTTGCCGGACACTTCCAGGGTATAGGTGATGTTACCGGGGAAAGAGGATGCCTGTGTCCAGACAAAGGTCACCTCCTGGGCACCAAATAAACCGAAGCTTTCTTCTTTGGGCGCTACTGTTGCTGGCTTGGGCAGCGTTTTGCCCGTTGTCGTGACGGGGCTCTGGGGTGCTCCCGGCATTGGAGACGGTGGTAATGGTGGTGGTGGCGACGATGGCGTCTTACTTCCAACCGAGAATGTGGTGGTATTGCCCAGGGGGTCGGTAGCCACTAATCTTATTCCTGTTTCAGCGCTTGGAGGTAGCGCAAAGCTATAGGTGAAGTTACCCGTGTCATCGGTAGTTGGCGAGTTCGTAATAACATGCTCATTGTACTTGATGGCTATCAGCACCTTGGCAGCAAAACCACGCCCGGTAATAGTGACATTGCCACCAGCTTGAGGCGATTGAGGGTTGACGGCAATCCCCGGTTTCACCACCATTATGGCCGGGGCGAGAGTACTGGTTAACTTTGATGACTTAGCTGATATCTGGTGCTCCGCAGCAACGGCGCCGGGAATGGTAAAACCCGTGGTGAAGCTACCATTACTATTGGCGGTGGTATTGGCTTCAGTGGACTTACTATCGAAAGTAAAAGAGATAGCATCGTTGGCGGGGAAGCCGGTGCCATAGATGGTGACGGTGTTGCCAGGTGACGCCGAAACAGGCTGGACGCTCAGACGGGGCAGGACATTGAATGAGAATATGGTATGGTCATCACGGCCAGGGCGGACGAATCCTACGTAGTACATCCCGAAGGCAGCTTCAGGAATCGGAAAACTGACGGTTACGACTTGGTTGCCTCTGGGAGAGGTGCCTTCTTTGACTATGATAGCTTTGCCATCGTCGAATTTGGGGGATGTGCCCCACATGATTTTATAGTCACCTTCTATGGGGAAGTTGTTGCTGGAGACGATCATGGTGGTCGAGCTACCCACCCAGCCGGTGTTTGGTGTCAGACCTGACACAGGACATCCACTGGGACCTCAGCCAGCACCGTCTGCTGGTGTGGGCAAGGCAATGATTGACAGCAGCGATGCCATAGCTGCGTACAGGAGCAGCTTAATATAACGCATATTTCGTTTATATGACTTTTGGGGAAATTTGTCAAATTTACCGACCTCTCACCCTGTGAAGGAGCTGAAAGCCGCTTCTGTTATTCTTCTGCGGAACTGAGGTACATCAGGATGGCGCCGGAGATGGCAACGTTGAGTGATTCGGCTTTGTTGCGGTCAATAGGGATTTTAATGCGGTGCTCTGCCGCTTTTAACAGCGATGCGGACAAGCCGGTGGCTTCATTGCCCAGTGCCAGCAGCACTTTGTGGCTACAAATGAGGATGGATGGCTCCTCTCTGCCATTCAAGTCGGTGGCAATAAGGGGGTAGGCACTTTCCCGCAGCGATTCCATAAGCTTAAGGTGGTTTTTAGTTCTCCGGAGCCATACCGATAACACGCTGCCAGCGGTGGATTGAACGCATTTGGGAGAGAACGGGTCAGCGCATTTTTCAGTAAGGATAACTCCGTCATAATCAAAGGCGGCAGCGGTGCGGATGAGAGTCCCTACATTGCCGGGGTCCTGGATATCTTCCAAGAGCAATACCCTGTTGCCAGGCTTATCCGGCAATGTATCGGAGTAAGTATCCACAGGTATGCGGACGACGGCAAGGATTCCCTGGGGAGTTTCGGTGGAGCATAGAGAGCGGAACTGGCTTTCGGTGACCAGCCGCACTGGATAATGGCGGTAGGCTGGTAGCGGTTGGTTAATCGAGACAATTTCAATTACAGCATCAGGATGACTATCAATGATTTGCTGGATAGCCCTGTCGCCTTCGATAATAAAAGCCCCGGCTTTACGGCGCCCTTTGATGGTGGCAAGGTCTTTATACCACTTCAATGATTTTAACGGAACACTGTCTCTGCTTCTGTTCATGGCTCGGCGAAATAGGGACGGATAGTTCTGGCCACCTCCTCCGGCGGCACGGTGATAAAACCGTAAAGGAGTATATTGGGACCATACCAGACATCGCTGGTAGGGAACGTTTGCACACTGGAGCGGGAGACAATTTTGCCTCCAGCCCAGAGATAGTTGAGCTTCTTTCCCAAAGGAGCAGAATACATGGCAAAGTTGAAGCAGGACAGCCCGGCATCGTGATAAGACTGTAGCACACGGCTCAACCCATCAGCCAGGCTCTTCCAGTCGGAGTCGTCAAACTCCAGGAAATCGGACTTACCCCGGACTACAAAGTTCACCTCGTCATGGCGGCTGGGGGCAAAGGGGATGAACCACTCGGTGTTGTCCAAAGCACCCAGATACCTCACCTTCAGTCGTTTTTCTTTCCTGACCAGTTCATCCCAGTAGTTATGCGAGTATTTCCGGTAGTGTTCTCTGGCCTTCGCCATGTAGAGCTTGAGCAGGTAATAGGGATAGTAGGAGGCTAATGCCTGGATATGGGGATGGGGCACGCTGGAGCCGCTGGGGTAGAGATAGTTCTGCCCGATCTCGGCGTATTTTATGCCGTCCACCTCGTAAGCGCGCCGCAGGTAAAACTCGGCTAATTTAAGTGCGTTGTACAGAATATCAGGGCGGAACTCGTTTAATCTGAGAAAGTGCTTTTTGCTCAGGGCGATGACGGCAGAATGCCCTTTCTGGGCAAAGAGATTGGGAAACATGGTGGCTTCACCCCGGCTCATTCTGCCGTCAGGTATTAGACTGGCGGGGAATTTCGGGGTGGCGGTGCCAGCTTTGTCCGGGCAGAACAGGCAGTTTACCTCTGTCTCGGTGGCCAGTTTGCTGACAACAGCTTCATCAATCTGATATATCACCGGCGACGAGGCAGGGCGGGTGTGGAAAGTCGAGGTGAAACCAGTAAGTGGGTCGACGCGGTACTCTATGGGCTGCGCCTCAAGCTCAAACTCCTTGAGCGGGTTATGCAGCAGAGCTTTTTCTTTGTGGATTCTAAAGCGAATCATTTGTTTGCGTTTGAGTATAGACCTGCTCAGTGATGGTGTCAACATATTTTTTGGGGAGAGAAGTTGCAGGAAAGTGGGTATGAAAGCTATTATACGTGCTGCCCGCAAAAAGGTTTAAATGAATCGAGACAATCTGAACCGCAAAGAAGTCCGTTCACCGTCCGGTAGCACCGCCAGTCCGAAGTTCTTCTATGGCTATGTGGTGACTGCGGCGGGATTCATGGTGTGGCTGGTGGGATGGGGGGTATACACCCCTGCCTTCAGTGTGCTTCTGGTGCCGATGTCGAATGAATTTGGCTGGACCAGGGGTGATATCATGGTCGGTTATGCCATCTCTACTATCGTGTATGGTGCTCTGGCAATTGTCACCGGACGGCTGACTGACAGACTCGGCCCCAGGGTAGTCATTACGTTGTTTGGCTCCTTTCTGGGAATATCGTTTTTGCTGATGTCGCAGGTTAATGCGCTGTGGCAATTCCAGCTCAACTTCGGCCTGGTTGCCGCCATCGGGGTAAGCGTGGTGACGGTGCCGGTGATGGCTACCATAGTACGGTGGTTTGCCCGACAGCGTGGACTGATGACCGGTATCGTTCAGGCAGGGATAGGCATCGGCGGTCCGGTCATTGCTCCGTTGACCGCCTGGCTTATCCTGAACTATGGCTGGCGCCTGACCTATGTCATACTGGGCATCATGGCGCTGGTCTGTATGATTGCCGCAGGGCTGTTTTTCAAGAATAGCCCGAAAGATGTGGGGCAGTTACCTGACGGCAAATCCGAAATGGCGACTCTTCAGGTGGACAGAGCAGAGGAACATCCGTCATCAACGGGGCTTTCGCTAGGGGAGGCACTCAGAACAGGACGGTTCTGGATAATCACCGGCTTATATTTCAGCTTCGGTTTTTGCCGCTCTGCCTTTCTACCGCATACCGCAGCTTTTGTCCAGGATAAGGGATTCTCATTAACCGATGGGGCTAATGTTACCGCAGCCCTTACCGTATCCAGTCTGCTGGGCAGAGTTATCATGGGACGTGTTGCTGATATTATCGGAAATAAGCCGGCACTAATAGTGAGCGAGATATTAACCACTGTTGCTCTGGTGTTAGGGATACTGGTCACTGATTTAGGGGGGCTTTATCTGTATGGCATCGTTTTCGGCTTTGGCTGGGGGGCACAGGCGGTTCTGAGATTTTCCGTATCCTCTGAAGCATTCGGGCTGGCTTCAATCGGGGTGGTCATGGGGGTACTGGGTCTTGCCGAAGCAATCGCTGCCAGTTTTGGCTCCTATTTCGCTGGCTATATCTTTGACGTGGTCGGCAACTATCAGCCGGCCTTCTGGCTGGGAATAGCTATCTCTGTTATCGGCATCGGGCTGTCCAATATGAAATTCGCCAGCAAACAGAAATGAGATAGTAACCGGAAGACTAACTGCATTCATCTCTCTGCCTGGCGGAATGCGATGCCTCGTTCACTCTTCTCGCCGATTCATCCAGCTCTTTCTTCAGTGCCTTGAGTCTTAGCCTGAAATGAATGCGGTCGATGACGGTGAACAGCACCCATTTCAGAATGACGCTGCCAATCACCAGGTAAAACCAGATAAAAGTCAGGTAGGAAGGCTGTTCCCAGATTATGTACATCACCCTGGCCCAGAGCAAGGAGAAACAGACGCCGACCACGACTTTGCAGAAATTGATGTTGAGCCTGGGCAGTTCCATTGGACTTTTCATGAAACGTTGCCTTATAGGACCTCCACTATTCTAAGGTTCCCATTTGAAAAATAGCTTATTTAGTGTGGTATTAGCCGACCTGTTTCTCGGCAAAGCTGCCTGCCCAGGGGAGCTTGTATTTTTCTCCCTGGTAGGCTTTAACCATTAAGATAATCCAAAGGATGAAAGCCAGTATCCCGATGATAATGCCGAAAATCCAGCCAATAAACGGTATCCACCCCAGAAGGATGCGAGCTACAGTGAGTATGCCGAACACAATTATTGATTGCATGGCGTGGAAGCGGACAAACTTATTGTCTTTTTCGATGATGATAAATATCACACCTGTTATCCAGCCTACGACATAGCACAACAACCCGGCAACGTTCTCCCCAAGTCCGGTCGACGTTTTTGTCATAGCGATCCTCCTCCTTTTAAATTGATTAAACATAAGAGTACATTTAAGTTGTCACAGTGTCAATAGTGTTTTCAGGTTACGCACTATAATGTAGCTGTCCGAAAATCACAGTCACAGGAACCCGCGGGATACTACGACTTAGTTGCGGAGTTGGGCTGGTGTTTTGCTTCTGAATTTATCTGAAAAATACTTCCAGTGTTATAATAGTAATTGCGCTCATACCAGCAGCATATTCGGAAAGGAGGTTAGCGGTGGCAAATAATATTTCGATAAAAATTCCAGGGAACTGGAAACCTATTGTTGCGGGGCTTGCCCCTTTACTTGTGCTAGTTATTATCTTCGCTTTGCCCCTCAAGATAGTGCCTATCCAGGTGACAGAAACTTACTGGGAAATGGAGATGAAGAACGAGCCTTATACAGTGCAGGAAGCGTATACGGCGACCGAGCCTTATATGGCAACGGAAACTAGGACAGACACCGTTTATGATGCCTACGTGGGTTCCAGTAACTGGTCATACACCTTCGATGTGACCAGGGCGAATTCCTCTGTTACAGTCAACTTTCAGGGCTATTCCTCTTACCCGCAGTACTTTTTCTGGGTAAGTGATAACCGGACACGGTTCTATCCATGGAGATATTTCTGGGACAGTTATGGCAATAACAGGGCGGTCATCACAGTGAAATACCCTGAAGAGGTGACCAGGTATCGGAATGTAACCAAATACAGGGACGTGGTGAAATATCGACAGGTCCCCACCCAGGTGCAGAAAGAGAAAAAAGTAACCCAGTATGTGAGGATGTCGCTGTGGTCATACCTGTTTTTCGAGCCGCCCAAATAGCAAATTTGGCATTTTCTTAACCATTGAGACGATTTGTTGAGATTGCGGTAAGGAGCGAGAGATGAAACGAGACCTGATAGATATTTTAGCTTGCCCGGCATGTAAGGGGTCGCTCAAGCTGGACATTGCCGAGGAAAAAAATAGCGATGTGGTGAAGGGGTCTCTTTTCTGTCAGAAATGTAACCACAGCTATGCTATCAAGGATAGCATTCCTCATCTATTGCCGCCGGGAACATAGGGCGAAGGGCCTATGCCCTCATTTAACAACTCCAGTCGTTTTAAGCAAGGCATCAGGGGCTGTAGGTGATATAGGTTTGGGGTGACTCCCAGACTTCCACACTTGCCAGCATCATTTCCCCGGGTAATTTGGGCTTAAGCTTCTGGTAAATGGTGGCGGCAATATTCTCCGAAGAGGCATTGAGCTTATCGAAAGGTGGTACATCGTTAATACAAGTATGGTCGAAGGTGGCGAGGACATCAGCAAGATGCCGTTTAAGCTCGACAAAGTCATAGGCTAACCCGATTTCGTTGAGTTTTTCCGACTTCAGGTGAACCACTACTTTGAAACGGTGGCCATGCAAGTTTTCGCATTTGCCGTGATAATCCCGTAAATAATGAGCGGCATCAAAGTGCTGCTCAACAGATACCTGATACATGACGCCTCCTTCTTTTACCTATAATTGCTGAGGCTTCAGACCATCGCCGCACGCCTTCGTCATTTCCCAAGCTATCCAGCAGTTCTTTTATGGTTTTTTTACTTTCCGGATGGATTAAGTCAGGAGCGATTTCGGCAAGCGGCACCAGCACGAAAGCCCGCTGGATTAAACGCGGGTGCGGAACGGCTAAAGCGTTACTTCTGATAGTTCTATTGCCATAGAAAAGAATATCTATGTCTATGGGCCTGGGAGCATTAGCAAAACTGGGTACCCTGCCCAGGGTAGACTCAATTTTCTTGGCAAAGGCGAGCAGCTTAGTCGGACTTAAACTGGTAGAAATCCGGCAGACAGCGTTAAGAAATAAAGGTTGTTCTATGAAGCCGACTGGCTCGGTTTCGTATACCGAGGAAACCTGCTCTATTTCTGCTTGTTGAGAGAGCATCTCCAGGGCTTGTGCCAGCTTTTGCTTGCGGTTACCCAGATTTGAGCCCAGACCGAGATACACCGTTACCATTACTGTTGCCTCTGCGCTGGTCCCCTGATGACGGCATCGCTCATCCGGCAAACCCGGACCATTTCTTTGACATCATGTACCCGTACCATATCTGCTCCTCTGGCAACACCGATAGCGACGGTGGCGGCAGTGCCTTCTATACGTTGCTCAAAGGGCAGGTTCAAAGTAAGGCCAATCACCGATTTCCTCGAGGTGGCCAGAAGTACCGGGAGTCCCATTATCTTTAGCTCGTCAAAACGGCGGATAATCTCCAGGTTTTGCTCGTAGGTTGGGCCAAAGCCTATGCCGGGGTCGATAATGATGTTATCCCAGGGCACACCGGCATCCAGTGCTGTATCCACTGCCCATTTGAGGCTGGCAATGACCGACGGCATGATATGGCGCTGGGGGTTTTCACGATGATTTGCCATGAGGATGAGGGGCACGTTTCTCTCCGCTGCCAGACTGGCCAACCTGGCATCTTTTTTTAAGCCCCAGATATCGTTGATCAGGTGAGCGCCGGCATTTAGCGCCTGGATAGCTACCTCATGATGATAGGTGTCGATGCTCAAGGGCACAGCTATATTGCCAGCCAGTCTCTTCAGCACCGGCATAACCCGCTGCAACTCCTGCTCGATAGCCTCCTGATCTGATTTGGAGGTGGTGCCGGGGCGGGTGGATTCGCCACCGATGTCAATAATGTCGGCTCCCTCGGCAACAAACCGATGCGCCTGAGCTACAGCATCATCAACGCTTGCCAACCCATCGCCAGAGAAAGAATCCGGCGAGACATTGACGATTCCCATGATATAGGTTTTTTGCCCCCAGAGGAACGCTGTGTTGCCACAACGGGTGACGCTGCTGGAGCCAGCGCTTCGCTCCCCTCGCCACTTCGCTAAGGAGGCTCTGGTTAATCTTTTAGCCATCTGGATGACTATTGTACCATAGATATAAATGTCGCCTCTCGGTACCTTTCGCTATGGTCGATAAGCCTGTGCATTGCGAATGTGGCCAGGATACAGCAAGTAAAATGCCATTAATAGAAGTATATTGCTTGATTGCTGATGCTTTTCGTAACATTAACGGGATTTAGATAATAAAAAGACATATAAGTGGCATTCGAGTAAGCCGCTTTGAAGCTGTTTTACATTAGCCAAAGCATTGCTTATTGTGCTAGAATAACAAGCGGCCTGACGGCCAATCCCATACCGAGTTCATCGAGAAGGAAGTGTGCCATGGGAACCAAAGACAAGGTAACTGAATTAGAGAAATTGAGGCAGCAAGCTCTGGCTGGCGGAGGGGCAAAACGCACCGAAACTCAGCACCAGAAGGGCAAGCTCACCGCCAGGGAGCGCATCGGGCTGCTGTTCGACCCCGGCACTTTCGAAGAAGTAGACCAATTTGCTGTCCATCGCTGCACTGATTTTGGGCTGGAGCAACAAAAAACGCCGGGTGATGCTGCGGTTACCGGCTACGGAAAAATCAATGGCCGAGACGCTTTTGTATTCTCTCAAGACTTTACCGTCTTTGGTGGCTCCTTATCGAAAGTAGCTTCAGAAAAAATCTGCAAGGTTATGGACATGGCAGCCAAAGTTGGCGCACCGGTTATCGGCTTGCTCGACTCGGGCGGTGCCCGTATCCAGGAAGGCGTGGATAGCCTGGTGGGCTACGGCGATATTTTCACCCGCAATACCCTGTTCTCCGGAGTCGTGCCGCAGATATCGGTGGTCATGGGACCATGCGCTGGCGGTGCCGTGTACTCTCCAGCAATAACCGACTTTGTTTTCATGGTCAAAGGCACAGGTCAAATGTATATAACTGGCCCCGCCGTGATTAAATCGGTCACTGGCGAAGAGGTGGATTTCGAGGAGCTGGGTGGTGCTATGACCCATGCTACCAAGACCGGCAACTGCCATTTTGTAGCTGATAATGACCAGCAATGCCTGGAGATGGTGCGGCAGTTGCTGAGCTTCCTGCCCCAGAATAACAGGGAGGAGCCGCTATATGTGGCTACGGGAGACGACCCTAACCGCATGGATGAGGAACTGCTTACCATTATTCCAGACAGCCCGAACAAGGTGTACGATATGAAGAAAGTCATTGGCAAAGTCGTGGACAACGGCGACTTCATGGAAGCCCACAGCAGGTTTGGTCGCAGCCTTATCGTAGGATTTGCCAGGCTGGGCGGCCATAGTGTGGGCATAGTGGCGCAGCAGCCTTCATTCAATGCCGGCGTCATTGATGTCGACGCCTCGGATAAAGGTGCCAGGTTTGTCCGCTTTTGCGATTGTTTTAATCTTCCTGTGATCACTTTCGTTGATGTGCCGGGATATATGCCGGGCACCGACCAGGAGTATCGAGGAATCATCCGGCACGGAGCCAAGTTTCTCTATGCCTATGCTGAGGCTACCGTGCCCAAAATAAGCGTGATTACCCGCAAGGCTTACGGCGGCGCCTATGTGGTTATGAGCAGCAAGAGCCTGCGCGGCGATATCAACTACGCCTGGCCTACAGCTGAAATTGCAGTTATGGGGCCTGACGGCGCCGTGAATATCGTGTTCAAAGATGCTATTGATAAATCAGAAAATCCCGCCGAAACCCGGCAAAAGCTGATCGATGACTATCGGGAGAAATTTGCCAACCCTTATGTGGCTGCGGGCAAAGGCTATCTTGATGATGTCATCGACCCGCGAACTACCAGACCCAAGCTGATTAAAGCTCTGGAAATGCTTAAGAACAAGGTCGATACCAACCCACCCAAAAAGCACGGCAATATTCCTCTGTGAGGATAAGTACTGAATGGAGCCAAAACTGCTGACTGCCATCATGGGGGCGGTTGCCCTCTATATTCAACAGGAAGAGAGCAGCCAGTCCGCTTCTGGAATAAATGCCTGGCGGCTTTTAGGACAGCGGGCACAGATGAGCGCTCGGAATAATGCCCGTCAGCTAACACCTCTACCTGAGAGGGGACTGTGGCGGTATTGCGGTCTTGAGAAATTGATGACAGCATGGGCGAGCCGTGGAGCAGGAGGAGGCAGGGGTAATGGTTTTTAGTGTAGATGAAATCTAAATATGGAGTTAAGCAATCATGGCACCGAGGAAAAAAGCTGACAATCCAGTAAAGGTTGTTGACCTCACCTTTCGTGATGGGCATCAATCATTATTTGCTACCCGTATGCGCACTGCTGACATGGAAGCGATCGCGCCGGAAATGAACAAGGCGGGGTTCTGGTCTATGGAGATGTGGGGCGGTGCCACCTTTGACGTGATGACCCGTTTCCTAAACGAAGACCCCTGGGAGCGAATTCGCATTTTAAAGAAACTGATGCCGGATACCCGGCTGCAAATGCTGTTGCGCGGGCAGAACCTGGTGGGCTACCGCAACTATGCCGATGATGTAGTCACCGCTTTTGTGCATCACGCTGCCGATTGCGGCATCGATGTCTTTCGTGTTTTTGATGCGGTGAACGATGAGCGCAATTTTATTACCGCTTTTAAGGCAATAAAGGAGAGGGGCAAGCATATCCAGGGGACGTTGACCTACTCGCTGACCGAGCCCAAGCTGGGCGGTCAGGTGTATACCATTGATTACTATGTGCAGAAAGCCCTGATTATTCAGGATATGGGAGCCGACAGCCTGTGCATTAAAGATATGGCAGGACTTATCGCTCCTGACGATGCCTACAATTTGGTTAAGGCTTTAAAGCAGGCTCTCAAAATTCCGGTGGATTTGCACAGTCACTTTACCAGCGGCATGGCCTGCATGAGCCTGTTGAAAGCAGCGGAAGCCGGCGTTGACCTTATTGATACCTGCATCGCTCCCTTTGCCCTGCGTACCTCTCATCCCGCGATAGAGCCCATGGTAGTGGCTTTGCAGGGTACGCCGCGGGATACCGGACTGAATCTGGGGCATTTGCTTAAGCTGGGCGAATACTATGAGTCTATTGCGCCGAAGTATCGTGATTTTCTGGATACCACCAAGATGTCAGTGATTGATACTGGCGTGCTGGGGCATCAGATTCCCGGTGGCATGTTTACCAATATGGTAGCTCAGTTGAAAGAAGCCAATGCCATTCACCGTATCCAGGAAGTCTACGCTGAACTGCCTCGCACCCGCAAGGAGCTGGGTTACCCACCCTTGGTCACTCCTACCAGCCAGATAATCGGGGCACAGGCGGTGCTAAATGTCCTCTTCGGCAGATACAAAATGGTTTCTGACCAGACCAAGGATTATGCCTATGGCCTATACGGCAAGCTGCCAGCGCCGATAGACCCCTCGGTACAGAAGATTATCCTCAAGGGGTATTCCCGTGGTGATAAGCCTATCACCTGCCGACCGGCTGATATCCTCGAGCCGGAATTGCCCAAGGCAAAGGAGGCAACGAAAGGCATTGCCAGGGACATAGGTGATGTGCTGGTTTACGCCCTTTATCCTACGACAGGGCTGCGCTTTCTTAAGTGGAAATATGGACTGGAACAACCACCCGCAGAAACCAGGGCGAAGACCCTTGAAGATGCAAAGCGGGAAGATGAACTTATCGCCAAAGCCAGGTCTGGCAAGGTGGTAGAGAGGGTCGATATGAAAGCACCGATAAAGGGGAAGGCCCTTCGGTCATTCAATGTCTATGTCGGCGATGAATACTATAAAGTCGAGGTGGAACCTGCAGGCGGCACGGCCTCGTTCGCAGCTCCTCCGGTTTATGCACCAACGCCAGCAAGTCCGGCAACCGAGAAGGAGTCCCCGAAGCAACCCACCAGGAAAACTGAAGCTGCTCCTCCACCGAAAGTAGAGGTTGCCGCAGGAGAAACGCCGATTGCCGCACCGATTCCCGGCACCATTATTCGTTATCTGGTGCAGGAAGGCGACGAGGTCCAAGCCGGCGTCGGCATCGTCGTCCTGGAAGCGATGAAGATGGAAAATGTCATCGAGTCGCCAGTATCTGGTAAAATGAAGGCGATAAAATTCAGCCCCGGTGCCAGGGTGGGGGCGGGTGACGTTCTGGCTGTGATTGGTTAGAGTTTACATGGGGAAGACCCTCAGTGAAAAAATCCTAAGCGAGAAATCAGGAGCCGATGCCCGAGCTGGAGATATAGTCATCGCCCCGGTAGACCTGGCTTTTGTTCAGGATACCACCGGACCTCTCACCCTGAGGCAGTTCCAGCAAAGCGGGCTCAATAAGCTCGCCAACCCGCAGAAAACGGTGTTGTTCATTGACCACGCTGTTCCCAGCCCCAACAGCCAGCTATCCAATGACCAGCAGTTTATGCGCACATTTGCCAGAGAGTCTGGCTGTGTGCTCTTCGAAGGCGGCAGCGGCGTCTGTCACCAGATAGTCGCCGAGACGTTCGCTAATCCCGGCGATATTATTGTCGGTGCTGACTCCCACACGGTAACCGGTGGCGCCCTGGGAGCATTTGCTACAGGCATGGGTTCCAGCGATGTTGCCGTGGCTTTTGCCCTGGGCAAGACCTGGTTCCGCGTGCCCGAGAGCTTCAAAATTACTGTCAGCGGCGGATTCACCGGATGGGTTACTGCCAAGGATTTGGTGCTCTACATCGCCGGACAACTGGGAGCTGATGGCGCCACCTATAAATCTCTGGAATTTCAGGGCGAAGCTGTGGCAAAGATGACCATTGCCCAGCGCCTGACCATAGCCAATATGGCAATCGAGGTCGGCGCCAAGGTCGGCCTCTTCCCCAGCGATAACGTCACCAGGAAATATTTAGCCGCTCAGAGGAGGAGCAATAAGTACCGGGCGCTGGCGGCTGATGCCGATGCCAGCTACGAGCAAACCATTGCTATTGATGCTTCCAGCCTGGAGCCGATGGTAGCCATGCCTCATGCTGTGGACAACGTGGCTCCAGCACGTACGCTGGCTGGTATCAAGCTCAATCAGGTCTTCATCGGCACCTGTACTAATGGGCGACTTGAGGATTTGGCAGTAGCCGCCACTATTCTTAAGAACAGGACCTGCCACCCCAATGTGAGGCTGATTGTGGCTCCGGCATCAAGGCAGATATTCACCGACGCCATAAAAGCCGGTTATATCCAGTCGCTTCTCAAAGCGGGGGCAATAGTGGTGCCCCCGGGCTGCGCTGCCTGTCTGGGTCTGCACCAGGGTGTGCTGGGTGATAACGAGGTTTGCCTGTCCACAGCGAATCGCAATTTCAGGGGCAGGATGGGTAATCCTGAATCTTCAATCTATCTGGCCAGCCCAGCCACTGCCGCCACTTCAGCCATCACCGGCGAAATCACTGACCCGAGAAAGGTAAGGTAATGTCAGTCACGGAATTGAAGGGCAGAGCATTTAAGTTCGGCGATAATATCTCTACCGACCTCATCATTCCGGGGAGATACGCCCACCTGCGGAGCAACCTGCCTGAGCTTGCCAGGCATGTCATGGAGGATGCCGATAAGAACTTCGCCACCAGAGTGCAGCCGGGAGATTTTATCGTTGCTGGAAAAAATTTTGGCCTTGGCTCCAGCAGGGAGCATGCCCCGCTGGTAATTAAAATGGCTGGTGTCAGCGCTGTTCTGGCGAAGTCCGTAGCTCGAATTTTCTTCAGGAACGCCATCAATCAGGGACTGCCAGTGCTCATTTGTGATACCGATAAGATTGACGAAGGGGACACAGTAGGAGTAAACTTATCGGCAGGTAAAATCGCTAACCTGACCAAAGGTATTCAGCTTACGTTCGGCAAAATCCCGCCAGTAATGCTTGATATATTAGCTGAAGGCGGGCTTATTCCATATATCAAAAAACATGGTGATTTCAAGCTGCAAACCTGACCATGAGGGCATGAGGTATGCCATATAAGGTAACCTTGATTCCCGGGGATGGTGTAGGGCCTGAGGTTACCGAGGCAACTCGAAGGGTTTTAGAAGCAACTGGAGTCGAATTTAACTGGGATACGGGGATAGTTGGTGAGAAGGCACAGACTCAATTCGGCACACCTCTCCCTGATGAAGTCCTCTCCTCGATAAAGAGGAACAAGGTAGCCCTCAAGGGCCCCGTTACTACTCCTATAGGTACCGGTTTCCGCAGCGTTAACGTTGCTCTCCGCAGAAGCCTTGACCTTTATGCCTGTATCCGCCCCTGTAAGACATATCGTGGCGCGCCGACACCTTTCAGCGATGTAGATATCGTCGTGGTCAGAGAGAATACTGAGGACCTTTATGCCGGTATTGAATTCGCCAAAGGAACACCGGAAGCTGGCAGGCTTATTGACCTTATCGTGGATTCTAGTGGAACAAAGGTAAACCAGGACTCCGGGTTCAGCATCAAAATGATTTCTGAATATGGCTCGAGGCGAATTGTGAAGTTCGCATTCGAGTATGCCAGAGCCAATAAAAGGAAGAAGGTCTCCGCCGGTCATAAAGCGAATATACTCAAGTTTTCCGATGGTCTTTTCCTGGTTGTTGCCCGGGAGGTAGCTAAAGAATATCCCGATATAGAGTTTGAAGATGTAGTTATTGATGCTCTGTGCATGCGCCTGGTGCGAAATCCTCAATCTTTTGATGTTATCGTTTTGCCCAATCTCTATGGTGATATAGTTTCCGACCTTTGTGCCGGGTTAGTGGGTGGGCTGGGGTTGGCCCCTGGGGCCAACATCGGGGAGAAGGCAGCAGTTTTCGAGCCCACCCATGGCAGTGCTCCTAAATATGCGGGGCAGAACAAGGTCAATCCCCTGGCGATGATGCTCTCTGGAGAGATGATGTTACGTCATCTCGGAGAGAAAGAGGCTGCGGATAGATTGGAACAGGCCATAGTCAAAGTGATTGCTGAGGGCAAACATGTCACCTATGACTTAAAACCGAAACGAAGACAATGTGCAGCAGGTACCTCACAAGTTGCTGATGCTGTGATAAATAAACTTAAGGAGGACTGCGTTGTCTAAAAAAGTAACTAAAGAGGAGTTGCTGGCCAAAGCACAAAGGCCGGCAAAGGATGCTCTGAAATTGCATCCCTACTATCGGGGAAAGATGCAAACCGTTCCCAAGTGCTGCGTCCGTGACTTCAACGATTTTGCCATATGGTACACTCCGGGAGTTGCCGAACCCTGTAAGGACATAAAAGCAGACAAGGAAAAGGTCTACGAGCATACTAATAAATGGAATACGGTGGCAGTGGTCTCTGATGGCACCAGAGTTCTGGGCTTAGGTGACATCGGGCCAGAGGCAGCGATGCCAGTGATGGAGGGTAAGGCATTGCTGTTCAAATACCTTGGCGGCGTGGATGCTGTACCTATTTGTCTCGATACCAAGGACCCGGAGCAGTTCATCAATGCAGTGAAATGGCTGCAACCTTCCTTTGGCGGCATCAACCTGGAGGACATCGCCAACCCTAAATGCTTCTATATTCTTGACAGGCTGAGAGCAGAGGCGAATATTCCAGTATGGCATGACGACCAGCAGGGTACCGCTGCCGTTACGCTTGCCGGTCTCATCAATGCCCTGAAGATTGTGGGCAAGAGAAAAGATAAGGTTAAACTAACTGTTAATGGGATAGGTGCGGCTAACGTGGCCATATTGAGATTGCTTTTCGCTGACGGTTTTAAGCCGGAAAATACTCTCGTCGTAGATAGCAAGGGTATACTACACATCGGCAGAAAAGATTTAGAAGAGAAACAGAAAGAGAATCCGTATAAATGGGACCTGTGCCAACGAACCAACCCGGATAAGAGGAGTGGTGATATAGCAGAAGCTTTGAAAGGAGCGGATGTCTGCATCTCGCTGTCGCAGTCGGGCCCCGGAGTCATTCTTCAAGATTGGGTGAAGGCAATGGCCAAGGACTCCGTCCTGTTCGCCTGTGCCAACCCTATTCCTGAAATCTGGCCATGGGAAGCAAAAGAAGCAGGAGCCAGGATTGTGGCCACTGGCAGGTCTGATTTCCCCAATCAGGTCAATAACTCCACTGGCTTTCCAGCGATATTCCGTGGCACACTGGATGTGAAAGCCAGGACAATCACTGATGAGATGTGTCTGGCTGCTGCCTATGAGCTGGCGAAATGCGCCGAAGACCGCGGCATCAGCGAAGATAATATCGCCCCAACCATGTCAGAATGGGAAGCATTCATTCGTGAAGCGGTGGCTGTAGGTTTGAAAGCCCAGGAGCAGGGTGTTGCCCGGATTAAGGCGAGCCGCGAGCAGCTTACCAGGCAAGCTGAGGCAATGATTAAGAATGCCAGGGAAACAACCGAGGTTCTGATGAAGAAAGGACTTATTCCCAAGGCGCCTGAAGATTAGGCAATAACAATACTATCGAGAAAGGAGACATATAGAATTGAGAGAAATCGACGTCAAAGAAGTAACCAAAACGGTCTCCCGCTTGTGTCAGGAAGCTAATTTTTTTCTTCCTGAAGATGTCCTCGATGCCCTGAAAAAGGCACGTAAAACCGAGGAATCGCCCATAGGCCAGCAGACTCTGGACCAAATTCTGGATAATGCCAAGCTGGCTAAAGAGGAGCAGATGGCTTATTGCCAGGATTGCGGGGCAACTGTAGTCTACCTGGAAGTAGGGCAGGATGCCCACTTTGTCGGCGGTGATATCTATAAAGCCGTTAATGACGGTGTCAAGGATGGCTATGAGAAGGGCTACCTGCGTAAATCCATGGTGAAACAGCCGTTTTCGGCTCGTGTCAATACTAAAGACAATACGCCGGCTATCATCCACACCGATATCGTTGCCGGCGATAAAGTAAAGATAATGGTGGTGCCTAAAGGCGGCGGCAGCGAGAACATGAGCCGCCTCCACATGCTTACGCCGGCGGCTGGCCGCCAGGGCATTATTGACGCCGTGGTCAAGGCAGTTGATGATGCTGGCAGTAATCCCTGCCCGCCGATCATCGTCGGTGTCGGCATCGGAGGCACTGCCGAGAAAACAATGCAGCTCGCCAAAAAGGCGTTGCTGCGCAAGGTGGGCGAGCCTAATCCCGATGCCGAGGTCGCCGAACTGGAGAAAGAGCTGTTGAAACGAATCAATGCTCTGGGCATAGGCCCTCAGGGATTCGGCGGCAGGAACACGGCGCTGGCGGTTCATGTTGAGACCTTCCCCGCACATATCGCCAGCATGCCACTGGCCATTAATATGCAGTGCCATGCTGCTCGTCACAAGGAGGCGATTCTATGAGGACGCTCAAGCATGACATTATCGTGATGGGTGCCGGCATAGCAGGACTGCGGGCAGCAGTGGAAGTAGCCCGAAAAAACTCCGAAGCCGATGTGGCTATCGTTTCCAAAGTGCAACTGATGCGCGCCCATTCCGTCTGCGCTGAAGGCGGTACCGCCGCAGTGATACAACCGGACGAAGGCGATAGCCTGGAACTACATGCCTGGGATACGGTAAGAGGCGGTGATTTTCTCTGCGACCAGGATGTAGTCATGCGCTTCGTCCAGGCGATGCCTGAGGAGATAAAGCTTCTGGACCACTGGGGAATTCCCTGGTCGCGCCGTGCCGACGGCAGGGTTAACCAGCGAGCTTTCGGAGGCCACAGCTATAATCGGGCTACCTTCGCCGCTGATAAGACCGGCTTTTTTGAAATGCAAACCCTGTATGATACCCTGCAGAAACATGCTAATGTCGCCAGGTATGATGAGTGCTATGTGCACTCCCTCATCATCGAAAACGGGGTGTTCCGCGGCATCACCGTCTGGGATTTAACCAGCGGCGAATTCTTCTTCATGCAAAGTAAAGCCCTGATTATAGCTACCGGTGGTGCCTGCCGCATGTTTGGCTTCACCACCTATTCGCTCACTGCCACCGGTGATGGCATGGGCATGGCGTATCGGGCTGGCATAGCAATTAAAGACCTGGAGTTTCTCCAGTTCCATCCTACCGGACTGGTTCCCTCGGGTATTTTGATTACCGAGGCAGCCCGTGGTGAAGGCGGCTACCTGTACAACAATAAGGGCGAGAGGTTCATGGAGAAATATGCCGCCAAAATGATGGAACTGGCGCCCCGTGACATTGTTGCCCGCGCTGAAAAGACTGAAATCGAGGAAGGCAGGGGCTTCCCGGCACGAGGTGGCATGCAAGCCATACATCTCGACCTGCGCCATCTGGGCGCAGACACGATTAATGAACGGCTGCCTCTGATTCGAGAGGTCGCCATAAAGTTCAATTTCATTGACCCGATATCGGAGCCGATCCCGGTTCACCCGGCCGCCCACTATACTATGGGCGGCATACACACCAATATCGATGGCGCCACACCGATTCCTGGCATCTGGGCAGCGGGAGAAGTTGCCTGTGAGTCGCTACACGGCGCCAATCGCCTGGGTTCGAACTCAACTGCTGAGTGTCTGGTCTGGGGCAGAATAACTGGAGAGAAGGCTGCCGAATATGTGAAGAAGCAGAAGGAGTTCCCGCCCATGCCCAGCGAGTCCAGGCTAAAGGACGAAGAGGCCAGCGTTTTCAACCGATTCAGTCCTACGGGCAAGGAGAGCAGCTATGCCATTCGGTCTGAATTACAAAAAATGATGGACGTCAAAGTGGGCGTCTTTCGCACTGGCCCTGAGCTGGAAGAAGCCTCGAGGAAAATCAAGGAATACAAGCAACGCCTTGCCGATGTTCAGGTGAAGGACCGCGGCCGCATTTATAATACCGACCTCATCAACGCCCTGGAGGCGGACACAGTCCTGGAGTTGTCTGATATCGTGGTGGCCGGAGCATTAGCCCGTACCGAATCCCGCGGCGCTCACTCCCGGCGAGACTATAAACAGAGAGACGATGCTAACTGGCTGAAGCATACACTGGCATACTATACGCCCAAAGGTCCCAGACTGGAATACATCCCTGTCTCCATAACCATGTGGCAGCCAGTAGAAAGGAAATACTAGGAGGTTATTATGGCACAAATACGACCTCGTCCAAACTTATTGGGGGTGAGGGGTTGGGTCTACGGCGGTAAATATCAGCTAGAACGCTATCTCTATATTCTCCATCGCGTCACCGGCTTAGGCCTGGTATTGTTCATACTGTTCCACCTCACCGCAACCACGGTGTTCCGTGTCCAGGGGCAGGGGGTGTGGGAGGCAACCATGGGTGTGCTCAGCGGAAATCCCTGGTTTAAAATCGGCGAATACCTGGTGGTGGTTGCCTTTGTCTACCATGCGCTCAATGGCTTGCGCCTGTTCTTGCAGGAATTAGGATTTACCCTGGGTAAGCCGATACCTCCGATTTATCCCTACAGGGATTCCATCCGCAAGAAGAGACCGATCACCATTGTGTTCATGGTTGTTATCGTGATACTAGCCATCGTTGTGTTCTATGACTTCATCGCAGGAGGTTGGTAATGCGTAATACATACCTGCAACTGGTGCAACTGATAACCGGCATCTTGATAGCAGTTTTGCTTGGTATCCACATGGTGACACAGCACCTTGACGCTGTCCTTGGTTTCTTTGGCATCGATATTGGACATCCCACATCCTGGTCGTCAATGATAGAGCGCTCTAGACAGGGCATTTGGGCATTCATTTATATCGCCCTGCTGATTTTCACTCTCTATCATGCCTTTAACGGATTGCGCAATATTGTGCTGGAGCTGACCCCTTCAGCCCGCGCCGAGCGAGTGGTCACCGGCATCATCATCTTTGTCGGCGTGGTTTTCCTTATACTGGGCATTTATGCGCCGCTGGCCCTGCTATCATAACTAGGAGGAACTGAAAAGCAATGACTGAAGAAAGCAAACATGAGTTTAAGTTTACTGAGATAAAGTTCAAAGTTCAGAGATACAATCCTGAGAATGGCAAAGCTCCCCATCTCCAGGAGTTCACCGTTCCCTTTACCAAGGGCATGACCGTGCTCGATGGGCTGCTCCATATCAAAGAGAACATGGATAGCACACTGGCGTTTCGCACTTCATGTCGCATGGGCATCTGCGGCTCCTGTGCTATGCTTATCAACGATTATCCTCACCTCGCCTGCCATACGCAGATAGAGGAGCTTCATACCGATAAGCTTACGGTGAAACCTTTGCCCAACCTGCCTATTATCAAAGACCTGGTGCCCGACATGAGCACATTCTTCGCCAATCACAAATCCATAAAACCGTACATCATCCGCAGTGATCGGCAGGAGATGGAGCAGCCGACTGCGGAGTATACGCAAGCGCCTAAGGAACTGGATTCTTTCCTGCAGTTCACTTACTGCATCAAATGTGGCATCTGCGTGGCTGCCTGTCCCACTTCAGCCAGCGACAGCGAGTTCCTGGGACCGCAGGCACTGGCACAGTGCTATCGCTACTGTGCCGATAGCAGGGATGAAGGCGCCGAGGAGAGGGTAGCTTCTGTGGACACCAAGCACGGCATCTGGCATTGCCATTTTGCCGCTGCCTGCTCCGAAGTCTGCCCCAAGGGGTTAGACCCCGGCCTGGCAATACAGTTGATGAAGAGGAGCCTGGTTTCCCGGGCTATTGGCAGCAAGAAAAAGAAACAGCCAGCACAGGTGGCGAAGCTGCCCGCTGAGCCAACCAAGCCCAAAGTGCCGGTGCCTGAGTTTACCGCCAAAGGGAAATAGCCCGACTGTTTTAAAGGAGGAATGATAATGAAGACAGTACATATTACCACGCCGCTGGATGAGAAGACTGTGGAAAGCCTGGAAGCTGGCGACCAGGTCTTCATTACCGGCGTCATTTATTCAGCTAGAGATTCTGCCCACAAACGTATGGTCGAGGCGCTGGATAAGGGAGAGAAGCTCCCTTTTGATATTAAGAATCAAATCGTCTACTACATGGGACCGTCTCCAGCCAAGCCAGGCCATGCCATCGGCTCGGCAGGTCCTACCACCAGCGGCCGCATGGATGTTTACTCGCCCCGCCTTATGTCGGTAGGCCTCAAGGGCATGATTGGCAAGGGCAACCGCACCCAGGCAGTGAAAGATGCTATGAGGAAATATAAGTCAGTGTACTTCGCCGCCATCGGCGGTGCCGGCGCCCTGATTTCCCAGAGTATCAAAAAATCAGAGCTGGTAGCGTATGAAGACCTCGGTGCCGAGGCTATCCTGCGCCTGGAAGTGGAAAGTTTCCCGGCTACGGTGATTAACGATGTCCATGGCAACGACCTCTACGAGCAAGGCAAAGCCAAGTATCAAGTTAAGGTTTAGTCTGTTAGCTTCTAAGGCGCAGAAATCTGAGCAAGCCGGCGATGCTTTTGGCATCGCAGATGTCTCCCGAGGCAATAAGCGCCGGTATCTGCGGAAGCGGTACTTTCACCACCTCGATGTCCTCGGTATCTTCTGCTCTAAGCCGGCTTGATTTCAGGTCTGTAGCCAGGTACAGGTACAGATATTCGGTGCAGTAGCCCGGTGTTGAGTAGAATCCGCCGATTTTCTCTATCTTCTGCGGCAGAAAGCCTATCTCTTCCTGTAGCTCTCGGCGGACGGATTCCTCAGCATTTTCACCTGGGTCTATGCCGCCAGCCGGAATTTCCAGAAGGGTCTTGCCCACAGCTTCGCGGTATTGGCGCACCATGACCACGTTTTCCCGCTCATCCAGCGCCACCACCGCGACGCAGTCGGCATGTTCCACAATTTCCCGCGTTGTTTTTTTGCCGTCGGGCTTCTCTATGGTATCAACGCGCAGCTTTACCGCTCGACCCTGGTAAATCTGCTCACTGGAAAGTGTACTTCCTGGCATCTTACCCTCCCCATTATGATTATCTATCAGGGGGATAGAAAGGGGCTTGGCCCCTTTCATAAAATATGTTCCCCTCTCTCCTTGTTAAGGAGAGAGGGGCAAGAGGTGAGAGGTTTCCATCACTTCATTTGATAAATAAGCGCCACCTCATCGCAATCGGGGAATTTAGGACAGCGGAAGCATTCCGACCATATCTTGCGCGGCAATTCCATTTTATCGACCTGGACGAAGCCATTTTTCTCAAAAAACGCTGGCTTATAGGTGAGGCAGAAGAGCTTATCTATACCTAATTGTTTGGCTTCATCAAGGCAGGATTTAATCAGCAGTGAGCCTAATCCTTGCTCCTGCTTATTTTCACTCACCGCCAGAGTTCGTATCTCAGCCAGGTCTGACCAGCTTATATGGAGAGCAACGCAAGCGATAACCTGGCCGTTCTTATCCCTGATGACGAAATAGTCGCGGATGTCTTCGTAGATTTCGCTCAGTGCCCGGGGCAGCATTTCGCCTCTCTCGGCGAACTTGTTCACCATCTCATGCATCTGCTGCGCATCACTTATTTTAGCTTTTTCTACTTTCATGCAACTTTCCTCTTCAACTTGGCATCCAGAGACCTGTAAAAATAGGTTTTAGGCTGAAGCCTGAGAAATTTAACCATATGTTTACTCAGCTTTACCTTAACGGTATCGCCGCTATTCAATTGTAGCTCAGTTTGCCCATCGATGCTGAGCATAGCTTCGTGGGTGGTGGTTACCTGTAATTCGATAGTCGTTTTTGCTGGCAACACCAGTGACTTATCGAAGGTGAAATGGGCGCAAACTGGCATGAGAATCAACTCTTTCGCCTGGGGATGCAAAATTGGTCCTCCTGCCGCCAGCGTATAGCCGGTACTGCCGCTGGCAGTAGCTATGATGACGCCATCAGCTCGATAAGTAGTCAAGGCAGCATTATTTATTTTACAGTCAACCGTCACCAGACGTGCCGAGCTTCGGCGACCCACAAATACCTCGTTCAAAGCATGGAACATCCTGCCCTGAGAGGGCAGCTCGGCCTCCAGTATGGCTCGTTCTTCAATCCAGCCCCTGCCGTTGAGCAGCGCCGGCAGCTTCTTCAATGCCCCGGACGCTTTCAGCTCTGCCATGAATCCCAGCCTGCCCAGGTTTATTCCCAGTATGGGCACCGAGTCAGGAATCACGGTGCGAGCGGCGCGCAGGATGGTGCCATCACCGCCGATGCTCACCAGTAAATCGGTGCCGGCAATAAGCTGCTTCGCCCTTTCTGGCTCCCAGGCAGAACAGCGCCAGATGCGGATATCCCGGCTGCTCAGGAACGTCTCCAGCTCATGGCTAAAAGCTACCGCCTCCTCTCGTTTCGGTTGATACAGAATGCCGACCTGTTTCATAGGTAGGTGGAGTCTATCATCGCCAGCTACAAAGTGTCAAGAAAGGGCTTTTCACTATTTACTGATTGCTTGCCTGAAAAATGAATAAGCTCATATCACTTGACAAAGAAGGTTGGGCAACTTAAAGTGTCCTTTGTGTCCTGGCACACGGAAGCACAACGGCGCAACTCACTCCACATTAAAAGGAGGCAATGAATGAAAGCAAGTGAAGGGCGCGTAGGTAGGGTCTTTGTAATACGGCTCGAGGCTGGAGACATGGTGCCGGCGTGCATTGAGCGTTTTGCTGAGGAGAATAATATCGCTATGGGGCATGTTATCCTGATAGGCGGCATTGGCGGTGGCGAGATTGTGGTTGGTCCCCGGCGCTCCGATGAAAGACCGCCTGAGTCGATGCTGTTGCCAGTAGATGGCGCCCATGAGGTGGTAGGAGTGGGAGTGCTGGCGCCCGGCGAAGGCGGAAAGCCTGCATTGCATATCCATGCTGCGCTGGGGCGAGCCGGGGGAACGATGACGGGATGCCTACGGCCTGGTGTGGTTACCTGGCTGGTGGGCGAAGTTATTATCTACGAGATTATCGGCGCCAAAGTGGCTCGGATTAAAGATTCGGATAGCGGCTTTTCTCTGCTGGATGTTAGCTAACTTATCAACTCTATCTCCTGCATCCCTTTCCCCTAGCAAGGGAAGGGATTTCCCCCCGTCTTCTTGCCTTCAGGCAGGTTTTCGGCGTAACATGGGCTAAGCAGTGACGCGTGCTAATGTTAGGAAGATAGGAGGTAGGCGATGGAACAAATAAATGATGTGGCTGAACCCAAAAAGAAGAGTGCTATGGTGAAACTGAGCAAGGCGAAGTGGTGTTTGCTGGGTTGTGTGATTATTATTGTTCTGCTGGCGATTTGCTCGGTGTTTTTACCCGGTGGAGTAACTGCCGCTGTAAGATGGCTGGGCGGTAACGATATTGCTGCCTGGATGAGGGGTGAGCAAGGGTCAAAGGAAATTGCGCAGGATAATCTGGTGGAAATGGTGGTGGATAGCGTTGGCATCACCAGGGCTACTTCTCAGCCGGTGGTGCTTCTGAAACAGAAAAATGGCGACCGCTATCTGCCTATCTGGATTGGTGTGGTTGAGGTGAATGCCATAGCAGTGGTCACGGAAGGGATAGCCATGCCCCGCCCGCTCACCCCCGATTTGCTGTGCACCATCGTTGATAAGCTGGGGGCTAAGGTTAATTCCATTATGATTACCGACCTCAAAGATAATATCTTCTATGCCAGGGTGGTGCTTGGCGCTGATTGGCAGGAGATAGAAATTGACTCCCGCCCCAGTGATGCCATCGCTATTGCTATTCGGGTTAAAGCGCCTATCTATGTGACCAAGGATGTTCTAGACAAGGCGGGGCTTACGCCGGACAGCAAGACTGAGAAGTATAAAACAATTTGAGGGTTAAATGAAAATAGTCATCCATATCTGCTGCGGAGTATGCGCCGCCGGCGCAGTGAAAACGCTGAGCGAAGAGGGCCATCAGGTCATCGGCTTTTTCTACAACCCCAACATCCACCCCAAAGAGGAATACCATAAGAGGTTAGAGGCAGCCCGTAGAGTGGCGCAAGAGCTTGATTTCCCCCTGGAGGTCGCACCTTACCAGCCGGGTAGCTGGCTTAAGAAAACCGGGCATCTGAAACAGGAGCCGGAAGGCGGCGACAGATGCCGGGTCTGTTTAAGAATACGACTGGAAAAAACCTTCGCCTTTCTTGAAGACTGCGGCGGGGATGCCTTCACCACCACCCTCACTATCAGCCCCCACAAATCCGCCGAGACAGTGAATAAAATCGGGTATGAGTTCGGTGGAGACAGGTTCATGGCCAGAGACTTTAAGAAAAAAGAGGGGTTTAAAAGGGCGACTCAGCTAGCCAGGCAATGGGGACTTTACCAGCAGAACTACTGCGGCTGCATCTATAGCATGAGACTGGCGAAGTAGAGGTAGAGTAGCCTGTCACCGTCCCCGGCGCCGGCACATTTCTAAGAATTCCTCAATGGAGCGGTCGTACGTCCGCTCCACATCAGCAGAGAAATAGCAGGCGGGCAGCTCGCCGGCGCTGCGATGATAGCTCAAGCACTCGCAGCAAATGCCCTTCCGGGAACACGGCTCATAAGTGCAATTGCACTTAGCTTTATTTTTCTCTACAGTACATTCTCTCATGCAAAGTCTCCCTCATATTAATTCCTGACAATTCTATAGCCTCATCGTAAAATCTTGTTGACAAAATCTCACCAGTTGCCTACAGTATACAACAGCACCCCAAACCAGGTTTTCATATGAACAACGACGAGCTACCAAGGCAGGAAAAAAACACAGGAGCATAGGTATGGTGAATATTGCCAAGTATGAGGTACCGGCAAAGAAACTGCGCTGGCACTGCGACCCCAAAATCTTTGACTTCGACTGCACCAAAGACCTGGCGCCATTACGCGAGTTTATCGGTCAGGATAGAGCTATCGGCGCCATCGACTTTGGTTTATCCATGAGCCATGATGGCTACAATGTCTACGTGGCCGGCCTTGCAGGTACCGGCAAAACCTCAGCCGTGAAAACCCATATTGATAAGCTGCTCAAGGAGAAGCAAGCCTCGGATCAACTGAAGCCACCACAGGACTGGTGCTACCTGTACAACTTTGCCGATTCCGACCGTCCCCGCATTTTGAGCCTGCCACAGGGTAAAGGCAAGGTGTTTCGCAATCAGGTCAGCGGTCTGCTGCAAAGACTCAAGGATGACCTGGCCAAGGCTTTCTCCAGCGAAACGTACAAGTCGGAGAGGAAAGCCATCATCGAGGCAGCGCAGGAGGAAAGGCAGCGGCTCTCCTCAGAGCTGAGAGAGGAAGCACAACGTCAGGGCTTTACCATACAGGTGACACCCCTGGGGCAGGCATTGATTCCACTGACAAATGGTAAACCCATATCCGAAGAGGAATTCATGGCTCTGGAAGCACCAGCCAGGAAAGAATTGGAAAACAAGCGCGATGACCTGCTGAAAAAGCTACAGGCTACCTACGAAAAGGTGAGAGACCTGGAGAAAAATGCCGAGGAAAAGCTGCGAGAAGGAGACAAGACCACCGCCGGCTTCACCGTGACACGTCTCTTCATCGACTTGCTCCAGGAATACAAGAATATAGAACTCGTCCATCAGTTTCTCATGGAGCTGCAGTCACACACTCTGGACAATCTGAACCTGTTTAAAGAAAAGGAGGCACAGCCAGAAGCTGTGCTAGGTATACCTGCCAGTTTCCTGATGCAGGGCCGTGACCCGTTCCTTCCCTTCCAGGTAAACGTCTTCGTGGATAATAGCGAGCTGAAAGGACCGCCGGTCATAATCGAGTCCAACCCCACCTACATCAACCTTTTCGGCAGGATTGAACGGCGTTTTCTTTTCGGCGGCTACCTCAGCGACCATACCATGCTGAAGCCGGGAGCTTTTCATCTGGCGAATGGCGGCTATCTGCTGCTAAACGCCACCGATGTCCTGACCAATCCGGGCGTCTGGCCGGCGCTAAAGCGGACTATCAAGACTAAAGAGGTGCGCATTGAAGAGCCTCTGGAAGGATTGGGGCTTATCGCGCCTCAGGGCCTGCGGCCACAGCCGATGCCCATCAACGTCAAGGTGCTCCTCATCGGCGATGTCACACTGTACCAGTTGCTCTCCATCTACGATGAAGAGTTCTGGGAAATATTCAAGGTGAAGGCCGACTTCGACTATCAGATTGATAGAACCAAAGAGAATATGTTTCATTTCGCTGCTTTTGTCGCCGGCTGCTGTGAGAAGTGCGAGATGCATCATTTCGACCGCACCGGCGTAGCTAAGGTAGTGGAGTATGCCTCACGCATGGCAGGCGACCAGGAAAAGCTGACCTCCCGCTTCGCCCAGATACGGGAACTGGTGCAGGAGGCGGAATACTGGGCACGTAAGGAAAAGGTGGAGCTGGTATCGGCCAGTCATGTAGACAAGGCGGTCGAGGAGAGATTTTTCCGCCATAATCTGCCCTATGAGCATATCAAAGAAATGATAGCACGTGGTATCATCATGATCGATGTTGCCGGCGCTGCCGTGGGGCAGGTGAATGGACTCAGCGTCTACAGCCTCGGCGATGTCTCCTTCGGCAGACCATCGCGTATCACCTGCAGGACCTTCCTGGGGCGTGGAGGCGTTATTAATATTGAGCGGGAGTCCCAGCTCAGCGGCAAAATCCATGATAAAGGCGTCCTTATCCTCAGCGGCTATCTGGGCTGGAAATACGCTCAGGATAATCCCCTCTCGTTATCTGCCAGCCTCTGCTTCGAGCAGTCTTATGAAGGCGTGGAGGGAGACAGCGCCTCCTCCACAGAGCTATATGCTTTACTCTCCAGCCTGTCCGATGTGCCGCTGAAGCAGAATATCGCCGTCACTGGCTCGGTAAACCAGAAAGGTGAAATACAGGCTATCGGCGGCGTCAATCAGAAGATCGAAGGCTTCTTCCGGGTATGTAAAGCCAAAGGACTTACTGGAGACCAGGGGGTGATGATACCCCGTCAGAATGTCTCTCACCTGATGCTCCGGACGGAAGTAATCGATGCGGTAAAGGAGGGCAAGTTCCACATCTACTCCGTAAGCAGCATCGATGAAGGCCTGGAAGTACTCACCGGCATGCCCGCAGGCAAGAAGAGAAAAGACGGGATTTATCCTAAAGACAGCATCAACTATAAAGTAGCCAGGCAACTGAAGGATATGGCAGCCAGGCTAAAACAATTCGCCGAGCCCGAAGCCAAGGCAAAGAAAAAAGGCTAACTTTCTTCTGAAACCACTATATCGGCGCCTCAACGCTAATAGTAGTGCCTTTGCCTGGTTTGGAATCCACTTCAAGCTTGCCGCCCAATAGCTTGGCGCGCTCTTTCATCCCCACCAGGCCAAACTTACCCCGCCGGGACAGGTCATCCGCAGGATGAGTCAGGGCAAATCCCTTGCCATTATCTTTAACCGTTATCCTGATTCTGTCGCGGTCAAACTCTACTATCACCTCAGCATGCGTTGCCTGGGAATGACGCCATACATTACTCAGCGCTTCCTGGGTAATGCGGAATAGCAGCAACTCCACTTCGCTGGCAAGTCTCCTCTCCTTGCCATTTTTTTTCATCGTCACCGCTATGCCAGAGTGGCCCTCCACATTGGAGGCGAGCCAGTCCAGGGCTGCTGCCAGCCCCAGGCGATCCAGGGTGGGCGGACGCAAATCCTGGCTCAGCCGGCGTACCCCCGCCATGGTAGTATTGGCCTGCTGCCTCAAATTCTCCATAAGGTGTTTCTTGTCTTCGGAGATTCCCTCTTCGCTGGAGGCCAGCATATCTAGCTCCCGCGCCAGAGCCACCAGAGCCTGAATGGTATCATCGTGAAGCTCCCGGGCAATGCGCATCCTCTCATCTTCCTGAGCCTTGGTCACCTGCTCCAGATAGAAACGCAGATTTTCCTGCATCCGTATTTCCTGGGTCACGTCTCTGGCGATATGTTGAAAGCCGGTTGGCTTGCCATCCACTTTAAATACATTGGTGGTTAGCTTCAAAATCCTTTCAACTCCGCCTTCTCCTACCAGCTTTTGTTCATAAGGTTCATCAACGGCCTCTCCTCGTAGCAATCTGGTTCTGATTTCATTTGCCAGACGCAGGCTTTCGTCGGAAAGAGAAGACCTGCTGCTGGTATGTGATAGGCTTTCCAGGTTACCTCCCACCAGCCTGTTAGCCGCATCGTTTGCCGAAACAATATTACCGTCGACGTCGTTAATCCAGATGGCATCGTTGGCATTCTCGAATAGCTGACGGTATCTTTCCTCAGAGATACGAAGCTTTTCAGCAACCTCACGCTCTTTTTCATAAAGCCGGGCATTTTCCAGGGCAACACCAATCTGATTACCGATAGCAGTGAGCGTTTTCACCTCGTCCCGAGTAAATTCATAGCGCCTATGAGCAGCCACACACAGCGTACCCATCACCCTTCCTTTTAATTTCAGCGGCACAATCATCTCGGAGTGGATGCCCTCCTCTGCCACTGCCATCCTGGTCAGTCTGGGGTCTATAGAGGCATCTTCGATATACGCAGGTTCCCCGGTCTGAGCCACCATGCCGTTAAGACCTTCACCCAGCTTGAGTTTACCCACACTGCGCACAAATTCGTCTGACACACCTTTGTACGCCGCCAGAGAAAGCTCTTCACTCTCCTCATCCAGCAAAAACAGCAGTACGGCATCCACCTTCATCACATTCACAATGTTATCTACACTGCTGTGCAACACCTGACTCATCTCCAGTGACTGTGAGGCCGCGCCCACGATTTCATTGAGAGCAGCCAGCCTAATACGATGCTCCCGTTCCCGGCGCAGTGCCTCAAAAGTAAACGCTACCAGATTGCCCACGATGAAAACGGTGCCAGTCTCGAAAAGGGCATCCTGGGGAGTTGTGGAAATGACCAGTGCCCGGGGCAGCATGCAAACCAGAGCCACCAGTGAAGTAGCCACACTGCCCTTCCAGCCGAACAAAAAACCCGACCAGATAATAACCGCCAGGTACAGTATTCTCTCAAAGGCATGCCGGCTTAAGCCCAGTTGCGTTATCAGGTCAGCGAGGAAGGACGGTATCAGTACCGCCTCGCGGTAATGCAAAACGGTGATGAACGCCAGCAGTACGATGATAAGCCAGAACGTCGGTTTGCGAACAACTCTAATCCAGCTTAACGATAGTTGCGGCAGCATCACTATGCCTCAATTACAGCAAAACAGCTTTCAAGCCTCGTCATCAAGTGTCACCCACCCCTTCTTCAAAGCATTCACCACCGCCTCCGTCCGGGAGCTTACCTTCAGCTTATTGAAGATATTGCCCACGTGCCCCTGCACTGTCCGTATGCTCAAACAAAGCTCATCGGCTATCTCTTTATTGCTTAATCCCCTGGTCACCAGCTTCAACACCTCTATCTCCCGTTTGCTCAATAGCTCATCAGGCTTCTCCTCCACCACCCTGCCGGGTGTCCTGGCAAACTTGCTCAACACCTTCTTAGCAATAGAAGGATGCAATACTGATTCGCCGGCATACACTTCCCGCACAGCATCTACCAGCTCCTGCCCGTGCACACTTTTTAGCAGGTATCCAGCAGCACCGGCCTCAAGCAAACTGAAGACAAACTGGTCATCATCATAGGCGCTGAGAATTAACACCACCATCTCCGGATAGGAAGTTTTTATTTGCCTGGTAGCCTCAATACCGTCGAGCCGGGGCATGGAGATATCGATGATAGCCACATCAGGTCTATACTGAGCCGCCAGACTTACCGCCTCATCCCCATCGCTGGCTTCCGCCACAACTTCCATGTCCTCTTCCTGGTTCAATATCCGCCGTGTCCCCTCGCGAACCACCGCATGGTCATCAGCGATTAAAATTTTAATCTTCGCCAAGGTACGCCTCCTCTCCCGTATACCTGTGTCCATTATACCAGACAATCGCAGCAGCCTGCTTTGAATAGAGCCTATTCTCAGCTACATCTCGGCGTTTCGCCCGGGCAGTAGCGCAATAAGCATAAATACTCAATTTCTGCCGGCAAACCAGGTATTTTCAACAGTTTAAAACAAGCATCAGGGCGGAAGTCAGTTTCGCACGACTATGTTAGCCTAGATACAGTGGATAGAGGCAAGAGCAACAGGCAAGAGCAACAAAAAGTTTCGCCGACTTAGTTCCTCTCTCCTTTCTCTTACCTCTACCCTCAGATATAAAAGGGGATTGGAAGAACAAACGGAGTGGACAGAAAGGAGGTGTGAGAAATGCACTGGGAATTTATTGTAGCTTTAATCATAGCCATACCCATCATTCTCTTTCCGGTGGCATTTATCTGGTACCTGAACGTCGGCGGTATTTATGCCTCCGTGCGCGAGGCGCGGAAGAGACGGGCTGCCCGAGAGCAACAGAAAAGAATGGCAGCGGTAACCGAGAGAAATACTCAATAGATTTAGGCAAAGAAAGGAGAAAGCGAAATGCCCTGGTACTTCATAGTGGCGATCATCATAGGCATAATGATCATCGCCTTCCCTATAGCGTTCATCTGGTATATGAACGTCAGCGGCCTGCTCCAGGTGATGCGCGATGCACGCCAGCGCCAGAAGCGAAGAGAGATGGTGCTCAAAGGCGCAGAAGAGCTTGCCCGACGATAATACCTCCCTATTTTAACTGCCAGGATCCGCTGCAGGTAGCCTCAGCCTAATCTCGCTCCTCCCCCCTTCTTGCAGCGGATTCTGGCGAATTTTAGCGTGTAGATAACGTATAACTGAAGCCGTTTGGTCAAGATACGAAATGGTGTTATACTTAACCAGGCAACATGAAACTACAACAATAATCATACCACAAGGCCCCACCAAATAAGTCGCAAAAGTCATCAAATAAAGCATAGGTTGGTGTACAATGGAAATAAAGAAGCAAGGCACTACTAATTTCGTAAATGAAATCAGCGCCATCCCTGGCGGTGAAGTGGTCAAGCTCTGCATCCAGTGTGGCACCTGTTCTGCATCCTGTCCCAATGCCACCAGGATGGACTATACGCCCCGTCAACTTATCGCCATGGCGCGGGCGGGCATGCGAGACGAGGTACTCTCCAGTCATTCACCCTGGCTCTGTCTCTCCTGTTACCTGTGCACGGTGCGCTGTCCGCGGGGCATCAAGCCTACAGACCTGATGCACACGCTGGAATGCCTGGCATTGCGCAATAATGTCAGCAGCGGGCGCAGTTACACACCGAAGATGTATCGCAGCTTCAGTGACTTTGTCTATAGCATCGGCAGTGTCCCGGAAATGGGTTTCATGACGTGGTACTATCTGCTGACCAATCCCTTACGCGCCATCAAGATGCTGCCTCAAGCACTCAGCCTGCTGAGGCACGGGCGACTGTCCCCCAAAGCCAAAAGAATGAAACCGGAGGCAGAGGCCCAGCTTAAAGCCATCCTGGACAAGGCTGAGGCCATCGTAATAGGAGGAACCCGATAATGAAATACTATACCTACTTTCCCGGCTGCTCTGCCGCCCATGGCAACTCGACGGCCTATGACCGTTCCGCCCAGGCCGTGGCCAAAGCGCTGGACGTGGAACTTATCGAGCTGGAGAATTGGAACTGCTGCGGGTCAACGCCATATTCTTCTGTGGATGAACTGGCTTCCTATTGCTGCTCAGCGCGCAACCTGGCGCTGGCGGAGAAAAGAGGCTTTGACCTGGTCACCCCCTGCAGCGCCTGCTTTGTCCTCCTCATAAAAACCAACACTGCCCTCAAAGAATATCCTGAACTGAGAGGTGAGGTAAAAGAAGCACTGGCAGCCGGCAAGCTGGAATATAACGGCACGGTGAAGGTGCGCCATCTCCTCGATGTGTTCGTCAATGATATTGGCTCCGAGCAGGTTAAGACACGGGTGAAAAAAGACCTCAGCGGGCTGAAGGTAGCCCCATACTATGGCTGTCAGATTGTCAGGCCGGGACCCAGCTTCGACCACCCAGAATTTCCTAAATCACTCGATGGTTTAGTTACCAGCCTGGGAGCCGAGGCAGTGCCCTTCCCCCTGAAAGCCCGCTGCTGCGGAGGGTCGCTCATCTTATCTGAAGAAGATATTGCCCTGGGCTTGCTGCATAAACTGTTTAACAGCGCTGCCAACAACGGTGCTCAGTGCATAGTCACTGTTTGCCCGCTCTGTCAGACCAACCTCGATGTCTACCAGAGCAAGGTAAATAACAAATTTAACACCAAATTCAACATCCCCGTATTATTCTTCACTCAACTCATGGGGGTGGCATTCGGCATTGAAAGCAAAGACTTAGGCCTGGGGAAATGTATCGTTTCACCCCAAAAAGCCCTGGCTGGATATTTGAGCAAATAATTAAGGAGGCGCGAATGGAGCCCAGAATAGGCGTCTATATCTGTCATTGTGGCGCTAACATCGCCGGCACGGTCGATGTTGAGCAGGTGACTAATTTCGCCAAAGGTCTACCATCAGTAGCCCTTGCCCGCGAATATAAATTTATGTGTTCCGACCCGGGGCAAGAGCTGATAAAAAACGACATTAAGGAGCAGGGAATCAACCGTGTGGTGGTTGCCTCATGCTCACCCAGGTTGCATGAGCAAACCTTCCGACAAGCCCTGGCCAGCGCCGGCTTGAACCCCTACTTCTTTGAAATGGCGAACATCCGCGAGCAGTGTTCCTGGGTCATCGAAGACAAGGCAGCAGCCACGGAGAAAGCCAAGTCAGCGGTGAGTGGTGCAGTAAGACGCGTCTACTACCATCAGCCGCTGGAAACCAAAGAGGTGCCGGTAAACGCCAACACCCTCATCGTCGGCGCCGGCATCGCTGGTATCCAGGCAGCACTGGAAATCGCCGACTCCGGTAACAAGGTGTTTCTGGTGGAGCGCGAGCCTTCCATCGGTGGCCATATGGCGCAACTGGACAAGACCTTTCCCACTTTAGACTGTAGCGCCTGAATACTCACCCCGAAAATGGCCTCGGTGAGGTCACACAAAAACATCGAGCTGATGACTTATAGCGAAATCGTGGATGTTTCAGGATACGTGGGTAATTTCAAGGTTAAAATTAAACAGAAGCCCCGCTATGTAGATGAAAGCAAATGCAATGGCTGTGGCACCTGCCAGGAGAAATGCCCCATGAAGGCATCAAGCGAATTTGACGGCGGTGTCGGCACCAGGAAAGTAATCTATACCCCCTTCCCGCAGGCAGTGCCCAATGTGCCCGTCATCGACCGCGAGCACTGCACCTACTTCCTCAAAGGTAAATGCCGCGCCTGTGAAAAGTTCTGTGAAGCCAAGGCTATCGATTTCGAGCAAACGGAGAAAACAGTCGAGGTGAACGTGGGTTGCATCATCGTCACCACCGGCTTCGACAACTTCGACCCCACCATTGTCTCCCAGTTCGGCTACGGACGGCTGGACAATGTCATCAGCGGCATTCAGTTCGAAAGAATGAGCAGCGCCTCAGGTCCCACTGGAGGCAAGATAATGCGCAAAGACGGTTCGATGCCCAAGAGCGTGGCTATCCTTCATTGTGTGGGCAGCCGTGACAGCAACTACCATGAGTACTGCTCCCGAGTCTGCTGCATGTATTCGCTCAAGTTCTCCCACCTTATCAGGGAAAAAAATCACGATGCCGATATCTACCAGCTCTACATCGACCTGCGCTGCTTCGGAAAAGGCTATGAAGAGTTCTACAACCGACTTCAGGAAGAAGGTGTCAATTTCATCCGCGGCCGTGCTGCCGAGGTTACCGACGCCGCCGAAAGTCCTGAAGAGCAGGGAAAGCTGGTGGTTATCTGTGAAGACACCTTGCTCGGCAAGCAGCGCCGCATCCCCGTTGACATGGTGGTGCTGAGCACCGCACTGGAGGCAAGGGCTGATGTGGCTGAAGTTGCCCGACAGCTCTCCATCAGCAGAAGCAAAGATGGCTTCTTCCTGGAAAAGCATCCCAAGCTTGACCCCATAGCTACCACCACCGACGGCGTATTTATCGCCGGCTGTTGCCAGGGACCGAAGGATATTCCTGATACCGTCGCCCAGGCATCAGCAGCTGCAGCACGAGTACTCTCCATAATCAGCAAGGGCAGTGTGGAAATCGAGGCTGCCACCGCCGTGGTGCAGGAGGAGCTTTGCTCCGGGTGCAAGACCTGTATTGGAATGTGCTCTTACAATGCCATTTCCTTTGATGAGAATAAAAAAGTGTCCGTAATCAACGAAGCGCTGTGCAAAGGCTGTGGCACCTGCGCTGCCGCCTGTCCCAGCGCTGCCATCATTACCAGGCATTTCACCACCGAGCAGATTATGGCACAGATAGAAGGAGCTTTAGTATGAGCTACGAGCCGAAGATTGTAGGATTCTTATGTAACTGGTGTTCCTATGCTGGCGCTGACCTGGCAGGCACCTCCCGCAAGAAATATGCCCCCAATATGCGCGTGGTGCGGGTGATGTGTAGCGGCCGCGTCGAGCCTACCTTTATCCTCAAAGCCTTCGAAAAAGGAGCAGATGGCGTACTGGTCTGCGGCTGACATCCCGGCGAATGTCATTACCTTGAAGGTAATGTTAAAGCAGCCCGCCGGATACCCCTGCTCAAGAAAATGCTTAACCAGTTCGGCATAGAAGATAAACGAGTCAGGCTGGACTGGGTCTCAGCTTCTGAAGGCGACCGATTCGCCGCCATCGTCAACGAGATGACGGAGCAGCTCAGGGAACTGGGACCGCTAGGTCTAAGCCGCGGTAATGGAGGTGCTCATGGCTAAGCTGAAACTGGCTCTCTACTGGGCGGCTAGCTGCGGCGGTTGTGAAATTGCACAGCTCCAGATCGGCGAGAAACTGCTCAAGCTGGCTGAAGTCGCCGATATCGTGTTCTGGCCTGTAGCAATCGATGTCAAGTACAAGGACGTCGAGGCTATGCCCGATAAGAGCATCGATGTCTGCTTGTTCAACGGCGGCATCAGGACTTCCGAGCAGGAGCACTTGGCCAAACTGCTCCGGGAAAAGTCGAAAGTGCTCATTGCCTACGGCGCCTGCGCCTATGTAGGCGGTATTCCCGGTCTGGCAAACCTGTTCGATAAGCAGTCGATTTTCGAGCGGGTGTATCTGGAAACGCAGTCTACCGATAACCCCAATAAGGTCACTCCCCAGACGAAGCACCAGGTGACTGAGGGCGAGCTTACTATTCCCGAGCTTTATGACACAGTGAAAAGCCTACCTCAAACAGTACCTGTGGAATACATCATCCCCGGCTGCCCGCCGGAAGAAAAGACCACCTGGATGGCGCTGGAAGCGCTTATCGAGGGCAAGTTACCACCGGTGGGCGCGGTGATAAGTCACAATGCCAAGGCAGTCTGCGATGACTGCCAGCGAAAGCGTGATGTGAAAAAGGTCAAGAAGTTCTACCGAACATATGAAATTACCACCGACCCGCAGATATGCCTCCTGGAGCAGGGATTGCTATGTGCCGGGCTGGCTACCCGGGGCGGCTGTGGAGCACCCTGCCCGCAGGCAAATATGCCCTGCACCGGCTGCTACGGACCAGCACAGGGTGTCACTGACCAGGGCGCCCATTTCCTCAGCGCCGTAGCTTCGGTCATCGATTCTAGCGACAAAAATGAAATTCAAAAAATCGTCGACGATATCCCCGACCCGGTAGGTACCTTCTACCGCTACAGTTTGCCTGACTCGTTACTAAGGAGGGCGAGGATAAAATGACAAAAAGAGTAACCATAGACCCGATTACCCGTCTCGAGGGTCACGGTAAGATAGAAATTTTCCTCAACGACGCTGGAGGGGTGGATAATGCCTACCTCCAGATACCGGAGCTACGCGGGTTTGAGAAGTTTGCCGAAGGGCGTCTGGCTGAGGATATGCCTCAAATCACCCAGCGCATCTGCGGCGTGTGCCCTGAAGCCCACCACATGGCTGCTACCAAGGCGCTGGATGACTTGTTCCATGCCGAACCACCCAGCGCCGCCAGGAAGCTCCGCGAGCTGTTCTACAGCGCTTTCTATGTGACCGACCACACCACCCACTTCTATATCCTCGGCGGTCCCGACTTTGTCATGGGTCCCGATGCCCCTGTGGCCGAGCGCAATATACTGGGCGTGATCGCCAAGGTGGGGCTGGAGCTGGGCAAAGCGGTCATCAACACCCGGATGAAAAATCACCGCATCATCCAGATGCTCGGCGGCAGAGCAGTGCACCCCGTCTTCGGCCTGCCCGGCGGCATCAGCAAGGGGCTGAACGAAGAAGAGAGAAAAGAGGTGGAACAGACTGCAAAAGACGCGGTGGAGTTCGCCAAGCTCTCCCTGAAAGTCTTTGACGACATCGTGCTCAAGAACAAAGCCTATGTGGACATGATTCTCAGCGATGCCTACACCCATCGCACCTACTATATGGGCATGGTTGATGATAAGAACAAGGTCAACTTCTACGATGGCAAGGTGAGAGTGGTTGACCCTGACGGCAAGGAGTTCGTCAAATACTCGCCGCGTGAATACCTGGAGCATGTTGCCGAGCATGTTGAGCCCTGGACCTATATCAAATTCCCCTATCTCAAGAAGATCGGCTGGAAAGGCTTCGTTGATGGCAAGGACAGCGGCCTGTTCCGGTCCACGCCTCTTTCCCGGCTGAACGCCGCTGACGGTATGGCCACGCCTCTGGCACAGGAAGCCTATGAAAAGTTCTACTCTACGCTGGGCGGCAAGCCTGTCCACCAGACTCTAGCCACTCACTGGGCACGCCTTGTTGAGCTGCTCTATGCTGCCGAAAGACTATTGGAGCTCAGCCAGGACCCCGAAATAACCAGCCCTGACATTCGCACCATCCCGACAGCCAAACCTGACGAGGGCATAGGCATCGTGGAAGCTCCTCGCGGCACGCTCACCCACCACTACATAACCGACGAGCGCGGCGTCATCAAGAAAGCCAACCTTATCGTGGCTACGGTCAACAATGCAGCGCCTATTAATATGTCCATCAAAAAAGCTGCCATGGAAATGATTAAGCCGGGCAAGGAAATCACCGAAGGGCTGCTCAACCGCATTGAGATGGCCTGGCGCCCCTATGACCCCTGCTTCGGCTGCGCCACGCATACCCTGCCGGGACAGGCTCCAATGGAGGTCATCATCCGCGACAGCAAGGGCGAAGTGGTCAAAAGGCTCACCCAGAACTTATAATAAGCTACGCATGAAAACCCTGGTTCTGGGGCTGGGCAACGAGATACTCTGCGATGACGGTGTGGGCATCTACGTTGCCAGAGAGCTTAAAAAAATCCTCGCCGACCATAAAGACATCACGGTGACTGAGGCAAGCCTGGCAGGTCTGGGTCTGCTGGACTTGCTCGCTGGTTACCACAAAGCCATCGTCATCGACGCTATCCAGACCAGGAAGGGAAAAACGGGGCAGGTCTACCGACTCAACTCCAATGACCTGGCTGTCACCCGCCACACCGCCTCCACCCACAACGTCAACTTCGCCTCCGCCCTTGCGCTTGGCCGCAAACTGGGGCTATCATTGCCCGCAGAAATCGTCATATTCGCCATCGAGGTAGCCGACGTCACCACCTTCAGCGAACACTGCACCACCAAGGTCAAAAAGGCCATCCCCAAATGCGTGGAGATGGTCTTGCAGGAAGTGGACAAAAAGCCCCGCCCATAGTTCCAGCAATGCTCAATCTTCAATATTGAGCGCACTTGAAGCTACGCGTACGAATTATCACAAATGGGTTTTAAAGATTACTCTGACCTTATTACTTCGGGCAAGTAACTTCTAGTATGGTATACTTGCCTTTTTGAGAGGTAATAGAAATATTACCCCCCAGATATTTGGCTCTTTCACGCATTCCAGCGATCCCTAGCTTACCTTCGATCGTGAAACGACTAATTGGTTTTGGTATATCGAAGCCCTTACCATTATCCTTCACAATCAGTTTTAGGTGTTTTGAAAGACATTTCACGCTAATTGTAACTTCAGTGGCTTCTGCGTGGCGTCTAACATTGTTTAAGGCTTCTTGAATTATGCGAAATAACATAACCTCAGCTTCTGGATTGATCTTCGAAGATAATGAATCAGTAATAACATTTGTATGGATTCCATATTCCTGATTAAAACGAGCTGCCAGTTCTCTCAGAGCCGATACTAATCCTCGATTATCCAAAATACTAGGTCTTAAATCACGACTTAACCTCCGTAAATCTTCGGAAAGCCGAAGGGCCTCATCCCTTATATAACAAACCTGCTCCGCATGCGTGGCAGAACCTCTGCCATTATTAAGCATTAGTTTATGAGCACGGTTAGCAATGACTATTAATGACTGTAAGAAGTCATCGTGCAGTTCCTGTGCAATACGATGTCGCTCATCCTCCTGTGCTTTAATCACCTGACCTAAATACAACCTTCTTTCATCCTCGCGTTTTTTTAAGCTCTCTCTTTCTTTTTTTCTCCTATTTTGTTCGAGAGTTAAAAAAATAACCACAGACAAAGGAATCAGCGAAGATAAAATATTGCGCACTAATGGGGCAGGGCCAAAGGAAAGATTGAAGATCTTAAACGATATAATCGACAAGGAGATCGACCAGACTATAATAGCCTCCCGCCAGCCAAAAACAAAAGCCGCATAAATAAACGGGATTGTAAATAAACTGCCGTGAACACTATAGGCAATTTCCAAAATCCTTATTGCGTCAAACCAAGGGAAACCGTCAGCAACATTAAGATTTCGTCCGTAATACAGCAGAGTAATGCCCATTATCATAAGAACGATAATCCAGAAATGAACGTTACATATTATTAAATTGTTTTTGTGTTGATTTTCCATATGGTTAGCCAAATTGCAGTGATTTATTTTACTGAGGGTCAATGCTAATAAAACCACTTCGCGCAGCACAGATAACAGCTTCGGTCCTCGAATTCACCCTAAGCTTGGAAAAAATTTCAGCAAGATAATTCTTTATAGTTCGCTGGCTGAGGTTTAATTTATTAGCAATATCTTTGTTGCTCATGCCAAGAGCAATGCACTGTAGTATTTCCTTTTCTCTTACCGTGAGTTTTTCTCGTTGACCCAAGGCGGTAACTTTCGGCATGTACTTAATCGCATGACGAATAACCTTCCTCTGGACTTCTTCAGAAAGAACGGATTCACCGGAAACCAGTGCCCTGATTGCATGAATAATCTCTGGACCAAATACCTTTTTTGTCAGGTAGCCAGCAGCGCCAGCCTCCAATATTCCTAGAATATGCTCGGTTTCTGTATGAACCGTCAACACCAATACTTTAATCTGGGGAGACTTTGACAAAATTTCCCTAGTTGCTTCCAAACCATTTAGGCCAGGCATGCTTATGTCCATAAGGACCACATCTGGATTAAGCTCCATGGCAAGTTTCACGGCTTCCTCACCATCGCTGGCTTCTGCAACAATTTTAAAATCCTCAACTTCCTCCAGAACATCCCTAACTGCTCTACGTATGAGTGGATGGTCATCCGCCAGCATAATAGTGGTTTTATCTTGATGGCGACCAATTGGTTCACATGTTTCCACGGCATTCACCTATAAAGAGACATGATTACAGGTTATATTTGCAGGTAATGATAGCATGTCCCATATATACAGACAATGGCCATTAGTACATGGGCAAAAGCATCTTGTATTTCCAAAAGTCAACTTTTAAGATTAATACACCCTACCCGGCTCTATTTAAATCAAGCAGTCTTATTTTTGACACTAGAGATTTTCGTTTTGATACAGGTGGTGTAAGACCTGTAGAGAAGATATTTTACAGATAGCAGACGGAGAAAAATACAGTGGCGAAACTCATTACGGGTGGAACGGGATATATAGGTGCGGAACTTGCACACATACTTGTTGATCGTAGTGAAGAGGTGGTTCTATTCGATGTTGTTATCAACCATTACCGAATAAATGACATTAAGAACAAAGTTAAAGTTGTCAGAGGAGACCTTTGTGACTTTTCTGAAGTAATTAATGCTATAAAGGATTATGATATTAAAGAAATCTATCATATGGGCTCCGTACTTACTTTTATATCTGATAGTAATCCATGGGTTTCTTTCCGAACGAATGTCATCGGAACTTACAACGTATTAGAAGCTGCTAGACTTTTCTCTGTAGAAAAGGTGATGTTCGCCAGTAGTATTGGGACTTTTGGTTTGCATGTGGACCAGGCATGTACAGATCTTAGCATTCAGCGTCCCATTAGTATGTATGGTTGTTGCAAACTATACGGTGAGTGCATAGGGCGATTCTACCGTAACAAGTTTGGCCTAGACTTCCGGTCGGTTCGTTATACTCCGATAATTGGGCCAGGCGTTCGTACACCAGGTCACTGGGCACCGTTGATGATTGAAGATGCCATACTGGGCAAACCACACAATTGTATCTATGCTACTGCAGAGTCGACAATTTCTATGACATATGTAAGAGATGCCGCTAGTGCTGCAGATATGATATTGCAAGCGCCAAAAGAGAATATAAAAATGATTAATTACAATGTTACAGGGGTTCCAGATGTTGTTTATGCTAAAGATATTGAAACATTTCTTCAGAAACGTTTCCCCGAAACTAGGGTTACGTATAAAGATGATTTATCTCTCCCCGTAGCCCGCGCTCATAATATTATTAAAGTATTTGATGATAGCTATGCCAGAGAAGAATGGGGCTGGAAACCACAGTATGATACTCCCGACAAAATAATCGAAATATTTGAAAAAGATTTGAAGAAATATCCTGAAAGATATGGAGTGCAGTACACAGTACATAAATAGTATCAATCATGAAATGGAGGTAACGAATAAAAAATGTAAACATCTTTTAAATAAGCTCTCATAATTGAAAAAGGAGGTTTATTAAAATGAAAAAAGTATTTTTAGCTGTTACATGCGTCATCTTAATTTCCATTCTTTTATCCATATCATACGGATGTAGTCCTGAAAAACCCAACCCAAGCTTGGGGATGACACCAACATCCCCTGCAACTGCACCTGCAAAGCAAATGGTCTGGAAACTTGCTACATTTGCTCCTTCCGGTGATGATAGGTATAAAATCTACCTTTCCTTTTTTAAAGATCAGGTGAATTACGCTACAAAAGGACAAATAAAAATAGAAACGTATCCTATGGATTCATTAGTGCCCAATGCTGAACTTCCCGCTGCAGTTGCCGAGGGAGCAGTCCAAATGGCTCAAACTGTTGGTACCTTCTGGGCGCCCAAAATGCCAGTCGGCTCCGTAGAGTATTGGATGCCACTTGCGTCCCAATCATTTCAGGATACATGGACATTAATGTGGGACAAAGGACTGCAGGATGTGCTACGAAAAGCATATGCAGAACAGGGGGCTTATTTACTGGGATTTGAATTAGGTACCGGTGCCTGCCTAATGACAAAAGAACCTATTAGGTCAGTCAGCGATCTGAAAGGAAAGAAAATAAGAGCTACTGGAACGCTAGGCCATTTTATGACGAAACTTGGCGCCAGCGCTGTGAATCTTCCGATGGGCGAAATCTATATGGCACTAAAACTTGGAACCATTGATGGTGCTATATTGGGATATGAGCAGCACTATGCGTTAAAGCATCAAGAAATCTGCAAGTATCTCTTAATGAATCCCTCGATCACAAGGGCCGATCCTATTGACCTATTGGTAAACCTTAAAACCTGGGATGCTTTATCGGACGATCTTAAAATAACTTTGGACTATGTATGCCGCTACTATTCAGTATGGTGCACTCTAATTGGCACTGCATCATATAATAGAAAAGCAACCGCTGAATTTAGAGCAGCAGGTGTCGAATTCGTTCAATTCTCAGAAGCTGAGCTACAAAATATGCAGAATATCGCAATCGACGTGTGGAATGAATTGGAAGCAAGAGACAAGTACTGTAAAGAAGGGGTAACTATAGTGAAAAATTACTTCAGAGAACTAGGTAGAATTAAATAGTCCGACACCTTCCCTTCGTTTCGACTGGGGGAAAATATTCCCCCAGTCACCCTTAACATATTTAGTCAAGTATTTTTATTCCAAATTTAGACTGATTCAAATGTCTAAAATAATAAATTCGATAAACTACATTAATGAATGGCTAGGCAGAATCATTAGTCTGTTTGTAATCGTCATCATGCTCATAATCGTTTATGAAGTTATCATGCGACGTGTTTTTAACAGTCCGACAATATGGGTTCATGAATTGAGCTTGTATGTTTTCGGAACAATGTGGGTTCTAGCTGGTGGCTATATCCTGAAGAACAAAGCAATGGTAAATATGGATCTCTTTTACGGCCGTCTGTCAGTAAAAAGAAAAGCCTTGATAGATGTAAGTACAACAATATTTGCTCTAATTTTTTGTAGTGCCCTGCTCTGGAAATCGATAGGTATGGCTTCAAGCTCGATTAAGTGGCTGGAAATGTCAGATACGATATGGCATGTACCGGTATATCCTGTGAAATTGATGATTCCTATAGGCACATCTTTGCTTATATTACAGATTATTGCAGATTTTATAAGAAATCTTTTTGTTATTACCGGGGTAACCAAAATTGAGCGTTGAACTCATTACTATCTTAATGTTCTTGCTCCTGTTCGCACTTTTAGCAACAGGACTTCCCATTGTTTTTTGTCTTGGCTGTGGTGCAGTTATTTTTGCATTTACGCTCTGGGGACCAACATCATTAATGGTCATCTCGAGTTCCGTTTTCAACTATATGAACAACTTCCTGCTCCTGTGCATTCCCTTATTTATCCTCATGGCCCAATTCCTGGAACGCTCCGGTATAGCCAATGCTCTTTATACTACGATGCATCACTGGTTCGGCCCTGTAAATGGAGGCCTAGCCATGGGAACAGTAGTAATATGCACCATCTTCGCTGCCATGAGTGGCGTCAGCGCCGCTGGCACTTTAACTATGGGAACTGTAGCTTTACCGGCCATGCTTAGACGTGGATATAACAAAGATATTGCCATCGGATGCATACTCGCTGGAGGCGCACTGGGAATCTTAATTCCCCCCAGCATTGCCATGGTTATTTATTGTGTTATTGCACAGGTATCTATTGGTCGCATGTTCATTGGGGGAATAGTGCCTGGTTTGATGACCTCAGGTTTATTTATAGCCTATATCGGAATTAGATGTCTGCTTAAACCGAACCTGGGACCAGCGTTACCACTGGCTGATCGAGGTAGCTGGAGCACAAAAATAAACTCAATAAGGTTTGTCATCTTACCAATATTCATTATCGCCGCTGTTCTCGGTACTATTTTTACTGGAATCGCTACTCCCACAGAAGCATCCGCCCTTGGAGCACTCGCCAGTATCATTAGTACCGTCATTTATCGCAAATTTAACTGGCACAACCTAAGAGATGCTGCCATAGAGACTCTCAAGCCCACAGCTATGGTAATGTGGATTATCGCAGCAGCTTCTGCATTTGCATCTATTTACAATGGACTCGGAGCAACCGACTTAATCCGTAAAACTATTACCGATATAAATTTAGCACCGATATTAATCATTATAGGGATGCAGATCACTATTTTTCTCCTGGGAATGATTTTAGACCCCAGCGGCATTACGCTAATTACATTACCCATCTATATTCCAGTAGTAACCGCATTAGGTTACGACCTTATATGGTTTGGGATATTATTTGTGATGAACTTGGAGATGGGATACATCACTCCGCCTTTTGGATGGAATCTATTCTATCTGAAAGGCATCAGTCCTCCAGGAGTTACAATAAAAGATATTTACAGCTCCGTGTTCCCGTTTGTTGCGTTACAAGCCACAGCTTTAGTGCTGATCTTAATCTTTCCAAATATTGCTTTGTTTCTCCCTAATCTGATCATGGGGAAATGAAGAATTATTTTACACCACACTATTCTTGCCGATAATTAGTGACCTCTTCCCCGAAAATAAGTCCAGTATTAATGTTAGACCGGAGTGGGGTTGTACCTGGAACAAGTGGAAAGAGTAATTACTATACCTTACTCAATCCAGATGCTATATAATTAAGCTATGGCCGAGCATGTCCCCCGCTATGCGGTCAGCATTTCCCTGGAAGAGGCAGCCTTCGGTTGCCACAAGATCATTGATATCAAAACCAGCGAGAAATGTCCTTCATGCAATGGCTCTGGTAAAAGCTCCAGCTCCGCAGTATGCCCCGGGTGTCAGGGCACCGGACGGCTCTATCAGACCTACCCTCTTCCGGTAGACATCCCCGCAGGCGTCGAGGATGGCTATCAGCTCCATGTCAAACCTAAAGCATCACCCCAGCAAAAAGGTAAAATCCCCGGAGAGCTTGACGTCCTGGTCTCAGTGAAGGCACATAAGCTTTTCCGCCGCGCCGGCGCTGACATCATCTATGAGCTGTCCCTGAACTTTCCCCAGGTTGCCCTAGGTACTGAAGTGATGGTGCCCACGTTGAAGGAAGAAGCCAGATTAAAAATCTCGCCGGGCACCCAGACCGGCAAAATTTTCCGCCTCAAAGGCAAAGGCATTCCCCGCTTTGGCAAGAAAAACACGGGTGACCTGCTGGTGCATGTAACGGTGCTCACGCCGACATCTCTCGATGAGCACCAGCGAGAGCTCCTGGAGCAACTGGCGGCAAAGCTGCCCCAACCCCATATAGGCAAAGCCAGTCCCTAAAAACAAAGTGGTGATGGCTGAATCAGCCATCACCACTCCGTAAAAGGGGAGAAAACTATCTATTACCACTTTTCCTGAGACAGGCGAGAGGTAAGCCAGGTCCTCAGGGGGTCATCCAGCACACCGACTTTAGACTCCAGCCAGCGCACATCGCCGCTTGCCAGCGCTGCCTTTGCCTCATGGCTGAGATTATATCCAGCCAGCGCCTCGTGGGTATTGTCTGCCAGCTTCGCCTGGAAGCCAGCATCATCCCTGGCTTTAGCCAGCACCGCAACCAGGGCTTTGGTTTCGGCATCCACATAAGCCGGTTTAGGCTCAATACGCCGGGACATGATGGTTTGCAGCCAGGGGCGTGCCGCCATCATCTCAGCAGCGCGCTCCTTGCGCAGGTAGGCAAACCAGTAGACACCGCCGACCAGAGTGCCGCCCACGATGTTGCCTATGGTCACCGGCACCAGATTGCCCACAAACCCCATGACACCGAGGTTGGTCACCTGGTTGGCCGCCAGGCCAGCAGCCTTGAGCACTTCCGCATTAGCGGACAGAGCGATGCCCATGGGGATGAAGTACATATTGGCGATGCTGTGCTCGAAACCGCAGGCAACGAAGGCCGTGATGGGAAAAACGATGGCGAACACTTTATCAATGGTGGTGCGCGCTCCGAAGCAGAGCCACACTGCTAAACAAACCAGGATATTGCACAGGATACCCCGGACCAGTGCCGGCCAGAATGCCAGGCTGGCTTTAGCATTTGCTATTACCATAGCATTGGCGCCCACCTTGTAGGCATCCATCGTCCAGAAATTACTATAGTAGATTAAAACGACCAGCAGCACAGCACCGACGAGGTTGGCAAAATAGACGATAGCCCAGTTGCGCAGCATCTTGCCCACCGTAATCTTGCCACTGAGCCGGCTGCCCAACATGAGGACGTTGCCGGTGAACAGCTCGGCACCCGCCAGCACCACCAGAATCAGGCCTAGCGAGAACACCAGTCCACCGACCAGCTTGGTCAACCCGAAACCGATATTGATATCAGTAGTCACCAGGGTACAAAACATGGCACCCAGGCCAATAAAGAACCCTGCCAGTATGCCCAGTACCGATAGACTCCAGAAATCGCCTTTCGACTTGGTCACACCGACGGCTTCCATCTTCACCGCCATTTCGGCTGGCGTCTTGCATTCCGGATTGGCGCACTTCTTCAGCTCTTCCAGAGCGGTTTTAACTGCGGATACCTCCTCGACAACCGCCACTGGTCTCAAGGTATCCACTTGCGCCACTTCTTTCCCGAGTAGTCTTGAACTCGACATCTCTTATTCTCCTCGTTCTTTCTCTCGATTTTTACCATTTCTCCTGGCTGAGTCGGCACCAGAGCCAGGTAGCCAGGCGCTCATCCAGCTTGCCCACCCAGCCCTCAATTTTCTTGATATCACCGCTGGCCAGAGCCGCTTTCTCTTCAGTAGTCAGGGTATAGTACTCTTTCAGGGCTTCATGGGGATTATCAGCCATACGGCTCAGGAATTTGGGCTCATCGGCGGCTCTGCTCAGCACCGTCAAAATGGTGCCTTTACCAGTTAACCCATCCCTGCGGACGGGAGCCCGCCCCTTCACCAGCTCCTCTACCTCTTTCATGGTTTCTTCGATTGGCCTATCAACTAGCTTATGCATTTCAACACCTCCTTGTTGCAATATGTTATACGTTTCATTTCTATTCACACTATACCAGCGAACCCAACGTACTTCATCGGTCTGCCGTGCTAACTTTGGTACAACTTTAGCCCTGCCCCAAAGTACATCCGCCATACAACACAGCATGGACAAAAGTACTAGAGTTACTACGCAAATGTTGGCTGTTTTAGCTCGTATGCCTTATAATTCCTACTAATTAAGTAACTGATGAAAAGGTTTCACGTTTGAAGCTTAAGACCAAAATCCTGATTGCCGACGACCATCCGCTGCTTTGCGAAGCTCTTGGTCAGACGCTGTCCAAAGAACCGGACATGGAAGTGGTGGGCAAAGCCAATGACGGCGAGGAAGCTGTCGCCAAGGCTTCGCAACTACAGCCAGACGTGGTCATCATGGATATCCTCATGCCCAAGCTCAATGGCATTGAGGCCAGCAAAAGAATAAAAGCCACCAGCCCCAATATAGCCATCCTCATCCTGACTGCCTACGATGATGATAACTATGTCCTGGGATTGCTTGAAGCCGGCGCTGCGGGTTACCTGCTGAAAAGTGCACGAGGTCAGGACCTGGTGGAAGCAGTGCGAGCCATACGCGCTGGTGAATCGGTGCTCCACCCGGAAATAATCGAAAAGCTGCTCAAGAGGGCTATGCTCAAGTCGGTGGGAGCAGCGAAGCCCCGGACAAATGAGTTGCTCAGCGAACGTGAAAAGGAGATGCTGAAGCTGCTGGCTACGGGCATGGGAAATAAAGAGATTGCCAGAAGATTGTGCCTGAGCCTGCGCACCGTCAAAGCTCACATGTCCCATATTTTCACCAAGATGAACGTCGCCTCCCGCAGCGAGGCGCTGGTTGAAGCGCTGCGGTCAGGCCTGGTTTCCCTGGAAGATATTAAAGAAAAGAGCGACTTCAAGAGCTAAAAGCTGCTTGCTCCCGCCATCGCCGCCTATATTTTACCGCTTGCTAATTGTCCATCATCAACCGAACCAAGATTGGGCAGGTTGCATTTATAGTCCAGTTATGGTAAACTAATTGTTGCCAACTGAAAAACTCGTTCAAAAAAGTGGGGCTTTGCACCCACTTTTTTGTTGATGGGGAAAATTGGCAAATAGAGATGGGAGCCGATGTGCGATGAAATCTGAATTTATGGTCGCCATTACCCAACTATCGGCTGAGAAGAACCTGTCCAGAGAGGTGGTGCTGGCAGCAGTAGAGTCAGCGCTCATCTCAGCCTATAGGAAGGATAGTTTCGCCCCTAACCAGAACCTCGCAGTAAAAATCAACCCGAACACTGGCGGAGTGAAAGTCTACGTCAAAAAGACGGTAGCTGAAAAAGTAGCCGACGCCGTCAATGAGATAACGCTTGCTGCCGCTCACAAAATCGATAAGAACGCCAGGATTGGCGACACTTTAACCATAGAAGCCACGCCGCCGAATGCCGGCCGCATCGCTGCTCAAACGGCACGACAGGTCATTCTCCAGCGCCTGCACGAAGCAGAGCATCACGCTATTTACGAGGAGTTCACCGGCAGGGAGAGTGACATCGTCACCGGCATGATTCAGCGGATTACCCCCGACAACATCTATATTGACCTGGGTAAGGCTGAGGCAATACTGCCACCTGCCGAACAAATCCATAACGAACGCTACCGCGTGGGACAGAGATTGAAACTCTACCTGATGGGAGTCACCAAGTCGCCCAAGGGACCCCAGATAATCGTGTCACGTTCCCATCGCGAGTTACTACGGAAGCTGCTGGAGCTTGAGGTTCCCGAAATTCATAGCGGCGCAGTCGGGCTGAAAGCTCTGGCACGCGAGCCAGGATACCGCAGTAAGGTAGCAGTCGCCGCGCGCCAGGAGGGCATTGACCCCGTAGGCTGCTGCGTTGGTCTACGCGGTATCAGAATACAAAATATCGTGAACGAGCTCAACGGCGAAAAGATAGACGTCATCCTGTGGGTTGATGACCCCAAGGTACTCATCGCCAATGCCCTCAGCCCGGCGCAGGTGACCAGTGTGGAGCTTAATGAGGCAGAGACCACAGCTCTGGTGGGTGTGCCTGACAAGCAGCTGTCGCTGGCTATCGGAAAAGAAGGGCAAAATGCCCGCCTGGCAGCCAAGCTCACCGGCTGGAGAATAGATATCAAGAGCGCCTCCGCTCTGGAAGCAGAGAGAGCCGCCAAAGAGGCTAAAGCTGAAGCAGAAAGGGCCGCTGCTGAGCCGGTCGCTGAACTAGCCATGGAAGAAGAGGCGGAATCTGTTGAGCCCGTTGAAGAAACAAAGGAGACTGAACCTCTGCCTATCACCGACATTAAGCTGGTGCTCACCTCATCAAAAAAGGAGACTGGGGAAACAGGTGCGCCCACGATACGTTTCGCTGAGGATATACTCCCGGGGAAAGCAGCCGCAGCCAAAAAGAGAGCCGGCAAGGGCAAGAAGGAAGCAGAGCTAAAAGCAAAGGAGCTAAAGCCCAAGAAAACACGGGCAAAGCGAGCTTACTATTCGGAAGATGAGGATGAAATCGCGGAGTAAAAGCACGCCCCAAGCCCTTAAGCCCAGGCATATACCCCAGCGTAGCTGCATAGTGTGCAGGGATAAGAGGGATAAGAGGGAGCTAATCCGATTGGTGGTTAATATCGAGAATATCGTCGAGGTAGACCCGCGCGGCAAGAAATCAGGCCGCGGAGCCTATCTGTGCCCCAGATTGGAATGCTGGGATACCAGCGTAAATAAAGGGCGTCTGGATTATGCGCTGCGCACCAGGCTCAGTCTGGAAAACCGCCAGGCACTATTAGACTTTGCCCGGAGTTTGCCGAAGAAGGAAGCATGACAGAGAGGAAACAAGAGGCCGTTATGGAGCCAAACCAGGAGCGTCAGGCTGCGAAGCCAGGCACGCAGGCAGCAAAGCAGGTTAGCCTGCCGCCTGTGTTAACTGTAAAGCAACTGGGCGAACTCCTGGAGGTTACTGCCGTCGACATCATCAAGCAACTGATGAGAAACGGTCTCATGGCCAATATTAATCAGACCATTGATTTCAATGTGGCTTCAGTGATCGCTGAGAACTATGGTTTCAAAGTGAAACGGCAGCCAGCACCAGCCAAATCCAAACCAGCGCCAACTGCAAAAACAGCCAAGGGCGGCAAACTGGCTCCGCGCCCACCGGTAATTACCATCATGGGACATGTTGACCACGGCAAGACCAGCCTTCTCGATGCTATTCGCCAGAGCAACGTCATCGCTACCGAGGCAGGTGCCATTACCCAGCATATCGGAGCCTACCAGGTGGAGATGGACGGGCGCAAAATCACCTTCCTGGACACGCCAGGCCACGAGGCATTTACCGCCATGAGAGCTCGAGGTGCTCAGGCTACTGACATTGCCGTCCTGGTAGTCGCCGCCGATGACGGCGTTATGCCGCAAACGGTGGAGGCTATTCATCATGCCCAGGCTGCCGGAGTGCCCATAGTAGTGGCTATCAATAAAATAGATAAGCCTACCGCTAACCTGGACAAGATAAAACAGCAGCTCTCTGACCTGGACCTGGTCATCGAAGAGTGGGGCGGAGATACCATCTGCGTTCCCATATCGGCAAAGAAACAACAGGGCATTAACGACCTTCTGGAAAACCTGCTGGTACTCGCCGATGTCCTCGAGCTAAAAGCTAAGCCGGATGGGCCGGCTGAGGGCGTAGCCATTGAAGCCAAGTTGGACAAGACCATGGGGCCACTGGCAACACTCCTGGTGCAGAAAGGCACGCTCAAGATAGGTGATATCGTCGTTATCGGCAATACCCATGGCAAGGTCAAAGCCATGTTCAACGACGCCGGAAAGCCTATCAAAACGGCAGAACCGTCAACCCCAGCGAAAGTCCTGGGATTGAACGAGGTGGCACTTGCTGGGGATACCTTCAAAGTGGTGAACGATGAGCGCGAGGCACGCGCCCTGCTGGACAAGCGCAAGAGCACACAACAGGCGTTTGCCCCCACTGCCCGGACACTGAGTTTGAGCGACTTCTCAGCACAGGTAAACAGCGGCGGCCAGGTGAAGGACCTCAATATCATACTCAAAACGGACGTCCAGGGCAGTATTGAGCCAATTAAGGATTCCCTGGAAAAGCTAGCCAGCGAACAGATTAAGGTGAGAGTGATTCACGCCAGCAGTGGCAGCATTACCGAGAGTGATGTGATGCTGGCACTTGCTTCCAGTGGCATCGTTATCGGCTTCAACACCCGGCCTGAGCCAGGGGCACAGCGCCTTGCTGACCTGGAGAAGATAAGGATACGCTACTACAACGTGATATACGATATGGTCAAGGATGTGGAAAAGGCGCTCAAGGGCATGCTCGAGCCGACCTATGCCGAGATCATAGACGGACTGGCTGAAATAAAGGCTGTCTTTGACACTGGCAAGAAAGGCAAGGTTGCCGGTGTTATGGTGAAAGAGGGAAGAATAGGACGAGACTCCCTGGCTCGAGTTATTCGCAAAGGCGAAACGCTGGTCGAATCACGCGTCAGTAGTTTGAAACGCTTTAAGAACGATGTGAAAGAGGTGCCCACAGGGCAGGAGTGCGGGGTTGGAGTTGAAAACTTCAACGATTTCCAGGCCGGCGACATTATCCAATTCTACCGACGGGAGAAAGTAAGCTAACCTTCCTGCCTGCTTTCCCTTTCAATCTGCTTCCTCTCCATCCGGATTGAATTGCCCACCTCTCTTGAAAGGAGGAAACCATGACACGACGTGCTGAACGAGTAAGCAGCTTAATTCGACAGGAAATCAGTGAACTGCTCCAGGAACAGGTGAACGACCCCAGATTGAGAGGTTTCATTTCTGTCACCAAGGTTTCAACCTCACCAGACCTTAAGCAGGCCAAGGTGTTCGTGAGCATCCTGGGGAACCAGACCAATAAGAACGAGATGTTGCAGGGTTTCAAGGCTGCTTCAGGGTTCTTTCGCCGTGAACTGTCACGGCGGTTGCTGCTGAGGTCTATCCCTGAGCTGAGCTTCCTGTTCGATGATTCCATCGAGCATGGCGCCAGAATTCTGCAACTGATTGACCAGGTCTCTTCCGATACTGCCAGAGATGAGCATTAACGGCATCCTCAATGTAAACAAGCCTGAAGGCAAGACCTCCTTCAGCGTCGTCGCCTGGTTGAAGCGCTTATCAGGCGAAAGGCACGTTGGCCATGCCGGCACCCTCGACCCCATAGCCACCGGCGTTCTGCCAATCTGTTTTGGCCAGGCGACGCGAGTGGTGCAGTTTCTCGCTGACAGCAACAAAACCTATCTGGCTGAGATCGAGCTGGGGGCAGTTACCGAGACCTTCGACAGAGAAGGGGAAATCACCACTGTCCAGGACCCCGGCGGCATCACCAGAGCACAGATAAAGAAAGCTCTGGCTACCTTCCAGGGCGACATCGAGCAATCGCCCCCGCGGTATAGCGCCCTGAAATACCAGGGCAAGCGGCATTATCAATTAGCCCGCGCCGGCATCCAGGTAGCCACCAAGCCCAGGCGCGTGCATATCATCAACATTGAGCTTATCGACTATAAACTGCCGCTGCTAACCATTGAAGTGGCCTGCAGCAAGGGTACCTATATACGCTCTATTGCCCATGACCTGGGACAATCCCTGGGGTGCGGAGCTTATTTGAAGAACCTCAACCGCCTGAAATGCGGTCCGTTTGGCATCGAAGATGCCTTGCCGGTATCTGATATCAAGTGTATTTTCCATCAGCGTATCTGGAATGAGTTCCTCTACCCCGTGGACACGCCGTTGCTCCACTGGAGCGCCGTCATCGTGGATAAAACGAATGAGCTTGCCATCAAAAACGGCTGCTCCATTTCGCTGGGCGAAGAACATGGCATTACTGGCGACTATTGCCGCGCTTATAACCCTGAGGGACAGTTCCTCGCCATACTCCACCGCACCCCTGAAAATAATCTCTGGCATCCCTACAAGGTATTCGCCCTGGACAGCTCCGCCAATAGCCTCCACTATACAGAAAAATAGAATCCCAGGTGACACCACTCAATTATCCAGTCGGCAAAAAGGCTAAAGCCTCGGCCGGCGCTGACGAGAGGCAGAAGCTGACTTCTTAATCCTCTCCAGCAATAGCAGCGGGTTGTCTCTCAGAATTTGCTGGTATTGCCTGGTGCTCACGCCAGCCTGCTGGAGGATATCTTTAGCCCTCTTGGGCGTGAGCAGGTCATCCTCGTCATGCGCGTCAGAATTAGCCAGCAGACTGCCCCCCAGATTGTGGCAAATGGTAGCCACATGAGGATTGGTGGTGCAATGACCGCGCCGGCCGGATAGCTCGATAAATATGCCGTTCTTCACCGCCAGCGTGACCTCTTCAGAGGTGATTAAACCCGGGTGCGCCAGGATATCCACATAAGGTGATTTGACCGCAGCCAGATTGGTCCCCCTGGGAACAGGCTCAATCGGCGATTCGCCGTGCACCACCACCATCCAGGCTCCCAGCTCCTTGGCTTTCCGCGCAGCATCAGATATCGCCTCCGGGGGCAGATGAGTCAGCTCCACGCCGGGGATAGCCATAATATCCCAGTGCTTCCTGGCCAGGGCACAATCGGCGCTGGTCTCGGCAATCACCCGGCTCAGTGAGCCCACAGCTATATGGTCGGTAATGGCGATAGCCGCATAGCCCTGAACCACAGCCCGCTGAATCAGTTCCATTGGTGACAGCTCGCCATCGCTGTGGAAGGTATGGGTGTGAAAATCATAAAGCACCCTTTGAAAATATCACAAAACCTTGTTATATACAAGGGCAGCCATTATAATATAGTGTTGCAGTTTTTGGGTGCTGGATAGTTAAAGGTATCTTCATAATCCACCACTCTAAGATGAAGACCCCGGTTTGTGGCCACAAACCCTGAAAGGAGTGTGAAATGGGCAAAATCAACGTAGCCATCATCGGTGTGGGCAACTGCGCCTCCTCATTGGTGCAGGGCGTCCATTACTATAAAAATGCCAAGCCAGATGAATTCGTACCGGGACTAATGCATGTGAATCTGGGTGGCTACCATATCAGAGATATCAATTTCGTTGCTGCCATCGACATTGATAAAAACAAGGTGGGCAAGGACTTAGCCGAAGCCATTTACACTGCACCCAATAATACCTTCAAGTTCTATGACGTGCCCAAGACCGGCGTGAAAGTGATCAGGGGCATGACCCACGACGGCCTGGGCAAATACCTGTCTCAGATTATCCAGAAGGCGCCAGGCAGCACGGCTAACATCGTGGGCATCCTCAAGGAAACCAAGACTGACGTGGTGCTCAATTACCTGCCCGTCGGCAGTGAGGAAGCCACCAAGTGGTATGTGGAGCAGATATTGTCCGCCGGCTGCGGCTTCATCAACTGTATTCCCGTGTTCATAGCCCGCGAGCCGTACTGGTATAACCGTTTTGCCGAAGCCGGGCTGCCGGTGATTGGTGATGATATCAAATCCCAGGTAGGCGCTACCATAACCCACCGTGTCTTAACCAAGCTCTTCACGGACCGCGGCGTCAGGCTGGAGAGAACCTACCAGCTTAACTTCGGCGGCAATACCGATTTCTACAATATGCTGGAACGCGAGCGCCTGGAATCCAAGAAGATCTCCAAGACCAATGCGGTGACCTCTCAATTGAACTATGAGATGAGTCCTGATGATATCCATGTCGGCCCCAGTGACTATGTGCCCTGGCTCGCTGACCGCAAGTTCTGCCATATCAGGATGGAAGGGCGCACCTTCGGTGACGTCCCGTTGAACCTCGAAATGAAGCTGGAAGTATGGGACAGTCCCAACTCAGCCGGCGTGGTTATCGACGCCATCCGCTGCTGCAAGCTGGCCCTCGAGCGCGGTATAGCTGGCTCCCTGGTAGGACCTTCGTCCTACTTTATGAAATCCCCACCCATCCAGTACTCTGATGAAGAGGCTCGGGAGCGGGTGGAGCAGTTCATCAGTGGGAAAGCACAATCAAGCCCGGTTTGTTTGCCTGAAAAAAGCGCCGCCACAGAAAAAGTATAAGCGGTGCTCAACGACAGAACTGCACAAAGGATAAAACGACGGTGAAGATTGGGCTGGTATCTCCCTATGACTACTCTTTCCCTGGCGGGGTAGTCAACCACATCTCTCATCTCGCTGACCACTTCTGCAAATGGGGACACCAGGTTAAGATTATCGCACCCCGCTTGAAAGACACGAAGCTCACTCCCGATGTGGAGCTCAAGGCAGTGGGCAGACCCCTGCCCATCCCCTATGGTGGCTCCATAGCCCGCATTCCCCTGTCTCCCTGGCTGCCAGTCCAAATTAAGAAAGTGCTGAGCGAGGAAAAATTCGACATCCTCCACTTGCATGAACCTTTCGCTCCGTTGCTCTGTGTCAGCACCCTGGCGCAGTCAACCTGCACCAATGTGGGCACCTTCCATGCCTGTCACGCCGGGTCACGAACTTACTACGTTACTCAACCGGTGCTCAAGCCCTGGTTTAAGAAGCTGCACGGCAAAATCGCCGTTTCCAAAGCGGCACTGAACTTTGTGAACAGATATTTCCCCGGCGGCGAATACCATATCATACCGAACGGCATCAATGTCGAACGTTTTACTCCAGAAGGACCGCACCGTAAGGAGTTCGCCGATGGTAAACTAAATGTCCTCTTCGTAGGGAGGCTGGAAAAACGCAAGGGACTGGGACGTCTCATCAATGCCTGCGCCCTGATTAAAAAAGAGTTCCCCGACTTCCGCCTTATCGTGGTCGGTCCCGGCACCAGGCTGCGCCCCGGCTACGAGGAACAGGCACAGGAACTAAAACTGGATAACATCGTCTTTACCGACTTTGTCTCCGACGCCGAGCTGCCGGAATATTACCGCACTGCCGATATCTTCTGCGCCCCTGCCACCGGCGGCGAAAGCTTCGGCATTGTGCTGCTGGAAGCCATGGCCTGTGGCAAACCTGTGGTCGCCTCCAGCATTGAAGGCTACGCCAGTGTGCTCACCCATGACGCCGAAGGTCTGCTGGTAGCACCGTCAGACGAAGAAGGATTGGCTCAAGCCCTGATATCCTTACTAAACGACCGCTCGCGCCGGGAGCAGATGGGAGCTAAAGGAAAGGTCAAAGCGCAAAACTATAGCTGGGAGAATATAGCACGCCAAGTAATGGACTTTTACCGTAGCCTGCTTCGCTAACTGCCTCCCCAAGAAAGTGTAGTCGAATGGATTTCCGCAAGTTCGCTGCCGCCAAAATCACCGGACCGCTGGTGCCCTGGTTGAGCAAAACCGGTCTCACTCCTGACATGCTCACCTGGGCCGGCCTCGTCGTCACCATCATCGCCGCCGCCCTGATAGCCCTGAATCACCTGCTCATCGCCGGTGTGCTGGTTCTGGTGGCAGGGCTATTCGATATCCTCGATGGGGCGCTGGCGCGCTCAACCAATCGAACCACACGCTTCGGCGCTTTGCTGGACTCCACCTTCGACCGCCTCTCCGAAGCATTGCTGTTCATCGGCCTGTTATTTCTTTATCTCAACGGCGAGCATGCCCTGGAGATACTGCTTATCTTCGGTGTCATGGTAGGCTCGTTTCTCATCAGCTACATCAGGGCCAGGTCTGAAGGTCTGGGTATAGAATGCAAAACCGGCTTGTTCACCAGAGCCGAGAGGGTTATAATACTGGCGCTTGGCTTGATGCTCAGTCAGGTCCTGATTACGCTGATTGTGCTGGCGGTCTTTACTTTCATCACTGTGGTACAGCGACTGGTCCACGTGTGGCACCAGACAAAGAAGCAGGGAAAGTGACCGGGAATCACCATGAACGACAAGACATTTCAATGGAGTTTAACTGCGCTGAGCATCCTGGCAGTGCTCTGGATGGTGCTGGGCAGCATCTTTATTTTTGACGCCATTTGGGCGATAATTATTGGCTTGCTGGTTTGGCTTATCGGCGGTGGCGCCTTGCTTTACTACTGGGGCAGGGGCTACATGAGCCGACTGTAAGAAATCTATTTCCTCTCCCCTTAAGAAGGGGAGAGGAAGACAGGATGAAAGGTTATGTCTGTAGTAACAATTGTCGGTGGTCAGTGGGGAGACGAAGGCAAAGGCAAAATCGTTGACCTCCTGGCGGAAAAGGCCAGGGTGGTAGTGCGCTATTCCGGCGGCGACAATGCCGGCCACACCGTGATTAACCCCTTTGGAGAGTTCAAGCTCCACCTGGTGCCTTCAGGCATCTTCCACCGCGGTGCCGTATGCATTCTGGGCAATGGCGTAGCCATTAACCCCGCGGTGCTGCTGGCGGAAATCGATGAAATCAAAGGCAAGGGCGTTGACACCAGTAATCTCTTCATCAGCGACCGGGCGCATATCATCATGCCCTATCATATACTGCTCGACCGCCTGGAGGAAGAGCGGCGGGGCGGTGGAGCTATCGGCACCACCCTCAAAGGAATCGGCCCCGTTTTCACCGATAAGACAGCACGGCAGGGCATTCGCACCTGCGACCTGCTCGATGCTGAGGCATTCAAAACCAGATTGAAAACCGTCCTCGAGCTCAAAAATGCCATTATCACCAGAGTGTATAACGCTTCGGCACTGTCATTCGAAGAGATTTACCAGCAATACCTCGACTACGGGAAACGACTCGCCTCCTATATCCGAGAAACCGCTTCCATCATCCGGGAGGCGATATCCAGGAAGGAAAATATTTTACTGGAAGGCGCTCAGGGCACTATGCTTGACCCCGACTTCGGCACCTATCCCTACGTCACCTCATCATCGCCACTGGCTTCCAGCAGCGCCACCGGCTCCGGCATCAGCATCAATAACATCAACCGGATCGCCGGCGTGTTCAAGGCATATATCACCAGGGTGGGCGGCGGCCCCATGCCCACCGAGCTCAAGGACGAAATCGGCGAGTCCATCAGAAAACGTGCTCAGGAGTACGGCGCCACCACCGGCCGGCCGCGGCGCTGCGGCTGGTTCGATGTTGTTGCCGGCCGTTTCAGCGTCCAGGTGAACGGTTTCAACAGCATCATCCTCACTCGACTCGATATCCTGGACCCGCTCCCCACCATCAATATCTGCACCGGATACAAGATAGATGGCAAGACCATTGATTATTTCCCCACCGACCTTAGCACGCTGGAGAAATGTCAGCCTGTCTACGAGCAAATTCCCGGCTGGCAGACCCCCACCAGCGATATACGCAGTTTCAAAAAACTGCCTTCCCAGGCCAGGCAATACGTCGCTCGCCTGGAGAAGCTTCTCGGCTGCCCCATAGACATCGTCTCCGTCGGCGCCAAGCGAGAGCAGACAGTAATTATCAGACCTGTGATATAGAGCTGGTCACCTTTTTTATCACCTTCATACGATGGTTCCGCCAAACTCGCACCACAATGTACATGACCAGCCAGTTCATAAATTGACAAGTATAAGCGTAACCGCTTATACTTAGCTGAATGGAGATACGGTTCAGTCGCCATGCCAGGAACAAGCTGAGGCTATATAAGCTAGCGACAACGGACGTGGAAGAAGCTATCAATTCGGGAGAAAGGCTGAGCAAAGGAGAAAACTGAGAATCGCGGTATGAGAAGCTTAGAGTAATTTGGGTTATGGTAGGCCCATATGCTCTGGTAATAACCGTGGTCAAAACGAGATAGGGGTGAAGTATGGTAACAAAAACAAAATTGAAGGAAATGCCCAAAGTCGCCCTGAAAATTGAATATGAACCCGAAGTTGATATACTCACCATTTATCTTCAGGAACCCAGTACTCCCTTGAGCCATAGCAACGAGGTAGAGACTGGGGTAATACTAAATTACACTGATGACAGTAGTCTGGCTTCGGTAGAAATCCTAGATGCCAGCAAGCGCTATCCTTCGGGGCAGTTGGCAGCTTCCAGCGTCGACGAGTTCATTGACCTGAAAAGAGCATCAGAGCTGGCGGGAATTGCGCCGGTTACTTTGCGCACCCAGGCTGAGAAGGGAAAACTGTGGGCACTAAGGCTTGGTGGCCAGTGGGTAACTA
>JBBIPA010000001.1:0-1613 GCA_037443085.1 Chloroflexota bacterium | reverse complement strand
GTGGCGTCAGCCGTCCTGCCCAACTATGCCGCAGATATGATATTGTTCCCAGCCTCCTAAACCATTGGAAAAAGCAATACGAACTGGGCAGGTTCGATAATGAACCGGTAAAGGAAGCTGCCCTGCAGGATAGGATTGAGAAACTGGAGAGACTGGTGGGCAAGCTGACCTTAGAGAATGAATTTTTAAAAAAGGCGTATCAGCACAAGCTCAACCAGCAGGCCAAAAACGGGAAATCGTCAAACAACATGGGCACGAACTCAAAACCGTCAGCAAAGGGTGTGAGCTGATGGGACTGGCCAGGAGCAGCTTCTATTACCAACCTAAAGAGCCTGATCCTGCGATGGTGAAGGGAGACATAGATATTTTGGACAGGATAGAGGCCATCTGCCTCGATTTTCATGGTTACGGCTATCGCAGGGTGACACAGCAGTTGCACGATGATGGTTTCCAGATAAACCACAAGAAAGTGCTGCGCCTTATGCGGGAGAGCGACCTGCTATGCCGGGCCAAACGCAAATGGGTCAGGACCACCAACAGCCACCATGGATTGCCGATATACCGTAATCTGATCAAGGACAGGCCAGTAACCGGCATCAACCAGGTATGGCTGGCAGATATCACCTATATCCGTATCCGCCATGGGTTTGTTTACCTGGCTGCCATACTTGATGCCTTTTCGCGGAAAGTAATCGGCCATGCTGTGTCCAGGAGCATGGATACAGATCTGGTTCTAGAGGCATTACGGATGGCCATAACCAACCGTAAGCCTGGCACGGGGGTTATCCACCATTCAGACCGGGGAGTGCAGTATGCTTCCTTTGAATACACCGATGTCCTTAAAGAACACGGCTTTCAGATCAGCATGTCAGGGAAAGGCAATCCATACGATAATGCCACTATCGAGAGCTTCTTTAAAACGCTAAAACATGAGGAGGTATATTTATACGAATACGAAACGCTATCTGATGTAGAAAACAGGCTTCCCTTTTTCATAGAGCAGGTCTATAATCTTAAGCGTCTTCACTCATCACTCGGCTATATGTCACCTGTGAAGTATGAAGCGCTGGTACATCAACAGCAGAATAAGGAGGAACCCTGCCAGCCCATCCTAACCCTTTCTGTCCAGTCATAGGGGTGCAGTCCATATTGACTTTTATTTTAGGACAAGGCAAAATGTGAAAAACCCTGCCATTCATGAAGAAACGACCTATTGTTCGCTTCACTTCGGTGGTGTTTTTCTTGTCGCTGGTTTTTTCCCTTATTTTTGTATTAACACCACTAACTGCGTTTGCGGCAAACCTGTGCACTCGGAGGGATGTGTAATCTGGCTATCGACAGTGATGGTATGCCGTGTTCCCAGGGGGAAGCTGAGTCGTTTTGAGGCGCCGCCAGGCAGCCGACACGCTTCCTTGCCGCCCACCAGCACTTTGGCCTCTCCGCCCAGCAGGCTGGAGCCGATGGTGACCACGGCTTCATAGAAACCCTTCTTAATCGCCAGGTTGAAGCTCTGCTGACCGTAAACAGGCAGCTTGTTGCTATCGGCGACTTTAACAGTAAACGGGTGGCTGCCGCGCGTGCCCTCGGCGGGAGTCCCCGAGATGATGCCGGTG